>JAGAAI010000099.1 GCA_017615325.1 Clostridiales bacterium | reverse complement strand
GATGGAGGTTTACCAAGCAGCATAAGTATTTTCGACTAAAACAAAGACCGGATTTGATTCCGGTCTGTTTGCCATGCCTAAAATGCACCAAAGAAAAACCTGCCAACAAACTCTTGATTTTTGTTAGCAGGTTTTCTTGCCGTTTACCCCTGCGTTTGCTACAATGAACATTATTGAAATCCATTGATTGATCGGGAGGTTTTTGCCGTGTTCGTAAGTGATGATATTAAGTATATCGGTGTTAATGATCACAAGATAGATCTGTTTGAAGGACAGTATGATGTACCCAACGGTATGGCATATAACTCATATGTGATCATCGACGGCAAGGTATGCGTTATGGATACCGTCGATAAGAATTTCACGCATGAGTGGCTTGATAACTTAGAGCAGGCATTAGACGGAAGGAAGCCTGATTATCTTGTTGTCCAGCATATGGAACCGGATCATTCTGCAAACATAGAGAACTTCATGAAGGCTTATCCTGATGCAGTGATCGTATCTTCTGCAAAAGCATTTACCATGATGAAGAATTTTTTCGGTACCGAATATGAGGACCGACGCATCGTTGTAGCTGAAGGTGACAGCCTCTCACTCGGCAAGCACACTTTATCTTTCGTTGCAGCTCCTATGGTCCACTGGCCTGAAGTCATCATGACATACGATGATGTTGATAAGGTCTTATTCTCAGCTGACGGCTTCGGTAAGTTCGGTGCATTGGATGTTGAAGAGGAATGGGCATGCGAAGCAAGACGATACTACATCGGTATCGTAGGCAAGTACGGAGCACAGGTTCAGGCAGTCTTGAAGAAGGCAGCTAACCTTGATATTGCTACGATCTGTCCTCTGCATGGTCCTGTTCTGACAGGTGACCTGTCTGAGTATTTAAAGCTCTACGATATCTGGTCTTCCTATGGAGTTGAGACAGAAGGCATCGCCATCTTCTATACATCTGTTTATGGTCACACCAAGGCTGCAGTGGAACTCCTCGCAGAGAAACTCAAGAATAACGGATGTCCCAAGGTCGTCGTTAATGACCTTGCAAGAGAAGATATGGCGGAGTGTGTTGAGGATGCTTTCCGCTACGGCCGTATCGTTCTTGCAACGACTACTTATAATGCAGATATATTCCCCTTCATGAGAGAGTTTATTGAGCACTTGACAGAGAGAGGATTCAAGAACAAGACTCTTGCCATGATCGAGAACGGTTCATGGGCTCCCCAGGCCATCAAGACGATGAAGGCCATGCTCGAAAAATCACAGAACATCTCTTACTGCGACAACAACGTTAAGATCATGTCTGCATTGAACGAGGATTCCAAGGCCCAGATCGATGCTCTTGCAAAAGAACTCTGTCAGGACTATCTTGCCCAGAAGGAAGACACTGCAAACAAGAACGATCTTACTGCTCTCTTTAACATAGGTTATGGTCTGTATGTTGTTACGTCAAACGACGGAAAGAAGGATAACGGTCTTATCGTCAACACGGTAACACAGGTTACCAATACTCCCAACCGCATTGCCGTAACGATCAACAAGCAGAACTATTCCCACCATGTTATAAGTCAGACTGGTGTAATGAATGTTAACTGCCTTTCGGAAGAAGCACCCTTCTCAGTTTTCGAGACCTACGGATTCCAGAGCGGAAGATCCGTTGATAAGTTTGAAGGCCAGGGTGAACTCTTGAGATCAGATAACGGACTTGTGTTCTTATCCAAGTACATCAATTCCTTCATGTCTCTCAAGGTCGAAGACTATGTTGATCTTGATACTCACGGTATGTTCATCTGTTCCGTAACAGAGGCCCGTGTCCTTTCTGATAAGAAGACCATGACTTATACCTACTATCAGGATAACGTTAAGCCCAAGCCTGAAACAGAAGGTAAGAAGGGCTGGGTATGCAAGGTCTGCGGATATGTTTACGAAGGTGACGAACTTCCCGATGATATCGTTTGTCCTCTCTGCAAGCACGGTGCAGCCGACTTCGAGCCCATAGAATAACATCGATGGAAGTAATCAACGGCGAATGGTATTTAGAGGGCGTTGACTGGAAAGACAAGTCATGTCTTCACAGCCCCGAAGAACTCCTGGCTTTGATCGAGGAAGTCGGATTCATGCCTCTTTTTTCAAACGGCATTCCCGGTTTCTCGGTTGAGAACAGGACCTGTCCCGACTATTGGTGGACGGGAGATCCCAAGCGGGATCCCTGGGAGTGGAGGGCGATCCTTGCCAGGACCGGCAAGGTCGCATACGGGAAGTTTTTCGGGAATAAAGCTGGCTTCATATCCAAGAACTGGTTCCCTTATTTTGCCAATTACCGCCGTAACGGTTATGACTTTGATGCCCTCTATGAAGAAGGCAAAGCTGGTTACCGCGAGAAACTCATAATGGATCTGTTCATGCCGGAAGGGATCGAACCCAAGGCGGTGAAAAAGGGCGATCTTATAGCTAACGGATGTTTTGAGAAACTCTTTACTTTCGAGATGAAAGATAAGGCGGGATTCGGCAAAGGGGGCGAGAAGAACTTTGACGGCACTCTCGCCAAACTCCAGATGCAGAGCTACCTTATCTCGTCGGACTTTAAGCCCCGTCTTAATAAGCAGGGCGAGTCCTACGGATGGGCTGTCGCGGAGATGACGATGCCCGAGTACCTCTGGGGCTATAAGTTCGTGACCGGAAGATACGGCGAGACAGCCGGTGAGTCATGGGCAAAGATAGCAGAACACATAATAAAACTCTTCGATACTGATGAGAAGTCTGTCAAAAAACTGATATGATCTGTGGTAGAATTCTCTAAAATGTTTAGAAAGACAATCTTAAAATGCAAGGTTATTTGATAGAGACACACCTTCACACATCTGAAGCTTCCGCATGCGGCAAGGTCAGCGGTTCTGATTATATCGACTTCATGATCTCCCGTGGCTTTAACGGCATGATCGTCACCGACCATTTCTTCAACGGCAACTGTGCCGTCCCGAAGGACCTTTCCTGGGATAAGAGGGTAGACTGGTATATGTCAGGCTACGAGAAAGCCCTGGCAGCTTCTAAAGGCAAGCCATTGGATGTATTCTTCGGCGTGGAGTTTAACTTCGACAGGGATGAATATCTTATCTACGGAGTGGACAGGAGGTGGCTTTTGGAGAATGACGATATCCTGGATCTTACTCGTGATGAGGTTTATAAGAGAGTTCATGAAGCAGGCGCCATAATGGTGAATGCCCACCCTTACCGAGAGAGAGACTATATCGACGACATAAAGCTCATGCCTTCGATCTGCGACGGCATCGAGATCTATAACGCAGCTAATCCCGACAACCAGAATGCATTGGGATATCAGTATGCGGTAAAGCTCGGACTTCCCATGACCGCAGGATCCGACATCCATTTCTTCCACGACAATCCTATGGGAGGAATGCTCCTGCCTGACAGGATTACTGATGTTAACGAGTATAAGTCAGCAGTAATGGCAAGGCAGGGAGTACCGGTCAAAGTCGACCTTGATAAGATAACTCCCGTGGAAGAGATCAGCGAACTTCTGATCCCTTCTGAAGACCCGACTCTGCCGATAATCAATCTGTAAATAAAATTCCCCAAACAGCCTGTCAGAGCATGTTTGGGGAAATTAATCTTTTCGATAAATACTTATATATCAGAATCCCAGATTGTCGTTAACGAGGATAACCTTGATACGGTCCTTATGACGCGAGAATCTCGTTACCAGGAACTGGCAGCAGATAGTGTCGGGCGACTTGCAGTTCATGCAGGAACCTGTTGCAGAGCAGGGTGTCTTAAGACCGAATCTCTGCGCATTTATGGGAGCTGCGACATTCCGGGCCCTCTTCATGGCGCTGTCAACGTCCTTGCAGACCTTGTTCATTCCGACTATAAAGAGAACGTTCTTAGGACCCTGACAGATCGCGGATACGCGGTTTGCGTTGCCGTCGATATTTACGAGGATGCCGTCTTCGGTGATGGCATTGCAGCTTGAGAGGAAGAAATCCGCATCGTAAGCTGCGAGCATGGCGGCTCTCTTGTCTTCGTATGCGTCTCTGTCTATAAAATCGTAGTTGCCTTCCTTGAGCTTATCGGTGAGGCCGATCTCATGTACGCTCATGCCACCGCCCATCGTGACAGAGCTTCCCTCGGGAATGAGTTCCAAAGCCTTTGCGAGAGCTTCTTCACGGCTTTCGGCATAAAAGCCCGTCATGTTGCGCTCTTCCAAGCCCTTGATGATCTTTGCTGCAAGCTTGCCGTTGCGAAGGGAAATAATGTCGTTCATGAATGGATCCTCCGTAAATTAGTGATCATTTGGAATAAAAACCTGCCGAATGCGAATATTTTAGCATATATGTTGATTGGATTCCCGAAGTTATGGTGTATATTATAATACGATCGGAGGCGGAAACTATGGGTTTGAGATTTATAACTGCACTGTGGCTTGCAAAGCTTTCTATCCCGGTATTGAAGATAACGGGACATAACGGGACGGATTACCCGGGAAGCCTTGCCATTAAGATCTGTCCGGATTTTTTTCAGAAGATAGGCAAGCCTGAGACCATTATCGGTGTTACAGGCACCAATGGTAAGACTACATGCGCCAACATGCTCTGCGATGCTTTCGAAGCTGCAGGCAAGAAGGTCCTTTGCAACAGGTACGGATCCAATATCGATACGGGTCTGTCGACATGTCTTCTCAAGGGCGCAACACTTACAGGTAAAGCAAAGTACGACACTGCAGTCTTAGAAATAGACGAGAGATCCGCAGTTAAAGTCTTCCCGACTATCACTCCCAAGTACATGTGTGTAACCAATCTTTTCAGGGATTCGATCATGAGAAACGGACACCCTGATTACATTGCAGGAATACTTGATGCAAATATCCCTCCCGAGACCAAGCTCGTACTTAATGGTGACGATCTTATCTCAGGAAGGATCGCATTGAAGAATGACAGAGTCTATTACGGTATCGAGAAGCAGGATACTGATGTTGTTGAGTGTGAGAACCTCTTAAATGATATGAGGATCTGCCCTATATGCGGCAGCAAGCTCGTTTACGATTACAGAAGATACCACCACATCGGTAAGGCCCATTGCTCTAACTGCGACTTCAAGTCCCCTGAGTACGATTATTCCGGACACGATATCGATACAGAGAAGAACACGATCATGATCCGCGACAAAGAAGGTGACTTCGAATACCATATCTCCAATGACAGTATGTTCAATATCTACAATACATGTCTCGTCGTAGCTCTCTTCAGGGAACTGGGATACAAGGGCGAAGAACTTGGCAAGATCATGGAGAAGGTTAAGATCCCGGATACCAGGTTCAATGTCCAGAAGTCCGGATCCATCTCAGTTGTTACCCAGCTCGCCAAGGATAAGAACGCTCTGGCAGTATCACGTGCGACTGACTATGTAAGAAAGATGCCGGGCCATAAGAAGATGTTCCTTCTTATAAGCTGTTACAAGGACGAGCGCCACTGGTCCGAGAATACCTGCTGGCTCTACGACTGTGACTTCGAGATGATGAACGATCCCCTGATGGATCAGCTCATAGTAACGGGCCCGAGAGCACCTGACTTCTATATGAGACTGCTCTTCGCAGGGATCCCTGAGGAGAAGATCTTTTACGAGCTGGATGAGCGCAAGGCGGCTGCCGAATTTGATCTTAAGAAAGACGACACGGTCTATATCTTCTGCGGCATCGATGCTTTCGACCTGGTCGACGACTGCCGTAAGATAATCCTTAAGCGCGCTGAAGATGAAGGACTGTGAGGTGACAAGAATGAAGATCGAGATATTATTTCCTGAAGTCTGTAATCTCTATGCCGAACTTCAAAACATCGAGTACCTCAAGAGGTGCGATCCCTCTATCGAGATAATCCATACGGACCTTAAATCCCGTCCCGAGTTCCTTAACGGCGGGATCAAGCTCGTCTATGTCGGAACGACTACGGAGAAGGGCCAGGAGCTTGTTATAGAGAGCCTGAAGCCTTACCGTGACGAGATAAAAAAGGCGATAGAAGACGGCCAGTTCATGCTCCTTACGGGCAATGCTTCCGAGATGTTCGGTTCTGTCATCAAGTGTGAAGACGGCAACGATATCCAAGGCTTGGGCATCCTTCCCACCTATGCGGTCAGGGACATGATGCACAGATACAACACCCTCTGGATCGGCCAGTATTACTTTGAAGACGGCAGCAAGGAAGACGTGGTCGGCTTTAAGAGCCAGTTCACCCAGTGCTTTTTCGATGAAGGGAAGGGTTATAACGATGAGTATAAGCCCCTCTTTGTTGCTGAGCGCGGTGAAGGCTTGCACCCCGGCATCAAGGAAGAGGGCTTAAGATGGCATAACCTCTATATGACCTATCTTCTGGGCCCCTTGTTCATCGTGAATCCTTTGTTTACGCATACTTTCCTCGAAGAGATTGGCGCTGAGAATAGCGAGATCGCCTATAAGGACGCTTCCATGAGATCCTTCCTCAAGAGATGCAAGGAGTTCAGGGAACCCGACAGAGGCTTTACGTACTGATCCGCAACGATCTTACCATGACCCTTTATAGCCGGCGCCGTACTCGGTCGTGTAGTAATCTACGCGTTTTGAATCGTTATATACGGGTTCGTAGAGGCTGTCTTTGGGATCTATCCCTACCAGACTACATACTGCATCATGGGCGCGTATCGTAAGGCCTTTCTCGCGATCCTTGGGCTTCAGGTCCTGGTTGGGGAAGATGGGCTCGCCTATGTGAAGGGTGAGGCGCGCAGGCTGACGGAATATGGTCTTTCTAAGCCACCCGGGCTCCCTGTATGAGATGCCCAGAGGCAGGATGGGCTTATCGTTGCTGACTGCGATATAGGCCGTGCCGCGCTTGAAGGGGCGGATCGGCGCATAGTATTCCCACATGCTGCCTTCGGCATAGATATGCAGCCAGCCGTGATCTTCCTTCAGGAGTTTGCTTATTGCTTTAAGCTGGGCTTTCTGACCTGCTATATTGTCTTCGGGGATAGGGATGCCGCCTACCAGACGGATCAGGGTCCCGTTCTCGCCGTTTATGTTCGGAGCCCATGCGAGGAGATTGGGTCTGTATGGGCGGACCGCCTTCATGACCGCTATGTAATCCCACATATGAACATGGTTGCAGACAGAGATCACACCCTTGTCTAAGACCTCTTTGTGCTTTTTGAGGTTTTCACGGCCCTCGATCCTGAGTCCCAGACGGATCTTTGCAAGATGGAATACGAGTATGTTGAGAAGTAACCGGGCCATATCCTGCCTGAACCTGAACGCTCTTGAATAATCGATATAAGGGTAGGATGCGTCAAAGACTATCCTGCGGTCCTTATGGAGCTCAAGGTAGTGGCGGTCAGTCTCAAGAGGGTAGGGGTAGCGGTTCGTCTTCGGATCAAACATGAACTTATACTCGTTAGTCCTTTCAATAATTGCGCAAAGCTTTCATTCTTTGAAAGGAATGCCGGCTTCACCCTTATATTATATAAATATTTAATGTGATTTTTGAAATAATCGTGTATAATGAGGTGCTATGTAATTTTACAAGGGGAAAATAAGATGAGTAACGAGAAGAGACCTTTTATCACAAAAGAACAGGCAGAGGAGATCATTAAGGATATTCCCACGCCCTTCCACATATACGATGAGGCAGGTATCAGAAGGAACTGTGAGGCCGTAAAGAAGGCTTTCGCATGGAATCCCGGTTTCCGTGAATATTTTGCCGTCAAGGCAAACCCCAATCCTTACATCCTCAAGATCATGAGCGAATATGATTTCGGATTTGACTGTTCTTCCGAGGCGGAGCTCGTCCTTGCAGATGCAGTCGGAGCTGACGGGGCTCACATCATGTTCTCATCCAATGAGACACCCGCAAGGGAATATGCCATGGCTTACAACATGGGAGCCATCATAAACCTTGACGACATAACACATATCGATTTCCTTAAGGACATCATCGGAGATAAGTTCCCTGAGACCATGAGCATCAGGTACAATCCCGGCGGAGTCTTCGACATGGGCAACGGCATCATGGATAACCCCGGCGATGCCAAGTACGGAATGACGACCGAACAGCTCTACGATGCATATGCTCAGCTGGCATCTCACGGAGTCAAGAAGTTCGGTATCCACGCCTTCCTTGCAAGCAACACGGTTACTAACGATTACTATCCTGTTTTGGCAGGTCAGCTTTTCGAGCTGGCTGCTGACATCGAGAAGAAGACCGGATGCAAATTCGCCTTCATTAACCTCTCCGGCGGTGTAGGCGTAGCATACAGGCCCGAGCAGACATCCAACGATATCATGGCTATAGGTGAAGGCGTCAGGAAGAAGTACGAGGAGATCCTGGTTCCCGCCGGCATGGGCGATGTTGCCATCTATTGCGAGATGGGAAGGTTCATGTCTGCTCCCTATGGTGCTCTCGTTACAAGAGCTATCCATGCAAAGCATATCTACAAGGAATACATCGGTGTTGATGCATGTGCGGTCAACCTCATGAGACCTGCCATGTACGGGGCATACCACCACATTACCGTTCTGGGTAAAGAGAACGCTCCTGCTGATCACGTTTACGATGTTGTCGGCGCTCTCTGTGAGAACAACGACAAGTTTGCCATAGACCGCGATCTCCCCGAGATCGTTACGGGAGACATCCTCTACATCCACGATACGGGCGGACACGGTTATTCGATGGGCTATAACTATAACGGAAGGCTCAAGTCTGCCGAGGTTCTCCTGACTGAATCAGGTGAAGCCAAGCTCATCAGAAGAGCAGAGACTTTGAACGATTATTTTGCGACACTTGACGGCACGGAATTTGCCGGCAAGCTTTTGTCCAAGTAATCTGCTAGCGGAGGACAGGACGTGCAGGATAAAGAAGAAAGGATGTCAGCGGCACTCGTAAGGATATTCGAGAATGTCATTCTGACCGAGGAGTTGTCTTTGAGACAGGGATACTTCTCGGATCTTTCAATTGCCGAAATGCATACTCTTACTGCCATCGGTCCCTATGAAGCCAAGACGATGTCCAAGACGGCAGCTGCTCTCGGGATCACGACCGGTACGCTGACGGTTGCTATCGACAGGCTTGTTAAGAAGGGCTATGTCGAACGCAGGCGTGACGATAAGGACCGCCGTGTTGTAAGGATCAGCCTTACACGCAACGGTAAGCTCGCATGCAGGATGCACGGCAAGTTCCACAGAGTATTAGCCAGAAGGATCCTTGAGGCATACGACAGTGAGGAACAGGATAAGTTATTGGGTCTTGTTGACGAGATAGACAAGTATATGGCATCAAGACTCAGCAAATATGAAGACACGGAAAACACGGAATCTATACGCAAGACGGCAGCAGCCGTTGCAAAAGACAAGAGAAGGAGAAGAGAAGATGGATGACGGTTCTGACAGTAAACGGAGAGAGAAGATAATGGATGATATAGTCGGACTCTTAACGGAGTCGCTCGGCATATCACCTGTGGACCTGAAGGCGGACACCAATCTCGCCGAGGAACTCGCAATAGATTCGATGCAGCTCTATGAGTTTGTGATCGATCTTGAGGAATCCTACAACATCAGGTTGCCCGACGAACTGCTGGAACAGATAGTAACCGTTGACGACATAGTCAATCTGGTTATGAAACTGACTTCGGAATAAACATTAGATGACAAAGATCAGGTTAAAAGCCCAATATCGTGATTCCCTGATATGTCTCGGGATAAGCTTAATGACTGCGCTACTTACGGCAGCAGTCATTTTTGCCGTATTCGCGATAACGGGAATGGCTCCCTTGGGAAGTTCGGTGCTTCTCTATAGGGACGGCCAGAATCAGATGGCTGATCTTTTCTGCTGGTATAAGGATGTTCTTGAAGGGAAGGCTTCTATCGATTTCTCTTTTGCCAAGTCCCTCGGAGGCAGCAACTTCGCCGTATTTGCATACTATATGGCATCGCCTTTCTCGCTCCTTGTCGTATTCTTTGACAAGAAGGACGTCGCTACATTTCTGGACATCCTGTTTGTCATAAAGACTTCATTGGCAGCGGCAACAGCCGCTTACTATCTCATAAGAAGATTTAAGCCTGCGGGACTTCTTTTTTACGGTATGACCGTAGTCCTGGGCTTGTCATATGCCTTAAGCCCCTTCTTTATCTGCCAGAGCAGCAATACCATGTGGCTCGATGGAGCCTACCTGCTCCCTCTGATCCTGGCAGGTGTGGAAAAGGTCATAGAAGGCAAGAGGAGCACCCAGCTCATAATATGTCTTGCCATGTCCCTCGCCTTTAACTGGTACACCGGTATCATCAACGTTATGTTTTCAGGCATTTGGTTTGTCTTTGAGATCGTCAGACGTATGGTTACTGATGATGAGGCTGATAGAAAGACCGTTGTTACGAAGGGTGTGCCTTCCGGTATTAAGGGCATCTTGATTGCTTTTGTCCGCTTTGTGCTGTCAGCTTTATGCTCGGCAGTCCTTGCTGCGGCGGTACTCCTTCCGACACTTTACATGCTCTCCGAAAGAACATACGGAAGATCGGATCTTTCGATGTTAACGGATGTCGGTTTTATAGGGAATGTTGTCGATATCGTGTCGAACTACTCATTCGGCCTTATAAGCATCAAGGGAACTGCAAGCGTATTTGCCGGAAGTTTTGTCTTTATCGGGATCGTGCTGCTCTTTATAGCAGGGATGAAGAATCTTAAGGAGAAGATCGTCTATGGGGTCTTTCTCCTCTTTACGGTCATGATCTTCTACTGGAAGCCTCTGGTATCACTCTTCTCTCTCTTAAGAGAAGTTGAATCATTCTGGTACAGATATGCGTATGTCGGTATCTTTGCTCTGGTATTCATTGCGGCGTCCTTCTATCTTGACGGTGAATCCGGGAAACTCAAGCCCTGGATGCCTGCAGTCTGTGCAGCGGGATATATAGTGATCAATGTGATCATGTTCTTTGTGAGCCCTACTACTGTACCGTCCTTGCTATTTGCTTCGACAGTTGAGGATCTTGCGGGAGGTTCGCGTATCGACTACGAGAAAGCGCCTCTCATTGCCAAGATGATCTTTCCTGCCATAGTATCGGTCATTCTTTATCTTTGTATCTTTTCCAGAAAAGAGAAGAACTGGTTCCGCAACATATTGGCAGGCTTGTTGGGTCTAATAATCTTAGTTGAACTTAGCCTTGGGCAGGTCGTTCTGGCAAGGAAGTGCAGTGAGACTAACGGAAGTTCCGATCTTACGAGTTACATAAGATATGAGAAGGCCCTGCTTGATGCTGTTCCGGATAATTCTTTTGTAAGAAGAGTTCAGACGACATATCACGGTTACCATTCCGAGGCGCCCCTATATGCATCTTACAATGAGCCCATGGCATTCGGATTTAATTCGCTGACATCGTTTGTATCCGATCCCGAACAGGATACCATTAAGTTCCTGGACAGGGCAGGATACACGGGATATAAGGATACGATCACGGTAACGACATCCGAGAATATCGCTCTCGACAGCCTCCTGGGCGTTAAATATGTGCTGCTTTCAGCTGATGATCAGGACACCGCAGGTCTGGATTTTGTGGCAGGAGTCGAAAACTTTAAGAATATCTTCACCAACCCCTATGTTTTGCCCGTGGCTTTCAGATACAAGGGGACAGGATCCTACGACAGCGATAAGACTAATGCTGCCCTCTACCTCAACGATATCTATACGAGACTGACCGGCAAAGAGGCGGAACTGTATAGTCCCCTGGAATATGAGGAAGTTGTTGAGGATCAGACTTTTACTTATAATATTACCCTTCCTGAAGACTTTGATGCAAAGAATAATGTTATATATGCATCCTTTGATACCAACACTGATAAACCCGCGATCATGTATATCAACGGCAACAGATATGAGGATTTCAACAGATTCTTATCTCAAAAGCAGGTAAGGGTAGCTGTAGTTGACGGAAAGGCTGCTGTCAGCATCGAATTTACAAAAGATATCTCCAATGAGGACGTTAATATCAATGTTGAGATCTGCTCTTTGGATCTTACGAAACTTGATAAGATAGCCAAGAATGCAAGACTTAACTCGGTATCCCGTCAGGTTATCGAGGACGGTTATGCAAGGATCGAAGTGAACAATGCCAAAGAAGGGGAGAGCCTGTTTACATCGATCCCCTACGAGAGAGGATGGACGGTCACCCTGAATGGCGCCCCCATAGATAAAGTCGATCTTATCGGAGGGTGTCTCATGAGCATTCCTCTGGAAGAAGGGGCGAACGTTATCGAAATGGATTTTGAAGTTCCCTATAAACAGGAGGGATTATACATAAGCATAGGAGGAGTTGTATTCTTGATGGCGATAATGATCGCTGAAGAATTGCTTACGACAAGGAAACGCAAAGGAGAATAAAATGAAGGAACTATCAAACTTAATGGGTTACCGTGACAGCATCAGGGTCATGGACGTAACGATGAGAGACGGCGGTCTTGTGAATGATTTCTATTTCACGGACGATCTTGTTAAGGCATTATACCTTACGAACATCAATGCCGGCGTCGATTCAATGGAATTAGGATATAAGGCAGACAAGATGCTTTTCGATACCGATAAGTTCGGTAAATGGAAGTTCTGCAACGATGACGATATCTTTGAAGTTATAGGTGACAATGCGGAGAAGAAACTGAAGCTCGCAGTTATGGCTGATGTCGGAAGATGCAATTACAAGGAAGATATCCGCCCTAAGAGCGAGAGCGCTATAGATATCATCCGAGTTGCTACATATGTAAACAGCATCCCTGAATGCTGCCACATGATCGAGGATGCCAAGAACAAGGGATATGAGGTAACCTGCAATATCATGGCTCTGTCAACAGCCCAGGAGTCTGACGTTAAAGTCGCTTTGGACATGATCTCCCAGACCGGTGTGGATATCCTCTACATCGTTGACAGCTTCGGATCGCTCTACCCTGAGCAGATCGCCAGGATCGCTGCACTTTATAAGGAGTACGGTGACAAGTACGGCATAGAGATCGGGATCCATGCCCATAACAATCAGCAGCTTGCTTTCGCCAATACCATCGAAGCCTGCGGTGACGGTGTCAACTGGCTTGATGCGACATATTTCGGTATGGGACGCGGAGCAGGGAATTGCGCAATGGAGAATCTTATTGCCTTCCTCCGTAACCCCAAGTACAGGATCTATCCTGTCATCAAGTTTATCGAGGACTATATGGTTCCCCTCTCGAAAGATATCAAGTGGGGATACGATATGCAGTATCTCATGACCGGCTTGCTGAACCAGCACCCCAGATCTGCCATCAAGTTTACAAAAGACGGCAGGGAAGATTACACGGGCTTCTATAAGGAGATCGTCGCTTTAGACTAAAGATTACCGGAGGATCCCGATGACGGATACGGGAACTGTTAACATACCTTTCTCGGGGCTTTTTGCGCGGATCAACGGCATGTCCGCTAAGAGGGTAGCTCTTGTTGCCACTCTGGTGTTTGCCGTACTTTCATCGGCTCTTATCGTCTTCCATGAACCATGGCTCGATGAGGCCCAGGCATGGCTCATTGCCCGGGACGCATCCTATTACGATATGCTCTTTAACTTGCCGCATATTGAGGGCCATATAGCTTTCTGGTGGCTGATCTTATCTGTCCCGGCAAAACTCGGTCTGCCATATGAGATCGGCTTGAAAGCTGTTAATATACTCATAGCTGTCCTGGCATGTGCTGTGTTTGAATTTAAGTCGCCTTTCCCGAATGCCTTTAAGATAGTATTCCCTTTCACATATTTTTTCTTCTACCAGTATTCTGTTATCGCAAGACCTTATATGCTCCTGATACTGGCGCTCTTCCTTGTGGCGGTTACTTTCGCCAAAAGGGAGGAGAAGCCCTTATGGCATCTTCTTGCTTTGGCCCTGCTCTGTCTTGCGGATACCTTTGGTATCGCCATTGCAGGCGGTATAGCTTTGGGTTGGGTTACCAGGCTGCTAAAGAACATTGCCAAGAAAAATAGAGAGAACACAGGACGCAATGTTAGGCAGGCGGTATGTCTTTTTGCACTGCTTCTTTTGGCTCTCTTCCTCATGTGGAGCATCACTCCTTCATCCGATGCATCTGCAACCGGGTCCATCACGGCAGGGAACATAGTCATGACTTTTATAGCCGAGATCTTTGTTCTTCCGTCTGAACTTTGTTTTACTTCTTTTCTGCAATACGGGATCCTGACCTTAAAGGACATATCCCCTTTTGCGATCGCGTTAACGGCCGTGATCAGCATTGCCATATGGTTTTTCTTCGTAAAGGCAGTTATGCGCCGTGATATCCTGGCTGATATCATCTTGCCGGTCTTAATGTTTATAGCCTTGGGTTCCTTTTACATCTACTCGCATCATTACGGACTCTATCTTATGGTGGGGATCTATTGCGCATGGATCTCTCTCGAGACGAGGAGCGAAAAGAAAGCATCAGGCGATCTTATTTCGGTGATTGGATACATTCTCTGTGCAGTATCGCTGTTTGCGGGCCTTATCTGGACAGGATTCGCTTCTGTTAATGATATTTGCCATCCCTATTGGGTATCGCGTGATCTTTACAGCTGGGTGGAAGCAAACAAGCTGGAAGATGCCAAGTGGTTTGCTGCCTGGGATATTGAGGTAAATGAGGATAATGAAGAGATAATAAAGATGAATACGGCTGTAACCCGTGAAACGGTCCCTGTTAATCCCTACATGCCTTCAAAGAGACCGATCAACTTTAACAACGAAGGTTATACATATGCTCTGTTCCGTGATAATACGGAGGAGCAGAACAAGAAGGATATAGAAGAGTGGAAAAAGGAAGGCGAGCCTGATCTTATTCTCTGCAGTGATATTTTGGAAACGAAGAAACTGATGGGGATAATGGGTTATGGATCCACATACGACATTGTATATGTGAAGGAATGCCGTAATTCATGGAAGACGGATTTCACCAAGGGAGGAGTCATTGTGCTTGCAAGACGCGATAACGGACTGGACATCACGGGTGACCTTGAGGATATGCCGTCCATATTGGGAATGGAAGGATAGCATGAAAGAGATAGCTCAAAAACTGAAAAGTTATAATAAGCTCAATCCTTCCGCAGTCGGACTGGCTGTGCTCATTGTGTATGCTCTTTTACTGATCATCGTATCCATTATGCATGAACCCTGGTATGACGAGGCACAGGCCTGGCAGATCGCCAGGGAAGCAAGTTATCATGATATCCTTTTCTTCCTGCCCCACTATGAATCGCATCCTCCGCTCTGGCATCTTGTTCTGTCAGTTCCTGCCAAACTGGGTCTGCCATATGAGATAAGCATCAAGACCATTAACATTATCTTCGCTCTTTTAGCGGTAGCCCTGATCGAGTTCAGATCAAACTTCAACAACTGGACCAAGACTTTCCTGCCGTTTACTTTCTATGTCTTTTATCTTTTCGGGGTTAATTCGAGACCATATTCCATGATGCTCCTGGCGATCCTTTTGTGTGCATTGTTTTTCGATGAGAAGGACAGCAAACCTGTAAGGTTCTTATTAAGTCTTGCCTTCCTCTGCCTTACATCAGATTATGGCATCGCCATAGCAGGCGGTATAACTCTTGCCTGGATAATCGATATCTTTATCGCGAAAAAGTCAGGGGCTGTAAAAGATATAATCTTTGGCAACATTCCTAGACTTATAGGCTTTATCGGCCTGGCATTATTGGCAGGCCTTATAGCAATGGAAGTCTGGCCCGCATCCGATACGACGGTAATGATGGATACTCCTGTCTGGTATAAGTTCTACATGATCATTCTGGTCGCACCTGCTGAGGCATTTGTAACAGATTGCCTTTCCAGTATGGAATACGGGGCCGCTGTGAATGGCGTTTTGGGTGTGATCCTTACATCTGTTGTATCGGTGATACTCTGGACGATAGGGATCGTTGCTGCCAAAAGAAGAAAAGCTTTGCATCACTTCCTTCTTCCGGTTCTTATGTTTGCTTTGATCGGGGCGTTTTACAGTGCTCCCCATCATTATGGTATCTATGTGATGCTCTTTATCTATGAGTTCTGGATATTACGCCGTATGGAGGTCAAAGAAGATATATCAGGAGCTAAGAACGTGGCTCTCAATAAGATATATAAGATCGTTCCTTTGACCGTTATGGCTATAGCCTGCATCATGTCCTTGTATTGGACACTTACCGCAAGTCTCAATGAAGCGGTATACCCCTTCTATTATTCCCGCGACCTTGCCTCTTGGCTAACTCAAAACACAACGGAAGATGATGTTGTTATGGCATGCTGGCATGCCGTATATGAGAAGGATGAAAACGGGAATGCAGACAAGGATAAACTGGCCGGTGTCAATTTCAAGAGCGTTGCAGAGATAGATGTTCCCACAAAGCCATACTTTGATTATATGATCATCGATAATGAACTCTATCCTTATCAGTGGTTAGGCAAGCTCCCGGATGATGTAAGGGATTCTTATATAGCCAGGGTTCAGGCGATGGGGTCACCTGACTATATCATCACTTACAACACGGAATATATGCCGGGATTCCTTGCTGCCATAGGTTCTGAAGACGATTACGATCTTGCTATGGTCTTCTTTAACAGAAGGATTTTCAAGGATGATACATACCCTTATAATATAATGGTATTCAGGAAGAAGTAAGTCATTTCGGGGGATGACGATAATGGATAAGAGTAAGTTTAAGATCAGAACGGTTGTAGTCAGGTGCGTTATCATCGCAGTTGTTTTGATGCTTGCCATCCTCTTTTGCACAACTCTTAAATATGAGAATATGAGGACCTCTGAAGTCATCTCTCCTGATACGCTTACTGTTGAATTAGGCGATGGTGATGAAGTCCTTCAAAAGATCCATATTGATGAGAATGAGGATACTCTCTATGGATTCGGATTTCTCTATCTTGATATGAATGCTAACCCTAAAGGATCAGTGAAAGTATATGCTTACCGGGACGGTGAGAAGATAGGGGAATGGGTTACACCGGGTGAATTCATTAGGACTACCGAATGTGAATATTACCGCTTTGACAGACCTCAACCGACAGAAGGACATGAGTTTTCCTTCAAGGTAACGTTTGAGGGATTTGGCGATATAAAACCCTTCAAGCTCAGGACCGGTCCTTCAGACGTAAATGAGAAGGCTCTTGTGAACGGAACCAAGTCCACCGGTACGCTCTGTTATCTTAATATCTACGAGCGCGTGTCAGTCCCCCAGATGGTGCTTATACCCTTAGCTGTCTTTGCGGTATTTACCGGCTGGCAGTGCATATGGCATTTCCTTTTGAAAAAGAAGCTTAACTTGGGAGAAGAAGCAGATTTTGCATCCGTATATATCGCCCTCCTTTTGCTCTATTTTATCTTTGTTCCCATCCAGTCGATATCTGATGAGGAATATCATTTCCTGAGGTCATATACCATAGCTCATGGAGATCTGATATCCCAGGTGTCTCTTAACGGAGAGGGAGGCGCCTTGGTTCCCGAAGCGGTAGCAAAGTTTGCCGATGAATCCTACCGCAATGTCTTCCATAACGGCAGCAGGGCAGATGATGAATATATCAGGGGTCTTGTTATCGAAGGAGATCAGATGAGAGAATACGGTTTTTCTAATACCGCTATCAACATGCCCCTCATGTATCTTCCTTCAGTAATAGGGATCGGTCTTTCGGATATATTCACAAACAGACCATATATCATGGCATATTGCGGCAGGTTCTGTAATATGCTGGCGACGATATTCCTGGTATTGCTTGCGATAAGGATAACCCCGTCGGGCAAGGGATACTTTAAGTTTACGGCGCTCCTGCCTCTTCTGATGCAGCAGTCCGTATCATTGGCACCTGATTCATTCATCATGGGCCTGGTCATGCTCTATATCGCACTGATCTTACGGCTGAGATTTGCATCGGATCAGGGAGAACTTCAGCTCAAGGATTATATCGTCTTATATCTTATGACGGTTTTGATAGTGCTCTGTAAATTCGTATATGCGCCCTTGTGTCTGCTCCTTTTCCTTGTCCCCAAAGAAAAGTTTGGCAGAAGATCAAGATACTTTGGCGCCATCGCGGTATTTGCCTTATCCGTTATCGCATTCCTTATGTCATGGATGATGATCATAGGCCAGTACAATATCAAGTTCAACAGGTCCGACAGCAGCCTGCAGATCAGATATATTCTGTCTAATCCCGGCAAGGCTTTAGGTATCTTTGCAAACTATATCCTGGATTCAGGTAACTATATGACGGATCTTACCGGAGGGAATCTCGGATTCAGTAATATCATCCTGCCCTCATTTACCGCTCTTATCTTTATCGTGATAGCCGTATTGTGGTGCCGGAAGATGGCAACAGCTCCTGTCTCCGCAGGCCATGCTTCGAGGATCATTCCAGCCATTATTGCCGTTATGGTCTATCTGCTTGTCGGTTTGAGCGAATATGTCGGTTGGACAAAAGTCGGCGCATCTGCTATCTACGGTGTAACGGGAAGATATTTCCTTCAGATATTGCCTCTTATCCTCTTTGCTCTTTCCGGCGTTGAAAAGGATGGCAGGATCGATGAGGGGTTCAGGGAGAAGACGACGTTTGTATCAGTTATGCTTAACCTTTTCGCCATCGTATCGATCTGGATCTATACGGTTTATTGAGGATATAGAAGATGAAGGGGAAAAGGATGCTGCCAAAGATCTTAAGATGCGTGATCATTGCCCTGGTCGCAGCTTTAGCCGTCTTCTATTGTTTGTCCCTTAAATATGAGAATCTGAGGACGTCAGATATTATCGATATCAGCGGGAGCAGTGACTATCTTGGAGACGGCGACGAAGTCTGCCAGGAACTTCACATAGATGAAGGAGAAGAGAAGTTATTGGGAGTTGCCATTCTCTTTATAGAGAAAGATATAAATCCTGAAGGAACAGTTAAAGTTGCTGTTTACCGTGATGGCGAGAAGTTTTCGGAGTGGGAGAGAAAAGGGCAGTTTATCCAGACGACCCAATGTGAGTATTTCCAATTTGACAAGGCCGAATCGACGCCCGGTCATAAATACGAAGTCAGGATCGGATTCTCTGGCTTTGGCGAATGGAAGCCTTTCGCTTTCCATAAGTGTGAATCCGATAAGCATTCTGCTGCGGTAGTTAACGGCAGATCTTTGGGAGGTCCGGTCTTCTACCTTAATATCTACGATGAAGTTCCCGTATGGCAGCAGATCCTGATACCCATCATCGTATTTCTTGCTTTTACGGCCTGGCAGGGAATCTATTTCCTTCTTATCAAGCCCAAGTTCAAATTGGGTGAGACAGGTGATTTTGCTGCCATCTACATTGGTCTGCTCCTGCTCTACTATATCTTTGTTCCTCTCAATACGGTCTTCGATGAAGGCAACCATTTCATGAGGAGTTATTCTATTGCTCATGGCAAACTTATCTCTGATCCCATGCCGGGTAATTCGCTTGGGGGAGATCTTCTGCCTGAGGGTGTCAGTGAATATGGGAGACTCTTTGACATAAATGCCTACCATAACGGACACAGACAGAATGACGAACCCCTGAAAGCGCTTACAGCTGACTGGAATGAAGTGAAAGAGACCTTATTCCCAAATACGGCTATAAATGCCCCGCATATGTATCTGCCTCAGGCAATAGGCATCAGATCTGTGGAACTCTTCACATCAAAGCCTTATTACATGGCTTATGGAGGCAGGTTCGTTAACATGGTAATAACGGCTTTCCTCGTGCTGCTTGCCATATATCTGACGCCATCCGGCAAGAACTATCTTAAGTTTGCAGCCTTGCTTCCGATGATGATGCAGGAGACGGTATCACTTGCTCCTGACAGTTTTATCTCTGCGCTCATAATGGTCTATATAGCTCTGATATTGAGATCGAGATTTAAGGACGAAGGCGAGCTCAAACTTAGTTCCTATCTGCTCTTGTATCTGCTTACGATCGCTGTCGTTACATGTAAGATGGTATATGCTCCGATATGCCTCTTACTGTTCCTTGTCCCCCGATCCAGGTTCGGGAAGAGATCCAGGTATTATGCATCAGTTGCTTTATTTGCCGTATCGATCATCATTTTCCTTTTGTCCTGGCTGCTCGTGCTCCAGCGCTATAATCTCAGATTCCAGTACTCAAATAACGAGATGCAGATCGACTATATCCTGTCTCATCCCGTAAATGTCCTATCCGTATTCGGGAATTACATCCTTGATTCCGGCAAATGCCTGATCGAACTTATGGGCGGGAACTTAGGACACGATAACATACCGCAGCCTTCTTTTACTGCAGTCCTTTTTATCCTCATTGCAGGACTCTGGTGTTACCGTATGATAAGGATCCCCAAAGACAAGGACTATGGCAGCCGCTTTATTCCTGCTGTAATAGTTGCTGCTGTCTATATCCTGATCGGAACAGCCGAATATGTCGGATGGACTAAAGTCGGATCTTCAGTACTGCATGGAGTCTCGGGCCGTTATCTCCTTCCGGTAATACCTCTTATCATGTTCGCGATATCCGGCATGAAAAAAGACGAAATCACGCCGGCTGGAACGAGAGAGAAAGCCGGGTTTGTTACCGTGATGTTGAACCTGTTTGCTCTTGTATCTTTCTGGATCTATACTGTGTTCTGAAGGAGGATCTATGGTTAATACTGAGAGAAGAAAAAAGATCCTTGATATCCTTGAAACATGCGGAAAGATAAGTACCGTTGAACTTGGCGAGCGCCTTGGCGTAACAGGTGCAACGGTAAGATCCGATATCCGTGATCTTGAACGTGCAGGTGCGCTCGTGAGATACCATGGCGGTGTTGCTCTTCCTAATGCAAGCCAGGCACCGTCTGACTTTAATTACATGGTAAGATCCGTTTCCGAAGTAAAGCTCAAGACTGCTATCGGCAGGATCGCAGGCGGGATGGTATCTGACGGAGATACCATCTTCATGGATGCGAGTTCAACGACCTTTCACATGATCAAGTTCATGAAGGACCGCAGCGATGTTACGGTCATCACAAACGGACTTCATACCGCAATGGAACTTCAGAGCCTGAATTCCTTTAAATCAGTCCTTGTATTGGGCGGAACCCTGCGCCCTCATTCGGGAGCAATCGAAGGTATGTCGAGCCGCGAGATGATAAAGCGCCTTTCCGGCAAGTTCTATTTTGTGTCGGGCAACGGCTTTTCGGCAGAGACAGGGCTTTCCGGCAACAACTTCTATGAGATCGAATTAAAGAAACTCTGCGCCGAGAGGTCCAAGCACATCGTGGCTCTCGTGGATTCGACCAAGATCGGAAGAGACTCGTCCTCGGGTTTTATCCCGACTTCAAGGATCGGAACGCTGATAACCGATTCCGGTGTTTTGGATGACCCCGTCAAACGGGATGTCGTGGATAAATGCAGGAAAGCCGGAGTCGAGGTAATGATCGCAGAGGTTTGAAGAGATAATGAACAGCCTGACCGACAATTTATTCGCTAGGATCTATCGAAAATACAATTCCCTCGACAGGAGGGCTGTATCGATAGCAGTGATCATAATCTACTGCCTTATCCTTATAGCAGGCTTTATCTTCCATGAACAGACTCCTGATGAAGCCAAGGCCTGGATCATCGGCAGAGATGCGTCGATCCGGGACATTATCTTCTACATCCCCCGTTATGAGGGACACCCGCCTTTCTGGCATCTGCTGCTTGCGATCCCTGCAAAACTCGGAATGGATTACGAACTCTCGCTTTGCATCATCCAGTTCATAGGAGCAGGACTCCTCGTAACAGCATTCGAATTCTTAACGCCGTTCAATAATCTTGCGAGGACTTTTATCCCATTCACATACTATTTCATGTTCAGGTGGGGAATATACCAGAGACCATACGTCCTTCTGGCTCTGGGTCTTATCCTGGCATCTTACGCATACGGTAAGAGAAAGACGAAGCCGCTGCTTTTCATAGGGGCACTTGCTTTCATCTGTATCTGGTCGATGTATGGTGTCGCGATGGCAGGAGGCATCACGATCGCCTGGATAATAGAGATCATCGCTGACAGCATAAAGGAGAAGCAAAACCCGTTGTCAGCTATCTTTAAAGACATTCCCAGACTTATTGGCTTTGTTGTTCTTCTATTGTTTGCACTTGCCATAATCCGGCTTGTTCTTCCGGCAGCGGACAACTACACATATACAGCCGTTAAGAGCAGGGAAGTCTTGCCTTATTTAGGACATGTTCTTAAGGTTATCCTCTTCGTTCCTGCTGAAAGCTTCGTAACAGCTTTTAAGGACGGTCCGATCCTTTATTTCGACTACTCGCCGCTGGAACTGGTCATCTGTATTTTCTGCACTTTTGTCTTCTATTTCATGGTCTTCCTTCTTGCTCCGAAGAAGATAACGACACTGTATTTTGTTGTTCCTTTCCTTTGCCTTGCGGGAGTATCTGCAGACTATTTTTATCAGCACCATTTCGGTACGGTGGTATTCCTTGCGATATTCTATTTTGCCGTGTGCATGAGAGAGAAAGAGGGAGTGGGATTAAATGGTCAAAACAAGATCATATATAAACTCCTGCCTGCAGTTGCCGTAGGCGCTTTCTGCGTTATGGGGATCTACTGGTCTTTCATGTCCCTTCTGGGAGATGCCCTTTATGACAGTTCCTGCGGTAAGAAATTAAGCAGTTGGATCAAGGAGAACGGGCTTGAAGAACTTACAATGGATTGCGCCTGGTATACCGATATCGATAAGAACGGCAAACTGGTCGTAACTTACCCTGAGATCGGGATCTATTCCTTTGTTATTGAGGCTCCTTATTTTGAGAAGAACCAGGTAAGGAATGCCATAGACGGAACTACCTATAACCTTACCATGACCTATAGCGATGAGAAGATAAATGCACTCCTGGATGAAATAAGGAAAGAAGGATCGCCTGATCTTATCTATGCTTTTAACGACCAGGTGGAGCAGGGATATCTTAAAAATGTCGGGATCGAAGATGAATATGTCCCCGTATACAGCAGCATTGAAGTGACACTTTTCAAGGATAAGCAGTCTTTCTTCTTAGGCGGCATCATGTACGCCCGCAGTGATATTGCCGAAAAATACGGTCTTGAGACCATTGCCATACCTTAAGGTTCGGCAACATAGCCCGGCTCTCATATGTTATAATATCTTGATAATGTTTATAATTCTTTAGTAGAGGTTCATATCTGATGCAGAAGAATTCGATCGTTTTGCCATCCTGGCTTACTAACAAGGCCGTGTTCCAGCAGGGCGTTAGTGTGCGCGTCAAGGCAAAGGCCGCTCCTACGGCTACCGTAACCCTGGAGATCACCAAGGATCCTACGGACGGAAGAAGGGTATCTAAGCTCGATACAGATTACGGCGTTATCTTCAGCCGTGAATATACTACAGGAAGCAAGGGGGAGTTCGAATTTGAGATCCCTGCTTACCAGGCTTCTTTGGACACATATACATTCACATTCCGCTGCATGAGTGAGCAGATAATGCTGAATGACATAAGATGCGGCGATGTCTGGATCTTCCTGGGTTCCGATTATCTTTCGGTTCCCATGAAGGATGCCAATGCGCCCAAGATGCCTTTGAAGCGCAATGTAATGAATAATCTGAGATTCTTCTCTCCGGCAAGGTCCGGACTTTGCGGGGAAGTTAAGGAATACCCCTATGAGCCTGCCGGGAGTATCGAAGCAGGCGAGTGGATAAAGGTCCGTGAGACTGACCGTATGGCTGAAGTATCGTCTTCGGCATTCGCTTTCGCATACAGCATGAGCGATCAGGTCAACTATCCGATAGGTGTTGTTGACCTCGCCTTTGACGATTCCACGATCATCAACTGGATATCTCCTGAGGCTATGGAGGATATCGAGGCGTTGAAGGACATGGTCTATGAGGCCGGTCTATATATTGATCAGGAGAAGTACGACGAGCTCATCTCCATCGACAACAGAAAGAAGGAAGCTGCTAAGCTCGAAGCTGAGCTTGAGGAAGCCCGCAAGCACGGCGACTTTGACTTTGAGAAAGAGAAGCGCTTAGCCATGCTCAAAGGCGAGCCTGCTCCCAAGGAAGAGACCGAGGCAGCCGAGGAGGCGGCAGCTGAACTTGATTTCCCTTCGACATCCAAGGAGGAGGAAGCTAAGAAGGCAGCTGACGATAAGCCTCTTTCTGCAAGTTCCGCATCCAAACTCGAGTTCGATCTTCTTCCTGAAGTTCATTACAAAGTTGACAAGAAGAAGGATGACAGCCGTTTTATAGCCAAGAGATTCCGTATGTCAACCCTCTACAACACCAAGCTCAATCCCCTGTCGGGAATGGCGGTAAGGGGCTTCTGTTTCTCTCCTAATGCTGGTGAGCTCCGCTTCGAAAGATACGATCTTTACCTCATGGGCCTTCTTGCGACTCTGGCATCCGTTTTCGAGCCGAGACAGGTATATAACGATGAACTGATGCCTTCGATGCTCTTTGCGACCATGCATCCCAAGAATGTTGATTTCGACAATCCCTATTCGGTATTGGAATTCAACGAGAATATCCAGGCATTTACCAAGATCCTCACCATGCCTTCGGGCCTTGTGAGCCTTCACGATATGCTCCTGCCTGACAGGACGATAAGTTTTACTCTGGGAACGAGACTTGCGACCATAGCTTTGGGCCTGCATTTCTCGCCTAAGATGAGCAAGTCTTCTCCTGAAGTGTCGGAAGTCGAGATAGCAGGCAACAAGAGGATCCTGAAGTTCTCGAACCTTTCCGACGGTCTGAAGCTCGTAGAAGGCGAGACGGAACTCCGCGGTTTTTCCATCTGCGGACCTGACAGGATCTTTAAGCCCGCTATGGCCAGGATCCTCTACGGTATGTGCGTAATGGTATGGCGCGATGATATAGAGGAGGTTGAAGGCATCACATACGGATTCACGCCTATCCCTCACGATGCGGTACTCCGTAATGTTGCAGACCTTCCCGTTATGCCTTTCAGGTTCGACAGGGATGCAGCGTTCTTTGCTCCCGACCTGTCTTTCGCAGAGTGTGACAGACTGGAATTCGTAGGGAAGAGGACTCCTGATTCCAACTTTGAGGTCCTTGATATCTACCGTACTTTCAAGGGTAACGGCGTTATCGCTACGGATGTAAACACAAAGGCCAGCGGAGCAGCATCGCTTCATATAAGATATGAGACGGATAAGTCCCTCTACGGATTTGAACCCGTATTGGATTATGCTTCGATGTTCGCACCGATCAATATCTATGGGGCAAGTAAGATAGTCATCAATGTCTTCAATCCCGAGCAGCGCCGTAAGAGGCTTATCTGTTCCGGTTTTGGAGAGAGTGAGATAAAGCAGCAGCTATCTTGGCAGAAGATCGTGATCCCCTATGAGGGAGAAGGCCCGATCTCACTGAATGAACTCAAGATCATGATCGAAGACTCTGACAGGGTCGGAGAGATCTATATAGACAGCATCGGATTCGTATAAGATCAAGCGGGGTACCAAGGTGAACGACAGAGACGGATATATCGAAAACAATATGCTTACTGCCTCCGGATCGATCCCGGTGATCATTGAAGGCCTCGAGCATACATATGCCACGACCCAGCCGCAGCAGAGCATCAGCCGCCACAGATGCCACGAGCTCATATGCATGCGAGACGGCAGGATCGAGATGAACATAGGCGGTGATGACGTTACCTTAGACAAGGGTAAGATGCTGATCATAAGGCCGGGGGTAGGTCACTACCTGACCGTAAGGTCGACTTCTGCCGATATGTTCATTCTTTATTTTGGCTTTGCGGCCGACAGGAGGAGCGCCGTCAGGATGACGGAAGCTGCCAACAGCGCGGCACCTTCAGCGATCTACTACGAGGACGGCGCGGAGATAATGCCGGGCAAGACCCGCGACAATTCCAAGACAGGTCCTTCCGTTGAGATCCCCGGTAACATATCCCAGTTATCCCTCGAAAGTTTCCTTGATTACACAGATGACGGCATGAGCGGCAGCGCGGATGACAAAGAGCCTTATATCGTCATATCCGGCAAGGATAAGAAGATAATATCCCAGGTGGTGGAACGCATTGTTGTCGAGAAGAATAACGATTTCTATTCCAAGGATGTAATGCTCTCAACTCTTACGACCGAGCTCATGATTAATATCTCAAGGGCCCTGCGTCATAAGTGGGAAGAGAACCTCAAGGTAAGGACCGGCAAGACCGATGAGCTCGTAATGCTCGCCAAGACCTTCATTGACGATAACTACGACAGAGGCATCAATGTAAGCGATGCTGCAGGCTACGTTTTCTTAAGCCAGGGCTATTTTACGAGAGCTTTCCGCGAGAGATATAAGATCAGCCCCATGAACTATCTTATGAAGAAGAAGATCGAGAAGTCCTGCGAACTCCTGTCGCGTGAAGACATCAAGGTGTCTGCAGTCGCATCAGGCTCAGGTTTTGCAAGTTCACAGCGATTCAATGTCGCATTCAGAAAATACATGAACATGACGCCCCTGGAATACAGAAGGATGCGTCTTAAGGATACGGAGGAATGACAATGCACGATTATCTTAACGATACATCAATTCCGCAGGAGAGCCGCGATAACATGGATTTCGCCAAGATCGAGAATGCCGTTAAGGATATTCTCGAAGCTATCGGTGAAGATACTTCCCGTGAGGGCCTTCAGGATACTCCTGTCCGTGTTGCCAGGATGTATGGCGAGATCTTCATGGGGCTCCACCGTGATACGAAAGATGACATCAAGACCTTCACTGAAGAAGGTAATGACGAGATGATCCTCATCGGCGATATCCCTTTCTATTCGATGTGTGAACACCATCTGCTTCCTTTCCACGGGAAAGCTCACGTAGTATATGTTCCGAGAGACGGCAAGATCTTAGGCCTGTCAAAGGTCGCAAGAGTCGTTGACACGCTTTCCCGTAAGCCTCAGGTTCAGGAGAGGCTGACTTCGGAGATAGCAGACTGCATCGAGAAGGCAGTTGATGCCAGATCGGTATGTGTGGTAATCGAAGCCGAACACCTCTGCATGACCATGAGAGGTATCAGGAAACCGGGTTCCATGACCGTAACATCAGCAATGAGGGGCGGCTGCAGGACTGACGCCAGAACGCGCAACGAGGCTTTGGCCCTTATCAACCGTCAGCGTATAAGCGGGTGACATAAGTGACTTTTTCTTCCCGGAATCCTTCCGTTATGGGAATACTCAATATAACCCCCGACTCCTTTTCGGACGGCGGGTTATATCTTGCTGCGGACAGGGCGATCAAACACGCATACGATTTGATAGAGAATGGAGCTTCCATAATCGATATTGGAGGAGAATCCACAAGGCCCTGCTTTGAGCCTGTATCGGCAGAAGACGAGTGCAAAAGGATCGCTCCCGTTATAAGGGAATTGCGGGAAGGCAAAGCTATTCTGTCGACGGATACATATAAGTATGATGTTGCAAAGTTTGCAATTGAGGAAGGATGCACTATCCTAAACGACGTCAACGGACTATTGGATCCTGATGGTGAAGATAAGGCAAGACTAGTTGCAGCTAACGGTGCATATCTTGTCCTGATGTATAACAGGAGGATCATCAACGATAGCTCTGATGTCATCAAAGATGCTAGAGAGTCGTTATCAAGATCGGTCGATATTGCTCTTGCAAAAGGAGTTGCAGAAGATAAGATCATTATAGACCCTGGTATAGGATTCGGTACGACAAGGGAGGAAGACAGAAGGCTGACCCTTGAACTTGCGGCGATCAACCCCGCATCATTCCCGATCCTTTATGCCTGTTCCCGTAAGCGCTTCATAGCATGTCTTGATTTCGGAGAAGGGGCAGATGCAACTTGGGTTGCAAATATGATCGCAGTTGCAAATGGCGCTTCGATGCTTAGAGTTCACGATCCCGAGCCTTTCGGCAAGTATATGGCTGACTACATAGAAGGCGAGGGGGCGCAGGCTAACCTTGCTCACGCAAAGGAGGTGCTCGAATGGACAAGATTGTCTTAAGGAACATGGAATTTTGGGGCAGGATCGGCTGCCTTCCTGAAGAGAAGTCAAACGATGCCCGTTACCTTGTTACGGTCACGCTCTATATCGACGAGATTAAAGGGGCTGAGACTGACCGTCTGGAAGATACCATCGACTATTCCAAAGTTTTCGATATCGCAAAGGATGTCATCGAGTCTGAACCCATGAACCTGATCGAATATGCTGCAGGCAGGATCGCACGCGAGGTTAAGGCAAGGTATGAGGACATCGCCAGGGTGAAAGTTACCATCAGTAAGCCTGATGCTCCCATAGACGGAGTTTTCGAGACCATGGAGGTAACTATAGAAAGATGACGGAAGCGATCCTTTCGATAGGCGGCAACATAGGCGACCGTGAATTCTTCATTGTCGAAGCCATGAGGAGGCTCATTAAGTCACCTCACATCTTTGAGATTGAAAGGTCATCTCTTTATGAGACTGACCCGGTAGGCTATACCGACCAGGCAGCTTTCCTTAATGCCTGCGTAAAGATCAGGACTGACTTTGGCCCTTATGAACTTCTTGATTATGTCAATTCCATCGAAAACGATCTTGGCAGGGTAAGGACGATAAGGTGGGGGCCGAGGACCGTCGATATAGACATCATCCTGTATGGCGATGAGCTTATCGATACAGAGCGGCTGACAGTGCCTCATCCGAGGTATAAGGAGAGGGCTTTCGTGACCGTGCCGATGGAAGATCTTGGCATTACCGTTCCTGACAGGACAGAAGATCCCACCCAGGGTATAAGGAAGCTCGAATGGACATATGAGATTTGAGTTATTTACTGAAGAGATTTATAATTACTCTGTTATAGAGCAAATTAATTAATGGAGGTGTTCAATGTCTGAGAACACGAACGTGAATCCCGAGGCGCAGAACAACAGGCGCAGTGGCGGCAATAAGAATAGGGGAAATAACCGCAATAACTATAACGGTAAGCGGAGGTCCGGCAAGAATTATTCCGGTAAGCGTAACTATAACAACGACCGCGACAACAAGGGCGGCGAAGAGCGCAAAAAGAAGGAAAGACCCGTTCAGGATGAGGCCCGTAACAATAACGAGTCCCAGCCCAAGGAAGCAAGACATACCAAATTCGGTCAGTCTGAGGGCGGCAACTTCAAGAGGAAGCGCGAGAAGAACTTTAAAGACCAGCCTCCCAAGAAGAAGACAAGACACGAAGAGACCGTGGATGATATCCGCACCGATAATGCCAGGATCACCAAGGAGATCTATCTTGAGATATCTTCCATAAAAGATATCAAGTTGGATTGATCTTATGGACAGAGGGTGTTTCATAACATTTGAGGGGATCGACGGCTGCGGCAAGAGTACGCAGATCGGTCTTCTTACAGGATATCTTGAAGAGAGGGGTATAGATTACCTTCTTCTTCGCGAACCCGGCGGAACCGTCATAGGAGAGAATATAAGGACGATCCTGCTTGACAAGAAGAATAGCGGCATGACCGACATGACCGAACTTCTCCTCTTTGAGGCGGCAAGAGCTCAGATCGTCTCTGAGGTCATAAGACCTGCTGTCGAATCCGGCAAAGTAGTCATCTGCGACAGGTTCTTTGATTCAACCGCTGCATATCAGGGCTATGCCAAGAATATGGGACAGGATGTCGTAGAGACCCTAAATCAGCTTGCGACCGGCGGTTTTTATCCCGATATCACATTCCTTCTGGATATAACTCCCGAACAGGCAATGGAGAGGCGCGCCGCACGCGGTGAAGAAGACCGTATCGAGAAGCTTGGCATGGAATTCCAGAAGAAGGTAAGAGACGGATATCTTGCTATAGCATCAGAGTCATCCAGGATCGTCAAGATCGACGGAGCAAGAACACCTGAAGATACATTCAGCGAGATCTTAGGTTACCTGGAGGAGATGATCTGATGGCATTTACGGATCTCGTAGGACAGAACAAGCTCAAATCAAGACTTGCCCAAGAAGTGCGTGCGCCTCATGTGGCATCTTATATCCTGAGCGGTCCCGAAGGGTCAGGCAAGAAGTCTTTCGCCAATGAATTTGCTCAGGCTCTTATTTGTGAGGATCCGTCAGACGACGGCGCCTGCGGTAAGTGCAGCTGCTGTAAATACATGAAAGAGGGAACTCTTCCCGATGTCTTGAGACTTGAGTCTCCTGACGGTAAGAACATAAAGGCGGAAGCCGTAAGGGATGTTATCGAGGACATAATAATCAGTCCCCAGTTTTCTTCCCGCAAGGTCTGCTTGGTTGACCTCGATCACATGACCGAGACGATGCAGAACCTTCTTCTTAAGCCTACGGAAGATCCGCCTCCGTTCGTCGTATTTATCATGACCACTTCATCTTACCCGTCTGTCATCAGTACCGTAAGATCAAGATCCGTAAATCTGGTATTGCTCCCGTATAGTGACGAGGAGATAGGTCAGATCATCAAGGGCAAGCTTGACGATATCGATCAGGGAAAGATCGCCGAAGCAGTCGAATTCTCGGCCGGCAACCCCGGCAAGGCAATGTCCCTGGCCCAGGATCCTCTCTTCTCGGATCTTAAGGACGATGTCATGGACCTGATGCTTGCGATCCCCGTGGTATCCTATACAAATCTTCTCACCGAGAAGCTGGGCCTTTTTACCGACAATAAGGACCATGTTGAGGACATCCTTATCCTTATGGTAAGGGCTTTAGAAGACATTCTGAAGGTTAAGGTGTCGGAGGGTGACACACCTGATGATATAAGATATAAGTCAGACATACCTCGTATCGCAAGGTTCTTATCCGAGCACCCGTCTGTTACGGCAGGAACCATAGGAAGGTCTGTTGCAGCAGTTGAAGAATTAAGATCTGCCCTGGCGGTCAACGCAAATTACGAAGCATCGTGCGGAGCCGCCCTGTTAAAGATAAAGAAGGAGTTTTGTAAATGACAAAGGTAGTAAATGTACGTTTCCGCGATGCAGGCAAGCCTTACAGGTTCTCTTGTGACAACATGAACTTGTCGATAGGCGATGCCGTAATGGTCGAGACCAACTTAGGTCTTGATCTGGCGCATGTCTGTGTCGAACCTTACGAGATGGAGATAACGAAAGATTCCGAGGAGACCCGCCTTCTTCCGGTTCTGCATATCGCAACAGAAGAAGAGATCGCCCAATACGAGGAGAAGTGCAAGAACGAGGAAGATGCATATGTCGAGTGCGTCAAGCTCATCGAAAAGCATGGCCTTGAGATGAACCTCGTAGATGTAGTCTTTGCTTTCGACGGCAAGAAGATAATCTTCTTCTTTACGGCTGACGGCAGGGTAGACTTCAGGGAACTCGTAAAGGATCTTGCGTATGAATTCCATACAAGGATCGAACTGAGGCAGATCGGATCCCGTGATCAGGCAAAGCATGTCGGAGGTCTGGGTATCTGCGGCAGGCAGCTCTGCTGTTCGACCTTCCTTACGAAGTTTGCTCCTGTTAACCTCCGCCTTGCCAGAGCCCAGGGACTTGCGATCAACCCCGGCAAGCTCAACGGTGCCTGCGGAAGGCTCATGTGCTGTCTCCAGTTTGAGAAGGAAGCTTATGCTGATGCAAGACGCCGTCTGCCTGATACAGGCAGGAGGGTAAGGACTCCCGCAGGTCCCGGAACCGTAGCCGATGTTAACTATGTGACCGAGAAGGTCAAGATCAAGTTTACGAACGAAGAAGGCAGTTCTTTTGAGGAGTATCAGTGGGATGAGATAGAACCTTTGAACCCCGATGTCAGAAGCCACGTGGAGGACGACGATCTCGACTGATAAAAGCGACTTCTGTCGTTTTCCCTGCCCGAAGAAACGGCAAAATAGCGGAATAACACATTTTTCGCTTATTTACAATATTGTTGAAAAACACTTAATAGGTGATAATATAGGTGTAATTCAAGAGGAAGAAGGAGGAATTATATATGGCTTATGTAATTACTGATGCATGTGTTTCATGCGGTTCTTGTGCTGACGGTTGCCCCGTAGGTGCTATCTCCCAGGGCGATACACAGTACAACATCGATCCCGATGTCTGCATCTCCTGTGGCGCTTGCGCAGGTACATGCCCTATGTCGGCTATCGAAGAAGGCTGATAACATCACTGTTAAAAGCAGATCATGAGGACCGTCCTCCGGGACGGTCCTTTTTTATCCTTCCTTGTGGTAGAATAAACATGTATCTTGAGGAAATACTTGGACCCTTTTCTTAGATGAAAGGAGACGGTGTTATGGCTTATGAGATAACAGATAAATGCATAAAGTGCGGCAAGTGTGAGTTCGTTTGCCCGGAGGATGCGATCAAGCGCGGCTGGACCGGCTACAGGATCGATCCTGACCTTTGTGATTCGTGCGGCGGCTGCACCTATGTATGTCCGGTCAAGGCGATTGAGCCGGATTGACAGTAACCTTCCTCTATAAATACGACAAGTTCGTAAACGGGAAGGGATGACCTTGACTCAATGTTGATCCTATGTGATCAAGCATCGCCTCCAAATCTTTTGCACACGATTTGGATTTGAATTTTCTTTCGAGGAGGTTGAGGCATGAAGATTACCGGATGGAACTTTACTGGAATTATGGTCCTGTTTGCTGCGGTCTTGTTGTCGGCAACAGGGGGGACCGTTAATGCGTCAGGCCCCGTAGCCGTAAATGCGACCAATTTCCCGGACCCTGCTTTCAGGGCCTATGTTACAGCTGAATTTGACTTCAATGAGGACGGGAAACTGTCTGAAGCTGAGATCGGAGATGCAAACAGGATCGAGATCGATCAGAAGTCCGTTAAGAATCTGAAGGGAATAGAGTGTTTTCCGGAACTGACATATCTTTCCTGCATCGGTAATGGTCTGACGTCCATTGATGTTTCCAAGAACACTAAGCTCAAGACACTTAAGTGTGACATGAACGGACTTACTTCGCTTAATGTCAAAAATAATAAGAATCTTGAGGAGCTGTCGTGCTGGAGCAACAAGATCGGATCCCTTGATGTGGGGGCCAATACGAAGCTTACGGAACTGGCATGCGGAATAAATCAGTTAAAGTCACTTGATGTCAGTAAGTGTACACTGATCAAGACCTTATCATGCTCGGGCAATAAGATATCAAGTCTGAACCTTAAGCAAAACACCAAGCTCGAAACATTGTATTGTAGCGATAACCTTCTTACGTCACTTGATCTTTCGAAGAATGTAGATCTCGGAGGGCTGGAATGCTACGGAAATAAGATCACTTCCCTGGATCTTTCGAAGCATAAGTATCTCTCCATAGTAAAATGCAATGATAATCAGTTAACGTCACTTAATGTGTCGGGAGCTGAAAGCCTCATAACGCTGCAATGTCAGGGAAATAAACTCACTAAACTCGATCTTAGCGGTAACGATTATCTTAAGATCTTATACTGCAGCGATAATCAGCTCACCAGTCTTAATGTAAAGAACAGAGCTAACCTTGATGAACTTGATTGTCAGAATAATAAGCTTACATCCCTTAACCTTACCGGGTGCGGATCTCTCAACAACTTGAGTTGCAACGACAATAAGCTTAAGACTCTTGTAATGACGGGTTCTACTCCATACTACTTTTATTGCTATAACAATGAACTTCAGACATTGAAGTTCGCTCTTGGAGGAAGCTGCATTTTGGATTGCTCGAAGAATAAACTTACGACCCTTGATCTTGATATCGACAAGTATTATCTGGAAAACCAGGCCTTTATCGGATCCTATGAGATCGATTGTTCTTCCAATAATCTTTCTTCTTTGGATCTTTCCTGCCCGGGATATCTTGGTCTATTGGAAGAAAATATAACTGATTTGAACATCTCCTCTAATAAATTTACTGCTTTTGATATCTCAAAATACCCGAATCTTTCTCAGATACTATGTTCTTCCAACAAGATCAAGTCGATAGATCTTACTAAGAATCCTGACATCCTAGGCCTGTCTTGTGCGGATAATCAGCTGACCAAACTGAACCTTTCCAAGAATACAAAGCTTACATACCTTGATTGTTCTTCTAATGCCATATCTTCACTCGATTTTTCTAATAACGGTAATCTTGAAACTTTATACTGCGCATCCTGCAATCTTAAGACATTGGTTCTGTCAGATCATTTTAGGCTCGCTGATCTTGACTGCTCGAAAAACAAGATCTCCAAGCTCGATCTTGATAACAACAAGGTGCTTAGGGCCATCAACTGCTCTTCGAACAGCCTTACCAAACTTAAGATAGACAGATTAAGTGATCTTTATTTCCTTGATTGTTCCGATAATCAGTTGAAGGCTCTTGATGTCAGCAACAATGCTGCTTTGGAAGACCTGTTTTGTCAGAAAAATAAACTTACAAAACTCGATGTAACATATTGCAAGGACATAACGACTATCTACCAGAACGGTAAGTCAACGGAATATAAAGGAAGCGGATATCACTATCTTGATTATGTTTATGCACTGACATCCTTAAGCAGTGGCGACCATTTCTGTTTTGATGCAGGAGTAAAGGTTACGCCTTCGGCTAAAGTCCTGACGATCAAGCCAGACTCTCAGACCGTGGTATGCGGCAATCAGATTTCCGTCAAGGCTTTGATGGACGGTAAAGAAGTAGGAGCTTCCTGGTCTTCTTCTGATGATAATGTCGCGATTGTTTTCTCAAATACGCAAAAGATCCTGGGCAAGATGGCAGGTACGGTAACGATAACGGCTAAGGCCGAAGGAAAGACCGCATCTTGCGTTATAACTGTCCTCTACAAGGATGTAACTAAATCTACGGATTTCTGGTACAGCCCCACTAACTATCTGACTGCATTAGGAGTTGTTAAAGGATATGACAAACAGACGAAGTTCAAACCTGCCAACAACTGTACCCGCGCACAGATGGTGACCTTTATCTGGAGACTGATGGGTGAGCCCGCCCCCAAGGCCAAGACATGTAAGTTCAAGGATGTCAAGAAGACAGATTATTTCTACAAGGCATGTATATGGGGCAACGAGAATCACATAGTCGAAGGATATAAGGACGGGACGTTCGGACCTCAGATAGTCTGCGCGAGAAAACATGCCGTTACATTCCTCTGGAGGCTGGCAGGATGCCCTGATCCTAAGACGACTAAGAATCCGTTTAAGGATGTGAAGACGTCTGACTACTTCTATAAGGCAACCCTTTGGGCATCCGGGAAGAAGATCCTAGCAGGTTATGATGACGGAATATTCCGTCCGGGCGGAGACTGTTTGAGGCGCCAGATGGTTACGTTCCTCTATAAGTACGACAAATATATCAACGGGAGGGGATAACATGAATAAGAGAATGATCCCGGTGCTTTTATGCGCTTCTTTGGCGGTCATGTTCGCCGGAACATCTGCATCTGCGGCAGGTTCCGTAACGATCAATGCCACTAATTTTCCGGACCGCAATTTTCGAAAATATGTGATCAAGAACTTTGATCTTGATAAGAATGATGTTCTGTCGGAAGCAGAGATCAAGAAGGTAACTTCGATCGATTGCACCGGTGCGGAGATCAACGATCTTAAAGGCATAGAATTCTTTCCTTATCTTATCAGTCTTGACTGCAGCGGTGTCTATAATGTCAACTGGAGTTCGAACAAGGCCATCAAAAAACTCATATGCAGTTCCTGTCACGAGAACGAATACGACTTCAGCATGCTAACGGACCTTGAGACTTTGGACTGTTCTTATATCTTCCGAACAGCCGAACTGAAGCTCGACCTCAAAAAGAATACCAAACTTACCAAACTCAACTGTTCCCATTGTGATACGCTCTGTGAACTCGATCTCAGTAAAAATACAGCATTGAAATATCTCAATTGCAGCGGCTGTTCAATTAACGAGATCGATCTTAAGGCAAATGTCAAACTTGAAGAACTTGATATCTCTGAAAGAAACCGGAACTACGAGATCGAATTGGATCTTTCCAAGAACAAAGCGCTCAAAAAACTTGATTGTTACGATGCCGGTATCTGTAAACTCAATATCGCAAGCTGCACGCTGCTTGAGGAACTGGATTGCTCAAGTAATTACAACAGATCGGAAGAATACGCATTAAAGCAGATAGACATAAGCAAAAACACCAAGCTCAAAAAACTGTATTGCAACAACAACTCTTTTGAATCTCTTGATCTTTCCAAGAACACAGGGCTTGAGATCTTAAACTGCAGGGACTCCGGGATCTCTAAACTGGATCTGTCAAACAACAAGAATCTAAAGGAACTCGAGTGTTCCAACAACGAGATAACGAGTCTTGACTTAACTAACAATAAGAGCCTGAAGAGTTTGGATTGCTACAGTTGTAAGATCACCAAGATAGTCTTTAGTCAGGATAGTGCATTGGAACATATCAGCTGCTACGCTAACAAACTCAATAATCTTGATGTTTCCTCGTGCAAGTCTTTAAAGAAACTGGAATGCAGCGGGAATGACACCCTTACGGATCTTAAGATCAGCGGATGCACATCGCTCGTGGAACTTATGTGCACAGAGTGCAAGATCAAAGCTATTGATGCTTCCGGTCTGTCATCTCTTATGACGATCACCTGCAGAAATAATAAGATCGCATCCCTTAAGGTGTCGGGGTGTTCTGCTCTAGAGCGGATCGATTGTATCGACAATCAGCTTACCTCCCTAAATATCAAAGATTGTAAGAAACTGGGCGGCCTTTATTGCTATGGCAATAAGATATCGTCACTGGACATCAATTATAATGCGAGCCTTCTTAAGGCTTACTGGGACGGAGTTTTGACTAATGAAAAGAGGTCGGATGATTACGGTACATATAACGTTATGAGTTATTATTTTACGCCGCCTTTCGGTGATGCTGATTACAGCAAATACGGATATCTCCTGGAAGTGGATAAGACAACTAAGATCGATGCGAAAGAACCGGTTGTGATCAAGCTCGACAAGGATTCTGCGAATGTTGTCTGTGGGAAGTCCGTAACGGTTAAATCCTCCATATCAGGTTCAAAGAGCCAGCCTGCCTGGAAATCGTCCAATACGAAGATCGCTACTGTTGACTCCAATGGCAAAATAACCGGCAAGATGGCAGGGTTTGTTACAGTTACGGCTTCTATAGGCACCTCAAGCGCTTCCTGTAAAATCAGAGTCCTTTATAAGGATATGACGAATCCTGAGGACTTCTACTATGAACCCACATACTATCTGACGGATAAGGGCGTCGTTAAGGGCTACGACAAGCAGACCAAGTTCAAGCCTGCTAATAATTGTACAAGAGCCCAGATGGTAACGTTCATCTGGAGACTCATGGGAGAACCTGACCCGAAAACAAAGACCTGTAAGTTCAAGGATGTCAAGAAGACGGATTACTTCTACAAAGCCTGCATCTGGGGCAATGAGAATCACATCGTAGAAGGCTACAAGGACGGAACCTTCGGACCTCAGATAGTCTGTGCAAGAAAGCATGCGGTAACCTTCCTTTGGAGACTGGCAGGACAGCCTGATCCCAAGACCAAAACAAATAAGTTCACCGATGTCAAGGAGAAGGATTATTTCTACAAGGCAACGCTCTGGGCATCTGAGAAGGGAATCCTTGCAGGATACAAGGACGGCACGTTCAAGCCTAACGGCGACTGTTTGAGACGCCAGATGGTTACCTTCCTCTATAAATACGATAAGTTTGTGAATGGGAAAGGATAAACCAAATTGAATGTCAGAGGGCTGTCTTGCAAGTGATCACTCAAACAGCCCTTTTTAAATTTTCATTTGTACATCGGATTGGCATTTTTCAAAAAACGATGTACAAACATACTTGTACTTGGAATTTGTGATTTAAGGAATTTCAAGTACAGATCACATGCATTTTGTACTTGAAATTCGCGAAAACGGGTTTTTCAAGTACACTCTGCGGTGTAATACAAAATGATCAGGAGCGAATATATTGCTCTAAAGAAGCCTGTCCGTGACTTATTATGAGTATCCCTCAGACTCTGACTGATATGCAGGTTTGTTGTCGTTGACGGTATGAGGGTCAAATGCTACAATATCCGTAAGAAAGCACAGTCTGCAAAGACGGTTGCTTCCGAGTAAGTTAAACGATGTTTACCTCACCACAGGAGTGCCATCTTGGGTGAGGTCTTTTATTTCCGTCGATATCTGGAATCAAAGATCCCGATAAGAAACGTCAATAGCTTCAACAACAGAGTGATTGAAGCTATGACCAGGGTGATAATTCCTATCACGATAGAGATAATTTCAATTTCTGTCATCTCCGCAGCCCTCCTTTCTTCAGTACTTTCCCGAAGGATGTATTAAGTACTCGGAAGGCAACCGCCCATTAAGCAGGCTGTGCATTAATAGTTTATCATAAAAGAACATATGTTCAAGATTCAAAAGCCCCATTATTGACACACAAATATTATGTTATGGCCTCTTTTATTCTGATATAATCAGACAAATATATAAAATAAGGAGACAGTATGTCTGACAATATCGAGAAGAATATAGACGAGATCGCCGAGCTCCCCATTGAGGAGAAGGATTTGAAGGAAGTTGAAGGCGAAGTAGTCGAGAAAGAAGAGAAGACTGAAGAAGCTTCTTCCAAGGCTGAATGCAAGCCCTGCCAGAAGAAGACGACCATTGGCGGACAAGCCCTGATCGAAGGTGTCATGATGGTAGGCCCCAAAAGGACATGCATGGCAGTCCGTAAGGGTGACGGCACGATCCATGTTGAAGAGATCAAGCAGGGAGAAAGAGTCAGTTACTTTGAGACTGTTCCTTTCGTCCGAGGCTGTATCAGATTCTATAAGATGCTCGTAACCGGAACCGGCGCCATGATGAGATCTGCCGAGCTTTCCGAAGAGGGAAATGAGAGTGAAGATCCTCAGGATCAGCCTCAGTCCGCTCTTGATAAGTTCCTTGACAGGCACAGCAATGCTGTAGTTACGATCTCTGCTATCTTCGGTATGCTCATAAGCATCGGTCTGTTCATTCTCCTGCCGAGACTGATCGTCGATATCATAGCAAGATTCGTTGATGAGAATGTTTATGCCACAAGCTGGATGACAGTTGTCCTGAACCTCGCGGAAGGCCTTCTCCGTATGATGATATTCATCCTCTATATCTACTTTGCATCCAAGTTAAAAGATATCAAGAGGGTATGGCAATACCACGGGGCCGAGCACAAGACCATAGCATGTTACGAAGCAGGTGAAGCTCTGACAGTTGAGAACGTTCTTAAGTATCCGAGGCTCCACCCCAGATGCGGAACGGCTTTCATGTTCATAGTCCTGCTCATATCGATCCTGATATACAGCATCATCGGTATCTTTGTAGGTGAAGGCAACATGGCGGTCAATATCCTTGTGAGGGTCATAGCGATCCCAATCATCTGCAGTATCTCTTTCGAGATCTTGAGATTCCTCGGCAGGCACGACAAGAATCCTTTCTGCAGGTTCTTATCCAAGCCGGGCCTCTGGTTCCAGAATTTTACGACTGCTGATCCTGACGCCAAGATCGTTGAAGTTGCGATAGCTTCGCTCCAGGCAGTAATCCCGGAGAACGCAGAAGATGACGTATGGTGAGCTATTAAACAAGATAAACCAGGTATTAGGCGAAGCGGGTGTCGAAGATGCCCGCTTCGATTCATCTTTGATAGCAGAAGAATTCTTCCCGGATGCCAAAGAGGGCAGCGAACTTGATGCCAATCTGGTGAGGCAGTGCCTGCTCGCTGCCGATACGGTTGCATCGGGTGCGCCGGTCCAGTATGTGACCGGCAAGGCCTATTTCTGGCGCGAAAAATACGATGTCTCGGTCGGCGTCCTTATCCCGAGGTCAGACTCTGAGACAGTAGTCGAAGTGGCACTCGCATTCTGCGGCGCACTTGATATGCCCCAGGAAACATATAAGGATATAACCTCCGTTAAGGCTGACAGGATAGAGTTTGCAGACGTCTGCTGCGGCACGGGCTGCATAGGCATCTCGATCGCAAATGAGCTCGTCTCACACGGGATAAAAACGACAGTCCATCTGGGAGACCTTTCCGATGAGGCGCTTGTTTTCGCGAATAAGAATTCTGAGATATGCAAGGCTGATATTGATGTCACAAAGATGGATATTACTGCAGATGAGGTCCCATGGACGGGACTCGATCTCATTACTGCAAATCCGCCTTATGTTACGACAAGAGAATACGGTGAACTCGAAGACAAGATAAAACTCTATGAGCCTGAGATGGCACTCGAAGCGGGCAGTGACGGATTAAAGTTCTACAAGCCTCTTGCTAAATTTGCAAAGAAGGCTTTAAGAGACGGCGGCATGCTTATAGCAGAACACGGCTATCTGCAGGGGAATGCCATAAGAAAGATCTTTGAAGATTCCGGTCTTAAGGAAGTCAGGACGATCAAGGACCTTTCGGGCAACGACAGGGTTACATACGGGAGGGTCTGATATGCCCGGCAAGTTTTTCCTTTACGATTACAAAGAAGGCGACATCGTCAAGATGAAGAAGGGACATCCCTGCGGCAGCTTCGAATGGGAACTGATGCTTGCAGGTGCTGAGTGCAGGCTCAAGTGCGTCAAGTGCGGACATACGGTCGATATGAAGAGAGCCGTACTGGAGAAGGCGACGGTCGAGGTTAAGCGCAGTTCGGAAGAGGTCTGATGGATAGGAAGAATAACGGCATCAGCGGACTGAGTATTGCCGGATTGATCATCTCGATCCTTCCGGTACTCGTTTTCCTTTGTTTCCGGTTAATATATGTGCTTTGCGAAGGCTACATAGTATCGATCTACTACCTTTTGGTGCTGTCGTTATTCCTGCCCTTTATTGCACTGGCCCTGTCGATCGCGGGCGTTATCATTGCAAAGAGAAAAGGGAAGACGGGTCTGGTTCCCGGAGTCGCTGGGATCATAATATCTGCGGTTGAGATCCTTATCATCACCTGTTTAGGAATCATCTTGTTCAATATCTTCCGGGACTATTCTTTCGTTCCTCCCGAGACCATACCGATGCATTCTTCCGCTGAGACTTCAGCAAGCGGCACGACCACGGCATTAGAAGTTTTTACTATTACCCTCAATGACGACTGTTCGATCACACGTGATGAACATGATGGATACCGGGCTCTTACCTGGCATATAGAACAGGATGGGGAGCAGCTGTTAAGACGCTGGGCAGAGGACGAACTGACACTCGATCCCTATTATGTCCGCAAGGTCGGCAAACCCGGTAAGAAAAGGGTGTATCTTGTGGCAGGTTTTGACGGGGGATACGTAAGAGTCAGTAATATCATCGAGTCGGACTTTATATCTCAAGATTCTGAGACACACAGTACTTAAGTCCGTTATTGTCCTCGAAAACGAATTCCCTGTTGGTCGCTGACTTTTTGCCGGCTTCTTCCAGGGGCTTTAAGATCTTGACCTTATCCTTGATCTCGTAATAAAGGAGCATGGGCTCGGATGCGTAAATGTAATAATCATAGATCGGGTCTTCTGCAAGTATCAGGATCGCGTTATCTCGTGTAAGCCTTATGTGGGGCATTGTCTCATCGTCTAAGTGGGCTGCCTTAAAGCCAAGATTCTTCTCATAGAAGAGGGAAGTCGTGAGGGGATCAGTGCACTTTATGACGGGGGCAACGCAGTTCATGAGGTGAATGCCTTCCTTCTCTTCGCCGTCTTCTTCGCCCGTCTCGACAGGAGCATCCTCGTTAAGATTGAACTTATATCCCAGAAGGGGCTTGCCGAAAGGCTTCTCGTGCTCGTCGAGGCTTGAAGTCATGTCGGACCTTGCCATTATCTCCTCTGTCGTCATTGATGCGGGGATCTGTCTTAAATAGTCGATCTTCTCCAGGTATTCCAGGAGATTTACGAATCTTATGTAGAGGGGCATCAGGTCTTCGGTGGATTTGGGAAGGTTGCGCTCACCGTGCAGGAACATCATGCCGTATTCGACTGCTTCGGGAGGGAGGCTCGCAAAGAGCTTGTTTATGAGGAAGAATTCCTCTTTGGTGTCGTCGTGGACGCCGCCTCCTTCAATGACTTCCTCCATGTAATCGAAGACTTTGTTGATGTCGTGTTCGGGATATTCATTCCTTAACATGCCTGATACCTCTGTTTATTTGTTTTATTTGACAAAAACAATAATAACATGAATGAAGTATAATGTGTCGGTAGATACTATGAGGAGAACTTAAATGTCAGGCATCAAGAAGACTAACGCCATGAGAATGCTCGATTCAGCCCATATAGATTATGAGGCGGTAGAGTATGAATACGACGAGAACGACCTTGACGGCCATCACGTCGCAGAGTTTTTGAACCTCCCCTACGAAGAGGTCTTCAAGACATTGGTTGCAAAGGGCGATTCAGGCAATTACTACGTCTTCTGCCTGTCGGTAGATTCCTCTGTCGACATGAAGAAGGCAGCCAGGGCCGCTGGAGAGAAGAGGGTTGAGATGATAGCGGTAAAAGATCTTCTCGCCGTAACCGGCTACATCAGAGGCGGCTGCTCTCCCATCGGAATGAAGAAGAAATTCAAGACGATAATAGACGAGATGATCGAACTGGTGGACACGGTATCGGTGAGCGGAGGCATGAGAGGTCTGCAGATCAGGCTCAAGGCGGAAGATCTCGTCAGGGTAACGGAAGCATCCGTTTGCGATATTACCGCATAAAACTTTTGGAGATATAGAGGCAGGAAGAATGGAGTTCGATACAAGTACGGTAATCAGAGATCTTTGCATAATCACGATCTTCGCGAAGGCGTTCGGTCTTCTTGCGCGAAAATGCAAGGTTCCCGATGTTGCAGGCGAGATCATCGCAGGACTCATCATCGGTCCATCATTCCTGAACCTTGTTCAGAATTCGGACTATCTCTCAGCAATGGCCGAGATCGGCGTAATAATGCTGATGTTTTCTTCCGGCCTTTCCACGAACTTAAGACAGCTCAAGAAGACAGGACTCAAGTCGACCATTATCGCCATTTTCGGCGTATTTGTTCCTCTTATCTGCGGTACTGCCCTTTACATCGCTTTCTTCGGAACAGCGGGCGTGGGGAGTGACGAATTCTACAAGGCCATATTCACAGGCACTATTTTGACAGCCACGTCAGTCAGCATTACGGCTCAGACCTTAAAAGACTTAGGCAAGATCAAGGATGAAGTTGCGACCACGGTCTTGAGCGCTGCCATAATCGACGATGTCATCGGCATTATGGTCCTGACTCTTGTCATCGGTTTTAAGGATCCTGAAGTCCAGCCTCTGATCGTATTGCTTAAGACGATCCTCTTCTTCGTATTTGCTGCCGGAATGGGATATGTCATTTTCAAATTATTCAAGATCTTCGATAAGAAGTACCCTCACACGAGAAGGATCCCGATCTTGGGACTCGCATTGGCTTTCGGCATGTCTTACATAGCAGATGCCGTTTTCGGCGTTGCGGATATCACCGGCGCATTCTGTGCGGGCGTTATACTCTGTTCGCTCAAGGACTCAGACTACATCAACCGCAAGATGGACGTCAATTCCTACATGATCTTCGGACCTGTATTCTTCTGCTCGATAGGACTTAAGACCGACCTCACGCAGATAGATACGAGCATTATCATCTTTTCGCTCGCCTTCGTACTCGTAGGCATGCTCGCAAAGGTCATAGGCTGCGGCTTTATCTCCAAGATGATGAAATATTCCACCCAGGATTCGATCAAGATTGGCGTAGGCATGATGACCCGCGGAGAGATCGCCCTGATCGTTGCCCAGAAGGGACTGGCTTTCGGAATGCTGAACCCCGCATTCTTTACGAGCGTCATCCTTCTCATAGTGATCAGTTCGATCCTTACTCCCATATTTCTGAAGATCCTCTATAAAGATAAAAAGCCGGAGACAGTATCTACATGACAGCTGAACTTACGAAAGAAGAGCTGGGCCGCCAGGGCTTTGTTTTGTATCAGAACAGGACGGGCTTCAGGTTCGGCACGGACAGTGTTCTTCTTGCCTGGTTCACGATGTCTCTTATCCCCAGGAAAGGTCCTGTCCGCATACTGGAATTAGGCTCCGGCTGCGGCGGTGCCGCCATCTGCCTTGCTGCAAGGCTCGAAGAGCAGAAAGCAGATTACAGAATGGATCTGGTTGAGATAGATCCCATTTCTTGTGAGATCCTTCAGAAGAACATCGAAGAGAATAAACTTGGCAGTAAGGTTACGGCATACTGCGCAGACATCAGACAGATGCCTGATACTATAAGGAATACCCAGTACGATATAGTCTTCGCTAACCCTCCTTACTTTACCGAAGGGTCAGGTGAAGCTTCATCCGATGCAAGGAGAAACAGCGCAAGGCAGGGAGCAGAGGATACCCTTGATGTTTTTGCTCAGGCAGCTGCTTCGAGGCTTATACCTTCGACAGGAATATATGCGGTAGTGATTGATTCGGCATTTTCGGGTAAAATGACAGGTAGCTTCCAAGATGCCGGGATCAATGTATCGAGACTGATGCCGGTATTCCCCAACCACAGGAAGGATGCGAGGATCGTACTGATGGCAGGGAGAAGGCGCGATAACGAGGAGACAAAGATCCTTCCGGCACTCTATCTTGACGATAAGGACAGGATGCACGAGATCTACGAGGAGGAGCATAAGGATTGCTTTATCTAGTCGGAACACCAATAGGCAACATGGCCGACATGTCACCGAGGGCTATTGAGACCCTCAGATCGGCTGACGTCATCCTCTGCGAAGATACCAGGGTCACAGGGATCCTCCTTAATAACCTCGGCATAGAAGGAAAGAAACTCATCTCCTACCACGAACATAACAAGGCATCAAGGAAAGATATGGTGACAGAACTTCTCTCTAAGGATCTTAATGTTGTTCAGGTTTCCGATGCGGGCATGCCTGTTATATCTGATCCCGGAGAAGACCTGGTGACTATCGCGGCAGAGAACGGATTTGAAGTAACATGCATACCGGGTCCCACCGCTGCCATGACCGCTGCTGCTCTTTCGGGAATAGATGCAAGATCCATCCACTTTGAAGGCTTCCTGCCGTCGGCAGGTTCTGCCAGGACGGACAGGCTTGCTGCTTTGTCAAAGTCAGAAGATACTCTTATCCTTTATGAAGCCCCCCACAGGATAGTCAAGCTCTGTGAAGATCTTGTAAAGACAGGTTTTGCAGGCCGTAAAGTCGCATTCTGCAGGGAACTTACCAAGAGATACGAAGAAGTGATAAGACTTAACACGGAAGATGCAAAAGACTACTTTGAGAAGAACCCGCCCAAGGGTGAGTTCGTTGTAGTTATCGAAGGCAACAGTGCATCAGCAGGTTCGGAAAGCGTTATCACGGAAGAGAAGACTGAAGAACTCAAGGAATATCTTATCAAGTCCGGCCTTTCCATAAAGGATGTTGCCAAGGCCTTATCGATAGCGACAGGCCGTGGCAAGAATGAGATCTATAAAGAATTGTTGGATGCTGACAGATAACGGATGATGGTTATGTCTGTGTGAGAATAACACACCCGGTATAATGGGATCCTGACCAATTGTTCTCATGAGTTTGACGGAAAAAGGCTTTATTCCGGATCCCCTTGTCTAATTAAATACCATTGGTATCTTTTCTTGATAAGTGATATTATAAATCTGCAAAATCAAACGAAGATAGGAGTTTAGCATATGCAAATTATCATCAGTACGGAACGCTTGATATCGCTTCATAAGACGCTTGAAATCACTCAAGCAGAGGCCGCAAGGTTAATTGGCGTCAGTCAACCGGCTTATCAGAGATATGAAGCTGGCACAAGAACACCGTCTCTTCACGTAGTGAGAGATATAGCAAATGCTTACAACGTATCAGTTGACTATCTTACCGGTAACAGCAATATCAAGCGCCCCGATTATATTACAGTAAACAAAAATGAATCTCCGATCCTGTTCTCGATAATTGAACAATGCAGGGAGTATGATGATGAGCAACTCAAGAGGATCCTGGATTATTCTGTCAAGACATCCAATGAATAGCTGGAATCAGTTCATTCTTCTTTTAGATACAATTCCTCAAAGTGCTTCTTTAATCCATACCATTCAAAAACCCTTGAATTGCCGAGTTCCCAGATGTCAATGTCATCTCCTTCGGCTACAAATTGCGGATCTCCTATCAACTGATAACCTCTTTTCTCAAAAAAGTTCTCCTTAAGATGTTCGTACCATATTTCCGGTTCGCAGAATTTCCCTATCATTGAAGCAAGCATGTTATCCTTATCAAAAAACCAAGGATTAGAAAACACCTCATCTACATTGAATCTGTCCGGACAGGAATACGCACTGAAGAGTAGATATTCCTTAACCAATTCCCGAGTGGGCTCGGGTACTATCTTAAGCCGTCCTAATGCACCAAAATAGCATCCCATTAGATCACTTCCTTTCCAGTAATATACCACTGGTATCGAGATTATACAATATACCGATGGTATATGCAAGACGTTTTTTGATTCTTTTCTATTTTCTATGAGATACTGCTTCCACAAGGTAAAAATGGTGCTTTTGGGTGATAGAATTTCTACCTTAAATTTATTAAAATAAGAGGTAATCTATCTTAGGGGAGGTATTGTATGCATACTTTCAAAAAGTTATTGTTGGGTATGGTGGGTACTGCCTTTGCTGCCGGAATGCTGGCATTCATGCCTTTGACGTCCATGGCGGCAGGCGATATAGCCATCAATGAGACCAATTTTCCTGATCCCGTATTAAGGGATTTCCTTTCAAAACAGGATTACGGAACAGACGGAAAGATTACTTCGGAAGAGTTGCCGAATGTAAAAAAGATTTATTTGTGGGATGGAGACCTGACAGACTCCAAGGGAATCGAGCTCTTTCCTGACCTTGAGATGTTTAAAGCATCCGGGGCTAAGCTTACAAGCATTGATCTTTCTAAGAATACCAAGTTAAAGATCCTTAATATCGATGATAATCCCATCTCAAGTCTGGATATCTCGATGTGTAAGGATCTCACTGAATTTAGATGTTCTGGCACCAAGCTTACGACTCTTGATGTCAGCGGATTGAAAGCACTTGAAATTTTGGTTCTTCCCTCAGATCTCACAGAGATCAAGGCAGTCGGCTGTACATCTCTCAACGGTTTAAACGCTGATGAGTGTAAACTCCAAAAGGTCGATCTTTCAGACTGTACTTCATTGGATTGGTTTGTTTGCCGCCATAATGTGATTACAAGCCTCAATGTCAGTGGCTGTACTGCTCTGGAAAGGCTGGAATGCTCGGATAATAAGTTAAAGAGTCTTGATGTCAGCGGATTGAGCGGCCTGAAGGATCTTGTTTGTGATAACAATCAGCTTACGGGCATAAAACTTGACGGCTGCACTGCTTTGGAAAGATTAGAGTGTTATGACAATAATTTCAGCAAACTGGATCTCAGCAACTGTACAAATCTTAAACATATTGAATGTTCCAATAACAAATTGAAGAACGGTACCCTCATTCTTTCTTCTTCAGTTACGGACCTCGTATGTGAAAATAACCTCTTTACGGCTATTGATTTCGCCGAGGCCAAGTCTCTTGAATCTTTGAATTGCAACAACAATAAGCTTAACAGTCTCAACGTCTCAAATAACACCAAGCTGAAGTATCTTATCTGCAGCGAGACCGGGATAAAGACTCTTGATCTCAGCAAGAACACAGGCCTTTATACTTTAAGTTGCAATCACAATAACCTTACGGCTCTTAATCTGGACAATAACAAAAAGATGTATTTGATGGACTGCCAGTTTAACAGTATCACAAGCCTTTCTTTCCCCGCAGGTTCCGGAATCTCCGACCTTGCCTGCAATGACAACAAACTCACTTCCATCGACATCACTAATGCTGAGCACCTGGTCTCCCTCATCTGCCATAACAACAGTCTCAAGGAGATCGATATATCCCAGTGTGCAGGCCTCATCAGAGCATATAAAGAAGGTGGGAAGACTTTCTCGGATGATAAGAAGATCGTAGATTATTATGTTAATACAGCTACTTCTGATGATGACGGCGCTATTGTCGATGAAGGTGAAGAATACGAATTGAAGTTTGATGTTAACACCAAGATCAACGCAGAGTCACTTAAACTCGATAAGAATTCTGCCCAGATCATCTGCGGTAAGACATTGACACTGAAGGCAACGCCTAAGAATAAGTCGGCAAAGGTCACATGGAAATCATCCGATAAGAGCATCGCTACAGTTGACAAGAGCGGCAAGGTTACCGCCAAGATGGCAGGTAAAGTTACTATTACTGCAACCGCTTCCGGTGCAGTAGGCAAGTGTGTCATTACTGTCCTCTATAAGGACGTTACAAACAGCAAGAAATTCTGGTTCACTCCTACAAACGATCTGACAGCTCAGGGTATCGTTAAGGGTTACGACAAGCAGACCAAGTTCAAGCCTGCCAACGAATGTACCCGTGCCCAGATGGTTACATTCCTCTACAGACTCCAGGGCGAGCCCGAGGTTAAGTCATCCACCTGCAAGTTCCCTGACGTTAAGTCAACGGATTACTTCTTCAAGCCTGTTATCTGGGCTGTCGAAAACGGCATCACCACAGGTTACGGCGACGGCAAGTTCAAGCCTCAGAATGTCTGCACAAGAGCACAGACCGTTACTTTCCTATGGAGAATGGCAGGAGAGCCTTCTCCCTCGAAGAAGAAGTGCAAGTTCTCTGACGTCAAGTCATCCGATTATTTCTACATCCCTGTAATCTGGGCATCCGAGCAAAAGATCGTCGCAGGTTACGATGACGGCACATTCAAGCCTCAGGGCAAGTGCCTCAGGCGTCAGATGGTAACATTCCTCTACAAGTATCAGCGGTACGCATAAGGAATGTGATCTAAGGTCTTTTGACTGATCGTACGCATATCAGGGCTGTCTCAAAAGTGAGTGTTTCACTTATGAGGCAGCCCTTTCTTATATCGTGATTGTAAAAAGGCTTTAAATATATATAATTATACCCATGGATACGGAACTCTTTATCTTGATCACGGATATAATCGGTACTGTCGCTTTTGCCGTTTCAGGTGCCATGGCGGGAATACGCAAGAAGATGGATATCTTCGGCGTCAATATCCTCGCGCTCCTGACTGCTACTGGCGGCGGCATCATAAGGGATATCGTGACGGGTTCAACTCCGCCTGCGGCTTTCATTAATCCTTTCTTCGTTATCATAGCGGCTGTTGCCGCCAATATCACTTTCATATTTGTATGGTGGAAACATAAGAGCAAGAGGAATGTCTCGGAGAGGACACGTGTTATCTACGACAAGGTCTTCTTCTGGTTCGATACAGTGGGTCTTGCGGCTTTTACAGCTGACGGTGTTCATACAGGCCTCGTCGGACCTTTTGCCGCCAACGCTTTTTTGGTCATCTTTCTTGGTGTTGTTACAGGTGTCGGCGGAGGAGTTCTAAGAGATGTACTGTCACTGGAGATGCCGGTGATATTCGTTAAGCATATCTACGCATGCGCATCCATTATCGGTGCAGCTGTAGTCTATATCGTTTATAACGTCACCGGTTCAGCCGAGGCAGGAATGCTCGCGGGCTTCTTCTTCGTCTGTGTCATACGTTTTGCGGCGGCCCACTACGGCTGGAATCTGCCTAAGGCATATAAGGAAGAATAAGGCGGATTAACTGATTTTTTGAGGGAATATCAGGGGGATAAAGATGATCAAGAAGACTGTATCAGTATTGCTTGCTGCCTTAACGGTATTATCTTTTGCAGCCTGTAACATAAAGCCCCAGCCTGTTGAATCGTCAGTAACATCAGATAGTTCAGCTACAAGTGATAGCTCAAAGGAGCTGCCTGAGGTCAGGATCAAGCTTTTTGAGACTTCCGATATCCACGGCACGCTTATGGACACATCTTCCGGCAAAGAGGAAAACTATCAGTACCGTATGGCTTATATTGCCAAGATCATTTCTGATGCCAGAAATTCAGATGAATTTGATGATGTAATGCTTCTCGACTGTGGTGATATATATACCGGGACCACGCAATCCACCATGGTCAAGGGGGCGCATCTCCGCGCCGCAATGGATATAATGGACTATGATGTCATGGAACTCGGCAACCACGAATTCGATTGGGGTGTATTGAATAATGTCGATGAGGACGCTACTCCCGCAGCATACGATTTTGCAGGATATAAAGCTGACCCGGATACTCCGGTCATTGCATCTAATCTCTATTACGAAGGCACTTCAGAACGAGTTGATTTTTCCAGGGATTATGCGGTGGTGGAGAAGGCAGGCAAGAGAATCGCGGTAATAGGGTTCCTCTCTAAGATAGACGATTTCGGTGATAAGAGCAGCTTTCCCGCTTGTGAGCTGGACTGGAAACTGGATCATCTTTCGGAGAGGGTAAAAGAGATCAACGCCCAAGAGTCTCCCGATGCCACTATCGTCCTCGCTCATCAGGATCCGGTCTTGATCGCTGATGCACTTGATCCTGCCGATGTTGATCTTGTGGCGGGCGGGCATACACATAATGGTATATACGGCAGATCCGGGAATGGTATCCCTTATATCCAGTGTGATTCCCATGCCCAGGGTTATGCGTCTTCTGTTATCGTTTTCGATAAGAATGGAAACGTGTCCGCCTACGATCCGCATTATACGGATATCAAAGCCGATAAAAACAAGTTTCTTGACAGGCCTGAGAATTCAGGCTTTCTGGATCCCGATATCATGACCATCTCACGCGCTGCCCTGGAGGTTGAGGATGAAGTAATCGGCTATATTGATCATTCGATCGAAAAACACGATGTTGTAAGCGATAACGGTGCAACTTCGGCAGGCAACTGGATCACTTCCCTGATGCTCCGTGCAACTGCTGATCTTAACACGGTTGCATCCTTCTATAACAAAGGTGGAATTGCAACGAGTTTTTATATTCCGGGCGGGGAAGAGAGCCGTGAGATCAGCTTGAATGATGTCTATGCGATCTCATCTTACGGCAACAGCCTCCTGGTTTATGAACTGACAGGAAAAGAGATCGCAAAGCAGCTTAAGGACGGCTTTAAGAACGATGTCTATGGAGACCAGATGTCAGGACTCACATTTGAGTACATAGACCACCGGCAAGAGGAGCGGAAAGATGTCGAGATCGTAAGTATCACTTTGTCTGACGGCACTAAGATAGATCCTGAAGATAATGAGACTTTGTATCGTGTCGTAACAACCAACTATAACGCTTCCGTCAAAGGATCCGTCTTTGAAGGGAAGACCTCTGTAGTGCCTGAAAACGAGGCTCCGGTAGATAACGAGGCTTTTGTTAAAGTCCTGAAGCAGGAAGCAGCCGATAATAACGGGTACATCAAGGTTGATCTGGGCGTAAGAGGCATTGATGTCGGAAAGAAGAAGTAAGCATATGGATAACTTTGTTGATGAAAGAGATCAGGAATTACTTGCAAGAGATAAGTACACTTTTTTCGTTATGAAAAGAGTCTTAAGCCTTGAAGGCAATGTTTTGCTGTCTGACCATGAGAAAATAGTTCTTTGCTATACCGGTGCGCCTTATCCGGTATGGATATGGACGGATGACGGGATTGATGAAGCTGATATGGAAAGAGCATATCAGCTTGCAAAAGATAATGCATTTCTCGACGGACAGCATTCGTTTAATATCAAATACAGCCTTGCTGATTACTTTATCAGGAGAGCAGCATCAGACGGGAAAAAGCTTGCCATTAAGACCAACATGTTTGCTTACGATTGTCCCGATCCTGTAGCGCCCACATCTGAAGTTTCAGGTCAGATCTATCAGGTGAGGCCTAATGACCTTGAAGAACTCGTGGATATCATAGACAAGATGTATAAGGAGACCGGTCTGGAGCAGAAAGACAGGGCAGGTTACATAGGTGACGCTAAGGATTTTATCGCGAGCGGAAAAGCATATTTCTGGAAAGATGGTGAAGGGAATAATGTCGCAAGCTGTAAGTACACGCCGAACGGTGATATGGCATCCTTAAATCTTGTCTATACAAGACCGGAACACCGCAGGAAGCATTATGCCGAAAATCTTGTATATCAGGTTACAATGAAGGCCAAAGAAGAAGGATATTTGCCGATGCTCTATACGGATGCCGACTACGTAGCTTCGAATGCCTGCTACGAGAAGATTGGTTATGTTTTAAGAGGAAAACTCTGCACCATCAGATAAAGATTTTTTACTGAATTGACCGGATGATTTTCATTTTTCTGCCCTGCCTGAAAAATACCGATTTCGCTCCTTTACTTCGTTTTTAGAATCTGCTATTCTTACGCTACAAGTTTAGAAAATGCTTTTAAACTTTATTTTGTATAAAGTTTTATGGGGGAAATATGAGGAAAACTTTGTTGGGTATAGGGGTAGGCCTTATATCTTTTGTAATGGCCGTAAGCCCCATTCAGTATTCGTTTGCTAATACCGGCAATGTTCGCGCGGACGGCTGGAGCAAGTCTCAGGATAACACAGGCCTTGGAACAGCTCATATAGCAGCACCGGACAAGCCTTCCGATAAAAACTCCAAGTGGTCAGGAAGTTATGTCTATTACGGAAAGTATAATTCCGATTCTGTCAAGTTCAGAGTACTGTCACCCGATACGACGGATTACGGTGCCAGGACTATGCTGCTCGACAGTGATGCTCTCCTGTCTGAACGCATCTTCAACAGCGATTACAGCACCTGGGAAAAGAGTGCTCTCCACACATATCTTAACGGTGATTTCTATAATGAAACTTTTTTAGCGGCAGAGCAGGATGCTATAGCCACAAGCACGATCAAAGGCGGCAAACGTTACGAGTTTAATTCATATCTCTATAACTTATATGATTCCACGGTGGGTCTTAAGGGAGATAAGATATTCATATTGGATGTTTCTGATGTTGTTAATCCTGAGTATGGCTATATATCCGAACCCGGATACTACAATTCGACCAGTGATTATGTAACCATTCCTAATCGTGATAAGATCCCTCTTGGTTATACCAATCCTATGTCATGGTGGCTCCGTGCTCCCGTAAGAGGATATTCCAATATCTCTGCAGTTATCGCCTGCGGTTCAGTGGATTTTGCACACCCCGATAATGAATACATATATGTTGCACCCGCTATGAACATCGACCTCGAAAAGGTTTTATTCTCATCACTTGTCAGTGGCGATTCTGAATACAAACTCACTCTTGAAGACAGCGGCATCAAACTTGCAAATCCTTCTTCCGGAAACATCATCATCGAAGGAACCACGGTAACAGTTCCTTATGAGATCACCGGAGATAGAAATGCAAATGCCACAAGAGTATCAGTGCTGATCCTTGATGCTGAATACGAAGCCGGCAACCCTAACAATGCTAAGATCCTCTATTACGACAAGCTTAGCGGTAACTTCTCAACAAAAGGCTCAGGTTCGTTTGATCTCCCTTCAGATCTTAAAGTGTCCGATTGGGGTTCAAAATACCATGTCTATATCCTTGCTGAAGATATTAACCGTGAGCATGAGACCGACTTTGCAAGCAGTCCTGTTGAGATCAAAGCTTCCCAGCTCAAAAACGAGGAGTACACCGTAACAGTAACCGGTGACGCCAACATTACGGCAACGGCTTCTTTAAGCAAGGGTGTAAAGGGGACAACAGTAACTCTTACTGCAAAAGCCAAAGACGGTTATCAGTTCAAGACATGGCAGGTCGTGTCTGGAGACGTTAGCCTCAAGGATAAGACCAAAGCGACAACGACTTTTACTATCGGAAACAAGGATGTCGTGATCAAGGCTGTAAGCGAAAAGAAAGCCAAACCAACGGCAACAGCAAAACCGACGGCTAAGCCTACGGAAGCTTCACCGGTTAAGCTGACGCTCGATAAGTCTTCGGACAATATCATTTGCGGCAGGACAGATACATTAACTGCAACCTTGAAGGGATCAAAGGCTAAGATAAGCTGGAAATCTTCTGATACTGCAGTTGCAACGGTAGATGCCGCAGGTAAGGTCACTGCCAAGATGGCAGGAACTGTCACGATAACTGCAACGGCTGCAGGCAAGACAGCATCCTGTAAGGTTACAGTCCTCTATAAGGACGTTACTAACGATAAGGATTTCTGGTATTTGCCTACAAACTATCTGACGGCTAATGGTGTTGTCAAAGGATATGACAAACAGACAAAGTTTAAGCCCGCCAATGAATGTACAAGAGCGCAGATGGTAACCTTTATCTGGAGGATGGAAGGCGAGCCAGAGCCCGATGCGAAGACTTGCAAGTTTAGCGATGTAAAATCGTCTGATTACTACTATAAAGCCTGTATATGGGGCAACGAGAACCATATCGTGGAAGGCTATAAAGACGGTACATTCGGTCCCAAGATCATCTGTGCAAGAAAACATGCCGTTACCTTCCTTTGGAGACTTGCAGGCAAGCCTGATCCCAAGTCCAAGACGAACAGGTTTACGGATGTTAAGGCCAAGGATTACTATTATACTGCAACACTCTGGACATCCGAGATGAAGATCCTGGCAGGGTACAGTGACAACACTTTCCGTCCTGAAGGCAATTGCCTGAGACGACAGATGGTAACGTTCTTGTACAAATACGATAAGTATGTGAACGGCAAGGGCTGATACAATTAAGAAATACTGTTTGAAGGGGTTGTCCGGAAGGGCAGCCCCATGGCGCCTTTGTAATCCGAAGGTATAGTAGAACTCATCTTTTTTTTGAATTGAAAGCCTTATGCAGATCGTTGTTTTTAGGCATATATCAGAAACCCTTGTTCTTAAGGTCGCTTACTATCTCTATATATTTTTCTCTGACATCAAAGCCGTCGACGTTCTCGCGGTTGAGGTCGATCATGTCACCGTGGGTTATGCCCCTGTAGCCTACGGGTTCAAAGAAGGTGAACTTCTCACCCCAGACCATTGAGGGCTGTGCGACAAGACCGTCGTTCTTGCCATCGAAGTGCTTGACCAGATGGTAGGAGAGATTAAGGGGAAATCTTCCGCCGACGGCGTGATAGGCGCAGGACCCTACGCTCTGATAGTAAACTTCAGGCGAGTCGGGCATTATCTTATTGAGTTCTTCGCAACGCGTTGCGGTCAGGTCCGTAACTGCTGCTATGAAGTCCGGATCCTTGTCTCCTGCGAGCTTAAGAGCGGCATTGTATTTTTTGGCAACACCGGTCTTCATGCTTTCTGATGCCTGGTTCAGGAGATAATCTGCGAACTTACAGCCCCTGTGAGGCGTGTTAACGGTCGTGAGCGATGCTACATAGGGAGCCATGCCGAGGCAGGAGATAGCATAACGGGTATCAAGTCCGCCTTTGGAATGGGCGATGATGTTGACTTTCTCACAGCCCGTCTCATCCATTATCTCTTTTATCTTGGAGGCTATCTCGGCGCCGCAGATCTCGACAGACTGGGCGGACATCTGGTTACCGTAGTAGACCTTGCAGCCGTTGCGGATCAGTTCGCCGGGGATCCTGCCCCAGTAGTTGAAGAAGCGGAAGTCCCTGAAAAAAACGCCGTGGACCATGAGGACGGGGTACTTTGTCTTGCAGATCTCGTTTTCGGCGCGGACATCGTTGAGCCTGTTCCTGGAATCTTCGTCTTCAACTTCGTTGGATACGACGATGATGATGTATCTTAAGACGATAAGGTGCAAGATGGGGATCATGCCGCAGATAAGGCCCAGTATCTTGCGCCTTAAACCGAGCTGTTTGGACAGGATATAGACTCTTATGATGCCGTTCCAGAAGATCACCGATTCCGTAAGGTAACAGTAGAGACAGAAGAAGAGGATCTTGTTTATGTCCGGAGTTATCACCGTAAGCGCGATCATCAGGAGGGCGAAGTCCGGGATCAGGGTTATGAGGAATGACTTAAGGAGACTAAGTCCGTCGTTAAGTCCTGTTAACCTTGTTGTAGTCTTGCGGGACAGGGAAGGGACTATGTTCATGATGATGAAGACGAGCCCGGCTATCCAATAACAGATCTGTTCAGGGAAGAGGAGATAGAGCGCAGGAATAGCCGCTGTAGATAATACTGTAAGTATAATGCCCAATATATTCAGCAAAATTACCACTCCTTTTGGGTGCAGTTGATGTTTGTTTAAAATAGAATACTGCTATAATAACATAATGGCAAAATAATGGAGGCACGATCATATGGATCAGGGTATCAATTCTTTGAAGAAGAACGCGAAAATATATTTTATCGGGATAGGCGGTATCTCGATGTGCGGACTCGCAAGACTTGCCGCAGGTTACGGCTTCGATGTTGCAGGCTCCGATATGGCGCCTTCCGAGAGAACGGAAGCGCTGGCCAAAGACGGCATTAAGATCTATAACAGCCAGGTAGCTGAGAACATTTCCGAGTTTGAGCCTGACTATGCCGTTAAGACGGCAGCGATCCTCCCGCATAATCCTGAGGTTGCAGAATGTATGGCCCGCAATATAAGAGTCTTTGACAGGGCTGAGTTCCTGGGACTCATCACCGACAGCTATGATCACGTTATCAATATCTCGGGAACACACGGCAAGACCACGACTACTTCCATGACGACCCTTATCATGATGGAGGCGGGATTGGATCCTGCAGTTCATATCGGTGCCGAATTCGATGAGATCGGAGGCACGGTAAGACAGGGCGGAGGTTTTGACCTTCTTGTATCTGAAGCCTGTGAGTTCAATCATTCCTTCCTGCATTTCAGATCCTCAACGGCGGTCATTACGAACATAGATCACGATCATGTCGATATCTATCCTACTATAGAAGATGTCATCAGCGCATTCGCCCAGTTCCTCGATAAGGCTGACGACAACGGTTATATCGTTATATCAGGAGCGGATAAGAATAGTGCAAAGGCGATCGAAGAAGCCCGCGCCCGCCATGAATCACAGGGAAGGACTTTCCCTAAGATCTTAACCTGCGGTCTTATCGATACGGAGTGTCTCCTGACAGGGAAGGCTCCCGATTTTGCCGCTGCCAATGTCAGCTTTGATAACGGTCTTCCGGTATTTGACCTTCTCTACGAGGGTGAAGTCCTCGGCAATATCCAACTAAGGGTCCCGGGACGTCATAACATCTCTAATGCACTTAATGCTGCTGCAGCTGCTTTCCTTAACGGCGCCGATAAAGATGCCATTGTAAGAGGACTTAACAGATTCCATGGCGCTGACGGAAGATATACCATAAAGGGTCAGTATAAGGGAGCAACTGTCGTGGTCGATTATGCCCACCACCCGGCTGCTGCAAGGGCTACTATCGAGGCAGCTTCCAATATGCCGCATAATGATATCCTGGTCGTATTCCAGCCTTTGACCTTTAGCCGTACAAAGCTGCTTTTCGAGGATTATGTAACATCACTTCTGCCCTGCAAGAAGGTCCTCTTTGCTGAGATCTTCTCTGACAGGGAGATCAATATGCACGATATCTCGAGCGAGGATATTGCAAACGAGATCAATAAGCGCGGCGGTGATGCAGAATTCTATGAGGACCGCTTAAGCCTCCGTGCAAGGGTCGATGAACTCGTAAAAGAAGGCGACATAATCCTTGTACTAGGTCCCGAAGATATCAGAACGTTAGGAGATGAACTCTGTCCCGCTGAATAAGGACGGTTCCTGACAAGAGATGAAGAAGAGCGGCAACAAAGACAACGGCGGTCTCATAAGAAAAAGTGACAGGAACGTCAGAGCCGGACACGTGGGTGTCCCGGCTGCCGTCTGTGCCGTTTTGGCAATGATCTCCGTTCTGGCTGTCTTTATTCTTTTCTTTGTGTCGACCGGCAGCAAGGATCCCAAGAATCCGGTCGTTCTCTTCTACGGCGTCGATAACGGTCACGGATCAGCTCCCGACAACTATTTCCCTTATGCATCCATGAGAGTTGCGCTTAAAGGCGCCGGCTTTGACATGGCTGTCTTATCCTCTGACGCATCGAAGGACTCCGAAAGCGGCAGTTACATCATCCCCGATGAATATAAGGGCCGCAAGACAGTCGTATGCGCCTGCTACCAGGAAGCATTCTATGTAATGGAAGATATCTATGCCAAAGAAGGGAAGAGCGGATCTTTGGAGGGATTCGTCCTCATCATGCCCTACTATCCCGGTAATGCCGCAGCAGCTGCTGTCGGACGCGACAAGCCCGATATAGATGTTGCCATCTTCGGCAAGAATGACAGCAATGCGACAGTAGACAGGATGTCTGATTCCAGGATGCTCTTCGAAAAGATGTCCGGCGTGGATACGATCTACGGCACCGGTATCGAGAGGGACAACCTCTTCGCATCAAAGATATTTGTATCGGCTGAAGGCAACAGGTATCTGTCGATGTCGTTTACTTCGGCTCCCATGAGATTCCAGATGGCACTGCCGTCTTTCCAGAGCGAGTTTGCCGGTTATCTCGGGACCTTATACACGGGCAAGCTCCCCTATACAGCCATTAATGTATGGAATATCCTTCTGATCCTGTCTTTCTTCCTGGGGATCGCATCGCTCTTCCTCTATCTTTACGATATCCCTGTTGCAGACTCCGATAACGGGGGCAACATCCTGGCAAGGCGTGACGGGCTTGTTTTTATCATAACGGCGGGTCTTTCGGCATTTACGGCCTTAGGCGTTATAGTGATGTCCCTGATCCCCCAGACCAGATCTGCCGCCTGTTATCTTCTTTGCTATGCTCCCACTCTGATGATAGCTGTAATGGCAGTCCTTAATACGCCTTTTATCCTGTCCAACAAGGTCAAATACGAAGCCCGCGAAGGGAACCTTTTTAGTTCTGTTATCACAGCCGTTGCGGAAGTCGGTCTCTACGTGGCAGTTTTTCTCATATTCAGCGGAATAGCAGACAGACAGAAGAGCATCAGCGGAATGATATCCATTCCGGTTATATTCATAATGGATGCAATGGCAATAGCAACTCTGGCCTTCCTTGACCGTAAATCAAGGTTCGGAGGCCTGGGCGGCGGCTCTTACTTTGGAACAGTCCTCTATCCGCTCCTTATAGCAGTTCCTGCCGTTACGGCCGTAGTGATGGGGGCTATAACCCACGACAGCGTTATCCTTGGCACGGGACTCCTTGGGATCATACAGGCTATAGCGCCATACCTCATGGCAATACCGGTCAAGCGCAACTCTGACCAGTTCATCATCGTAGGGATCATCCACGGCGCCGCATCGGCGGTCCCGCTGCTCCTAATGATGTGATCATTATTTATATATTTAGAAAATTCCTCTTGCAAAATCAGGGACATGTTGGTAGTATATGCGGGTGACCGCATGCGCGGGGCTTCTAAACGTGCGCTTTTCTACGGGAAAACCACTGCCTCAAGGTCGCAGCGAGACTGGATGAACAGGAGGACACAATATGTACGCAGTTATTAAGACAGGCGGTAAGCAGTACAAGGTTGCAGTTGACGACGAGATCTTCGTAGAGAAGCTCGAAGGCGAGGCTGGTGACAAGGTTACTTTCGACGAAGTACTTGCAGTATCCGCTGATGACGGCATCACAGCCGGCGCAGATCTTAAGGCAACTGTCACAGGCGAGATCGTAAGCCAGGGCAAGAACCGCAAGGTTACAGTCCTGAAGTACAAGCCCAAGAAGGGTTACCGCCGTAAGGCAGGCCACAGACAGCCTTACACACGTGTACGTGTAACAGCTATCAACGTCTGATGATCACTGTTATCATTGACCGTGACAAGGTCACCCGCAACATAATCGCGATCTATATGTCCGGGCATGCGGGCATCGCAGAAGAAGGTTTTGATACCGTTTGTGCGGGAGCATCGACATTATGCTATACGGCAGCATATGCACTGACTGATATATGCGGATATGACGATGAGAAAGTGTTCAGGGTAACCGATGAGGGATTGGAATCCGTTAACGTAAGGATCCAGATTCCCGAAGAAGGAGACAGGGACACTAAGGAACGGGCTCAGGTGATAATGCGGACAGTCGAACTGGGACTTATCAATCTGGCAGCAACGGTTAATGAAGAAGGCAACACTTACATCGAGATAATACACTCGAAAGAAGACTAACAGAACTAATGAAGCACAACGGAGGTGTAATCATGATCAAGATGAATTTACAGCTTTTCGCTCATAAGAAGGGTATGGGTTCCACCAAGAACGGTCGTGACTCAGAATCCAAGAGACTTGGTGCAAAGAAGGGTGACGGCCAGGCCGTTATCGCCGGCAACATCATCTACAGACAGCGCGGCACAAAGATCCATCCCGGCAACAACGTCGGTATCGGATCCGATGATACTCTCTTTGCTCTTATCGACGGAACCGTCAAGTATGAGCACAAGGGTAAGGACAAGAAGCAGGTTTCCGTATATCCTGTAGCTTGATCTTAACCTGACAGAGCAAGAACCAAACCGGCCTGCCTATTCTTTTGGCAGGCTGTTTTCTTAAAGGAATTGGAGAATCTTCATGTTCATTGACCACTCGAAGATATATGTTAAGGCAGGAGACGGCGGCAACGGCGCCGTATCTTTCCACAGGGAGAAATACGTTACCAACGGCGGACCTGACGGCGGAGACGGCGGGGACGGCGGTGATGTCGTATTTGTCGCAACATCAAGATTAACGAGCCTTGCGCCTTTCAGGTTCAAGCATAAGTTCGTTGCTGCAAACGGTGTGGCAGGTCAGAGCAAGAGGATGTACGGGAAAAGGGGAGATGACCTTGAGATCGGTGTCCCCGTGGGTACTGTTATCAAGAATGCCGATACGGGTAAGCTCATATGTGACTTTACTGAAGACGGACAGAAGGAAGTTGTTGCCAGAGGCGGCAAGGGGGGCCTCGGCAACATGCATTATGCCAATGCCGTAAGGCAGGCTCCTGAATTTGCCCAGGCAGGAAGACCCGGAGAAGAGATGAACCTTGCGATCGAACTAAAGCTCATCGCTGATGTCGGACTCGTAGGATACCCCAATGCGGGCAAGTCAACGCTTCTTTCCGTCATGACGCGTGCGAAGCCCAAGATCGCAGATTATCCTTTTACGACATTGGAGCCGGTATTGGGAGTTGTAGCAGACTATGACACGTCTTATGTTATTGCCGATATCCCCGGTATCATAGAGAACGCTCATGAGGGAGCAGGCTTGGGACACGATTTCTTAAGACATATCGAGAGGACGAGGCTCCTGGTCCATGTTGTCGATGTCTCATGCGCCGACGGCAGGGATCCCATTGACGATTTCAACTCGATCAACACAGAGCTCAAGGCATTTAACGAGGAACTGGCATCGCGTCCCCAGATCGTTGTCGCCAACAAGATCGATTCGGCAGATCCTGAGGTCGTTGATATGTTCGTGGAATATGTTGAGGGTCAAGGTTATGAGGTCTTCAAGATCTCTGCTGCAGGCAACATCGGCATAAAGGAACTTACCGCAAAAGTTACCGAGGAAGTATCCAAGCTTCCGCCCACGGTCATACACGATAAGCCGGATGAAGGCACAAAGGTCTATAAGTTCGAAGAGAAGAAGAGATTCGAGATCGTAAGGGACAACAACGTATATGAGGTTACGGGCGACTGGATCAGGACGGTCTTGGAGTCCACGAACTTTGACAGCACTGATTCCATGGCTTATTTCCAGAGATCCTTGATCAACTTCGGTGTGATAGACGAACTCAAGGCCAAAGGTATCAAGGAAGGCGATACCGTAAGGATCGGAGATCTGGAATTCGATTACTTCGAATAAGCATTTTATTAACAATATAGTCATCGATAGTTATCGTCTTAAGGGCTGTTTTCTGATAAAATTATCAGTGGGCGCCGGCAAGGTGCTTTACGCAAAAAGGGAGCAGATGGAATTAAATGACGATAGGTGAGTTTTTTGCTGAGCTTATAGGCAACAAGATCCTGATAGCAGGTGTTCTCGCATGGTTTATAGCCCAGGTATTCAAGTGTATCAATAACGTTATAACCGAGGGCAAGTTCTCCATAGAGAGACTTTTCGGTGACGGAGGTATGCCGAGCGGACATTCGGCGACCGTGTCTTCTGTTGCGACCATGACAGGCCTTGTGTGCGGAGTGGGTTCGGTTATGTTTGCCATAGCTGCGATCCTCGCGATCATCGTAATGCACGATGCCATGGGAGTAAGACTCCAGACAGGGATCCAGGCCAAGAAGATAAATGACCTTACATTGAGATTGGACAGGATGTTCAATATGAATGTCACGGGAGAAGAGAAACTCAAGGAACTCATAGGCCATACGCCTCTGCAGGTCGTGGCGGGCTTTGCTCTCGGAGTCGTTGTAGCGGTGATCTATTATGTTGTCACCAATAACGTATAAATCATTCCATTCGTTAAGGAAGAGACCTGTAGCGATCACGCTCGGAGTGATCGCATTTCTGTGGGGCATACAGTGTTTGCGGTCCATGACCTTCTACTCATTCAGGTTCATGACCCGCAACGATGACCTTATCGTATCGCTGATCGAGATAGTGCTCATAGCGGCTTTCGACTTCGGATTCATCCTGGGCAACAGGATGTTTCCGATGAATTTCTCTATGGCCGACTGTACTTATCACTTCTCGGGTCCTTTTTCCAGGTTCCAGGTGGTCATGGTACCCTTTGGCAAAGCCTTTATGGGCATGCTCTTTTTCCTCTGGTTCGTGACATGCCAGTCTCTTACGCTGACCTTTATGTTCGATATCAACAGGGCTGACATGTTCTGGATGCTGGGGCTCTCGCTTATCGTCATGCTCCTGGCATACTTCATAGGCGTAGCTCTGGCCGTCTTCTTCTCAGAAGGCAACAAATACTACATGACATCCTATGTCTTCCTCGGATATCACATCATACTGATCGTAACCCTTCTCTACATGGTCTGTACCCACTTCCATGTAAGACTGAGGGATATTCTTGATGTCGAGGTCAATAAGCTGGTTATCTATATAGGTCATACCATCCCCATGAGGACTTTCCCTTTTGCTGGCTGGGCATCTTACATCTATGAAGGGCACGTTAACGGAAATTATATTCCCCTGGTCATAGGGGTTGTAGTAGCCGTTGTCGTGATCGGATCCCTCATTGCGCTTCTCATGTTCGGCAAATATGAATTCTATGACAGGGCCTGCAGCATGGCCCAGCGCGCCAACGATTTCAGGGAAGCCAGGAAGGCCGGAGTCGATATGGCTACAACCTCTCTTGCCGTTGATGCAAGAGTCGGCAAGGAGACGATCAAACATGGCTGGGGCCTGTCTGCGATCTTCCATAAGCATATCTTCGAAAACATAAGGACATCGAGGATCTTCTTCGTCAATCAGGCAGCCTTTCTCTTCAGGATGGTATGCGCAGGACTCCTGCTCCTGGCGAGGACATCTGACGGTATAGAGGATTATCCCCATCTTATGGCAACCGGAGCCGTTGCAGTCATCATGGTCTTTAATACCGTGGCATTCACGGGCGGCAGGACGATACTTGAATTCAACAGACCTTTTATCTACATGATCCCCGAGGAACCCAGGCACAAACTCTTCGCCTGCATCGCGGCTGAGATCCCCGAGATCCTCTTTGACTCGTTATGCTGCGGAGGCATCTTATACATCGCTTCTCCCGAGTCGGTTACCTGGCAGATGGTCCTGGCTTTCATCTTTATGATGATCTCGTTCGACTTCCTCTGTGAGATGCTCTCACTTGTCTGTGTAAGGCTCATGAGGAGCCTTGGCAGGTACACTCTGCTGGTCGTAAAGTATGCGATCATAATCTTTATAGTTTCGGTTACACAGGGCTTATCCGAGCTTACTCAATACATCCTGACAAAGACATCAGGACCCATGGTATGGGCCGATTCCACGGCCAGCGGCTTTATCGTATCAACGATATTCTATGCTCTGATCTTTGCCCTCCTATTAAGATTCGCAAGATACATGCTCGAAAGATATGACGCCTGACAAAAAGTAAGGAGACCTATATGCTGACAGTTGACAACGTAACAAAGAAATACAAGAAGTTTACAGCCATCGATGAGCTGTCCTTCAAGCTCGACGACGGGCAGACGGGAGTCCTCTTAGGACCCAACGGCGCGGGTAAATCCACGATCATCAAGTGTATCGCAGGACTCCTGCAGTTTTCCGGAACTATCGAGATCAACGGCCTTTCAAATAAGTCCCTCGATGCAAAGAGGCAATTGGGCTATGTTCCCGAGGTCCCGACCCTCTACGATACATTAACCATTGATGAGCATCTTGAGTTCATAAGACGCGCTTATAAGTCTGACAACAAGCAGTATATGGAAGACCTCATCGAGAGGTTCGAATTAGGCGACAAGAGGCGCAAGCTCGGCAGGGAACTTTCCAAGGGAATGCAGCAGAAGGTATCCATCTGCTGCGCTCTGATCCACGATCCTTCGGTGATCATTTTCGATGAACCCCTGGTAGGTCTCGACCCTCATGCGATCAAGGAATTAAAGAGCCTCATAAATGAGCTTAAGGCGGCTGGCAAGACTATATTGATATCGACGCACATGATCGACACGATCGAAGAGACATGGGATGTCGTCAACATCATGATGAAGGGTAAGATCGCCGCAACAAGGCACAACACGGATATCATGAAAGCAGGGGAGAAGACTCTTGATGAACTCTTCTTCGAGATAACGGAAGGGGAAACAGACTGATAAGTTATGGGCGTGTTCAAACTAAGATCAGATTATAAACCTTCGGGAGACCAGCCTCAGGCGATAGAAAAGCTTGTGGCCGGCGTTAATGCCGGCATGAAGGGCCAGACCCTCTTAGGTGTTACGGGATCCGGTAAGACCTTCACGATGGCAAACGTCATCCAGCAGTGTGACAGACCGGCACTTATCATCGCCCACAACAAGACTCTTGCAGGCCAGCTATATGCAGAGTTCAAGGAACTCTTTCCCGATAATGCCGTCGGCTACTTTGTCTCATACTACGACTACTATCAGCCGGAAGCGTATATATCTGCAACGGATACTTATATCGAGAAGGACAGTTCGACCAACCGCGAGATCGACAGGATGAGGCACGAAGCGACAAGGAATCTCCTTACACGCCGTGATGTCATCATCGTTGCATCCGTGTCATGCATCTACGGTATCGGTGAGAAGAGCGACTATGAATCGCTCGTCATCTCCCTTGAGAAGGGACAGGAGATATCAAGGGATGAAGTCCTGTCATCCCTGATCGAGATGCAGTACCAGAGAAATGACTTTGCTCCCGACAGGGGTGAAGTAAGATGCAGGGGAGATAATATCGATATCTATACCCCCGATAACGATAACTATTTTACGAGGATCTCATTCTTCGGCGATGAGATAGATCAGATCTCATATGTTGATATCCTCGACATGAAGACAGTCGCCAAGGTCGACTATGTCGATATATTCCCCGCATCCCACTATGCTGCGGGAAGAGCCAAGCTCGAGATGGCGGAAGAGACGATAGCCAAAGAACTTGAAGAAAGGCTTACGCAGCTGCGGGAAGAAGGCAAGGCTGTCGCGGCCTACAGGCTCGAGCAGAGGACCCTCTACGATCTTGACATGTTGAAGGAAACAGGCTTTTGCAAGGGTATCGAGAACTATTCAAGGCATATTGCCGGGAGAGCCCCCGGAAGCCCGCCATGTACGCTCATGGACTTTTTCCCTGATGATTATCTCGTCTTCATCGACGAGTCCCATCAGACGATCCCTCAGATAGGCGCAATGCAGAGGGGAGATCATGCCCGTAAGGAATCGCTCGTTGAGCACGGATTTCGTCTGCCTTCGGCTTTCGATAACAGGCCTCTTATCTTTTCTGAATTCGAATCCAAATTAAACAGCGTGATCTTCGTCTCGGCTACTCCCGCCGACTACGAGAAGGAACACAGCGAACAGACGGTGGAACAGGTCATAAGGCCGACAGGACTTACAGAACCTGAGATCTATGTAAGACCTGTTGAAGGTCAGATAGAAGATATCCTGTCAGAACTCAAAGCCAATATCGCCAGGGGCGAGAAGTCCTTAATCCTGACCCTTACAAAGAAGATGGCAGAAGACTTGACCGACTTCTTAAAGCTCGAAAACATAAGAGTCGATTACCTGCATTCGGATATCAAGACAGTTGAGAGAATGAAGATACTGAACAAGCTCCGCGAAGACAAGACGGATGTCATCGTAGGAATTAATCTTTTGAGAGAAGGAATCGACTTACCGGAGGTATCTCTCTTAATGATCCTCGATGCCGACAAGGAAGGATTCTTAAGGTCAGAAAGATCGTTGATCCAGATAATCGGAAGGTGCGCGAGGAACGTCAACGGAAGAGTAATCCTCTATGCCGATGAAGTAACTGATTCCATGATGGGAGCCGTTGCAGAGACTAACCGCAGGCGCAAGATCCAGCAGGATTACAACAGGGAACACAATATTACTCCGGTAACAGTCAGGAAAACCTCCAAGTTCGAGACTGATTCTGAGGCAGAAGACAAGACCAGGAAGAAGAAAGACAAGGCAGGCCATGTCATCGATATAGGGGCGATCCTTGCAGGAGAAGAAGATCCCGCCCGTTACCGGGGTGATAAGGATCTCATAGATAAGTTGGAGAAGGAAATGAAGAAGGCTGCATCGTCTTTGGACTTCGAGCATGCAGCCGAACTGCGTGATGCGCTGATCTTGATAAAGGGCTGACAATATGGGCGAATTTGTTCATCTGCATCTGCATACTGAGTATTCACTGCTGGACGGGGTCTCAAGGATCCCGGAACTTGCGGCAAGGCTTAACGAGCTCGATATGTCGGCATGCGCCATCACAGACCACGGGTCCATGTTCGGCGCAGTGTCATTCTACAGGGAGATGACAGCCCATAACATACATCCTGTCATCGGCTGCGAAGTCTATGTCGCACCGGGGTCAAGGTTCGATAAAGAGCCTCCTTCAGGCGGAGGAAGCATATATAATCACCTGATACTTCTTGCCAAAGATAACAGGGGTTTAAGGAATCTTAATATCCTCGTGTCGGCAGGTTACATAGAAGGCTTTTACAGGAAGCCGAGGATAGATGAGGAGATCCTTGCCCAACACGCTGAGGGTCTGATATGTCTGTCAGGGTGCCTCGCGGGGAAACTGTCTGAACTGATCCTCTCGGGCCGTGAAGAAGATGCAAAGAAGACGGCTCTTTACTATCAGGATATCTTCGGTGAAGGCAACTACTACCTGGAGATCCAGGCTCACACATCACCTGATCAGGCCAAGGTCAACTCATCGCTTATCAGGATATCGCGTGAGACCGGTATCCCGCTTGTAGCAACGGCCGACTGCCACTATATAAGACCTGAGGACAGCGAAGTTCAGGATATCCTGCTCTGCCTGCAGACAGGCTCGGAAATGTCGGATCCCGACAGGTTCAGGATGGACGGCAACGATTACTATGTAAGATCCGAGACGGAGATGAGGCAGTTCTTCCCGAACGTTCCGGATGCGATCGACAATACAGGCAAGATCGCAGCCATGTGCAATGCGACATACGATTTTGATACGATACATCTTCCAAAGTTTGAAGTCCCTCCGGAATATCCTGACAATAAGACATATCTGCAGGATCTTGCATTCGAGGGACTGGCAAGAAGGTACGACGAATACGGTGTTCACGCGACAACGGAAGAGTATGAGGAGAGGCTCAAGTATGAGCTGTCCGTCATCAACGGAATGGGTTATACGGACTACTTCCTGATAGTCGCTGACTTTATAGCATATGCGAGGGAACACGGGGTCCCTGTGGGCCCCGGAAGAGGCTCGGGCGCAGGTTCGCTTGTAGCGTACGCGATCGGGATCACGAGTCTTGATCCTATCATGTATTCTCTTGTTTTCGAGAGGTTCCTTAACAGCGAGAGAGTGTCGATGCCGGACTTCGATATCGATATGTCCGATGACAAGAGACAGCTCGTTATAGATTATGTAAGACGCAAGTACGGTGACGACCATGTCGCACACGTCATTACTTTCGGTACTCTGGCTGCAAGGTCCGCGGTAAGGGATACCGGCAGGGTAATGGGAACGGATCAGGAGACCATCAATGCGATCACATCGAAGATCCCGATGTCACCTGGTATTACGCTTGCTGGCGCCCTGGATGAAGTGCCTGAATTAAAGATGCTCTACGAGCAGGATCCCAAAGCCAGGAACCTCATCGATATCTCCATGAAGATAGAGGGTCTCCCCCGCAATTCATCCACACATGCGGCAGGGATAATAATCTCGGGCAATCCCATCACGGACCTTGCGCCTCTTGCTACTAACGACGATACGATAGTCGAGCAGTTCGCAAAGAACGATGTTGAGAGCATCGGTCTTCTGAAGTTCGACTTTCTGGGCCTTCGCACATTGACCGTTATCGAAGAAGCGGTCAGGCTCGTTGAACAGAGGACAGGCAAGAGACCTGACATAGATCATCTGGATATTGAGGACCAGGGGATCTACAAGATGATCTCCGACGGTGATACCGAGGGCGTCTTCCAGCTTGAATCCCGCGGCATGACAGAGTTCATGAAGAAGCTCAAGCCCGACTGCTTTGAAGACATCATCGCCGGAATATCACTCTTCCGCCCGGGTCCCATGGATCAGATCCCCAAGTATATCGCGGCCAAGAACAATCCTGATAAGATCAGTTATGAGCACTATCTCTTAGAGCCTATCCTGAACGTTACATACGGCTGTATCATCTATCAGGAGCAGGTCATGCAGATAGTACGTGATCTGGCGGGATTCTCGATGGGCCAGTCGGACAATATAAGACGTGCCATGAGCAAGAAAAAGAAGTCCCTGATGGAAAAATACAGGAACCTCTTCATATACGGAGGCATCGACGATTCCGGCAAGGCGGTTATGGGTGCCGTCAACAACGGTGTCGAAGAAAGAACTGCAGCGCACATCTTCGATGAAGTGTCCCAGTTTGCAGGCTATGCATTCAACAAGTCCCACGCGGCATGCTACACCTTCGTCGGTTTCCAGACTGCTTATCTTAAGTACTACTATCCTGTTGAGTTCATGACCGCAACCCTTAATTCATTCTGCGGCGACCTCGATAAGATGAGGTTCTATATAGCTGCAGCATCTTCAATGGGCATCAAGGTCAATCCGCCGGATGTCAATCATTCGAGCGGGCGTTTCTCGATAGATAAGGACGATTCGATAAGGATCGGGATCTCGGCGATAAAGAACGTCGGTGATGCCGTTGCAAACCAGATAGAACTCGAGCGTCTGACGCATGGTGTGTTCAGGTCTTTCGATGACTTTGTAACCAGGTGCGCGAGCTCAGGTATCAACCGTCAGGTGATCCAGTCCCTGACTCTGGCAGGTGCATTGGATTCATTCGGGTATCCGAGATCTGCCATCTATTCGGCGGTCACGAATGAATACGATAAGATCGTAAGTTCATCTAGATCTAACATCGCAGGTCAGCTGACCCTCTTTGACTTTGGCGGTGACTCTAACACTAACCGGATGATCACTGTTCCGGAAATCGAAGAATTCCCGGTCGAGACCAAGCTTGCTTACGAGAAGGAGATGGTGGGCATCTATCTTACGGGCCACCCCTTAACCCGTTTCTCGAAAACGATTGCAGGGATAATCACTTTCGACATGAACGATGCCGCCGACATAGAATCCGTATACGGCAGGGAAGCTCTGGACGATGACAAACCCGTATGTATGGCAGCCCTGGTTACATCGAAGAAAGTCGGCTATACGAAGAAAAAGAAGATGATCGTCACCCTGACCTGCGACGATCTTGCAGGATCTTATGAAGCCGTCATGATGGGCATGCCGCTCGAAAAATACAACAGTCTGGTCGAGCCCGGTAAGGCTGTCATCATAACCGGTAAGAGACACATGAGAAGAGAGAGCAGGATGTCTTTGTTCATAGACGCAGTCTTTGCCATGCCCGAAAACGAAGAGCAGATCAATACAGTTCTTTCCGCCCCCATGGTAAGGTATGCAAGAAGAGTGCAGAATGAATTTAACAGCGGGGTCGGATCGCAAGATAAGCCCAGGCAGAATACTAAGACTGAAGAGCCCTCAGGTGATGAACAAAAGGGAGGGGTAGTCGACATCAGTTATTCCGGATCACCGGGATCGCCCGACTACTTAAGACTCCTGTCTTTCTGTGCTTTCTTCCACGGCAGTTCCACCGTTAGGATAGTTTTCGCGGATAACAGCTTCGTCGTCCTTGACGAAGTATGCAATATCGATGCAAGTTGGCCGGTCATAAACAGACTGAAGGAGATAAGATACGTCGAGAATGTAACTGTTGGAGGTAATGACAATGGAAACTGAAGACAAGATCGAAAGATTAAGCGAGATCATCAAAGAGTGTAATAACATCGTATTCTTCGGAGGAGCAGGTGTATCGACGGAGAGCGGTATACCGGATTTCAGGAGCAAGGACGGACTTTATAACCAGCACGATGTCAAATTCGACAGATACAGTCCCGAATACCTCCTGAGCATCGACTGCCTGGAGGACCACCCGGACGTCTTCTATGAATTCTACAGGCAGAAACTGGATTGCAGAACGATAGAACCCAACAAGGCTCACATAAGGCTCGCCGAACTTGAGAAGATGGGCAAGCTCAAAGGTGTGATAACACAGAACATAGACGGACTTCATCAGAAGGCGGGGAGCCGCAATGTGCAGGAGATCCACGGCAGTACGCTCAGGAACTACTGCATGAAGTGCCATAAGAAATATGATGCGGATTTTATCTTCCGGTCTGAAGACCGGATACCCAGGTGCCCCGAGTGCGGAGGCATGGTCCGCCCGGATGTTACCTTATACGGTGAAGGCCTTCCCCAAACAGCCTGGATCGAGTCGATGAGACTTATCTATGCAGCAGAATGCCTTATCGTCGGAGGAACTTCTCTTGCGGTCCAGCCGGCAGCATCCCTGGCATATCAGTTCCCGGGCAAATACCTTGTCATCATCAACCGCGACAAGACCCCCGCCGACAGGAACGCACAGCTCGTTATCCACGACAGCATAGGCAAGGTGTTTGATTTGACTTCTTTTGACTGATGGATATAATTTATTTGGATTTTTTAAGGAAAAGAGGATAGAAAAATGAACGAGAATTACACAGCGGTCCCGCAGACCATAAACGGCGAGCAGGTATATGTCCTGCAGCCCAATGGCTATGGCATGGGACAAAATCAGATCCCTTTGCAGCCCGAAGGTCCGAGCAAGGGCCGCAAGGTCGGAACGGTGTTTCTTACACTGATCCCCTGGGTCATTCTTCAGGTAGTACAGTCATTTGCTCTGGTCTTTGTCTTTCTCTACAAGGCAGGAGATATTATCGTAGAAGCAATTGACCGCGGAAGGATAAAGGATCCTGAAGTGCTCTACGATGTCCTGGCTGAATCCATGGGCCCCGGGATGCTGATCTATGCGATCGTCTCCGCCATAGGATTCGGTATCTTCTACATGGTAAAGTATGTTGACTTCAAAGAAGCCGGGAAGAAGATATGCAATATCGGCTGGAGATTCTGGCTCGCGGCATTAATAGCCGTCATCGGTGCGCAGACTTTCGCTCAGGGACTGGCATACACTGTCCAGAAGATACCGGTCATAGATGATCTCATGGAGCAGATCTATTCCAATAACCCGGTATACCAGGCCATGACCACCGAAAACATGACGATCAGCATGCTTTTGGCCCTGATAGTATTCGTTCCGATAACAGAGGAACTTGTATTCAGGGGCATAGCAGGAGGGATGCTCAGAAAAGTCGGCCATACGGCGAAGTTCATCATGATCTTTACGGCGCTTTTCTTCGCCATTGCTCACGGAAACCTTATTCAGATCATATATGTGGCAGTACTGGGCTTCTCTGAAGGTTATATCTATGTCAAGAAAGAGACCATAGTACCTACTATCGCGATGCACATGTTATACAACCTGATGGGGTCATCCGATCTTCTCGGGCAATTTATCGAGAAACTGCCGTATCCTTCATATCTGTTCATGATGATCGCAGGATTAGGCATAGTATTAGGAGCATTCTTCCTTGCAAGATCAGAAAAGAAGAAGGAATTACCGGTAAATGAACCTTATGCCGCAGCTTAAGAAGATCATATCAGGAGCGGTTGCTCCTCTTGCCTTATGTCTTGCCCTGACGGGATGTCTTGCGATATTCCCGCTAGCTGACCCGACGACGTCTTCTTCAAAAGAAACGCTCGCAACTACAACTGGCACAACTGAAGTTACAACGACAACGACTGAAGAGACGACCAGGTCTCCTGAGACAAGCGGGACCACGAGCGAGACAACGACTTCGGAGACGACAGAGGTCACGACCACGACCACAGAGTCTCAGGCTCTCCCGGAAGACGGAGAATATACATCCAAAGAGGATGTTGCACTTTATATCCACCTCTACGGTCACCTTCCTTCAAACTTCATAACGAAGAAGGAGGCAAAGGCCCTCGGCTGGGAAGGAGGTTCTCTCGAGCCTTACGCTCCCGGCAGATCCATAGGAGGTGACAGGTTCGGCAATTACGAAGGCAATCTCCCGGATGAGCATGAACCCTACCGTGAATGTGATATCGGAACCAAAGGCAAGAAGTCGAGAGGTGCCAAGAGGATCGTCTTCTCGGATGACGGCTATATCTACTACACCGACGACCACTACGATACATTCACTCTTCTGTATCCGGAAAAATAGAAACTGACTATCAGAACCGCTTCGATCGAGGCGGTTCTCTTTTTCCGTGAATCCCGGTTGCCGGCTATCCTGAATTATTTAGGTTCGCGGTCGCAAGATCAGGTCTTTCCCCAAGTAAAAAATTTCCCCAACTCCCTGATGTTCCGGGAATTGGGGAAAGACTAATCATGTTGCCGTACCGGGACTTTATCCTTTACCATTTACGAATTTATCGTATTTATATAGGAAGGTTACCATCTGACGTCTCAGGCAGTCGCCGTCAGGCTTGAACGTGCCGTCGCTGTATCCTGCAAGGATGCCCTTCTCGGATGCCCAGAGGGTTGCAGTATAGAAGTAGTCGCCCTTCTTGACATCCTTGAACTTGTTATCCTTAGACTTGGGTGAAGGCTTATTTGCAAGTCTCCAGAGGAATGTTACCGCATGCTTCCTTGCACATACGATCTGAGGGCCGAAAGTGCCGTCCTTATAACCTTCAACTATGTGGTTCTCGTTGCCCCAGATACATGCCTTGTAGAAGTAATCAGATGTCTTAACATCAGAGAACTTGCAGCTTGCTGCCTTAGGCTTAGGTTCGCCCTGTAATCTCCAGATGAAGGTTACCATCTGGGCTCTGGTGCAAACGTTTGCAGGACGGAATTCTGTCTGGTTTGCATATCCCTTAACAACACCCTTGGCTGTCAGGTAGTTGGTGGGTGCATACCAGAAGTCCTTGCTGCTGGTTACGTCCTTATAGAGGACGGTAACGGTACAGGTTGCGCTCTTATCTGCAACGGTTGCGGTGATAAGAGCCTGGCCTGCCATCTTAGTGGTGACCTTACCGTTCTTATCTACAGTTGCGACCTTTGTATCGGATGACTTCCAGCTTACAGCAGACTTTGTGCCTGTAACCGTTGCTTTGAGTGCATCTGTTTTTCCGCAGATAACAGCAGAAGTGTTCTTGTTGAGCTTAACAGTTATTACAGGTGCTTTCGTCGGAACGGGAGTAGGGGTTAACTTGGCGGTCGAACGTGTCTCTTTTGTACCACATGCGGAACATACGCGTGTCTCAATGCCTGCAGCATCGACTGTTGCGGCCTTTGTAACTTTCCAGCCGTCCCAGCTGTGACCTTTTGCGGGTTCGCCCAGATCATCTTTCTCCTGTTCTGCGAATGCGGGATTGCTGAACTGAACCTTGTATGTGAAGTAACCGTCTTCCGTGCAGGTAGACTTAACTGCGCTCTTGCTCGAGTTTTTTGTCTCAGTCTCGATGTGGGACGGATCGTTTATGCAGACTCTCGTTGCCGTACATGTCGAAAAGTCGTCTGACCAGCTGTATTCGGGTTCATCCCAATCGTGGATAAGTTCATCCTCCCAGACTGCTGTCAGTGTGAGATCTTCTCTGGGGGAGATCTTGTCACCTGCCGCATAACTCTTGTCTCCGTCTGTCCATTCTTTGAAAACTGAACAGGACTTAACGGGTGTCGGCAAGGTGATCGACTGATCCATATCCCATGTTGCCCTAAACACGAAGATGCCGTCCTTGCTCTCTCCGATGTTGGCTACTTCTGCCTTATCCTCGTAGAAGAGGGCTTCGGGTGCAGAACTGCTTGAAGCATCGACCTTGGAGATCTTCAGGTTCTTATACATTATGGTGGGTTCCTGACCATCAGCAAGATTTCCGTAATTTGTGCAAAGATAGACAATACCTGATTCGGGAGCCTTGAACTTCATGTTTCCGGTATACCAGATATCCTGTTCGTTAGCTGTCAGGTTATATTGGAAGCCGTCGATAATGAAATTGGAATTATCATCACCGCCCCCTTTATTGATCTGGCTCATAGTACGAAGCCACATTCCGTTGGAATTCAATGCTCTGATATCCTGAGGTATGAAGTAGTCGATCGAAAGGGTGTAATCGGTGTTGGGTTCAAGATATATAGGATCAGTATAGACTTTTTCCCAACAATTGGCCTTTGTCGATACAGTTATGGTATTTGTGTCGTTCTCTCCATCGTATGTTATCTTGACGTAGTTAGGATATTCGTTAGTCCATTTGCCCATGTTGGTAACACTGTCAGTAACCTGTGACATGGAAGTCCATCCGAGGAAGGGATATTCCAGGACGTCGCTGTCGATCGGACTTCCGCCTGCAGTATCGTAGCTTATGTTTACCTTGTTTTCGAACGGATTGGCGTTCAGTGGCGTCTTTACCCCTACGGGCATCTCCTGTTCAGTAATGCTTCCTGAACCGCCGTTAGGGTCAAATTTGATGGTGTAGGAATCCTGATCATCCAATGCGCTCGCGAAAACACCCCACATCGATACGACCAGTATCGATGCGGCAACTGCCGGTATCAATTTCTTGCTCATGATGGTTTTCCCCCGATAAAAGTATAGATTCATTATAATTGAGCCCTATATCTTTGTATAGAATGGGAAAATGCCCTAATATCGCAGTTGGCTTTTGCATAAAATACACAGAAATAGTGTATAATAGCACTTGCCTAATAATAATTAATATATGGAGGTGTTATTCATGTCCAGACTTTTATATAACGAGACCGATCTTCCGCCCATTGAATCATTAAGGGCACAGAACTACGACAAAGTCGATAAAGATACTGTTGAACCCGTAAAGCGTGTAGGCGTTCTGACATCAGGCGGCGATGCTCCGGGAATGAACGCTGCCATAAGAGCAGTCGTAAGGTGCGGCATCAATTCCGGACTTGAGGTTTTCGGTGTTCAGCGTGGTTATCACGGACTCTGGAAGGGTGAGATCAAGCAGCTTGACGGCAGATCCGTATCAGAGACCTTGCAGCGCGGAGGAACCTTCCTTATGACCGCAAGATCCAAGAGTTTTATGGAAGACCAGGGAGTCCTGAAGGGCGCCCGCATGATGGAAGCCTATGAACTCGATGCTCTGGTAGTAATCGGCGGTGACGGATCTTACAAGGGTGCAAGGGCTTTGGCAAGGATCGGAATCCCTGTTATCGGCATGCCCGGAACTATCGACAATGATATAGCATCAACTGACTATACGATTGGTTACGATACTGCCATGAACACTGCTTTGGACTGTATCGATAAGTTAAGAGATACGGCATCTTCACATGAGAGATGCAGCGTCATAGAAGTCATGGGACGTCATGCAGGTTACATAGCGCTTAACGTCGGTATCGCATCTGGTGCGGAGGCTATCCTGATCCCTGAAGTCCCGTACGACTTCAATAAGGATGTCTTAAGGATAATCTTAGACGGCCGTAACCGCGGTAAGAAGCACTACATCGTCATCGTTGCTGAGGGCGCCGGTAATGCGACCGAACTTGCTAAGCAGATCGAAGAAGCTACGGGCATCGAATCCAGACCTACCATCCTGGGCCATCTCCAGCGTGGCGGAAGCCCGACACTCCGTGACAGGACTACAGCATCCCTCATGGGTATCAGAGCCATCGACTGTCTCCTCGAGAAAAGGTTCAACCGTCTGATCGTCGAGAAGAACGGCAAGATAGATGATGTTGATATCGAAGAAGGACTCGAGATGACTAAGACCATCCCCGAGAGCTTTATCGTAGATGCAATGAGACTGTCGTGATCTTCGGAGGTTTGGAATTAGGTGAAGGTTAACGGCATAGGCAGCTATAAGGATATCGACAGCTTCGTTGCAGGGAAGCTCGCCGAATACGATAAGACAGATAAAAGATTCTTTGATCTCTTCTCCTTCATGTTCTCGGAGAAGGACAATGTTTTCTGTGAGACCAATAACGGATACAAGATAACGCGCACGACATACGGGCAGGCAAAGGAACGCTGCCTCCTCTGTGCGTCTAATCTTGCGCCGCTCCTTACTGATGTCGGTGGTGACAAGGTCGGTATCTACATGACCAATTCCGAGCAGTGGATCGAAGTCTTCTGGGCGACCCTTATGTGCGGCAAGTCCCCATTGCTCCTTAATACCATGACTGATAAGGCCGTCGTAAGCCATATCCTGGAAGTGTATGGTGTTGAAGCAGTCATAGTTAACAAGGAGACCGAAGCTAACGCAGCTTTTGACGTTAAGATCTTAAAGGCTGAAGAACTTTTTGCTAAGACGGATGATCCCGTTCCCGGCAAGACGCAAGAAGAATGGTCTGATTCCATATTCCTGATGACATCAGGTACCTCGGGCAATATAAAGCTCTGTGAATATAACGGTATCAATTTCTATCATCAGATCAAGGACAGCGGAATCGTTATCAAGGAGTGCCTCCAGGTCAAAAAACACGTTGACGGATACATAAAGCAGCTGGCTTTCCTTCCGCTTTACCATATCTACGGCCTGGCCGCCATGTATATGTGGTTCGGCTTTTTCTCGAGGACCTTTGTGTTCCTCAAGGACTATTCTGCGGATACGATCCTCTATACGGCCCGGAAACATAAGGTTACACATATATTCTCCGTTCCTCTGCTCTGGAACCGTATTTATGACTCCGCAATGAAGACCATCAAGAACCGCGGTCCCGAGACCTATGATAAGTTCATGAAGGCCCTGGATCTTGTTAACCGCAAGGGAACTGAATCACTTTTGTCGAGGATCATTATCAAGAAGGCTTTCGCTGAGATAAGACAGAATATCTTCGGCGATTCGATATGCTTCCTGATCTCAGGCGGCAGCGCCATAAGTCCTGAAGTTTTGAAGTTCTTTAACGGCATCGGCTATCACATGTCGAACGGTTACGGCGCTACCGAGATAGGCATCACGTCATTCGAACTGTCAATGAAGTCTGCTGACAGAGTCTCAGGCTCCATTGGCAAGCCTTTCGCGAGCGTAGGATATAACATCGGTGAAGACCGTGTCTTAAGAGTAACAGGACCTTCGCATGCTTCAAGGGTTTTCGAGGAAGGACGTGAAGTCGAGTTCGGCGAGGGCGGATCTTACAACACCAATGACTTCGTAAGGGAAGAGGGCGGACGTTATTTTATGGACGGACGTGCCGACGACCTTATCATCTGCCGCACGGGCGAAAATATCAGCCCCGAGCAGGTAGAGAACAGGATGAATATCGAGGGCGCACAGGACGTTTGCCTGATCGGACCTGCAAATGACAGGGGAGAGGTCATGCCTGTTCTTATCGTTCAGGTGCCCATGTATTCCGATATCGACAGCCTTAAGAAGATAAGAGCTTCCGCTGAAGCCCAGCTTTCCGAGACAGGCATAAGATCACAGGTCTCGGGTATAGTCCTTACGACTGACAAGATAATGGGCGAGTCTGAGTT
>JAGAAI010000098.1 GCA_017615325.1 Clostridiales bacterium | reverse complement strand
TATCAGGACGGCAGCAGCTGGACTGTATCCGTCCTGCTCCAGCAGCAGTCAGGAGTCAGTTATGCACCCGGAAAGAATTCAACTTTCTATGATCTTGAGAACCGCAATATCAAATTCTTTACAGGCGAAGAAAATGATCTTAACGCCATGATCTCGATCTCAGGTCCTGCTACAGGCAGTTCCGAACCTGTATATGACATGACATCAACAGTCGTTCTTCCCCGCAAAGGAAAGCAGATCAAATACACAGATTCCGAGACAGGATCCGAGGGACAGACTGACTATGAGAGGGAATCAGGAAAGAGCACCATGGATCTTTGGCTCAGAGGTCCGCTCGTGACCGTCAGCAACGGAACAGGGGTTGCTCCGGAAATAGTCTATACGACAGCATCTGATCCTCTGTCAACAGAAGTTGCCTGGCTAAGTGCGGCCAGCATAGCCAACTGGGAAGATGTAACCGGCTTCAAGATCGTCATAAGCGTCATAGAGCCGTTCAAGAGTGTTAACTTCAAACTCAATCTTAAGACGGATGCCAAGACCGGTCTTGACACCTATGTCGCATATTCCGGAGGTGACTATACCTATAAACTCACACAGAACGGCAACTTCATAGATACCCGTCACATAAACCTTGCCACCTGGAACTACTCCAACTATACGATAGACGGATTCGTGTTCTGGGATACTTTCGACGAAAGCGGATTATATAATCCAGCAAACGAATCCGGGATCGATGACGTCATCCTTACGTTCTACGACGCATCCGGCAACGTAATAAACCAGGCCGGTCATAACGAATTCAGTTACGGCCAGGATGGTGCAATAAAGACCGCCAACGGAGGAAAGTTCTATCTGGTATCAAACAGTGACGAAAAAGGACAGTATATCAAGATCAGTCTTCCTGAGACTGACGACGGTTCCACTCCCGCACTCACCTCCCTGTCCAAGAAACACTATACGGAAAGCAATTCCGATTCTGATTTTGACAGAACTACGCTTACCCTTAAGCTGGACCGTCTGAGCAGGGATTCCGATCATGCCGGTTCCGCATCTGCAGGCTTCATCAAATTGCCTCAGATAAAGGCAGCGGATATCGAGATGTATGTAGGAGAGTCCAAGTCTGCAAATGCGATTATCAAAGAGTATGTTACCAACACGGAGTACAACAAGAACAACATACTGACCAATGGAACTTATAAGATCGAGATCCAGGATATTGATGAGAATATTGCCACATTAGACGATCACGGCAGTTTGAAAAACGTTACCGATGTTACCCTGCGTTCACCCTATACCTTCACCGGGGTTGCGGGGGGTAAGTTTACGGCAAAAGCAGTCCTTACAAACAGGATCGGAGATAAAGTCAGCGCAGATTTCACCGTTAAGGTAATAGAACTTGAAGACATCGTCGTTATAAACACATGGGACGATGATAACAACCGCGACGGGATCCGCCCTGACGGAGTAACGGTCCAGCTCATGAAGAACGGTGTACCCGAAGGTGATCCTGTCGTACTGAGCAAGTCAAACAATGAGACTTATACATGGCCTGATATGCTCCGCATCGACGATAACAACAACGAGATCGAATACTCTCTGCAAGTAACACCTATCGCCGATGTCCCGGGTCACACAGGCTACACACAGGATGTCAGCAAGAGCGGATACATCGCTGATCTGACGGACAATTTGGGAGGTTACAAGTTCACTGTTAATAATGTGCATATCCCGGAGAAGGTCGACCTCACTGTCTCCAAGGTCTGGGACGATGTTAACGACCATGACAAACTCCGCCCCGGGAAGATTACAGTCGAACTGTCTGACGGAACACGTGCCGAACTTAACGACGGCAATAATTGGACTTATACTGCCACAGACAGATATAAGTACGAGAACGGTACGGAGATTAAGTACAGCTGGACAGAAGTCAATGTTCCCGCGGGATACATTCTCACGGTCAACGAATCCGGTTACGATACAACACTGGTCAACACTTATGTCCCCATAGCAGACATCATCGTAAACAACATCTGGGATGACGATAACAACCGTGACGGGATCCGCCCGGACAAAGTAACGGTCCAGCTCCTGAAGAACGGTGTTGCCGAAGGAGATCCTGTCGTCCTTAACATGGCCAATAACGAGACTTATACATGGCCTAAGATGCTCCGTCTCGATGAGAACAATAACGAGATCGAATACGGCATATCTGCGACACCGATCGCCGATGTTCCCGGCCACACGGGCTATACGCAGACCGTCGATAATAACAGTTATATAACTGAAGCTTTGTCAGCTCAGGGAGAATTCAGGTTTACTGTTACGAACGTACATATTCCCGAAAGGGTCGAACGCACAGTCGTAGCCGTATGGATCGACGATAACAACATTGACGGCATACGTCCCGGGAATCTCAAAGTAGATCTTTCAGACTCTTCAAAGGTTACGATCGATGAGAAGATCGACTGGACAAGCACCGTTAACGGTCTCTATAAATACGAGGACGGAAATCTCCTGGACTACAGCTGGATAGCGCCTGCAGTACCCTATGGATATTCATTCTCTCAATCCGTCGAGGGCACTGTCACGACACTCAAATATGTCCATACGAGAGTCATTAAAGATCCGGATCCGACCTCTACCCCGACCCCTGCTCCGGATCCGACCACGACTCCCACACCGGCTCCGACTTTGACTCCGACCACGACCCCTGCACCGAGCCCGAGTCCTGATCCTAGCTTGACGCCGACTCCGACATCGACACCGGATCCGACCTCTACCCCGACTTCTACTCCGACACCGGCCGGCAAGAAGGTTCCTTCAACAGGAGAAAAGTTCGGATCGGGTTCGCCCCTTACTATAGGTCTGATCTTAATATCCGCAGGAATTGCCGGAATGGCGATCTATTGCGTCAGGAGAAAGAAGGAAGAATAACAATTATCTTTAAACCCCTGGATAAGGTAAATGGGGAGGCTCAAAAAAAGAGTCTCCCCATTTATTCGCTTGGATCTGATTCTCCTGAAGATCTTATTAGAACCGCAAAGTCACTTCTTCATCTCCCGGATCAGTAAAGACAGTTCTTCATCTTTGCCGTTTTGGAGAACATATTCAATTACATCCTCTTTGGATAACACCTTATCAAGAATAGGTTTATCCAAACTCTTTATAAGGTCAGTCATCTTAACCTGAGAGGAATTTCTGATCTTCTTCAGGAGTTTTGTATCTTCGAGTTTGCGCGCAGTTTCATCCCTGGGATATCCCTGTCCGAAAGGCTCGGAGAAGAGTTGTTCGAGAGTCTTCTCCATATTCTCCTGCCCTGCCCAGGTGTATCCTTCACCCAAGGGAAGAGATACGGCATTTCCGTCATTTATCTGCGCGAAAAGATATGCATCCTTCGGTGTCGGAATATATCCGCATAAGACACCCGGCATGTTATTGCAAGCAAGCATCATGCCCTGGCCTGATGAGCAACCCGTTACGACAAGATCTACCGATCTGCTCGACAGGAGAAGACCTGCCAGGACTGATATCTCGATGTAGCTGTATTTGATCTCGTCGTCCACTTTACAGCCGAAATTGATAAGATCTGCATCATGAGCAAATCTTTTTACCGTGCTGTATATCAGTTCATTCTTTTGGGCTTGAGAACTTGCCTGTATTACTGCTATCTTCATGGTTAGGATCCGTCACTCATCCAGGTTAATACCTATGAACAGTATTCCAACGAGATTATACAATATCCGACCGGCTCGCTCAATTATTGAGAGTGATATAATTACTTTGTTTGATCAAGCTGCATGTCTCGGCCGGGGCGCAGGAAGGGGTAGAAAGATAAGATACGTAGAAAACAGTTTCGACCAGTTCGTCGATAACAGAAAAAAGTTGACCTCCTCTGAAAAATACGAGTTGATCAGGGATTTCCGTGTGCGCAGCATGGAGATGCTGGCGGGCGCCCTTGAACAGAGGAAGGAAGATGGCGGCAGGAATATGCCGTATGAGACCTACGGCAGATCTTATTCAGCCTTCAGCAGTAAGAAAAAGTACACTGAGGAAGTAAATGCCAATGCCATCGCTTATGTAAGGACCGTCCGGACCAGCGGAAGGGGACGCATGATGACATCCCCCCTTTTCGAGTACACATATGAGGGACAGAAATATCTGGCGATCTACGACCAGCCGATCGAAGGCTGCAATGCCGATATCGATCTCGGACCCGTTACGATCAAGATCGATCCAGACGATCCTGAGAGCGTTTATAATAATTCCTCAAAGCACGTGGGTCTTGCCATCCTTACGGCAGTGCTCTGCCTTGTGTCGGTCTCTGTCCTGATCGCAGTGATCGTATCGGCCATGTTTTATTATCTGCCCGGTAATGATCCTGCAGGCGGATCTCTTTTCGAGATCAGCGAAGAGGTCATCACTGACGAGATGGTGGATGCATATATTAACAGTATGGCAGGTTACAAAGACAAGCAGTGGTACTGTGAGACCGTTCCCATCCGTAATATCGAGACGGGCGATAACGGGGATTACTGGATCAATCTTGCTGACCCCCTCTTCCCTTCGATCGGCAGTGAGAAAGATGTCACATACTGGCATGATGAGCTTATCGTATTTTATGTCGTAGAAGAAAACGAAGGTGCCGACGGCAAGACTGTGATCAGCAAATCACCACTGCTCTATTTCAATGCCGATGAGCACACATACACAGGATCTCATGGAGGATATGAGGGGTAAACTCAAAGTAGATTATGCCCGCAAATGCCCTAAAACAGGGCATTCTACCAACAGTCGATTGATAGGACCTCCGGGAACTGATAGATTATGATCAGCAAATCATCAGGAGGTGCTTTATGAGCTACCGGAAAATCTTATCCTTTTTGATCTCGACCGTTCTGGTCTTATCAACATTCTTTACAGTATCTTTGGCAGACGGCACGGAAGACGGCAAGACCTGTACGACCGAAAGCGGGATCACGATGACTTTACCAGCGGAGTGCAGTGCCATCTTATGGCCCGGCATCGATGAAGATGATCCCTTCCTGGCCGAAACAGGGCTGGATAAGGACAAGATCGTCCAAATGTATGAACAGGGCGGCACCGAGATCCAATGTTCGAGGAGCATCGAAGGCAACGAAAATTCCTGGATCTTTTTCATTGTTTTCGAAATAGATACACCTTCGGATTTGAATGGCGGGTTTGCTGACATGATCCGGGCGATGTCACCCGACAGTTTCCAAAACACAGAGATGTTTGGGTACGGTATGGAGGATACTGCCGGTATACCCTTTTACAAGATCAATTATCAGGTTTCCGGAGAAACGGCTTTAAGACTAAACCAGTACTCCCTGATAACAGGTTCCGGTAAGATGCATCAGTTCAATTTCATACTGATGAGCATCCCGGAAAGCAATAAGACTTCATTCACCGATGAAGAGATCAAACTGCTGGATGAGACTACAGCGAGCATTATGGGTTCAATAAAACTCTCTGATGAGCTTGCTTCTGACGTAAAAAAACCGGATGGAGCAGAACCCTTCGAGATCGTAAACGGAGACCAATCCGGCAGTTCGGAGGATAAACCCGCTGCCGATCAGGGAAACAGCGCTCCTGCCAAGACGGCCACAATGACTTTCTTCATGGAATTCACCAGTTTAAATATTCCTATATATGTTGTTCTCATAGCCCTCGCCCTCCTTCTCCTGCTTGGATGCAAGCCCTCCAAACTGCACGAATGGCAGGAGGAACCTCTGTCTCATGACAATGCAAAGAAGATCCAGGGCTTTGCCGCTGTTGCGATCATTGTTCATCACCTTTCGCAGGAACTGGCGGAACAAGCGGATGCCATAGGCTTCTTTGAAGATCTTGGCGTTCTCTTCGTAGGCATCTTTTTCTTCTTCTCGGGCTATGGCCTTTATACGAGACTTAAAACAAAGGAGAATTACCTTAAGGGCTTCCTTAAAAGAAGACTTACGACGATTCTTGTACCGTTCTATATCTGCATCCTGGTATTCACCGTGGCAGCATTTATCCGCGGCAAGATCCTTACGCCCTTACAGCTGCTTGGCGTCCTCTCCGGATGGTCGCTCATCAATTCACACATGTGGTATATCATCGAGATCGCTATATTGTATCTGGCCTTCTTCCTGATCTACCGCCTTATAAAGAACCGTACTGTTGCAACCGCCGTTATGGGTATATTCGTTGCCGCCATGACGGCAGGAAGCCTTATGCTCTGCCACGGCAAAGACATGTCATGCAGTTACTGGTTCCAGGGCGAATGGTGGTATAACTCCACATTCCTCTTCGTAATCGGAATCATTGTCGCAAAACATGCTAACGGTCTCCGTAAGATCGCCCGCAAAGCTTATGCTGTCCTCCTTCCCGTTTCCGCTGCTCTTACGGTAGTTTTGGGAATTCAGACAAGATATATGTTAAAGACATATTCATACTGGAGCGAGATCCCGGGCAGGGATCCCGCATACCTTGATAAGATCCGCTGCCTGTCTGTACAGCTCCCGTGGATCATAGTATTCGTATGCTTCGTCCTTCTCCTCATGATGAAGATCAGATTCACTAACCCCGTTCTTAAGGTCCTGGGTTCGATCTCCCTTGAACTCTACCTTATCCATAATCTGATCCTCACGGGTCTTCATGACGGATCGATATTTAATGTCAAGAGCCCCGGTATGTATATCATTCTTACGATCATGATATCCATCGGACTTGCATATATCCTGCATGGCACCGACAAGTACCTTATCGCACTTATTACGGGAAAGAAAAAGAAACCAGCTGATCCTGCTTTGAAGATCTCTTCCCACATCCATTCGATCGATCTTATGAGGATCGTTATGGCATTCTTTGTCGTAGCCATCCACATGCCCTTCGACGGCAAGGCAGGCAATGTCTTCATTACTTACGGCAAGACTGCCGTACCCTTCTTCCTTGTTGTATGCGGATATCTCCTTTACCGTGAAGACAACAAGGAGATGATGAAGCGCCTTATAAAGCAGACTAAGAGAATACTTATTTTCTTTATAGCATCTAATATATTCTATATGGTCTTCCATGCAATCTATCTGAGAGTTACTGAGCACAGCTTTAAGGGCATGGCTGCTTGCTTTAAGCCTAAGGCGCTGCTGGATTTCCTGCTCTATAACTTCTCGCCTTTCTCGGAGCATCTCTGGTACTTAGGATCGCTTCTTTACGCCCTCCTCATCATGCTCCTGTTAACTAAGCTCAAGGTGATGAAATATGCGATGTTTGCAGCACCTCTCCTTGTAGCGGGATATGTTGTCCTGTCACATCTTGGTGTCGGTGAAGGCTATCAGCTCCGTAATGCTATCCTGGTCGGACTCGGATATACGATGATGGGTATGATCATAAGGAGATTCGAAAAGAAGATCCTGGATCACAAGGCCACGGCTCCCATACTTTGGATCTTATTTATCATATGCTGCGTTACTGCCATCCTCGAGCTTAACCACTATAGGCAGGGTGTCGCTGTTCCGTTCGTTAGCTGTGAGATCCTTGTCTATGTGATCGCTCTTCTCTGCCTCAAGTATCCGGATTTCGGCAAGGGCACTCTTGCAGAATGGCTCGGACGTGAATGCTCGCTTACGGTATACATCATGCATATTGCGGTAATGTACCTCTTCATGATGACCGGCAACGACAGATTCTTCGGCAAATACGGAGCAATAACTGTATTTGTTACGACAACCGTGATCGCAGCACTCTATAAGAACATAAAGAATGCGGTGATCGACAGAAAGGGTCAGACTGATACCTGATATTCGGGTTCTTGTATTCGGGACGACAACTCGGTTATAATTTGCTTACTGAGGTAACAGGTCTTAATGGACAAAGAAAAAACAGGACAACTTATAACCGAGTTGCGTAAAGAGAAGGGGCTTACCCAGAAGCAGCTCGCCGATGCTTTGAACGTTACGGACAAGGCCGTTTCCAAGTGGGAGCGTGGCTTAAGTTTCCCCGACATCTCAATGCTTGAACCCATATCTGAACTGCTGGGGGTCTCCATTATGGAGATCCTTGCCGGTGAACGGCAAAGCGGAGAAGATACATTGACGCGCGAGGAAGCACAGGATCTGATCAATGCTTCCGTTGAACTCGGAGACGAAGAGATCAGGCACAAGAAGGAGAGGAGCAGATTGATAATCATAATCCTTATCGTTATATCGCTGCTCCTGATCTCCATAACATTGAACATCATCAGTTTACTGAGATAAGGAAAGGAGGATACCTTGGATCTGACGATCGCTCTGTACATTTGTTTAGCCGTACTTGCTACGATCCTTTTCGCAGGAGCGTCGATAAGGCCTGCAGATGACGCGGCATTCTTTGACCGCGTGTCGAGCAAAGAGATCCAGGGAGCTCTTGCCATCTTTATCATCTTCCACCAGACTGTTATCACACTTAACAGAGACAACTATACCGGTGACATGGGATTCTTCTTCTATTACGGGATCCTTGCTGTTGCTTTCTTCTTCTTCAGTTCCGGATTCGGTCTTATAAAACGCTGGATGACAGATAAGAACTATATAAAAGGATTTATGAAGAGAAGGATATTCACGGTCCTCGTTCCCTTCTTCATCTGTAATTACATCTATTTAACCGATGCTTTGTTAAACAACATCATCTTCAAAAAGAGTTTCGGATTCGGAGAAGTCGTCTTAAGCTTCTTCGGAATATTCCTGGTTAATAACGAGATGTGGTTTGCAGTTGAGATCATGATCTTATATGTTGTCTTCAGGCTCGTTTTCGCGAAGATCAAGAAACCTCTTACAGGCATTATCATAATGACCTGCGTGGTCCTTGTCATGATGACGATCGGTCTTTTCTCAGGGCACTCGAATAATGACGTCATGTCCTACTGGTTCAAGGGCGAATGGTGGTACAATACGGTCTTCATGTTCCCCATAGGCATGCTCTATGCATATAAGGAGGATAGGATCAACAAAGTGATAAAGAAAGCATTTGTATCGATCCTGATCGCATCATCGATCCTCTTCATACTTATGGATCATATCCACAAGAACCTTATCTCGATGAGCATCTACTGGACAGAAAATTATAAGTCCACACACATCCTCGACAAGCTCACGGGACTTGGGCAGGAGACCTTGTTCGAGCTCATCTTCCTGATCCTTGTCATCACCCTTATGTCGCGCATAAAGATCGGCAATCCCGTCATAAAGTTTTTCGGTAAGATATCGCTTGAAGTGATCATGCTGAACTACCTTATGATCGAAAAGCTCTACTTCCTCTATAAGATGTACGGAATAGGCGTATATCTGCCGGCAGTGGTGGCAGGCACTATCGTGAGCGCCTCACTGGTCTACATAGTCAAGAACATCGTCCTGGAAAGAAGATCCGGGCTCTTTGACGGCAAGGTGACTTAAGAGGAAATTATCCTTGTGAGATGGTAAAATAAGTGGTCACTATACATCAGATCCAAGGATAATTATTTATGAAAAAACGACTGCTTAGCCTCCTTATCATCTTTGTCATGCTGGCCGGTTTGATACCGGGACAGGTTTTTGCATCTCCTAAGATCCCGCAAGTTTCACAAGCCGGAAATTACGGCAGTTTTGTCGACGGCGCTCACGTCATAAGCGACATGATCGCTAAGCACGGGGAGAAAGCTCATCCGAGGATCTTCATGTCAGAGGACAGGCTCGATTACCTGAAAGACAATAAAGGAAAAAGTACGACGACGGCGATCGTTCTTAATAAACTCCAGAAAGAAGCGGACAGCAAGTTCAATGCTAAACAGCTTAAGTATGAGATCCCTGACGGCATAAGGCTTCTTGAAACATCGAAAGAGGTACAGCGCCGCGTTGCCGCACTCTCTTTGGCATACCTTATCTTCGAAGATGATAAATATGCAAAACAGGCTTATAAAGAACTCGAGAACGCTGCAAATTTCCCGGACTGGAATCCCAATCACTTCCTCGATACTGCCGAGATGTGCACGGCTTTCGCGATCGGTTACGATCTGCTCTATAAGTGGATGGATAAAGACCAGAGAGATTTTATACGCCAAACCATGATCGATAAAGGCCTGAAGCAGGTCATGGAAGATTATGAAGATGTCCCCCGCGAGCGTACTTACAAATGGTATAAGGATCAAAAGGGAGACAACTGGAAACTCGTATGCACCGGCGGCACGAACCTCGCGGCCCTTGCTATCGGAGATGAAGCTGATGCCAGACAGATCGCTTCGGAAGTTCTGACCTATGGTTACAAGGAAGCATATTCTTTTGTCCGCCGCGGATACAACGCCACGGACGGATCATACAAGGAAGGCCTGGGTTACTGGGATTATGCCACATATTATCTGGGGCTTAACTCATCCTCATTGGAGGCCGCTACGGGAACTGACTATGGTCTTGCTGACTATGAGGGCGTCCGTAGATCCATCGACTTCACCCGCTACATGAGTTCCAACGTCCCGAAATCATTCAACTTCGGCGATGACCGCGTGGAACGCAATACCGGCTGGGCTGTTTTCCTCTGGCTTGGCAAATACTTTAACTCATCCGAGGCAGCCTCCATCCGTCTCAGGAACATTCCAAATGATGGTTTCAATTATCTTGATGTCCTCTGGATCGACGAGGATAAGCTGCCCCTTGTTACGACCAACAAACCTACCGACTGGGGTGCCGTCGGAACTTCCAATGCAAGTTTCAGGAACACATGGGACAAGAGCGGGCTCGTTGCGGCGCTTCATTCGGGCATAAACGATTATTTCTATCATGGTCACTTTGATCTCGGAACATTCTATATCGAATCCAACGGAAGCAGATTCTTTGGCGATCTCGGAAATGAGGACTATGAACTTCCCAACCGTAAGTACTCTTACCGTATCAGAGCTGAAGGTCACAATACACTTGTTATAAACCCTTCGGCTGATCTCGATCAGGCAGACAATGTGGAATGCCTCATAACCGGGTACAGAGCAGGAAAAGAAGCCTGCGCCGTCACCGACCTGACCGCCGCATACGAACCCAGCGGTGCAAAAAAAGTTATCCGCGGACTTAAGATGATCAAGGATAAAGAATGCGTGATCGTTCAGGATGAGATCTCTCTTAACGATCCGGGTGAGATATACTGGTTTGCCCACACATACGGACAGATTAATATCGCAGAAGACGGCAGGAGCGCTGTCGTAACCATAGGTTCTGACAGGTTATGGGTTGGACTAATAAGCGAAGGCGGTAAATTCTCCGTCATGAAAACCGAACTCCTCCCCTCTTCCCAGCCGGTATCCGGTCAGTCTGACAACGAAAACAACAAGAAGCTTGCGATCCATCTGACAGATACGAAGGATACGACGATAAGCGTAGCCTTTATCCCGCTCAAAAACGGCGAGACAAAACCTTCATGGATACCGTCAGGCCCGATCGATCTTAAAGAAAGCACAACAGAACCGACGGCTACGCCGACTGCCAAGGCAACTGCCAAGCCTACGGTTAAACCGACGGCTAAGCCTACTGCAAAAACGACAGCAAAACCGACGGCCAAGCCATCGGCAAAACCGACTGCTGCATCAAAAGCATCTCTTGCGTTAAACAAGACCAAGGATACGATAATATGCGGCAAGTCTGATCAGTTGAAGGCAACTGTTAAGGGCACGTCTTCCAAGGTTAGCTGGAAATCCTCAGATACAAAGATCGCAAGCGTTGATTCAAACGGCAAGGTTAAAGCTAACATGGCAGGCACAGCTACTATCACAGCGACTGTTAACGGAAAGAGCGCAAGCTGTGCTGTTACAGTCCTCTATAAAGACGTAACCGACAGCCGTGATTTCTGGTATGCTCCAACCAATTATCTGACAGCCAAAGGTGTTGTTAAAGGCTACGATGATCAGACTAAGTTCAAACCTGCTAATAAGTGTACACGCGCTCAGATGGTAACCTTCATATGGAGACTTATGGGAGAACCTGAGCCTAAAACATCCAAATGTAAGTTCTCTGATGTCAAGAAGACGGACTACTTCTATAAGGCATGTATCTGGGGTAATGAAAACAAGATCGTTGAAGGATACAAGGACGGAACATTCGGCCCGCAGATCGTCTGCGCAAGACGCCATGCGGTAACCTTCCTTTGGAGACTTGCAGGCAAGCCTGATCCTAAGACAACAAAGAACAAATTCTCTGACGTCAAGAAGAAGGATTACTTCTACAAGGCTACTCTATGGGCATCCGAAAAGAAGATCCTCGCAGGTTACGATGACGGCACCTTCCGCCCTAACGGCAACTGCCTCAGGCGCCAGATGGTAACCTTCCTTTATAAATACGATAAGTTTATAAACAAATAACCGTAAGAAGAACACATTACTCTGTTCCGCAGGTACGTAAGCTGCGACGACTTGTCTGACGTCCGGAGCGATGTATTAATGTGTTATAATCTATGAGTCTGAGGGAACTCCTTGGACTGAATGATTATTTTGGGGGGGATAAAAAGAATGAAAAAAACAGCAATAGTATCCGCACTCTGCCTGTCGCTTTTGGCTACGGGCTGCACGATCAGTCAACCGTCACAGGAAAGTGAATCTTCAACAACTTCCAGCGCAACCACTGAGTCAGAGGCAAGCAGTGAAGCAACAACGGAAGCACCGGCTGAGACAACAACGGAAACCAGCGAAGAGCCCACGACTTTTGAGACTTTTGTTTTCGAGAAGGGGGACAGCCTTACTACTCACAACATCTTCCTGAGCAATTTTGCAGAGCAGGGCATCAGTCTTTTGGACACCAGGACCTGCGCATTAACTGACGTCGTAAGATTTGCGATCTATTTTTCCGATATCAACAAGCAGGAAAATCTTGAGTACGACGGGAATTACGTCTATATTACTGTCGATAAGGTCCAGGAAGTAGCCGGTAAATATCTGAATTACACCATCAAGGATGAAGACATCGAAGCGGTCAAGGATATTCCCGCCGGAGATCCTATCGAGTCTGACCCCAACATCAGGGCTCCGCTCTGTTTCAAGGACAACACATTTTACATGGAGTTCGGAGCGGGCGAAAAGCACACCGGACTCGCTATCACCGACTATGCGGAGAACCTTGGCGACGGTACTTTAAACCTGCACTTCACAGTTTATGATCTTAGCATCGATAAAGTTACCGAGTTCGATACTGGTGCCACTGCCTCTGGCTGGAATAAATACTATGCCATGACTTCAGCTGAAGCTTCCGTTGATCCTGATCTTACCAGGAGAGCTACCGGTACCGCTCTCATCGGCGAAGGTCAGGAACGCCCCTACCTTATCAGGTACGAGATAGACAAGGGAGAGCAATCTTCGTCTTCCCACGAAGTTGAAGTAGAAACTGTTATAGAGAAGAAATCTGACGACGGTTATACCCAGATCATCCCGAAGCTCATAGTTGACGGCAAGGAAGCAACAGAGATCAACGAAGAACTCAAAAATTATATCCATGACAATTATCAATTGGATATTCTGGATGACGGCAGCGGAAACGGTGTGGCAACAAGTTTGGAATGGGGCGTCAAGGATAATGTTGTATCCATCGTCATACATGCAAGTGAGACGTTTACGGACGGATTCGGCTACGATGTGTTCAATTATGATCTAGATACTCTTCAGGCCTTAGACGGCAGCGAAGTTGCAAAACGTCTCGGTTTGACCGATGATGAATTCTTCAGCAAGACTAAGGATATTCTGTCAACATACTGCAACAAGGAAGAGAACAAAGGTGTCTACGATCTTGACAAAACTCTCGGATCTGTCAATTACGATAACTGCACACCTTACGCTTTGCCTGACGGAAGTCCTGCAGTCGCAGCACGTATCTATCTGCCTTCAGGCTCACAGTTTGAGAGTTTTGAAATGTGCTTCAACCTGACGACAGGCGAGCGTGTGGGATAAGCCATAAACTAATATGAGATATATAAAAAAGACAGCCGTTCTTTTCCTCATTCTTGCAGTAGTTTTTGGTCTTGCTGCCTGTACAAATAAGTTGACTGGCAAAGACTTCATTTCGGAATTTGAAGCTTACGGGCTCAAGGAAAGCGACAAATTCGATCTCTTGAGGACCAACATGGACGGACATGGCATTGACCATCTATACTTTGTTGCCAAAGATCATGATGAAGCAAAAAGACTGATCAATATTGCCTTGAACACGTTTAAAGCAATGCCTGAAATAGAAGCAAATGAATTTGTCTTGGGGGTCGACACCGTAAAAGGAAGCGACGACGATTATTACAATTCATTTGTGTGTTTTATGACTTTTGAAAACGACAAACAAGCTGAAAAGACATATCAGAATTTCGTAGAAACATATGGGGATGAAGAATACGGAAAAACAGGAACAGAATCCAACATAACTTATTGCATCGATTCCGGCGTGAGCGCTGCCGGCTCCAATAAGATAGGCACGGGTATTTACCTTCAGGGAAACGTCCTCGTGTTCATGCGGGCGAAAAGCGCCGTCAACGATAATTATGTGTTTGCTGACACAATATGCAGCAAATTCGGATTGATCTCACCATCTACTGCAGAGTGAGCATCTTTAAGTTTTTATGCGTGATATAATCAAAACTAAATAACATCTTAAGGGGGAGGTTTTTCATATGAAACACATTAAGACTATCCTGGGGATCACCTTGGCTGTAACTGTCATATCGGGTATGATCTTCAGTTCAGGTAGTTCCGTCAGCGCGGCAGGATCCGTTAAGATCAATAAGACCAACTTTCCTGATGACAACTTCAGAAGTTACATATCAGAGAATTTCGATACGGACAAGAACGGGGTCCTGTCTTTTTCGGAGTGTTCTTGGGTAATGCATATCGACGTCTCAAGACGTATCACTAAGTACGACAATAAGGGCACACCTATAGCTTACGAAGGCAAGCTGATAAAGTCGGTCAAGGGCATCGAATTTTTCCCGGGGCTTATGATCCTGGAATGTGCTGCCAACGAGATCACAGACCTTGATGTCAGTAAGAATCCTAACCTTGACACATTAACCTGCTCTATCAACAAGATCAAAAAACTGGATCTTAGCAAGAATAAATATCTTAAGTACGTAGACTGCAAGACTAATCAGCTGACAGGTCTTAACGTATCCAAGAACGTTGAGCTTATCGATCTGGACTGCGGATACAACGCGTTAAAGAAGATCGATCTATCCAAGAATCTGAAGCTGGAGTCGCTTTATTGTTCAGAAAGTCTTCTTTCATCTCTTGATCTGTCTTCCAACACAAAGCTCAAATCCCTTATCTGCATGAACAACAATCTGACTTCGATCGACCTGTCGAAGCTTAGATCGCTCGAGGATCTGAACTTAAAATCAAACAAGATAACAAGTCTTGATATCTCAGCCAACAAGAAGCTCGCATACATCTATATTGACGATAATAAGCTTAAGTCCCTCGATATTAACGGATACGGCAGCCTTAAGATGCTGGAGGCAACAGAAAATAATCTCAGTTCCGTAAAGATCACTAAGTGCGGTAATCTCGAGACCCTTGAACTCAAATTGAACAAAACCCTTACAAAGGTTCAGGTTACGGATTGTCCCAAACTTACACAGCTTGATCTTACCCGCTGTAAGGTCACAGACCTTAATGTTAAAGGATGCACGTCTCTTGAAATAGTTGGTGCATCTGCAACCTACTTAAAGTCGTTAGATGCTACATTATTGCCCGGCAAGCACCTGAGAACTTTCTTCGCGATCTATACAAACGAGGGGAATGATGATATTAATTCCACGGGCTATTCCGTTGCCACTTACTGTATGAAGATAGATTCCCCATCTGTAGCAACCCAGGGATTTATTGATTCCGTAGATGCCATTATAGCCAAGGCCCCCGGTATGGCTTCGATAATCGTTACTTACTGCAACAGAAACGATCTTCCGGTACTTCCTACTGACATACTGCAGGCTCTTGACAAAAATGACCCCGAGCCTTTCGCAAAAGCATATCCGCAGTATACCCACAGGATCAAGGTCAATCTCACAGTAGTTTATAAGGATGTCTTAGATGAGAATGATTTCTGGTATAAGCCGACATATGCGCTTTCCGCCAAGGGAGTAGTCAAAGGATATGACAATCAGACTAAGTTCAAGCCCGCCAACGACTGTACGAGAGCTCAGATGGTAACTTTCCTTTGGAGGCTCGCAGGAAGTCCCGCACCTAAGTCCGGAACCTGCAATTTCGGCGATGTCAAGAAGGACGACTACTACTATAAAGCCGTTATCTGGGCCGTAGAACAAGGCATCACCACCGGTGTATCCAAGACTGAGTTCGCACCTTCCAAGGTCTGCACCAGAGCCCAGACCGTAACATTCCTTTGGAGAATGGCAGGAAAACCCTCGGTAGGCACTGCCAAGAACCCGTTCTCAGACGTCAATTCCAAGGATTACTTCTATAACGCCGTCATCTGGGCTTCTTCCCAGAAGATCGTCGCAGGCTATTCTGACGGCACATTCCGTCCGCAGGGCAAGTGTTTGAGAAGACAGATGGTTACATTCCTTTATAAGTTCGATAAAGCCGTAAAGATTAATTGATGATCTGCGATTGCGTGTTATAATAATGCGCGTAAAAATTTATTAATGAGGTAGATACTATGATTTCCACTCTCGAAAACGGCGCCTGGTTATTAAACGGCGTTGAACTCATCGAGGATTCTGCTAATGCGGCAGAAGCAGTAGCGGCCAAGTCCGGCAAGGCAGCAGACAAAGCATCTGCAAAGCAGGGCACTATCGCTTACGGCATCCTCAAGGATCACAACACATCCGGCAATATGGATCAGCTTAAGATCAAGTTCGACAAGCTGACTTCACACGATATCACTTACGTTGGTATCATCCAGACAGCTAGAGCTTCAGGTCTCGAGAAGTTCCCGATCCCTTATGTTCTTACAAACTGCCACAACTCACTTTGCGCAGTCGGCGGAACTATCAACGAGGATGACCACATGTTCGGTCTCACTGCTGCCAAGAAGTACGGAGGAATCTATGTACCTCCTCATCAGGCAGTTATCCACCAGTATGCAAGGGAGATGCTCGCTACATGCGGCGGCATGATCCTGGGTTCCGACTCCCACACGCGTTATGGTGCTCTCGGTACCATGGCAATGGGCGAAGGCGGTCCCGAGCTCGTTAAGCAGCTACTCTCACAGACATACGACATCAATATGCCTGATGTTATCGCTATTTACCTCACGGGTGAGCCGATGAAGGGCGTAGGTCCCCAGGACGTTGCTCTTGCGATCATCGGTAAGGTATTCAACTCCGGTTATGTAAAGAACAAGGTCATGGAGTTCGTAGGTCCCGGTGTTGCAAGTCTTTCTGCTGACTTCAGGATCGGCATCGATGTTATGACAACTGAGACAACATGTCTTTCTTCTATCTGGCAGACAGATGAAAAGACAGAAGAATTCTTCGAGATCCACGGAAGATCAAATGACTACAAGAAGCTCTCCCCTGCTGACGTTACTTACTATGACGGAGCAGTTATCGTTGACCTCTCCACGATCAAGCCTATGATCGCTATGCCTTTCCATCCTTCCATCGCTTACGAGATCGAGTATGTAAACGCAAATCTCGAGCAGATGATCGCTGAGACGGAAGAGAGAGCTAAGGTTTCTTTCGGCGATAAGATCGAGTATTCACTCCGGGACAAGATCAAAGACGGCAAGCTCATGGTAGACCAGGGCATCATCGCAGGATGCGCAGGCGGCGGATTCGAGAACATCTGCGCTGCAGCTGACATCATGAAGGGCAAGTACATCGGTTCCGATAAGTTCACTATGTCTATCTATCCTGCTTCCACTCCTGTTTATATGGAGCTCGTATGAAACGGCGTTGCAGCTACACTTCTTGAGACAGGTGCTATCCTTAAGACAGCATTCTGCGGACCTTGCTTCGGTGCAGGCGATACACCTGCCAACAACGC
>JAGAAI010000097.1 GCA_017615325.1 Clostridiales bacterium | reverse complement strand
GTGGAAATAACCTATCGTCGGATGTAACGTGTATGTTTCTGCTGAACCAATCTTTCCTTTGATTTCAACTTCATATCCAACCTCTTCCATGCATTCTCTCTTAATACATTGAAAATCTGTTTCATCGGCATCTATGCCTCCACCCAATAGAAAAAATCCTTTTGGTGTTTCCACTACTCCAACTTCATTTCCTCTGATCGGGATAATATAAGCACCTTTTCTGTCTACATATTTCTCTTTCTTTTTTGTGCCAAAAACTTTATGCATATTTACCTAAACAACTCCCGATTTGTCGTTCTACATTATTACGCAAGAAAAATAAAAATATTTCTGTCCAACTAACGACTTCATTATATCAAATCACATTATATCCATACCGTATTCCTCGGATAGTTCTTTGAGCGTAACACCCTCTTCAAGGTGTTTTTTTACGGTTTCCAGTTTTGTTTCTCGTGTGATCAGCATAAAAGCACCCCCATAAATTGTAACCTATTGGTCCCAATTATGGGGGTAACTTCAATTATGTTGGCGGAGACGGTGGGATTCGAACCCACGTGCCGGTTACCCGACAAACGCATTTCGAGTGCGCCCCGTTATGACCACTTCGATACGTCTCCATAGCCGCTATATTATAACAAGTTTAAAAGTTCTGTCAAAACTTCGGGATGAGGCGGTTCCAATAAAATCTTCCGCAAAATTACAGTTTGGGGAAGCTTTTGTTGAGCAGATGCGTGATTTGCCTCAAGATCCAACAGATTGTTCCGCAAAAATAAGATTTGCGGAATATTTTGTTGAGTAATAAGGCTTTAGAAGATAATGTCTTTCTTTAAGGTGTCGGCAACTTCCTGACCCTTGTATTTTGCGATGATGGCAAGAGCGAAGGGAACCGTGGTGCCCATGGCCTGGCTGGTGATTATGTTGCCTGATACGACGACCTTATCGTCAGCGTGGAGGATGGCGCCGTCACCTGCGATAACTTCCTGGAAGCCGGGATTGGATGTTGCATCGATGCCTGTAAGGATGCCGAGACCTGAGAAGACTGAGGGAGCTGCACAGATCGCAGCAAGTCCCTTGCCCTGGGCATGGAAGTCTTTGATCAGAGCGAGAAGAGGCTCGCATGCCTTGAAGTTTGCAGTGCCCTTAAGGCCGCCGGGGAGGATCAGCATGTCGTAATCTTCGCCCTTGATATCAGATATGACCTTGTCTGCCGTTACCGTCAGGGAATGAGATGTTACGACCGTGGGATCGTCCTTGATGGAGATCAGGTCGGTATCTATTCCTGCTCTTCTTAACAGGTCTAATGTAGCGATAGCTTCTGTTTCTTCAGTGCCGTCTGCGATAAATAAAGCGATTCTTGTGTCCATAAACTGCCTCCCGAAATTTACTGTATATATTGTCGCAACAAAATATGCCGATTGCAATCCTATGAGTCTTCTTCCGCAGCAGGTGTAGGAGACGGAGAGGGAGCAGGGGTAGGGGTCACGAGCATGGCAGGTTCGCCCTTATCTTCGAACATCCTGTATACCTGAACATTGCATTCCTTCTGGTTATATAGTCTCGTATAAGCGGTGATGTCGGAGAGCATGATGCCCGTATAGTTCGTGTCGAACCCCTCGTAGGATGCGGGGAGTTTGGACGAACAGTGGAAGATCAGCGCTTCGTCGATCCCGTCACCGGTGATGTCCAGGTACCCTGCGAAGATCGCCATGTGCTTGTAGTCGCCGTCCGAATAAAGGTAGGAGTTGCCGTTCTTGGTCGTCTTGACCGAGTCTCCAAAGATTATGATGTCTCCAACGTTGTAGCCTTCTTCGCCGAACCACTTCCAGCTGTTGCCTGTAAGTTTTTCGTTAGTCTTCACCTTGTGGATGCCGGAAGATTTAACACCCAGTGAAGACAGGTAGGCGCCCCATCTCGCGACGGTCATGTGCTCTATGTCAGCCAGTCCGTATTTATCCACGAAAACATACTGATAGTCGCTCTTGGAAATGAGTTCGTAAATGCCGCTCTTTAAGGGCTTTGTGTTGGTCCTGTAGTATTCGAATATCCCGCGCTGCTTGTTCCAACCCTTGTAACCGCTGTAGGAAGTGTAAGGGGTCTTTGTCTTGTCCGGACTCTCCTTATAGGAACCCTGGGATTTGGTCTCCTTATATTCGACAGTGCCGAGAAGGGTCTTGTAGATGTGGGTTACGAAAGCGGAACAGTCGAGTTCGCCTGTCGTGATGTTGTTCGCACCGTACTGGTATTTGTACTTGTGTTCAGTCTGGTTAAGTTCAACATATTCCATTGCCATGTCGTAGATGTCTGTATCCTTGATCTCGGCTCCCGTAATCTTTTTCCATGTACCGTTATCGACATCCTTCTCGTCCTTTTTGCGCTTCTTGTCGAAGATGCTCCTCACATTGACATTGCTGATGTGGGAATACCTGACACAGTATTTATAGAGAGTCTGAGTAAAGAACTCCTTACCTACTGTTGCATTGGGATTGAAGAGGTCTTCTTCCTGGGGGTTCATGAGCCTTTCGTTGACTATCCACTTTATGGCATCGTAGCAGTTGCTTTCCGGGTCGACATCGGAAAACTCTTCAGGAACATTCTTCATGTTGGCGAAGATCTCATTGGATCTTGCCTTGGGACAGCCGCTGTATCTCCATAGCGCGTAAGCCAGATCTTCGCGGCTAAGGTAAATGTTAAGGCCGCGCGCATCAGGGAATAGTTCCATGTCTGCGACCATATACTGAGCGTTCTGCTCGTCCGAATATGTCGGAAGATAAGAGGGGCTGTTCTTGATGTGCCAGAGGGCTTTGGCAAGATCCATCCTAGTAGCGAAAATAGAAAGGTTAGCAGCAAGCCCTTCTCTTGCCAACGCAAAATCCGGGATGTAATCGAAAGTCTCAAGGTCGGTCTTATCCCCGTTCATTACGGTTACGATGAGCTCGCACGACCTTCTTTCTGCTTCATCAGTCAGGGTTATGACCGCTATGCCGGGTGCCACTGTTGTGAGAACGCCTTCTTCCGAGATTTGAGCAACTTCACTGTTGCTGGATCTCCAGAACATGGGCTCCAGAGAAAGGATAGCAGGGCTGATATCCGCCCCGAGATGCGCTTCTATGCCTACTGATGCCGTAAGGGCATAAGTTCCTTTGAAGTCAGTGTATCTTTTGTATGTGTATTTCTTTGCTTTTTCCCGGGCAGCATCTTCTGACTCGAAAACATTGTCCTGAAAGGCCTGGGGGTATTCAGGTATGGTTATCTTGAGGTTGGTTATCGCGATGCTGACATCGCCGTCGCCTGCAGATCTTCCTTCAAGGCATGCCGCGTTTAATGAAAACGGGGATACCGCGAGGATAAATATCAGGGCCAAAACTGCTGTCTTCGAAATTTTCATAGGGACATTATATAGTTGTTTTAACCCCCTATACAATGATAAAATACGCGAGTAAAGTTTTTATTCCTATATTTATTAGAGGGCGGTCTTTGAATAAAAGGCCGTGGAGGGTTTGATGTTTAAAAACATTTTGACGATATTGAAGAGCGTAAGAGAGAATCTTAAACCTACGATCCTCTGTCTCATCTTTATAATCGGCGAAGTTGTCATGGAGGTGTTGATACCTTTCATCACATCTTATCTTGTCAACAGGATCAAGGCAGGCGAGGGCTTAGGCGGGATCGTATCCACAGGTCTTCTCATGGTTGCAGCTGCTTTGGCATCACTGGCATTCGGCGTCCTGGCAGGAAAGCATTCCGCTTTCGCTTCGGCAGGACTTGCGAGAAACCTGCGCCACGATATGTATGTTAAGATCCAGGATTTCTCCTTTGCCAATATCGATAAATTCTCGTCATCTTCACTTGTTACCAGGATGACGACCGACATAACCAATGTTCAGAATGCTTACATGATGTGCATAAGGATCGCTGTCAGGGCCCCTGTAATGCTCATGTTTGCGATCGTCATGGGAACGATAATGGGAGGGAGACTTGCCACGACATTCCTGGTAATCATCCCTGTTTTGCTTTTCGGACTAATTATCATCGGGCGCCTTGCGATGCCGGCATTCAGATCGGTCTTCCGCAAATACGACAGACTCAATGAATCCGTAGAGGAGAACGTCCGCGGCATGCGCGTTGTTAAGGGTTTTGCCCGTGAGGAATATGAGTCGGAGAAGTTCGAAGACGCATCTGATGACATCAGGCGTGACTTTACCAAGGCTGAGAGGATCGTTGGACTTAACGGTCCCATCATGCAGCTCTGCTTATACTTCAATCTGGCTTTCGTACTCTTTGTCGGATCCGAGATGATCGTAAAGAGCAAAGGTGTCCTGATCGATGTCGGACAGATCTCCGCCATGATCACCTACGGCTTCCAAATCCTGATGTCGCTCATGATGATAAACATGATCTATATCGTCCTCACGATGTCTGTCGAGTCCATAAAGAGGATCGCCGAAGTGTTGAGAGAGAACCCCTCCATTACAAATCCCGAGAATGCCGTGACAGAGATGACCGACGGTTCGATCGAGTTTAAGGATGTCTCTTTCAAGTATTCCGAGACCGCCAAGCTCAATGCCCTGTGCGATATCAACGTCAGGATCGAATCCGGCATGACCGTCGGTGTATTGGGCGGAACCGGTTCAGGTAAGACTTCGCTTATCCAGCTGATCCCGAGGCTTTACGATGCTACAGTGGGGGAAGTAAAGGTCGGAGGACGCCCGGTAAAGGAATACGACCTGAAGTTCCTGCGTGACAACGTCTCCGTCGTTTTGCAGAAGAACGAACTCTTCTCAGGCACGATCAGGGAGAACCTCAAATGGGGTAACGAGAATGCGACGGATGAAGAGATCTTTGCTGCTGCAAAGCTTGCCTGTGCGGATGAGTTCATCAATTCATTCCCGGACGGATACGATACCCACATCGAGCAGGGCGGTACCAACGTCTCCGGCGGCCAGAAGCAGAGACTCTGTATCGCAAGGGCTCTTCTTAAGAACCCCAAGATCCTGATCTTGGACGACTCGACATCTGCTGTCGACATGCGTACGGATGCCCTTATCCGTAAGGGACTTAAGGAATACATTCCTGAGACTACCAAGATAATAATCGCCCAGCGTGTTGCTTCCGTAATGGATGCTGACCTGATCCTCATAATGGAGGGCGGTAAGCTCGTATCAAGCGGAACACACGATGAGCTCCTGAAGTCGAGCGACATCTATCGCGAGATATATGAACAACAGACGAAAGGAGGGGATGAGCAATGAGCGCTAATAAAGAAGCACCGCGCGGACCACACGGCGGCAGACGCCGCGGAGCAGTATCACCGTCCGAGATCAAAGAGGCATCAGGCAGCCTCAAGAGAGTCTTAAAGCAGTATTTCAAATACTTCCCGGTCTTAGCGCCTATCATCATCGTATGTGTCCTGACTAACGCTGTTGTTGCGTCTGTTCCTTCTGTCTTTATTCAGAAGGTAATAGCTGTTATCGAACAGTATTGGGAGGCAGGAGACTGGGATGCTGCAAGTAAGGAGATCATGCCCCTGCTCCTGATCCTCATAGGCCTTTATGCCCTTGCGCTTGTCTTAAGCGTACTGCAGAGCCAGCTTTTGGCTTACATGACGCAGAAGTTCCTCCACAACTTCAGACGCGACATGTTCTCCACCATGCAGCGTCTTCCGATAAGGTATTTCGATACGCATAAGCACGGCTACATAATGAGCCACTACACCAATGATATCGATACATTAAGACAGCTCATATCCATGGCACTGCCTTCGATGCTCCAGGCTGCCGTCACGCTCGTTACCGTATTCTATATAATGAACTACTACAGCCTCTGGCTGACCTTGGTCCTCGTAGCCGGTGTCGTTGCCATGGCACTAGTCAGCGGTAAGATCGGCGGCGGTTCTGCCAAGTACTTCGTAAGACAGCAGCAGGCAGTTGCCGCGACAGAAGGATATGTTCAGGAGATGATGAACGGACAGAAGGTCATCAAGGTCTTCAATCACGAAAAGCAGGGCATCGAAGAGTTCAACAAGCTTAACGACGAGCTATGCTCCGACAGTGCGAAAGCCAACGCTTACGCAAACATCCTGGGTCCTATAGTCAACAACATCGGTAATATCCTCTACGTTCTCCTTGCAACGGTCGGAGGCATATTGCTCCTGACACATGCGCCCAACATCTCGATATCACGTATGGCACTCGATATCTCGATCCTCGTGCCTTTCCTTAATATGTCCAAGCAGTTCATGGGTCAGATCAACCAGCTCACCATGCAGGTCAACGCAGTAGTTATGGCAGGCGCCGGTGCAAAGAGGATCTTTGCCCTGATCGATGAGCCCGCCGAGGCTGACGAAGGATATGTAACTCTTACAAAGGCTAAGAAGAACGAAGCCGGCGAATATGTTGAGACGGCTGATGCAGACGGTGTATGGGCATGGCGTCATCCCCACCAGGCAGAAGGCACGGTTACGTTTGTACCTGTCGAAGGAGATGTTGTCCTTACAGAAGTCGACTTTGAGTATGTTGCGGGCAAGCAGGTCCTCTACGATATCTCTGTATTCGCCGAGCCCGGTCAGAAGGTTGCCTTCGTCGGAGCAACGGGTGCAGGCAAGACGACCATCACGAACCTCATCAACCGCTTCTACGATATAGCTGACGGTAAGATCCGTTACGACGGCATCAACGTCAACAAGATAAAGAAGAAGGACTTAAGGCGCTCCTTAGGGTTAGTTCTCCAGGAGACAAACCTCTTTACGGGAACTGTTATGGATAACATCCGTTACGGCCGTCTTGATGCTTCGGACGAAGAGTGCCGTGACGCAGCCCGCCTTGCAGGTGCAGATGACTTCATCGAGCGTCTCCCTGAAGGTTACAACACACCGCTTTCGAATAACGGTTCCAACCTGTCACAGGGTCAGCGCCAGCTTATTGCGATCGCCCGTGCGGCTGTTGCGGATCCGCCGGTAATGATCCTCGACGAAGCTACATCTTCGATCGATACGCGTACTGAGAAGATCGTGCAGCGCGGTATGGATAAGCTCATGGAAGGACGTACGGTATTCGTTATAGCCCACCGTCTGTCAACGGTCATGGATTCAGACGTCATCATGGTATTGGATCACGGTCACATCATAGAGCGTGGCAGCCATGAGAAGCTCATCGACGAGAAGGGCACATACTATCAGCTCTATACGGGTGCGTTCGAGCTCGAGTAAGAGACATTATCAATATATGACAGGGAGGCTGACAGGTGTCAGCCTCTTTTAGTACCATAGAAAGTGTAATTGTTAGAGAGTAATTAACTCCGACAGTTGCACTTTTCTTATAATACGGGGAGTAATTGGCCTGACGTCAGCCTCTTTGGATCAAGCATCCGCCAAAAAAACTGTCAGCCAATCCCCTT
>JAGAAI010000096.1 GCA_017615325.1 Clostridiales bacterium | reverse complement strand
CTTTCCACAGATCCTAAGAGACTCCTCATCGGTGATGACGAGCACGGCTGGGACGACAACGGCGTCTTCAACTTCGAGGGCGGCTGCTATGCTAAGGTTATCAACCTCTCCAAGGAGAACGAGCCTGACATCTACAACGCTATCAAGAGAGACGCTCTTCTTGAGAACGTTACAGTTGACGAAGCCGGCAAGATCGACTTCGCAGACAAGTCCGTTACAGAGAACACACGTGTTTCCTATCCTATCGATCACATCGAGAAGATCGCTAAGAACGTTAACCAGATCTCTTCCGGGCCTGATGCAGACAACGTTATCTTCCTTTCTGCTGACGCTTTCGGCGTTCTGCCTCCTGTCTCCATCCTGACTCCTGAGCAGACAAAGTACTACTTCCTGTCCGGCTTCACGGCTAAGCTTGCAGGTACAGAGCGCGGAATCACCGAGCCTACTCCTACATTCTCCGCTTGCTTCGGTCAGGCATTCCTCGAACTCCATCCTACAAAGTATGCTGAAGAGCTCGTAAGGAAGATGGAGAAGGTCGGCGCTAAGGCTTACCTCGTTAACACAGGCTGGAACGGCACAGGCAAGAGAATCTCCATTCCTGATACACGTGGAATCATCGATGCTATCCTCGACGGTTCCATCAAGGATGCTCCTACAAAGAAGATCCCTTACTTCGATTTCGAAGTACCTACAGAGCTCCCCGGCGTATCCACTGAGATCCTCGATCCCAGAGATACATATGCTGATGCAGCTGAGTGGGACAAGAAAGCTCAGGATCTTGCAGGCAGATTCATCAAGAACTTCAAGAAGTATGAGACAAATGAAGCTGGCAAGGCTCTCGTAGAGGCCGGCCCTAAGCTCTGATAATTTTCTATCGTTGCCTCCCTGCGACTATACAGGGAGGCACGTTTTTACTTTTTATCCGGGTTTTGACAGCCTATAGGGCTGGAGAAATAAAAATGAATGAAGGGGAAATACTATGAAGAAATTTGTAAAAGCAGTTACGGGTTTGCTGGCTACCGTAACAATGGTTACAGGTCTTTCACTCGGTACGGTCTTTGCAGCTGCATCTGACCCGAACGAGCCGAATGACACGTATGACAAGGCCACATCCATCACACTCGGCAAGACATACAGCGGAGAGATCGGTGATTACTACATTTGGTTGAACAATAAATACAAAGAAGATGATGACTGGTTTAAGGTCAAGGTTACCAAGGGTAAGTCATACAGATTTACCTTCTCTGACTTTACCAGCAAGTGGGCACCGACTACTCTTCTGATCGACGCATTTTATGGTAAGGATGCAGCCAAGAATGAAAAAACAGGTGAGTATCTGTCCGGCAGAATTGGCAAGGAAGATTATTACGATTTTGAAGCCAAGGAGAGCGGAACTTTCTATATCAAGGTTCACAACTTCTTCAATTACGCATCAAAGAATGGTAAGGGTATTCCGAACGGCCAATTAAAATCCACTGCATATAAGTTTTCACTGAAGGAATCTCCCGTTAAGCTCCTTCAGTATGCTAAGAGTGATAACGAAGCTACCGTTGTATGCGGCAGCAAGATCCTTCTTAAGATCAATGGTGTTAGCAACAAGCCCACATGGACTTCTTCCAATACGAAGATCGCTACAGTTGACGCAAGCGGTAATGTTAAAGGTATCCAGGCAGGAGCTTGTGTCATCACGGGAAAGATCGGCAATGTCGCTACAAAGTGCAATCTCCTGGTACAGTACAAGGATGTAAAGAATACCGGTGATTTCTGGTATACACCTACATACTACCTGACCAACAAGGATGTCGTTAAGGGTTACGACAAGCAGACAAAGTTCAAGCCCGGCAATGATTGTACAAGAGCTCAGATGGTTACATTCCTCTGGAGACTCGCAGGCAGCCCGGCTCCCAAGTCGACATCCTGCAAGTTCACGGATGTAAAGAAGTCTGATTACTTCTACAAGGCAGTTCTCTGGGCAGTTGAGAAGGGTATCACAACAGGTACTTCCAAGACCAAGTTCAGCCCTAAGGGTGTCTGCACAAGAGCACAGACTGTTACATTCCTTTGGAGAATGGCAGGTCAGCCTTCTGTAGGTTCTAAGAATCCTTTCAAGGATGTAAAGAAGACAGATTACTTCTACAATGCAGTTATCTGGGCATCCAACAAGAAGATCGTTGCAGGTTATAAGGATGGAACATTCAAGCCTAAGGGCAAGTGCTTAAGACGCCAGATGGTTACATTCCTTTACAAGTACGACAACAACATCAATAAGAAGAAATAATTACATTTATGAATTATTATTTGGGTTAATTGAGAACTGAAGATCCCGAGGCATCTTTTTGGTGCCCCGGGATTACTTGCAAATTTCTATGAAGGGGAATTTTATGATGAAAAACAGAATCATTAAGACACTGGCTCTCGTTCTCGCAGCGTCCGCAGTCTTCGGAGTCTTCGGAGTATCTGCACCTGTTGCTGCAGCAACTGATGAGACAGCAGAAGAAACAGCAGCAGAGCCTGTTGATGAGACCGAAGTTGAAGCTGACGGTCTTGCAAAGCAGAAGGGCATTAAAGAGAGCATCGAGTATGGCACGGGCTACGGTACCGAGGCCATCATTGGAAGCGATGACAGAAAGACGATCAATGATACGACCAAGTATCCTTATTCGGCTATCGCTCACATTTATATGGCGTACGAGTGCGGACACGCAGGTTACGGTACAGGATTCATGATCTCCGATAACACCATGTTGACTGCCGGCCACTGTGTAATCTGTTCCAACTGCAAGAAGAAGCTTTCGTCTATCAACTGTAAGTTCGGTTACAACAGCAAGGATGAGAGTTATATTGTCCAGACCAACGGCTGCAAGACTTATTACTACAGTTCGACCTACCTTGCCGGAACATATGCCGGTTCCATCCAGGAAGAAGATTACGATTATGCTTACGTCGTATTCAGCCAGCCCATTGGTTCCATAACAGGACACTTCGGCATTAAGGCATTCTCTGATTCCGCACTTAAGGGCAAGGACTTTAAGGTAGGCGGTTACCGCCTTGACAAGGAGCCTTTGAGAATGGCTACAGGCAAGGTTACTCCCGGTTATTCATACAAGAACGGAAGCAAGACTGTTAAAGTAGACGACAAGTACCTCCTGTCCTATACGGCTGATACTATCGCTGGCAACAGCGGCGGTCCTGTTTTTGACAAGGATAACTATGTTGCAGGTATCCACGTTGCAGGTGTAACGGGCAAGTTCAACCTTGCAAGAAGGATCACTTCGGGCACCATGGAAGATCTCAAGAAATATAATCTTATCGACAACACCAAGGCTGTAAAGCCCGTAAAGAATGCTGGTATCCAGACTGTAAACGACGGAGAGACGATATCCTGCCAGGTTGTCAACAAGAGCCGTATGTCGATCCAGATCCCTTACACCTCCTTTGCTGATATCAAATGGTCATCTTCTGACAAGGCGATCGCAACAGTCAACAGTGTTGGTGTAGTTACAGCCAAGAAGATCGGTGATGTAGTCATCACAGGTAAGCACGGCAGTGAGACAGTAAAGTGCAATGTCAAGGTTATCTATTCTGATGTTAAGAATGCTAAGAATTTCTGGTATACACCTACATACTACCTGTCTTCCAAGGACGTAGTTAAGGGGTACGACAACCAGACCAAGTTTAAGCCCGCCAACGACTGTACCAGAGCTCAGATGGTAACATTCCTCTGGAGACTTAAGGGAAGCCCGGCTCCCAAGACAACAACCTGCAAGTTCTCCGATGTCAAGAAGACAGATTATTTCTACAAGGCAGTTCTCTGGGGTAACGAGAAGGGCATCGTTGAAGGATATAAGAACGGAACATTCGGTCCTCAGATCGTATGCGCACGTAAGCATGCCGTTACTTTCCTCTGGCGTCTTGCCGGCAAGCCCGCTCCCAAGACAAAGACCAACAAGTTCAAGGATGTTAAGGCTAAGGATTACTTCTACAAGGCAGTCCTCTGGGCATCCGAGAAGAAGATCGTAGCAGGTTACAAAGACGGTACATTCAAGCCTAACGGCAACTGCCTGAGAAGACAGATGGTTACATTCCTCTATAAGTTCGATCTGGCTGTTAACGGCGGCAAGAAGGCAACACCTACACCTACGGCAAAGCCCACAGCTAAGCCCACAGCTAAGCCTACGACCAATCCTGCTAATCCTACAACCGCTCCTTCCGGCGGAAGTACCAGCGAGAAGGAACCTAATGATACCTATAAGACAGCAACAGCCATTACACTCGGTAAAGCCTGCAAGGGTGAGATCGGTGATTACAACAAGTGGATGAATAATAATTACACACTTGATGAGGACTGGTTTAAGTTCAATGTAACCGCTGGAAAGACATACAGGTTCACCATGAGCGGATACAAGGACAGATTCATGGACACGACTCTCCTTATCAGCGGATTCGAGCCCGGTGCAGATATGACAGATAAATATGGTTACTCGATATCCTATAATATGGATAATAACAATGGCGAATATCTTGATTTTACACCGAGCACTTCCGGAACATACTACATAAAGATCTGGAATTTCTTTAATTCCTCTTCTGTAAATCTCAGCTCAACCGATTATTCTATACAGGTAAAGCAGGTCGGATAATTATGTCAGGTCGTGACTGATTGAGAGCTATTTGATCAAATTCAGGATCCCGGGGCTAAGATGCCCCGGGATTTTTTTGTTTGAACGTTGATAAGACAGATGGTTATAGTCCTTACTATACTTGATAAGGCCTTACACATGCTCAGCAAGGTGCGTTGAGCTGGCAGGAACATGACGGCAGTTATGACAAAGCAACCGATCCGCCCTTTTACCGTGTATGCATCGAAGAGATCTGTAATTACGGATAGTATGTCCAAGGCAATTACCATCATGATGAAGACTGGTTCGTTTTTATCTTATATATAATTAATTACTATATAGATAAAGAAAAACCCGGGGCAGAACCCCGGGTTTTATCATTGATCTGTTGTTTGATCTTATCAGCCGAAGAGGCTAAGGAGTACACCTGCTGCAACGGCAGAACCGATAACGCCTGCAACGTTCGGACCCATGGCATGCATGAGAAGGAAGTTGGAAGGGTTCTCTTTCTGACCGACCTTGGAAGCAACACGTGCTGCCATAGGAACGGCGGAAACGCCTGCTGCACCGATAAGAGGATTGATCTTACCCTTGGACAGGTGATACATAACGATACCGATGAGAAGACCGCCGACTGTAGCGAAAGCGAATGCTGCAAGACCTAAGAAGATGATCTTGATCGTCTCGAGCTTAAGGAAGTTCGTTCCGATAGCTGTAGCACCAACGGATGTTCCGAGGAAGATCGTTACGATGTTGCAGAGAGCATTCTGTGCAGTGTCGGAAAGTCTTTCAGTAACGCCGGACTCTCTGAAGAGGTTACCGAGCATGAGGCAGCCGAGGAGAGGAGCAACCGTAGGGAGTATGAGGATACATACTACGGATACGATTACAGGGAAGCAGATCTTCTCGACCTTGGATACGGGTCTTGTCTGCTCCATCTTTACCTGGCGCATCTTCTTTGTCGTCAGCAGCTTCATGATAGGCGGCTGGATCATAGGGATCAGGGCCATGTATGAATATGCTGCGATAGCGATAGCACCGAGGAGCTCGGGAGCGAGCTTGGATGTGAGGTAGATAGCCGTAGGGCCGTCAGCACCGCCGATGATGGCGATGGAAGCTGCGCCCTGAGCATCGAAGTCCAAGATGGTAGCTACTACGAAAGCGAAGGAGATACCGAACTGAGCGCCTGCACCCATAAAGAAGCTCGAAGGCCTTGAGATCAAGGGACCGAAGTCTGTCATTGCACCGACTGCCATGAAGATAAGGCAGGGGAAGATATCGAGCTTGATTCCGATATAGAGGAAGTCAAAGAGACCGGGTTCAACTTCGACACCGGCAGCGTTGACTCCGTGACCGCCAAGGGCAGCCCAGTTGATGCCGCCCTCAAACCACTCGGGGTGGAAGATTCCGCCGCCGGGCCAAGGGAGGTTTGTAAGCATCATACCGAATGCTATAGGAAGAAGGAGGAGCGGTTCGAACTGCTTCTTGATGGCCAGGTAGAACAGGATGAATGATATCAGAAGCATCACGCCCTGCTGCCAGGTCATATTGGCAATGCCCGACTGGCTCCATAAATCACTAATTACTTCAATCATTATCTATGCCTCCAATCAAGAAATCGTGATAAGGGCATCGCCTGTGCTGACTGAAGCGCCTTTTGAAGTCAAAACCTGAGCAACGGTTCCTGCGCAAGGTGCGTAGATCTCGTTCTCCATCTTCATGGCTTCGAGGATTACGACCAACTCGCCTTCCTTAACTGCCTGTCCGACAGCTACCTTAACATCGATGATAGTACCGGGCATAGGTGAGTTAACGGGTGTTGTGCCGGCTGCTGCAGCAACAGCGGGAGCTGCTGCGGGTGCAGGTGCTGCGGCAGGAGCAGGAGCTGCAGCGGGAGCTGCGGCAGGTGCGGGAGCAGCGGTAACGGCTGTTGTGCGGAGCACGTTAGCCTTACCCTTCTCTACCTCGACTTCATATTCTTTGTCATTAATTGTTACTTTGTAGATCATGAGGTGTTCTCCTTTATTTATCTTCTACGAGGGTTATGGACTTGAAAACGAGCTCTGACAACGGGATTCCCGTATTGTCGCTCACGATGGCCATGATCATGGCTGCAGTCTTCTCGTCACATCCTTTGAGCCTTAATGAACCGGAGGAGAACTCCTCTTCGGCAATTGCGGCTGCCGCCGGTGCTGCTGCCGGTGTTGCAGCTGCTGCAGCCGGCTTTTCTGCCTTGCCCGTTGCAGAGAAGATCTTTCCTGCAATGGAGATGATGATGAAGATCAGGCAGAGTACAGCGAAAACGACCAGGATGGTAAAGCCCGCGTTCTTGAGAGCGTCAGGAATAGAGAGCACGTTTCCTCTTTCAGCGAATTGAATCAGTGTGGTGCTCATAATCAGTCCTCCACCTTCTCGATCGTGTAGTTTACTGTATTGGATTCTTTCTCCTCACGTGCTTCGAAGAACTTCTCTGCAACCTGAGGGAAAGCGATGTAGGAAAGAACGTCCTCATCAGATCTTGCCTTCTTGCCGAGCTCAGCCTTTGTCTTCTCGAAGAGAGGCTCCAAAGTATCGGCATAACGGCCCTGAACGAGTTCTTCGGGCTTCCAGCATCTGTCGATGATTTCCTGATTGATCTCTCCGGGAGCTCTTCCGTACTCACCACGGAGGTAAGCCTTGATCTCCTTGGAGATGTTCTTATATCTCTCGCCCAGGAGGACGTTGGATACAGCCTGGTTACCAACCATCTGGGACAGAGGCGTAACGAGCGGGGGATAACCCATGTCCTTACGGACTGCAGGGATCTCGGCAAGAGCTTCGTCGAACTTATCAAGAGCGTTCATGTCCTTGAGGTTTGCGATCATGTTGGAAAGCATTCCGCCGGGAACCTGATACTTGAGGATGTCAGCCTTGATACCCATGACTGTAGGATTGAGAGTTCCGTTATCAAGGAACTTCTTTCTTACGGGTACGAAGTAGTCAGCGATCTCCTTGAGCTTGTCCATATCAAGACCGGACTCGTAGCCGAACTGGCTCAGTGTGTAAGCCATTGTCTCTGTAGCAGGCTGGGATGTACCGCCGCCCATCGTGGAGATAGCGCAGTCGATACCGTCGCAACCGGCCTCAACAGCCTTCATGAGAGTCATGGGGCCCATGCCTGTTGTGTGGTGTGTATGGAAGAAGAGAGGAACAGAAACCTCGCTCTTCAGAGCCTTAACGAGATCATATGCTTCCTTAGGAGAGCAGATACCTGCCATATCCTTGATAGCGATGGAGTCAACACCCATAGCCTCGAGTTCCTTACACATCTCAACATACTTGGGGATGGTGTGAACAGGGGATGTGGTGTAGCAGATGCAGCCCTGAGCATGCTTGCCACACTTCTTGACTTCGTCGATGCAGACTTCGATGTTCCTGAAGTCGTTCAAAGCGTCGAAGATCCTGAAGATATCCATGCCGCACTCAGCAGCCTTACGGCAGAAGAGTCTTACGACATCATCCGGATAGTGCTTGTAGCCTAAGATGTTCTGGCCGCGGATGAGCATCTGGAGAGGTGTCTTCTTGCAGACAGCCTTGATCTTGCGCAGTCTCTCCCAGGGATCTTCGTCTAAGTAACGAAGGCAGGAGTCAAATGTTGCGCCGCCCCAACACTCAAGAGAATAGTAGCCGGCATTGTCCAATGTCTCTAAGATTCCCTCAAAGTCGGAGAAGGGCATACGTGTGGCGATGAGCGATTGCTGGGCATCACGCAACACCGTTTCAGTGATGTTAACTTTCATATAGGGTACACTCCTTCTTATTTATATAAAAAATTACCATTGAGAAGTATAAAGAATTGTCCCGCTAATTGCAATGCAAATTTATAACTAAATAAATAAAAAATTTGGGGTTTACTTTCGAAAAGTGCGGGTGTAAACTTAATTGCTCGCAAGATGCCTTGCGTCGTATTTTTGCGGCCCTTTTCGGGAGGCGGATGAGACATAAGGTTTTCGGTGCGGGTAAATAATCAAGAAAGGAGATGTATTGATGCCAACGTTCAATCAATTAGTTAAGTCCGGCAGACAGTCAAAGACATATAAGTCTGCTTCCCCGGCTTTGCAGTTTGGTACCAACACCATCAAGAAGAAAGAGACAAACTTCTCTTCTCCTCAAAAGCGTGGTGTTTGCACGGTTGTTAAGACGGTAACTCCTAAGAAGCCTAACTCGGCTCTCCGTAAGGTTGCCCGTGTACGTCTTACCAACAGCTATGAAGTAACTGCTTACATCCCGGGTATCGGACATAACCTTCAGGAGCACTCTGTAGTACTCATCCGTGGCGGCCGTGTTAAGGACCTCCCTGGTGTACGTTACCACATCATCAGAGGTACTCTTGATACAGCAGGCGTTACGGGTCGTATGCAGGGCCGTTCCAAGTACGGTGCTAAGAAGCCCAAGGCTGCAAAGGTTAAGAAGTGATCCCGGTGTCGGACAGGAATACCCTGTCGGACCAACAAAACAGGATTGGACAATTTAACGCGTTCAGTACATTGTTCATATATCAGGACATTGCTTACTCGAGCGCACGACACGTCCATTAGGCCAAAAACTGAAACGTGAGTACCTATGGTTTCAGATAACTGTGAATCATAAAGGAGGGAAGACCAGTGCCAAGAAAAGGCAATATCCCAAAGAGAGAGGTCCTTCCGGATCCCGTCTACAATGATGTTAAGGTGTCTAAGCTCATCAACAACATCATGCTCGACGGCAAGAAGGGCGTAGCTCAGAAAATTTGTTACGGCGCTTTTGATATCATCAAGGAGCGCACAGGCGAAGAGCCTATCGATGTATTCTACAAGGCTCTTGACAACGTAATGCCGGACCTCGAGTGCAAGGCACGCCGTGTAGGTGGTGCCAACTACCAGATCCCTATGGAAGTAAGACCTGACAGAAAGCTTACATTAGGTCTCCGTTGGATCGTTAACTTCTCCAGAAACAGATCCGAGCGCACCATGAAGGAGCGTCTCGCAGCTGAGCTCATGGATGCAGCTAACGGTACAGGCGGTGCTTTCAAGAAGAAGGAAGAAATGCACAGAATGGCCGAGGCTAACAAGGCATTCGCACACTACAACCGCTGATAAGAGCGACAAGGAGCAAAAGAAAAGATGGAGCAAAGACAGTATCCACTCGAAAAGACCCGTAATATCGGTATCATGGCTCACATTGACGCAGGTAAGACGACAACGACCGAGCGTATCCTCTACTATTCCGGTATCAACCGTGTATTGGGTGAGGTTCACGACGGTGCTGCTACAATGGACTGGATGGTCCAGGAGCAGGAAAGAGGTATCACGATCACCTCTGCTGCTACAACGGCACCCTGGAAGGGACATCGTATCAACATCATCGATACTCCCGGCCACGTTGACTTTACGGTAGAAGTTGAAAGATCCCTGCGTGTTCTTGACGGTGCTGTTACGGTCATGTCCGCAAGAGGCGGCGTTGAACCTCAGACAGAGACTGTTTGGAGACAGGCTGAGCACTACGGCGTTCCGCGTATGGTCTTCGTCAACAAGATGGACATCATGGGCGCAGATTTCAACAATGTCTGCAACATGATCTCCGAGAGACTGAAGAACGTACCTGTCGCTATTCAGATGCCTATCGGTAAAGAGAGTGATTTTGAAGGAATCATAGACCTTATGACACTTCGTGCCGAGGTCTACACAAGTGAAGACGGTAAAGAGTACGAGGACCGTGAGGTTCCCGCTGACATGGCTGATGCCGTTAAGGCTGCAAGAGAAGAGATGGTCGAGAAGATCTGTGAGACAGATGATGAACTGACCATGAAGTATCTTGAGGGTGAAGAAGTCACAGTCGAAGAGCTCAAGGCCGCACTTCGTAAGGCAACATGCGAGTGTAAGGTTATCCCTGTAACTTGCGGTACATCCCTTAGAAACAAGGGTGTCCAGATGTTGCTCGACGCTATCGTCGATTACATGCCTTCTCCTCTTGATATCCCTGCCATCAAGGGTGTTAACCCTGATACAGAGGAAGAAGAGGAAAGACCTGCAGACGATAAGGGTCCTTTCGCAGCTCTTGCATTTAAGATCGCAACCGATCCTTATGTCGGTAAGCTCTGCTTCTTCAGAGTTTATTCCGGTGTTTTGGAATCCGGTTCCTATGTTCTCAATGCAACAAAGGGCAAGAAGGAGAGGATCGGACGTATCGTTCAGATGCACGCTAACGAGCGTAAAGAGATCAGCGAAGTATTCTCAGGTGATATCGCAGCTGCGGTAGGACTTAAGGATACGACAACAGGTGATACTCTCTGCACAGAAGATGCACCGATCATCCTGGAATCCATGGAATTCCCCGAGCCTGTTATCGAGGTCGCAATCGAACCTAAGAGCCGTGCTTCTCAGGAGAAGATGATCATCGCTTTGCAGAAGCTCGCAGAGGAAGATCCTACATTCCGTACTTATACTAACAATGAAACAGGACAAACGATCATCGCAGGTATGGGTGAGTTGCACCTCGATATCATCGTTGACCGTCTGTTCCGTGAGTTCAAGGTCGAAGCTAACGTAGGTGCACCTCAGGTATCCTACAAGGAGACCATCAGAAAGACAGTCGAGGCGGAAGGAAAGTTCGTCCGTCAGTCCGGCGGTCACGGTCAGTATGGTCACTGCTGGCTCCGACTCGAGCCTCAGGAGCCCGGTAAGGGTTACGAGTTCGTCAACGCTACAGTCGGCGGCTCCATCCCGAAGGAGTTCATCGCTCCTATCGATGCCGGTGTTCAGGAAGCTATGCAGGCAGGTGTCCTGGGCGGCTACCCGGTAGTTGACGTCAAGGTTACCGTTTACGACGGTTCCTCACATGATGTCGACTCTTCTGAGATGGCGTTCAAGATCGCAGGTTCCATGGGATTCAAGGCAGGTATGGCCAAGGCTGATCCTGCATTGCTCGAGCCTGTCATGAAGGTTGACGTTGAAGTTCCGGATGAATATCTGGGCGACGTTATCGGCGGCCTCAATGCACGCCGTGGTGCCATCAAGACGATCGAGCCTCTCAACGGTTCCCAGCAGATCCACGCAGAGGTACCTCTTGCAAACATGTTCGGTTATGCTACAGCATTGCGTTCCGCAACTCAGGGCCGAGGCACATTCGTTATGCAGATCAGCCACTTTGCGGAGACACCCCGCAGCATAATGGAGGACATTCTCAAGAAATAAGATGTTTTTCGCATCTTAAGACCGTATATTTGAAGCCGATACTTGAAACATTACAAAAAACTTTGTACAATATTCGGTATCGCGTGAAAATTGCGGAACAAAAGATTACTATTACTTCTTTAGGAGGAAATTAAAATGGCTAAGGAAAAGTTCGTACGTAACAAGCCACACGTAAACATCGGAACCATTGGTCACGTTGACCATGGTAAGACAACTCTTACAGCTGCTATCACCAAGGTTCTTGCTATGAAGGGCGGCGCAGAGTTTAAGGATTATGGTAACATTGACTCCGCACCCGAGGAGAGAGCTCGTGGTATCACGATCAACACAGCTCACGTTGAGTATGAGACAGAAGCTCGTCACTATGCTCACGTTGACTGCCCCGGTCACGCTGACTACATCAAGAACATGATCACAGGTGCAGCTCAGATGGATGGTGCTATCCTCGTAGTTGCTGCTTCTGACGGTCCTATGGCTCAGACACGTGAGCACATCCTGCTCGCTCGTCAGGTTGGCGTTCCTTACATTGTTGTATACATGAACAAGTGCGACCAGGTTGATGACGAAGAGCTCCTCGAACTCGTTGAGATGGACATCCGTGACCTCCTCAACCAGTATGAGTTCCCTGGCGATGATACACCTATCATCCGTGGTTCTGCTCTCCAGGCTCTCGAGTCTACATCTACAGATCCTTCTGCTCCTGAGTATGCTTCTATCGTTGAGCTCATGGCTGCAGTTGACTCTTATATCGCAACACCTGAAAGACCTGTTGACAAGCCTTTCCTTATGCCTGTTGAGGACGTATTCACGATCTCCGGTCGTGGTACAGTTGCTACAGGCCGTCTCGAGAGAGGTACAGTTAAGGTTGGTGACGCTGCTGAGATCGTTGGTCTCCAGGATGAGCCCAAGTCCACAGTTATCACAGGCGTTGAGATGTTCCGTAAGTCCATGGATCAGGCTGAGGCCGGCGACAACATCGGTTGCCTCCTCCGTGGTATCGACCGTAAGGAAGTTGAGAGAGGCCAGGTTCTCGCTAAGCCCGGTTCAACAACTCCTCACACAAAGTTCGAGGGACAGGTTTACGTTCTTACAAAGGAAGAGGGTGGCCGTCACAAGCCCTTCTTCAACGGCTATCGTCCTCAGTTCTACTTCAGAACAACAGACGTTACCGGTAACATCGCTCTTCCTGAGGGCACAGACATGTGCATGCCTGGTGACCACGTAACCATCACAGCTGACCTTATCACACCTATCGCTATGGAGCAGGGTCTTAAGTTCGCTATCCGTGAGGGTGGTCATACTGTAGGCGCAGGAAACGTTTCCAAGATCATCGAATAATTACTGACTCTTAGTACTTATAAGATTACAAAAGAGGGTCGTCCCGCATGGGATGACCTTATTTTTTCGCGAAAAAAATAAAAATCAGTGTAAGATAATCCCATAGATATTGCTATATATAGTGAAGGCGCCGATCAAAGGAAAGGAAAGAGAATGGATGACAGTAAGATCGTAGATCTTTATCTTGCCCGTGATGAGATGGCGATAAAGCACTCGGCCGACAAATACGGACGAATGCTCCGGAGCCTGTCTTACAGGATCACGGAGAATCAGGAGACCTCGGAGGAATGTGAGAACGACACTTATCTCGAGGCCTGGAACCTGATACCTCCCAACGAGCCGAGGGACTATCTGTCTTCGTTCCTTTCAAGGATCGTCCGGAATATATCCCTGAACCGCTGCATCCATGACAGCAGACTTAAGCGCAAAGGATACATTACGGAACTTACAACGGAACTGGAACAGTGCCTGCCGGATGGAGGCCGGACAGAACAGGAAGCCGAAAGCAAGGAGCTTGCGGGACTGATATCGGATTTCTTGAGGAAACAGCCTAAGGAGAAGAGGATCATCTTCATGAGAAGATATTTCGAGATGGAGAAGGTATCTTCGATCGCCCAAAGGTATGGCTATTCGGAGAATAGGATCAACACGATGCTCTTTCGGATGAGAAATGATCTTAAGAAAGAACTTAGGGAAGAAGGGTTGATATGAACGCAGAAGACCTGCTCAGGACAATGTCGTATGTGGACTACGATCTGATAGAAGAACTTAACATATCAGAAAAGGAATCTGATGTTAAAAGGAGCCCACGGATAGTGATCATAGCTGCCATAGCGGCAGCGGCGCTGGCTGCGGGAATATTCGGCATCAATATGATCAGGAACTTTTCCTTTGGAGACATCGCTGTAACCGAAGCCACAGAACTGACTGTTCCTTATACTTCGGAAGAAAGCATGGCCCGCTCTATGAGCGGAGGAGATATCTACATAGGTCCCGAAGAGATCACGGTTGGAGATAAGCGTTATGGAATGGTGGATATTAATGTCAGGGACAAATATCAGCTTCTGCTCTTAGACGAGGATGATGTGATAAGAAAAGAAGACTTAGGAGATCTTATCGGGGAAGTTACTGATTGCCGTGATCCTGATATGTTAGGGCATAAGGTATACCGCAGGAAGAATGCAACAGGGGACGAACCGGTAGTGATCTTTGGTGTGGATGAAGGTGAAGAACACTATGAGTATTATGTTCTGATATTTGACGGTAATGATTATACAGAAGATTATCAATTGTTATATGGAGAGAGGTGAATAATATGCGTAAGTTGATCACGGTCTTATTATGTTTGGTTATGTTAATGTCTTTATCTTCATGTGTTGGGGTGGAAGGTATGGGAAGTCCAAAGTTACTCGAGAAGGCAGATCCTGCCAACAGCGCTATGACCATATATTGTTTTGACGGCAAGACAACATCCGAGAAGTGGATCTTTGAAAGCGAACTGGAAGAAAAGATAGTAGATGAGATAAATGATCTTAAGCTCCGCCCGGCTTCAAGGTCTTCTATCAAGGATATAAAGACTCCCTGCTATGGGATCATGGTATATGGAGAAGAAGGCCCGATCAAGCTGGCGACGGGCAACGGGTTATGGGTCCTGCAGGACGGATCCGTTTACAAAGGCCAATATGATCTTGCCTCAGTATTTGACAATGCATCAGACAATGACATGACAACTTACGACGACGGATTAAGATTCCCGAATTCGGCATGGCTGGGCGCCTATAATACCGCGTATTACCGGAAAGCCGGGGACATGCCAAGTGAGATCTCGGGCGTGTCATTATCCTTTGTAGAGTATAAAGATAACGTGGTTACGGTAAAGCTTCGGAACGAGTCCGGAAACGATTATGAATACGGGCTTTATTTTGCCCTGCAAACACAGATCGACGGTGAATGGTACGAGATCCCTCCTGTAAAAGATTATGCATTTACGGAACTGGCTTATAGTCTCCCCGCAGGCGGAAGCGCTGATCTCGATTGCAGTCTTGATCACTACGGCAAACTTGATGCCGGCCGCTACAGGATAGAGAAGGAGAGTTTTATCTTCGTAACAGATGGTGTGACAGATTCTAACAAAAGCCTGGTTGCAGAGTTTGAGATCAAATGATGAGTGTCAGAGTTTCTTGATAAAAAGCCCCCTGTTATATCCGCGGCTGCTTTCCGTGTCTGTTAAGACAAAGCCCCGGTTGGAGTAGAAGGTGGATAAAGACCTGTTGTCTGAAGAAGAGTGAAGGATCAGGCCCTTGGCATTAAACTCACGGGCCTTTTCTTCAGCCGCATCGAGGAGTTTTACTCCCATGCCTGATACCCTGAGGTCAGATCTTACTGCAAATCTGGAGATATATCCTGCCGGTGCGATCTCAGACAGAGCTTCCTCGGTCTTTTCCGAGAAACTGTACTTTAATGGATTCTTTACCATGGTAAGAGTTACTGTTGCGACAGGCTCCGGGCCGTCCCAGAAACAGAGACAAAAGCCATGGCGGATCCTGTCTTCAACAGATTCAACGCTTTCGGTCAGGGATTCCAACATCCCGTAGGGGATCTTAGAATCCTTGCCGTAGGACAACATAGCCCCTCTTGTGAGAAGGGCTATCTTGTATGCTTCTTCGGGCAGGGCTGTTCTTAATTCAAGATCCATCAGCCCATGCAGTTAACGAGGATCGCCTTGTGGGCATGGAGTCTGTTCTCGGCCTCATCGAAAACAACGCTCTGAGGTCCGTCGATGACATCCTCTGTAACTTCGTAACCCCTGTATGCAGGGAGGCAGTGCATGAAGATCGCATCCTTGTGGGCAACACCCATGATCTTGGAATTGACCTGATAATCCTTGAAGATCTCGACTCGTTTAGCCTTCTCTGCTTCCTGGCCCATGGATGTCCATGTGTCCGTATAGATAACGTCAGCTCCGTCAGCTGCTTCGAAAGGATCAGTTGTCATTAAGATCTTGGAACCTGTAACCTCAGCATCCTTCTTAGCCTGATTAACATATTTGTCGGGACAGGTATAGTCAGCAGGTGATGCGATCGCAACATCCATTCCTGCCTTGGCGCAAGCCTGAAGCAGGGAGTTTGCCATGTTGTTGCCGTCGCCCAAGTATGCGAACTTCAAGCCCTTAAGTCCGCCCTTATGTTCCTTGATGGTAAGGAGGTCAGCTAAGGCCTGGGTAGGGTGCTGGTCGTCTGTAAGACCGTTGATGACCGGGATCGAGCCGTACTTGGCAAGATCTTCAACATCGGAATGCTTGAATGTACGGATCATGATGCCGTCGACCATGCCGGACAATACGTGAGCCGTATCGTAGATGGTCTCGCCGCGGCCGATCTGGATGTCGTTATTTGAAAGGAAGAGAGCCATTCCGCCCAACTGGTACATACCGACCTCAAAAGATACACGTGTTCTTGTTGAGGATTTTGTGAATATCATGGCAAGAGTCTTGCCCGCAAGGATCGGGTGAGGAATGCCTGCCTTTGTTTTCGCTTTGAGGTCGACTGCTATGTCGAGCATCTTATCTAAGTCTTCAAAACTTACGTCTTCGTGGAAATCAATGTAGTGTTTCATTTTTTAAGCTCCAATCCAATCTTATTCTTGTTTACTTTATCTGTTTCCTTCAATACCTGATCTATAGCCTGACAGAACTTTGCTGCTTCGGCCTCCTTGATGATCAGGGGAGGCGCGATCCTGATGACGGACTTGCCGATCGAGGATACGAGGAAGCCCTTGTTCCTTAAGGCATCCCTCATGCCTGATGCCAGGATCCTTTCATCGAACTCGATGCCGATAAGAAGGCCCATGCCTCTTACTTCCTTGATGTAGCCGCGCTTTTCCTTGATCTGGTTCAACTTGTTTACTATGAACTCGCTGATCGTGCCTGCGTTGAAGCAGAGCTGGTTATCTGCGATGACCTCGAGGACCGTGTTTGCTGCTGCGCAAGCCAGGGGGTTGCCGCCGAATGTCGAACCGTGGTCGCCGAGTTCAAAGCCAGTAGCAGCTTCGTTGGTTGCAAGGACTGCTCCGATCGGAACACCGCCGCCTAAGCCCTTGGCCAGGGTCATGATATCAGGCTTGATCCCGTACTGTTCGTAGCAGAAAAGAGTTCCTGTCCTGCCGATACCGGTCTGGACTTCGTCGATTATGAGAAGGAGGCCCTTCTCCTCGCAGAGTCTTTTTATATCAAGTACGAAGGACTTGTCTGCCGGATGTACGCCCGACTCACCCTGGATGAGCTCGAGCATGATGGCAGCCGTGTGCTCATTGACCTGTTCCTTGAACGAATCGATGTTGTTGAACTCGGCATACTTGAAGCCGGGGAGAACAGGCTTGAAGGGTTCGGAGAACTTGGGCTGGCCTGTTGCAGTGATCGTTGCCATAGTCCTTCCGTGGAAGCTCATCTTGGCGGTGATGATCTCGTACCTGTCTATCCCTTTGTGGGAGAAGAAACCGCGTGCGAGCTTGATGGCGCCTTCGTTTGCTTCAGCTCCGGAGTTTGCGAAGAAGCACTTATCTGCAAAGCTCTTGCGGCAAAGATTATATGCAAGTTCCGACCTTTGCGGGATCAGATAGTAGTTGCAGCAGTGGATGACTTTCTTCGCCTGATCAGAGATCGTCTTTGTGAGCTTGGGATGACTGTGTCCTAAGGAATTTACGGCGATGCCGCCGATCATATCCATGTATTTCTTGCCCTCGGTGTCGTAAAGGTATACGCCCTTGCCGTGGGTGAATGCGATCTGCTGGGGTCCGAAGACCTGCATGCAGTATTTCTTGTCGTAATCTGATATCAGATAAAGATCATTTTCTATATTCATAATTTTCCCTCTTTTCTTTGACTATCATTGTGCCTATACCGTTCTTGGTGAAGATCTCCAGTATGATACTGTGAGGTATCCTGCCGTCGATTATGTGTGCGCGGTCGACACCTCGTCGGACGGTATCAAGGCAGCCTTCGATCTTGGGGATCATGCCTCCGGAGATGATGCCGGACTCGATGCAGTCGGAAACATCCTTCTCGGAAAGGACCGGGATAACATTCTTGTCGTTATCAAGAACTCCGCCGACATCCGTTAAGAACATGAGCTTGCTAGCCTTCAGTGCAACAGCGACCTCGGAAGCTACCGTATCGGCATTGATGTTGTAGCTCTGACCGTCTGCGCCGACACCGATGGGAGCGATCACCGGGATGTACTCGTCGTTTGCGAGCATCTCAATGACCTTGGTGTTGATGTTCTTGATCTTGCCTACGAATCCGATATCGACGGGATTGCCTTCGGAATCCGTATCGAGTTTCTCAGCTTCAATGAGGTGACCGTCGATACCTGAGATGCCGATCGCCTTTGCGCCCTTGCCGCAGAGGAGGGATACGATCTCCTTGTTGGTCTTGCCGATCAGGACCATCTGGGCATACTGCATGGTCTCGTCGTCCGTATATCTTAAGCCGTTAACGAAAGTGGATTCCTTGCCTACGGCCTTCAACATGCTGTTGATGTCAGGTCCGCCGCCGTGTACCACGATCGGATTGATGCCGATGTACTTAAGGAGCGTGATGTCATCCATGACGGACTGCTTTAAGTCTTCGTTGACCATCGCATTTCCGCCGTACTTGATGACGATCGTCTGGCCCCTGAGCTTCCTTATATAAGGGAGCGCCTCGGTCAGAATCGTGGCCCGTTCCACCATGCTCTGCATATCGCCCGTGATGTCGGGCATCTCATTCTTGCTTACCATAATCTTGTCCTCGTTTTTTATTTTCGAAAAGTATCTTTATCAGACACCTCTTATCACGTTCTTAAGTCCCGTGTCCTCGGGAAGACCGAACATGCAGTTTGCTGCCTGGATCGCCTGGAGGGCAGCACCCTTTCCCAGATTGTCCTGAGCGGAGAAGAGCTTGATCATGCCTGTAGCAGGATCATATGCCGCGCCGAGATCTATGTAGTTGGATCCTGCGACGGCCTTTACATCGGGAAGGACACCTTCGGGAAGGACCCTTACGAAAGACTCCCCTTTATAATATTCATTATAAGTGTCGTAAAGCGATGCGGTTGTTACGTCTTTATAACATTCGGCGGGCTTAACATAGATCGTTGCGAGCATGCCTCTCTTGAAGGGAGCCAGGTGAGGGGTAAAGGTTACCTTGATATCCTTGCCTGCCACAAAAGACAACTTTTCCTCGATCTCGGTCGTGTGCCTGTGGCCAACGACACCGTAAGGCTTGAATGCCTCGTCAGTCTCACAGAAGGAATATGCAAGATCAGCTTTCCTTCCTGCACCGGATACACCCGATATTGCATCGATTATGATGGAATCAGTATCGATGAGGCCCTTGGCAAGGAAAGGCGCGAGAGCCAGTATCGAACATGTCGGATAGCAGCCGGGGTTAGCGACGAGCTTGGCATTGGCAAGTTCCTTGCGGTAGAGTTCGGGAAGTCCGTAGACTGTATCTTCCAGCAGTTCGGGTGCCGGGTGCGTTAACTTATAGGACTTCTCATATGTTGCGACATTCTTATATCTGAAATCACCCGAGTGGTCTATGACCTTGCAGCCGCAAGACAGGATCTGGGGAACCTTTTCCGAAGATACGCCGTGGGGGAGAGCCGTGATAACAAGATCAGAGTCTTTGGCCGCAGCTTCAACATCATCGTCGGAAAGAACGATGTCACAGACTCCGCGGAAGACGGGATAGATGTCCGAGAACTTCTGTCCTGCGAACGTTCTGCTCGTCAAGTGTACGAGTTCGAACTCAGGATGTGCCGAGAACCCGTGTACGAGCTCACATCCTACATAGCCTGTTGCGCCGATAATGCTTACTTTGATCATGTCTAATCTCCTGCTCTATATATGTATTTCTTTTTATTGCGACAAGATTTATGCAATATAATGCATAAATATGCAAAAGTCAAGGCTTTTATGCAAAGATTCCGACTTATTTAATATAAATATAATTTTAATCGCCTGATCCTTGTGCATACAATGCATAATTATGCATAAAACATGAATATTTATGCAATAACATCAGTTCCGGGAGGATCCTTTGCAATTGCAGGTCCGCTTATATATGTATAGATCAGTCAGAAAAAGGTCTGTTTTTGAATACTCATGTGCATTATCAACAAAGGTTTTCAGTCTCGAAAATGTAATAAAATAGGGCATTTCGCAATGTTTTTGAACACGGTGCACAAATGAGAAAACCCATGATGTACAAACTGACTAAATTGCTTGAAAATAAACGCTAAAATAGCCTGAACTTTTTTATGGATAATGCCATATAGTCAATGAAATAGGGCATGTGGTACTATTTTGTCATGAAAAAGCCGAACATCGGCGATTTTTGGAGGTTTTATTTTATGGCAAGTTTATCTTTCCAGCATGTGTACAAGAAGTATGATGGCGGCGTTGTCGCTGTTTCCGACTTTAACCTTGAGGTTGCCGATAAGGAATTCGTTATCTTGGTTGGCCCTTCCGGCTGCGGTAAGTCTACAACACTCCGTATGCTCGCAGGTCTCGAAGATATTTCCGAGGGTGAGATCTACATCGATGATCGTTGTGTAAACGACGTTCTTCCTAAGGATCGTGACATCGCAATGGTTTTCCAGAACTACGCTTTGTATCCTCATATGTCCGTTCGTGACAACATGGCTTTCGCTCTGAAGCTCCGTAAGATGAGCAAGGACGAGATCAACCGCCGTGTATCTGAGGCAGCTAAGATCCTCGAGATCGAGCACCTCCTCGACAGAAAGCCTAAGGCTCTCTCCGGTGGTCAGAGACAGCGTGTTGCTTTGGGCCGTGCTATCGTTCGTGATCCTAAGGTATTCCTCATGGACGAGCCTCTCTCCAACTTGGACGCTAAGCTCCGTGTTCAGATGCGTGTTGAGATCACAAAGCTTCACCACAGACTTAAGACAACATTCGTATACGTTACCCATGACCAGACAGAAGCTATGACAATGGGTACCAGAATCGTTGTTATGAAGGACGGATTCATCCAGCAGGTTGACTCCCCTACGGAGCTCTATGACAACCCGGTCAACACATTCGTTGCAGGCTTCATCGGAATGCCTCCTATGAACTTCATCAATGCTGTTATCAACGTTGAGGGTTCTGACGTATTCATCTCCTTCGAGAACGTTACGATCAAGCTGCCCGACAGATATGCTGTTGAGGAAGTTATGGAGAGAGACGGACAGGAAGTTATCTTCGGTGTACGTCCTGAGGCTATCACAGACGAAGCAAACTTCGTTACAGAGCACCCTGAGTCCGCTTTCACAGCTGACGTCGAGGTCGTCGAGATGCTTGGTGCCGAGACATATCTCTATGTTACGGTCAACGCTTCCCTGCCTCTCACATGCCGTGTCGATCCTACAACATCCCAGTCCTCTATCGGCGAGGTTGTTGACCTGGCTATCGATACCAACCGTATCCACATCTTCGATAAGGATACAGAGCAGAGCATCATTTCCTGATCCTGCTAATCGAAAGATCAAACAACAGAAGGGCTGCCTTGTGGCAGCCCTTTTCTTATGCCGCGGAATTGCGCCCGGCCACTGTAAAAGCCCTAAATGTCCACTGTACAGTGGACAAAACAACGGTTTACAGTGGACATTTGATTCAATGCTGATTCGAAAAGGCTGATCGTCAAATTGTGTGAAAAATGAGGCAAAAGTCAAAAAAAGTCAAAATCAGAGAAAAATAGTTAGCACTCCCCCTTGCAGAGTGCTAAAAGACGTGGTATAACATAGCCGTAAAGGGAAAGATCCCACAGAGGATCACCCCTTACAAAAACAACAAAACCTTGAGTCCCCGTTATACAGGACCCGAAGATCAAAAGGAGGAATGACATATGTTGTATTTACCTGATGTTTTCGGAGAAAGTCTGATGGATGAAATGTTGAACGATCTGGTTTTCCCCGAGGAAGAGTTCGATAGAGCTCTGTATGGAAGGAAGAATCCTTTCGCTGGCAAGAAGGCTGCCAATCTCATGAAGACCGATGTCAGAGAACATGAGGACTCTTATGAGATCGATATTGACCTTCCGGGCTTTGACAAGGAAGACATAAACCTCAATCTTAAAGAGGGTTACCTTACGGTCAATGCCAACAAGTCAGTTGACAAGGAAGGCAAGAAGCACGGCAAGGTGATCAGGAAGGAGAGGTTTGAAGGCTCCATGACCAGGACATTCTATGTGGGTGAACAGGTTACGCAGGAGGAGATCAAAGCATCTTTCAAGAACGGTGTCCTGAAGATGACCCTTCCTAAGAAGGATGAGAAGAAAGCCCTGCCGTCCGGCAATATCGCAATAGAAGGATGACACTATCTTGAGTTTGTGGATAAGGGTGCGCATGGGATAGAAAAGCGCACGAGAGAGACAATGGTGGATCTGTACCTTCCCCCCGGGTGCAGATCCACTCATTTCTAGCAAAAAACAGCGCCTTGACAAGCGATATCACATGTCGGATAATCTAATTGTCAAAGAAAGTCAAAGTTAAAATGATAAGGAGGTAAGATCGATGGCGCGTCTTGTGGATGTTATAGAAGACATGATCAAAGAGATGATCGACGAGAACGACGGAATCGCGACCATCAACAGATCACAGCTCGCAAGCCAGGCGAATTGTGTTCCGTCCCAGATAACTTATGTCCTGTCAACAAGGTTTTCCTCAGGACAAGGATATATAGTCGAGAGCAGACGCGGCGGCGGCGGTCAGATCACGGTAACAAGGGTCGAGTTCGTTAATAAGTTCGAATACCTGAAGGAGATGATCGATGCCATAGGGAATGCTGTTACCCAGCAGCAGGCCAAGAACCTCCTGGAAGGGGCCGTTACGTCGGGAGCAATAACACACAGGGATGGAGAGATAATAATGTCGGCAGTGTCTGACCGGGCACTGGGACTCGTGGAATCGGATATAAGATCGAAGGTGAGGGCGCAGATAATGAAGAATCTTCTTCTGGCGCTGATATCAGAGTAACTATAAAAGGAGGATGGGAATATGAGATGTTCCAAATGCGGAGGATACGTCCCCGAGAATGACTTAAGGATATATAACGGAAGCGTTATGTGCGCCAACTGTTTTGAGGAAGCATGCCAGGGTAAGATAGGAAGATCCGTGGATGATTTCTTCAATCTTCCGCTCGAGAAAGCGGCGGGCATGATCTTCAATATGAGCAATCTTGATTTCGGCAACAGTGCGCTGACGTGCCCGAAGTGCGGAATGTCGCTTAAAGAGATCGAGACCGAGAAGAAAGTGGGCTGTATAGAATGCATCAATACTTTCAGCGGTGCCATCGCCAAGATCCTCCTTAAAGATCAGGGCAGCACCGAATATATGGGCCGTATGCCTGCGCACTATGAGCCGGTCGTATCAGATCCGGGAGATATCGGGACAGAAGGGAAGATCGAAGAGTCCGGAGAAAGTAAGGATAATGCCGGCGAAGGCATATCAATATCGGATGAAGATATCGAGAAGATCAGGACCCAGGATATCGGAGATATGACGGATGAAGAACTTAAGAAGGCATTGGAACTTGCGGTAAAGGATGAAGATTATGTCCTGGCAGCAAAGATCCGTGATGAGATAAACAGCAGAAAGGAGATCCCGGGCGATGAGATGGTATGAACAGGAAGGTAAGGAATCCGACGTCGTGATCATGACCACGGCTGTCGTGTCCAGGAGCCTTAACGGAACTCCTTTCCTGCCCAAGATGACAAAGGAAGATTACGATCACGTCAAGGAAGCGGTCGCAGGAGCCATGGAAGGCGTATCGATGGAGAAGATGGAAGGCGGCAAGATCGATCTTGCCAGGATGGAGGAGCTGACCCGGGACAGGGTCCTTATGAATGAAGGTTCCCAGTTGAGCGAGAACAGCGTGATCTATACCGATGAGAACCGGTCGCTCAACGTATTCGTCAACTTCAATGAGCATTTTACTGTTGAGGCGAGGAGCTCAGGGCTGGATCTCTCCGTTACGGACAGGGCGGAAAGCTTTGCTTCCATGCTCGAATCCAAACTCGACATCTCCTTCTCCGAAAAGTACGGATTCCTGAATTCGAATCTGGGAGATACGGGAACGGGACTCAGGATATTCGCTCTGGTCTCTATACCGGCTATCTGCAAGAATGACAGGGGCGCCGAGATAATCGCCGACCGCTGCAAGAGATATGACTGGAAGCTGGCGGCACCTTTCAGGAGAGCAGGGGCCGCAGGCATATTCTTTGTCATGTCGAATGCAATGCTCGGTGTGAGCGAATCCTCGATCACCGAGAACGGAAGACTCCTTCTGGATGAGATTATAACCATAGAAAGGAAGTGCCGTGAGGAGATCGTAAAGAGCAATCCCGCGATGTATGAAGATCTTTATGCAAGAGCTTACGGGACACTGAAGTACGCAACAGTACAGCAGCCTCAGGAGATATTGGGGAACCTGTCGAACATAAGGCTCTATAAAGATGTCTCCTCTAAGCTTGCAAAAGAGGGAGATGACGGAAAGTATGAGCTTCCCTGTGACATCTCCTGGAAAACAATAAACGTGATAACAGGAGATATATGTCACGAATGCATGGGCGACAAGTCCGGTTCGAAGACACTCCTGTCGGCAAACAGGAAAAGGGCAAAACAGATTAAAGAGTATCTGAAGGGAGATGATTGATATGTTTTCAAATGATTCGCTGAAAGTTATAGCTACTGCGGCAGCGCTTAATAACGAGACACGCAAACCCTTGAATGACGTGTTGATCTTTGCCGCTCTCTGTATGGCAGATACTCCGGCAAGGGAGTTCCTTGCAGAGAATGTATATGATATCAACGGACTTATCCTAAAGCTCGGAGTCAACACTTATGTTACGGTTCCGGATGCTTCAGTCCGCTCTCTGGTGGAAGAAGCAAGGGAGAAGGCTACCGCTGATGCAAACCGTATCCTGACACTGGCTGACAGCCCCGCAAAACAGTCCCAGTCAAGGTTCGTTGAGCCTATCCACATCCTCTATGTGCTGCTCAACTACAGGATGACATCAAGGACCACGATATTGCGCGCCCTGGATGCAATGGATGTCAATACAAAGGTATTGCGTGAGAAGCTCATCCGCTTCATAAGGAGCAGTGCGGCTGATTCTCCGGATTATGATGATGACGACGACAGGGGCGGCGTCTACGAGCGCCCTGATGCTGACGATGAAGAACCCCGTTCCAGAGGCGGCAGAAGAAGGTCATCGGGCAAGGGCAAGACTCTTGACCAGTACGGTAAGAACCTGACCGAACTTGCAAAACAGGGCAAGATCGATCCTGTTGTCGGCAGGGAAGAAGAGATCAACAGGGTAATGCAGATCCTTATAAGAAGGACAAAGAACAATCCCTGTCTGGTAGGTGACCCCGGTGTCGGCAAGACAGCTATTGCAGAAGGCCTGGCCTTAAAGATCGCAAGCGACGATGTCCCGGAAGTGTTGAAGGGCAAGGTCATGTACAGCATCGACATGGGCTCTATCGTGGCAGGATCCAAGTTCCGCGGCGACTTCGAGGAAAGGATGAAGAAGATCTTAGAAGAAGCAGTGGCAGATGAGAACATCATCCTCTTCATAGATGAGATCCATTCCCTTATAGGTGCAGGTGATTCTGACGGTACGCTCGATGCTGCCAACATAATGAAGCCTCTTCTTACGAAGAACGAGCTCCAGGTAATAGGCGCGACAACGCTCGATGAATACAGCAAGCATATAGAGAAGGATTCCGCACTCGAGCGTCGTTTCCAGAAGGTCATGGTCAACGAGCCATCGACTGAGGAAGCGATCGAGATCCTGACGGGTCTCCGTCCCAAGTACGAAGAACATCACAAGATCCGTATTCCTGATGAGGTCATCAGCCAGGCTGTAATGCTGTCGACAAGATATGTTTCCGACAGGTTCCTTCCGGATAAGGCGATCGATCTTATCGATGAGGCAGCTGCTTCAAAGAGGATCAACTTCATCGATGAGAAGGCCCGCCGCGAGTACAGGAGCAAGATAGACGATCTCGAAAAGAAGAAGAAGGAAGCAGTCGAGACACAGGATTTCGAGACTGCAGCCGACATCAAGAACGAAGAAGAGAAGTTCAAGGCCGAGCTCGACAAGGTCGAAGAGAAGTTCAAGCCGGACGGCGAGGGCTTCACTGGCACATTGACTCTTGATGACATCGCGGATGTCCTGGCCAAATGGACCGGTATTCCCGTTGCAAGGATCTCGGAGTCTGATGCGGAGAAATTAAAGAATCTTGAGTCCGAACTCGGCAAGAGGGTAATTGGTCAGAGCGAGGCCGTAAGATCCATCGCAAGGGCTATAAGGAGAGGAAGGCTCGGCATCAAGGACGAATCGCGTCCTGTCGGAACCTTTATCTTCCTGGGAACTACCGGCGTAGGTAAGACAGAGCTTGCAAAGGCCCTGGCAGAAGTCATGTTCGGCAACGAGAATTCCCTTGTCAGGATCGACATGTCCGAGTACATGGAAAAGCACGATGTGTCTAAGTTGATAGGTGCCCCTCCGGGATATGTCGGATACGACGAAGGCGGACAGCTTACCGAGGCGGTAAGGCGCCATCCCTATTCGGTTGTTCTTTTCGATGAGATCGAGAAGGCTCACCCTGAAGTGTTCAATTCAATGCTGCAGGTATTGGACGACGGCCGTATGACCGACGGCAAGGGCAGGACGGTAGACTTCAAGAATACGATAATCATCATGACATCCAACATAGGCGCAAGGCTCCTTACGGGTGATGCCGGACGCAAGATCGGATTCGATATGGCTGATGACAATGATGAAGACGAGATGAGCCGCGAAAAGCTCTACGGAGGCAAGTCCTACGATGATGCCAAGAAGCTCGTATTGGAAGAACTCAGAAAGACCTTCACTCCCGAGTTCGTCAACCGTGTTGATGAGATCATCTTCTTCCGCATGCTCGACCGCAAGGCTTTGATGACCATCGTGGATAACATGGTAGGAAAACTTGCATCAAGGATCGAAGGTCTCGGAATGAAGATAGAAGTTACCGAGGCAGCGAAGGACCTTATAGCCAAGAGAGGCTACGATCCCCAGTATGGTGCGAGACCCTTGCGCCGTGTGATAACGTCCATGGTGGAAGACAAGTTCTCCGAGGCCATGCTCGACGGTATCGCCCAGGAAGGGCACCTCGTCATAATCGATGCGGATGAACTGCCTGACGGAGCCAATCAGGATGCTTCAGATGATGCTGGAGACCTCAAGACGATCATCATCAGGGACGGCGGGATCTTAGCCGAAGATGCAGAAGATCCTGGTGAAGATAATGCAAAAGAAGAAGTAACGAGATAAATTATTTAGCCTTTGAAGATTTAGATTCAGGCAAAGTAACAGCAACCATGGAATCGGCAGGGTCAGTAACGGTAAGTCTGGCACTGCCGTTTTTCGAGAAATAGAATTTTTCCAATGTGTCGGTTTCCGCTTTGGCAAGTCTTGCGAGGTTGTCTTTGGATAAGAGCCAGTTTGTTGTACGAAGGTTCGTGTGGAAACTGTGCTCCAAGAGGATCCCTGTCGAACCTACTCTCCTGGCATTGCGGACAACGCCCCAGTAATCGAGATTGTTTGTTCCGGGATAGTATCTGTGATCGACCCTTCCGTAATCACGGGTTCCGATCGTGGAAGCGATCGTCCTGGCGAGGAGTATTCCTATGTCGTCAGATGAGCCGTCGACTGCACACCATGCGGTAGGATAATCTGTTGCCGAGTAGTCGGATGCATCGCTGTGTATTGATATGAGAAGGTCACATCCTATGGCTTTGGATCCCCTGGTATCAACATCCATGGGATCGTACATGGATGTTCTCGTCAGTACTACCCGGAAGCCTCTCTGTTCGAGTTCATCCCTCAGAAGGAGATGGAGATCCCATGCCATGACTGATTCATAGTAGTTTCTGTTGACAGGGCTCTGGTTGAAGAGGCCGATGTGACCTGCATCGAGGCAGATCGCAAACTGTTCGCCGTTTTCTTTGATAGCATAGAGCTTGCCGTCAGAGTCCCTATATATGCATTTCTTCTTCATCTTGCCTGTCTCGCGGTCGAAGAAATAGGATTCATTGCCGGCTTTGACCGGACCTTTCACCATCTGGCCTTTCCGGTGGTCATCCCCTGCTTTCTGATAGAAATAGTATTTGTCCTTACCGATCTTCTGCAGGCCTGTTGCCATAGCGCCTTTCTTATGGGGTTTTCCCGATGCGGAAGAAGATGACTTAAAGAAGTAGAACTTTTCTCCTTTGATCTCCTGCCAGCCTGTTGCCATCGCGCCCTTGGGGTGCTTTGAACCGGGTGTCTCCTTCGGGAAGAAGTAGAACTTGTATTTGCCTATGTTCTGCCAGCCCTTTGCCATGGCCCCTGCAGGGTGATCTTTTACGGGTTCGGTAAAAAAATAGAACTTCTCATCATCGATCTTCTGCCAGCCCTTTGCCATGGCGCCCTTGTTGTGGGCTTTGCCGGAAGAGGATGATGAGGATCTGTAGAAGTAGAATCTTTCGCCCTTATATTCCTGCCAGCCCGTAAGGATGACATCGCCTGACATGAGGTATGTGTCGCCGTCTTTTTTGACGAGCCTGGGTTCTTCCCCGGGACCGGGTTTGGCGGGTTCTGCAGGAACCGTGGTTGCCTTGGGGACTGGCGGAGCCGGAGGATCTTTGGCAGGATCTTTTCCTGTAAGAGTATCTGCGGATACTACGCTGCCCAATGCAAGGGTAACGGATGCCATGACAGCTATGAATATGACTCTTAACCGGAAACACTTATCAAGCAAAATATTGACCCCTCGCCTGTGTCCTCTTCGTTTGATTTGTAGAAGCGAATGTTATAAAATAATCTCCACGCGTATTATAATACTTTGGCTTTGGCGCGATTTCAAGTTTTCATGAGGAAGGCAATGGCAGATAAGAAGAAGGGAAATAAGAAAGAACTCGACATAGGATGCGTGCCAAGCACGTATTATTTCGGATTTCTCGGATCACGCATAATCGTGCCTCTGACGGCTCTGTTCATGAACATCCATGTTCCGAAGGACAAGGAGTTCATGGAGCATGAAGGCCCAATTATCGTCATGGCCAACCACGTGTCTTACTTGGACCCCATGATCATAAACAAACTGACGGGTCACCGCAAGGCCAACTTCGTATGCGGCGAGTTCGTATTCCGCAAGGAACCCTGGGGAACCTGGTTCAAGAAGGGCGGAGCTATCCCGAAGAAGCAGTTCGTCGTGGATGCCGTATCGGTCAAGTCCATGATGAAGGTCATGAAGCGCAAGGGAGTCCTGATCGTATTCCCCGAGGCGACAAGATCCGTTGACGGAAGTTCCATTGGCTTTGACGACGGTGTTGCCAAGCTCGCCAAGAAGTCCGGCGCATCGATCTACATTGCCCATATCCACGGCGGATACATGTCCTGGCCCAGGTGGTCAACTTCCGGAAGACGCCCGGGCAAGATCACGGCAGAGTTCGTCCGCAAGATATATTCCGATGAAGTTGAAAGATCGACAGTAGAAGAACTTCAGGAGAAGATCTTAGAAGGCATCAATTACAACGAGAACGACTGGGCCAGAAAAACGCAGAGGAAGTTTAAGAACAAGGCCCTGGCATCGGGTATCCAGAACATAGCTTACGCCTGTCCCAAGTGCGGCAGGGAATATACCATGACCTACCTTAATGCCGGCAAGCACGACCTTATCCAGTGCAACAACTGCGGCAACGGGGCAAGGGTTCTCCCGACGGGACTTATCGAGAAGGCAGATGCCGAAAGTCAGGTTTTCGAAGATCTCCACCAGTGGGTCCTCTGGGAGCGCGAGCTCATAAGGAAGCAGGTCGAAGGTGAAGGCTTCATTATGGAGATGCCCGCAACCCTCTACAAGAAGTGGGATGAATATATCTTCGCCAATACCGGCAAAGGCACTGTTACCGTAACTCCCGGCAAGATCGTTTACGAGGGAACCGACTGTGATTCATCTGAGGGGATCCCTTATAAGCACGGAAAGGCCCTCAAAAAATATGCAAAGCGTGATCTTAACCAGGTCGGCAAACCCGTCAGGATCGAATTTGACATGAATACCATGAGGGGACTTGTGGTCTCTTACGGCAAGCATTTCGAGATCTACAGCAAGGACGGCGAGCTCTTCCGTTTCTATGTTGACGGCCAGAAGACCTTCAAGGTCCACGAAGTCGTCGAGATGTTCTCGAAAAAATAAAATCTGCCCTTTTATATATAGTCTAAAGATTGTATAATCTTTTGTGCGCGTGTTAGGTCGTAAGACCACCGTAAATAAATGACAGGAGTGTGATACACCATGGCAATGTATGACAAGAAAAGCGTTGAGGATCTGAACGTAGCCGGTAAGAGAGTTATCGTCCGCGTTGACTTCAACGTACCGCTCGACAAAGAGACAGGCACAAAGATCACAGACGACAAGAGGATCAAGGGAGCTCTCCCTACTATCAAGTACTTGGTAGACAACAATGCAAAGGTTATCCTCGTATCTCACCTCGGACGTCCGAAGAACGGACCTGAGGCTAAGTTCTCAATGAAGCCCGCAGCTGACCGTCTCGCAGAGCTTATCGGCAAGCCCGTTACTCTCGCAGCTGACGTTATCGGCGAAGATGCAAAGGCTAAGGCTGCTGCCCTCAAGGACGGCGAGATCCTTATGCTCGAGAACGTCCGTTTCCACAAGGAAGAGACAAAGAACGATCCTAAGTTTGCAGCAGAGCTGGCTTCTATGGCTGACCTCTATGTAAACGATGCTTTCGGTACAGCTCACAGAGCACATGCTTCCACAGCAGGCCTTGCTAACTTCCTTCCTTCCGCATGCGGCTATCTCATCAAGAAAGAGATCGACTTCATCGGCGGAGCACTTGATAATCCTGCAAGACCTTTCGTTGCTATCCTTGGCGGTGCTAAGGTTTCCGACAAGATCGGCGTTATCACAAACCTTTTAGATAAAGCAGACACCATCATCATCGGTGGCGGTATGGCTTACACCTTCATCGGCGCTAAGGGCGGTACAGTTGGTAACTCCCTCTTCGAAGCTGATAAGGTTGACCTCGCAAAAGAGCTCATGGCTAAGGCAGAAGAAAAGGGCGTTAAGCTCCTGCTCCCTGAGGATACAGTAGTTGCAACAGAGTTTGCTGCTGACGCTGAGTCCAAGGTTGTTCCTTCCATGGAGATCCCCGACGGTTGGGAGGGTCTTGATATCGGTCCTAAGACCATCGAGACATTCTCCGCAGCAATCAAGGAAGCTAAGACCATCATCTGGAATGGTCCTGCAGGCGTATTCGAGTTCGATAAGTTCGCAGTAGGTACTGAGGCTCTCGCTAAGGCTATCGCTGAGACAGACGCTATCTCCATCATCGGCGGCGGTGACTCCGCAGCTGCTATCGAGAAGTTAGGCTACGCTGACAAGGTTTCCCACATCTCCACAGGCGGCGGCGCTTCTCTCGAGTACATCGAGGGTAAGGTTCTCCCCGGTATCGATTGCCTCAACGACAAGAAGATCGGCAGAACATTCGCAGCAGGCAACTGGAAGATGAACTGTGGTATCCCCGCTGACGCTGTTAAGCTCATCGAAGAGCTCAAGCCCCTCGTAAAGAACGCAGAAGCAAGGATCGCTCTCGGTGTTCCTGCTACAGCACTTGCAGCAGCTGTTGAGGCAGCAGCATATTCCAACATCAAGATCGCAGCCCAGAACTGCCACTTCGAAGAGAAGGGTGCATTCACAGGCGAGATCTCCCCTCTCTGGCTTGCTAAGATGGGCGTTAACTACTGCATCATCGGCCACTCCGAGAGAAGAGAGTACAACGCTGAGACAGACGAGACAGTCAACAAGAAGGCACACGCTCTCCTCAAGTACGGCGTAAGGCCCATCATCTGCTGCGGCGAGTCTTTGGAGCAGCGTGAAGCAGGCGAGACATTCGACTGGATAAAGGGCCAGATCGTTGCAGCTTTCAAGGATATCCCTGCAGATAAGCTCTGCCAGATCACGATCGCTTATGAGCCTATCTGGGCTATCGGCACAGGCAAGACAGCTACAGACGAGCAGGCTGAGGAAGTTTGCGCATTCATCCGCGGCATCATCGCTGAGCTCTACTGCGACAAGTGCGCAGAGGCTATGACCATCCAGTACGGCGGATCCTGCAATGCCAAGAACGCAGCAGGTCTCTTCGCTCAGAAGGACATCAACGGCGGTCTTGTAGGCGGCGCTTCCCTCAAGGCTGAAGACTTCTCCATCATCTGCAACGCAGGCTGATCTTAAGACTTATAACTTAAATCCCACGGAGGGTTGTCTCAACAGAGGCAACCCTCTTTTTTCGACAGTGCCCGGTGCTCACAAACTTTGCTCAAAAAAGTCGAAAATCTGAGCAAACCTTGTGAGCAAGTGCTTTTTATATTATTTATGTTATATTGATAATATCCCTTATATCTCGGAGGTGTTCGATATGAATAATTGCGAGAAGATCATTTTTCCGGCAACTATCGGAGGCCAGGCGCGCGTGGCAGGATTCTTTTTCCCGACAGATGATACCAATCCCAAAGGTGTTGTTCAGATCTGTCACGGTATGGCGGAATACATCACAAGGTATGAGGACGTGATAAGACACTTTAACCTGGAAGGCTGGCATGTGGCAGGGCTTGATATGTTAGGCCACGGCGAGAGCTACCTTGCCAATGAGGCGATCGGCATGCCCAAGGGTTATTTCGGGGCCGGCAAAGATGCCATGGCAAAGACTGTCGCTGACATCATGAAGTTACATCAGAAGGCAAAGGAGAGATTCGGGTCTAACCTCCCTTACATCCTTTACGGCCACTCGATGGGATCTATGGTCGCAAGATACATCTATTCGACTCCGGAATACGCATCAGAGTTCAAGGGATTTGTTTTCGCTTCTACATCAGCGCCGAACCCTGCAGTCGGAATGGGACTCTTCCTGTCTTCATTTGCATGTCTTGTGGGACGCGGGGCAAAAGAAGGCAAGCTCTTGAATTCGATCGCTTTCGGCAGTTACTGCAAGAAGATCCCTGATCCCAGGACTGTATTTGACTGGATATCTATGGATCCTAATGAAGTAGACAAGTATATAAAGGATCCTTTATGCGGCTTTATGTTCACCAACGAGGGGTTCCGGGCGATGATGACCATGATGAAGTTCATCCAGAGTAAGAAAGCATACTCGGGGGCATCTTCTGCCCAAGCTCTTATGCCCTATGGCGCAGATGATCCGGTCGGAGGATACGGATCCGGCGTTGAGAAGATAGCGGCAAGCCTTAATGCCAACGGACACTCCAAGATAAGGACCATTAATTACGGGGCATACCGTCACGAGTTGATGCGTGAGCCCGTAAGGGAACAATATTTAAAAGATCTTACGGATTTTTTCGAACTAGTGGTAGGATAGTATCAGACCTAAGGTAATTTATTAAGTTTGTATATGGAGAGGAATCTAGTATGGAACAGAGCGTAACCAGGTATCCTTTTGGGATCAAGAATGTATCTTTTACTGACAATGTCCTGACTATGACATTGGGAACACAGCAGTCAGCCAAGTCCTTATCGCAGCTTCCCATGACCATGCAGGGCGCAGGCAACATCACACTTATGATGTCATCTCCTGCCAATAATGTCATCAAGGTAGTATTAAGAGCCCATAAGAGGAAAGAGAAGGCGGACGGCGCATTCATAAAGACGCGTGATTCCGGCAACGGCATCATAAGCGAGACAGATGATTATATCTCTTTCAAGAGCGGCATGACCGAGGCCAGGATCACAAAGACACCTGTTCCGCAGATCACTTACTACTACGGTGAATCAGTCATAACATCACACGCAGCCGTTCCAGGCGGAGTATATATCAAGGAATCTTTCGACAGAAGGAAGGATCAGTTCTCATGCGGTGTTATCCTGAATGCCCAGGCAGGCGAGAAGTACATGGGTTTTGGCGGCGGTGTATCAGCCGTGGCCAACGGAAGAAAGATAATGACTGATCCGGCTCTTACTGTTCCCGGAAAGACCAACACCCCTTTCTTTGTATCTTCGGCAAACTACGGTATCTTCGTTAACACGATCGGCAACGTTACCTTTGATTGCGCATCAGAGGGCAACGGCATGAAGTTCGAGACATCTGGTTCGGTCCTTGAATTCGAACTCTTCGCCGGTAATTCCGTGTCCGACATAATCAATTCTTACACAGGATTTATGGGAAGGGCACAGCATGTATCCGCTTCATCGATCTGTACAGCCATAGCCATGCAGGATGATTTCACGATCACTCCCGATGAGATATTGAATGCCATCCGCAACATTTCCGATACGGGACTTAATATATCGGAAGTCTGGCTCGGAAGATCCTACCTTCCTGCGGGGAGTCCTGCGGGATTCGAGTGGGACTCCAAGAGATTCCCTGATGTACAGTCTTTCTTAAGATCCGCTCACGATCTGGGAGTCCGCATCGGCATAACAGTGACTCCTTATATCTTTGAAGAGTCTGATCTTTTCGATGAACTTACAGATCTTAATAATCTCATGAAGGATTCCAGGGGCAATACCGTTATCATCGACACCCAGGAAGGATCCGTTGCCGTCATCGACATGACCAATGTGGCTGCCCGCAACTGGTTCAGCATGAAGGTCGGTGAGTTCATCGATGCCGGCATAGACATGGTAGAGGGAGCATTCGATTTTAACCTCATCGGCAATATCGGCATAGGCGGACAGGATACCGGTAAGGAAGACGGATTCAATTCCGTATTCGTATCTGAGTTCAACGGCGCCATCAAGGATGCTTCTTCCCGTGCAAAGGGCAAGGAGATCTCCTTCATGATCGCCAATATAGTGTCCACAGGCGATCTGTCGGTCGCATACAGGAACATCTCTCCTTCTTCTTCAGAGATGAACTTCGGCGGGATGTCCGCTGCCATATCCAACGCATTGTCCTATGGCCTTTCCGGATTTACGCTCATAAATGTTGATGTGCCTTATGTATCCGATATGAATCTCTTCAGGAGATGGCTTGAGGCAGCTCTTCTGGCGCCTCACTCCAGGATCATGTGCAATCTCAAGGGAATGCCTTCCAATCTTCCCAAGGAAGCGTTCGAACAGATCAAGCTCTTCTCCGACATGAGGGCAAGTCTTGCGCCTTACATCTATTCGGCCGTAATGGAAGCTTCGATGTACGGTAACCCCGCGCTCCGCACCATGTCCTACGAATTCCCGCAGGATGCACTTGCTTCCTTTGCTCAGGATCAGTTCATGGTAGGATCCTCGATCCTGTCCGCTCCGGTCACATCTTCTGCGGGTTCCGTAAGGTTCTATGTTCCCGCCGGAGTCTGGACCAACCTCTTCTCGAGAGAGACTCTGACAGGTCCGCGTTTTGCAACAAGGAAAGAAGAGCCGGGTTCCTTCCCTCTCTTCGTAAGACCTAATTCCATAATCACCACCCTGTCTAATCCGGACAGACATTCTTCGAGCCACTCGTTCCTCGATAACATCACATTTACCTGCTTCGCTCCCGTTGACGGGAAGGTTGCAGCCTGTGAGGTCTTCGACGATAAGGGCAAGGCATCAGGTGTTATCAATGTCCTTAAGGAAGGTAATAAAATAACAGTTAAGACGGACGGATTCGGCCGCAACAAGAGGATAGCCCTTACCGGCATCACCAATGTCGTAAGCGTCTCCGAGTCTATTCCCGAGCCCGAAAACTGGGGTACATCCGTTGATTTTGCAGGCAACGAACTGATCATCACACTGGGTTAAAGTAAACAGACAGGGTCAAAAACTAATAATCTGTAAAGAAATTGTTAGTAAAAATCTTTTCGCTTAAAAACAAATTGCGATTGACCTTGGAATGCTTTACAATTTAAGCACGTAGTAATACACGTACTTGTAAAGGTGGTGATATTATGGTCTGTATGAATAAGGTAAAAAGCAAAAAAGGCTTTACACTCACCGAGATGATCATCGTAGTTGCGATCATCGTTGTTCTTGCAGGTGCAGGACTTACAGGCGTGATCGTCTCGATCGTTCAATATCAGGCATATAGAGATGACCTGGAGCAGAATGGCGGAGTCAACTTCGAGGCAGATGCCAGGAACGCGGTGGAGAATCTCTTTAATGCAGGTAATCTTAAGCCGAGAACCATAAAGATCGACAGTACGACGCCTTCCTCGGAAGAATCCAGCTCGCAGACTGAAGCGACAAACAATACCGGAAATTCGAATTCATCTTCAGAGCAATCTTCGCAGCAGTCATCTCAACAGTCGTCTCAGCAATCGTCTCAGCAGTCGTCCCAGCAGTCTCAGCAGAGCGGAAACAATACCAGCCAGAACGGTGGCGGCGGTAGCGGAACCAACGTTGGCAGTTTAAACATCAGCAATGGTTTTAACGGGGGAAATGGAACCAAAGGAGTTATCAGCGGCAGTTCATCCGGCAACAAGATCACTCTTCATATTACAGATAAAGACGGATATAACGATGCTAAGATCACCTTTACTAACAAGGGCAACGGTTCGTATGGGCTAACGATGGACGATAACCAATGGGTTCTCCAGGGAGGAAACTTCCCGGATTTCAGTTGGGGCAACTGGAACGTAGACAATCTGTCTCCTTCTCAGAAAACCTGGTTTAACACCAATTACGGAATCACATTTAACTGATAAGATTCAGATCTGAATCATCAGAGGCTGCCTTGGCAGCCTCTTTAGTACCATAGAAAGTGTAATTGTTAGAGAGTAATTAACTCCGACAGTTGCACTTTTCTTATAATACGGGGAGTAATTGGCCTGACGTCAGCCTCTTTGGATCAAGCATCCGCCAAAAAAACTGTCAGCCAATCCCCTT
>JAGAAI010000009.1 GCA_017615325.1 Clostridiales bacterium | reverse complement strand
GTAAGATCGTATCTGACATCTCCGTTTTTATACACGTATGTCCCTTCACTTTCTTCAGTACCAAGTCTATATGCAGTCTGCAAACCAGGACAGTCACTGATATCAAGTTTTTTTAGATTTCCTTTCTGATTGGCACAAAGAAGATCAATAAGCTTGGTGCAACCTGAAATATTAAGAGATGATATCTTATTCCAACCACAGTTAAGGCTTTTAAGATTTGAGAAACCCGAAACATCCAGACTGGTTAGTGAGTTATCATCACAATTTATACTCTCAAGTTTCTTGCACTTTGATATATTCAACGAGGAAATATTCGAATTAAAACAACTCAGACTCGTTAGATTAACATTTTGGGACAGATCCAATTCTGTCAACTTTCTGTTATTACAAACATCAAGAACTGTTAACATGCGGTTGTTATGAAAATCCAGTTTTTCCACATCGTTATCATATAACTGGAGACTTCTGAGGTCAGGGCAATTACTTACATCCAAACTAGTGAGGCCGCACTCAAAGAGACTCAGTTCCTTAAGTTTTTTATTCCGACTTAGATCCAATGATGTTATTTGATTGTTTTTATCCAGATTTAAATATTCCAGTTCGGTATTAGCAGACAGGTCGATCGACGCAATATCATTAGCATAAAGGTCGATTCTTTTTACGGAAGTAAAATATTCTATGCCTTTTGCATCAGTAATATTTTCGGCTAAAAATTCTATCTTTGTTACTCTCTCAATCTCAAGATCAGTCAACCAGCCGTCTTTTGAAAGGTCAAAGTTATTTGATACTAATTTACGGAAATTCGCATCAGGAAAATTAGTTTCGTTTATCTCAACAACCTTCGTCCCCCCGGGAATAAACTTAAAAGTAACCCGGGTATTATTTTTAATTAGATATTTACACCTGGCAAATATCCTGTAAGTCTTACCTGCTTCAACTTCGGCTGACATGCTATTGTAGTCAATATGCAGAACATCACTATATTGCGTATCAGGTTCTCTTGGAACGGCAAAAAGGAACTGGATAGTATCATCTCCATCGGAAACCACGTCAACGACACCATCCTTAGTAGCTTTATACACGAATCCATATTCTTGCCCGTCTCCAAATTCCAGAGTAATCGGCTTATCGAAAACGATATCCATAGTCAAAGTGTCAGCATTTAAAAAAGCTGACAAAGACGAAATGGTCAAAACAGAAACCATAACCGCAATAAAAGATGCGATAAGCTTGCTGAACTTTAAATCTCTGATAATCTTCATGATTTGCCTCCGTTAGAGTTAACAAACATATCATACTTATAAAGGAACGTTACCATCTGGCGTCTTAAGCAATCACCGTTAGGACGGAAGGTATTGTCGCTGTAGCCGGCAAGGATTCCCTTCTCAGATGCCCAGAGAGTTGCAGTATAGAAGTAATCACTCGTTTTTACATCCTTGAACTTGTTTTCTTTGGACTTGGGTGATGGTTTCTTGGCAAGCCTCCAGAGAAATGTAACCGCATGCTTTCTGGCGCAAACGATCTGAGGACCAAAGGTTCCATCCTTATAACCCTCTACGATCCCATTCTCATTACCCCAGATACAAGCCTTGTAGAAGTAATCACTCTTCTTAACATCCTTGAACTTACAGGTTGTCGTCTTAGGACTAGGCTCGCCCTGTAATCTCCAGATGAATGTTACCATCTGAGCACGTGTACACTTATTTGCTGGCTTGAACAAAGTTTGCTTGTCATAGCCCTTAACAACACCTTTAGCAGTCAGATAGTTGGTCGGAACATACCAGAAATCCTTGGGGTTGGTAACATCCTTATAGAGAACTGTGACCTTACACTTCGCACTCTTCCCAGCTGCCGTTGCAGTGATAGTTGCTTCACCGGCCATCTTGGCAGTAATCTTACCAGTTGCATCCACTGATGCAACATTTGCATCGGACGACTTCCAGCTGATCTTGGAGTTAGAGCCTTTTAAGGTTGCCTTCAATGAAGCTGTCTTTCCGCAGACGACCGATAAGGATGACTTATCAAGATTTAAGGAAACTTGCGATGCCTTAGAAGGAGTTACGGTGGGCTTTTTTGTAGGTGCTGCCGTAACTTTTGGTGTGGGTTTGGCAGTCGGGGTATTCGTAACGGAAGGAATTGGTGTAACCGTTACCTTGGGAACAGGGTTGATGGTAAACACTGTGCTGCTGTATCCCCATGCAAACTCATAATTTGACGCATCGTTTCCGACAAGATTAGCAGATGCAACATAAGTCCCGACGTCAGTCTTGGCACCACTAAGTTCAATTGAGACATCCTCTCCGGGAAGTATATCCTGAAGTTCAGCCTTAGGAAGCTGCGCTTTGCCGTTATATGTTAATTCCGTATCAGACCACTTGACCTTTACCGGTCTTTTTGCAACATAAGTCCAGATTTCAGCGTAACTTGATTTTTGGAAATAACCTCCCATATCAACAGTAACCTTACATGTAAGATATTGGTAACCCACGGGCAACAAAGGGACAGTACAAACGCTCGATGTCGCTCCTTCGATCAATTTAAACTCTCCATATCTGTTAGTGCCTTCATACCATTGATATTTAATTGTACCGCCATAAGGGGAACTTGCATTCAATATTGCAACTGTTTTGTCAGTATCACCATATTTAAACTCGACACTGCTTGGTTTTTCATATACCGGATCCATAAGCCATCTGGCATAAGCGGTAATACTCTTAGTGACTTTAGTATCTTTATTAACAACTGTGCCGCTTCCGTCATAAGAGGTATTCCACTGCACAAACCTATAATTGTCGTCAGAAACCCGGGGAATAGCCGTTCCGATAAGAGATCCTGATTTAAACGATAAAACAAGAACATAAGCACTGTCATCCTTGTACTTTTTGAAAGAAACCGTCTTGAAATTACTGATTATTGTTATCGGAGAATTTGCAGCGCCAAGATACATGTTATCATAGCCCAATTTATTCCCGTTATATGTGGCAGTGGAAGCATTATGTTCGTGATCTTTGCATCCGCTGACGGTCAGAGGACCACCCGTTTTATTCTGTGACAAAGTCAATGCCGGGATCCCGTCATTGTTACCACCCAGGCAAACTGCACCGCCTCTGTTAACAGCTTCACAGTTTTCTATTTTGCCTCCCAAAAGGCAATTATTTACCGTCTCATCACCATCTGCGCTTATAGCTCCCCCAGAATTCGCGTGACAATTGATAAATGAACCTCCATGTACATTGAATACACCGGCATCAGCTGTGGTATGTTTACCACTATAGGTACAAGCAACTCCGCCGCCGTAATATGCTGAGCAATTCTTTATGGTTCCTCCCAAAATATTTATCCTGGAGAATGAATATCCGCCTATTCCTCCACCATATCCGGATGTGTTTCCTCTGACAGAACAGTCTATAATACAGGCGCCGTAATTGAGATTGACGGTTCCGCCGCCATGATCAGTGTCACAATCAATCCTTATTCCTCCACCGTAATTAGCAGTGGCGTAACCACCTGCAGCAGGAATGCTGCTGGTGCAAAAACCGTTCTTGATCGTAACGTTATCATCAAGCGTTAGTGTTGCCTTATCATAAACATCAATAATACTTCTTCCAGCTACTCCAACATCACTAGCCTTCAAGTTAATACGGTCATAAACTGACGTATCCCCAAAATCCGCTCCACCATCTAAAGTAATATCCTGTAAAGTTACAGTAATACCGTCATATGTACCGTTACCTTTTATCCCGAATATCGATTGGAGAGCAGACTTATCTGCTCCTGAAGCAGCTTTACGCGTGATCGTTATGCCGGATGAACCGCCGCCATATATCGTTAAGTTTCTGTTGATGGTAAAATATGATGTATGTCCGGCTGTAGCAGTAGGACACTCTATAGTTATATCCTTAGAAATAACTATAGAATCAAAATTCCGAGGATCATCCATCGCATCGATCAGCTGCTGCGCAGTGGATACATATAATGTCCCGGCTGCCTTAGCTGTCGCACCTTCTCTCAACACTGCTGCCAGACCGGAAACAATAAACACAGCCAGAACACAGCAAACCAACTTGCACGCAATTGATCTTCTTATCATGATAATCCCTCCCCAAAGAGAATAATAAATCCTCATATTATTATATCAAAAATACGGCACCTTCCACAGAGGAAAGTGCCGCTTCAGATCAGAGTTATCGCCGAAAAGCTTATCCTTTGTCGTTAATGAACTTGTCGTACTTATACAGGAATGTAACCATCTGGCGTCTCAGGCAGTCGCCGTTCGGGCGGAAGGTGCCGTCGCTGTAACCTGCCAGGATCCCCTTCTCGGATGCCCATAGAGTTGCAGTATAGAAGTAATCAGACTTCTTTACATCCTTGAACTTATTCTTCGTGGATGCGGGCTTCGGCTTGTTTGCAAGTCTCCAGAGGAAAGTTACCGCATGCTTTCTTGCACATACGATCTGAGGGCCGAACGTTCCGTCCTTATAACCCTCAACGATGTGATTCTCGTTTCCCCAGATACATGCTTTGTAGAAGTAATCGGTCTTCTTGACATCGGAGAACTTGCACTTGGATGCCTTAGGCTTAGGCTCGCCCTGCAGTCTCCAGATGAAAGTTACCATCTGGGCTCTTGTACACTTATTGGCAGGCTTAAACTTGGTCTGCTTGTCATAACCTTTTACAACACCCTTGGCTGTCAGATAGTTCGTTGGAGCATACCAGAAGTCCTTGGTGTTTGTTACATCCTTATAAAGAACTGTAACAACACATTTCGCTGTCTTCCCTGCTGCAGTTGCGGTGATTGTTACCTCGCCTGCCATCTTGGCAGTGATCTTGCCATTAGAGTCAACAGTTGCTACCTTAGTATCAGAAGACTTCCAAGCGACCTTGGTATTAGAACCCTTAAGGGTTGCCTTCAATGTATCTGTCTTACCGCATACAATATTGACTGTCTTCTTATTTAAAGTAAGCGATACAGAAGCTGCCTTTGTAGGTTCAGCAGGAGAGCCAGTAGGCTTGGATGTTGGCTTACCCGAAGGCTTTGCCGTTGGAGTAGCAGTCGGAATCGGAGAGGCTGTCGGCGTAGGTGTCGGGATAAAAGCGGTAATCTTTGTTTTGTTATCTACATAAAGAGCATATGTTTTAGAACCCGTCTTCAACACATAGCCGGTTCCGGAGTAACTATTACCATCTTCTAAGACCAATCCTACTCCACCTTGATCTCCCTGGTTATACGCCTTGGAAAGATTCATAATATTTTTAATATCAATGCTGTCGATATTATTCCTGAAGCACGAAAGATATTCAATATCGTTACAACCTGTTATATTAAGATCCTTAATGCTCACATTTTTCTGGCATTCCAGCACCTTTAGTTTTGGTGAACCGGAAAGGTCCAAACCGGTCAGATAATTATTAGAGCAATATAACTCCGTAAGATTCGGGTTGAAAAGAGTAATCTTTTCCAAATAACACAGACGGCAGTCAATTATCTCGAGTTTAGTGTTTTTTGAGACATCCAATTCCGTCAGATTATTGTATGAACAGTTGAGACTTGTTATTTCCGTAAAATACTCGATCCCCTTCAAAGACTGTATTCTTTTACCGCCATACTTACGGCTCAAGTAGAGTGACTTTATCTTTTTCAACTCTTCTTTGCTGAACCAACCATTTTCGTCTCTATCATACGACCAGGAAGATAGAGAGGTTCTGAATTCTTCGTCAGGAAAGTTTTCTTCATTGATCTCAACAAGATCTTTTAGATCTTCGGAAGGATCGTAATCTCCTGCGATCACATCAACGCCGAGATCAAGATAAAGTCTGTAAGTAACAGGAGAATATTCATAATAAATGTATTTATCTGTTGACGTAGTCTCCGCTGTATTTTTGTATGCGGTAACAAGCAAGGGACAATCACTTATATCTAAACTTGAGATTTTTGAAGAAGTTCCATAGAGAATCCTCAGATCATGACACCCCTTGATATTGACGCTCTCACACGATTTACAGCCGGTAAAATCCAGATGTGTAAGTTTATGATTCTTGGAAAGGTCAAGACTTTCCAGTTTGCTGTAACGGGCTGAAAAGTCCTCAAGATCAGGGAAGATCGACAAGTCGATCGAAGTACCCAGACTTCCTATGCTGATCTTCTTAAGTCTTGTATTATGGGACAGATCCACTGTACTAAGGTGAGGGTTGCTGCTAAGATGGACCTCTTCTAACATTGGAAGAAAAGAAAGGTCAATCGAACTAAGATCATTCGAGAAGGCTCTTAAAACCTTTAGTTTTTTGCAATTATGAAGATCTAGTTCTTTAATATCATCACTTGCGCACTCTAAACGTTCGAGATCCTTAAGTGTAGATACATCCAAAGCTTTTAAGTTGTCGTTATTGCCACAATCTAAAGTCTTTAGTTTCGTAAGATTTCTGACATCAAGGGTTTCGAGGGCTTGATTATCGCAACTCAAATATGTCAATTCCGTAAAGATTTCGACCCCCTTCATGCTGGTAACATCATCAAGCATGTAAATATCTATCCTATCGACATCCTTTATTTCATAATCGCTCAAATAACCGTCTTTAGAATAATCGAAATTATCCATTACATACTGACGGAATTGTTCGTCAGGGAAATGGTCAGCATCGATCTTTATGCCTTGTGTAGTTGACACATTATAGTTAAATACGACTTTGGAATTGTTATAGATCGCACGTAAGACATATCCGTCAACTTCTATAGTATATTTCTCTCCTCCGGTAAGAGCCGCTACACACTGTTCGGTATAATAACCATATTCGTCGATATTCGTAGCGATCTTTTTATTGTCCTTATCCTTAACAACAATCTCAATTTCATCATTACCACTGGCATCTACGATCAGGCATCCATCTTTTGCAGGCGTATAGGAGAAAAAATATTTGCCTGTATCCCAAGGTTCTTCCTCCTGAGGTGTCCCCCAAATATCAAGTGAATAGACCTTACCCAGTTCAACATCGATATAGTAGTCTTTTGCATAAACTTCACGAAGATTAAAAAAGACAACTACAAAAGCCATCGCAAGTGCAAGAGCAAAAAAAGACATGAAGTTGACATTGCTTCCAAAACGTTTAAGTTTCATAGATATACCCCCTAAAATCAATCCCTTATATGCCGTCTTTGGCATACGACTAGATTTTTACATAGAATGAACAAGTAAACAAGTTGGATATCTTTATCAAATAACACAAAATTATCAGTACAGATCAGAGCTTATATATCTCATCAGCAGAAGGCGGCGGCATCTCACAGATCTTGCCATCTTCATCAAGGTATTCATATATTCCGGCTTTGTCGGTAAAGTTACCGATCACAGAAGCTTCTATTCCTTCGTTCTTAAGAGAGTCAAGTACCAATTCAGGATATGCCGTTGCAATAAGCATCGAACCTGAAGAAATAAGCCTTAAGACATCAAGACCTGCTGCTTCTGATATCTTACGGGTTGCTTCGCTAACAGGGACTTTAGATACATCGAGAAGGACGCCAACTTGGGAGAACAAAGCCATCTCATAGGATGCGCCCATGACACCGCCTTCAGTAACATCGTGCATGAGACTTACGGCTGACGCCTTAAATCCGGAATCTGTGACTGTTCCATTGGGATCTGCGAGTTTACCTGCGCATACGCCTTCTGCCACTACCGACAGATACTTATTGTAAGTTGATGCCTCATCCAGGAATTCAGTAGGCACTTTGTCGGCAAGTTTTTCCCTGTGAACATTGGCTGCGATGTAACTGCCTTCGATACCGCATGTTTTCGTGATTATGAGGCTGTCGCCTGCTGAGGCTCTTCCCTTGATGACCGGATCGTTCTTGGAAACATTACCGATAGCAGTTGAGATTACTACGAAATCGTTTACCACATCTGATACTTCAGTATGGCCGCCCACGATATCTACACCAAGTCTCTTAGCCTCTGCTGAAGCCTGTTCGACTATGTTGATTATGTCTTCTTCTTCAGCCTTGGGAGGTGCTATCAGAACAAGAAGCAATCCTGTCGGACGGACTCCGCAGGCTGCGATGTCGTTGCATGACACGCTTACAGCCAGAGTTCCTGCGCAGTTGCCTCCGGCTGTTATGGGATCAGACGATGTGACGATCATGCCGTCTTCTGATTTAAGCCATGCACAGTCAGCTCCTATGCCGGCACCAACAACTGTAGATGACGACAGCGACGGGAGTCTTGATAAGACCAGATCTTCCAATTGCTTATTTGTGAGCTTACCTATCTGCATGGATCAATCCTTTAGAGTTCAATCTCTATTACTTCAACACCGTTGACACCGTCTTCTACCATCTTGGCGATATCAAGGTTCTTCTCCGCTTCGACTACATCTTCAGGATGAGGATGAGTCTTGGGGTGCTTGGCAACAAATACAGTACAGCAATCTTCGAAAGGAAGGATCGAAGTCTCGAAGGCGCCTATCCTCCTGGAGATATCACATGTTGCTTGCTTATCTATTCCGATAAGAGGTCTTAAGATCGGCATCTTAACAACTTCATTGGTGGCAGCTATAGCTTCCAGTGTCTGGCTTGCGACCTGACCTAAGCTCTCACCAGTAATGAGGCACTGGCAATAGGACTTCTCAGCGAGCTTTTCTGCTATCTGGAGCATTACCCTTCTCATTGTTATCGTAAGCATATCCTGAGGACTGTTCTTATACATGTCGAGCTGGATCTGCGTGAAGTTAACGACATAAAGGTTCATGTGTCCGGAGAAACCGGATACGATCTTAGCAAGCTTGATGACCTTATCCTTGGCTTCGTCTGAAGTATAAGGATAAGAATGGAAATATACTGCATCCAAAGGCATTCCTCGGGAAGCCATCATGTATCCTGCAACAGGGCTGTCGATACCGCCCGACAAAAGGAGCATTCCCTTGCCTGATGTTCCGACGGGAAGACCTCTGTGGGCCATGATCTTGCCTGAATAGACATAGTTAAAGTCACGGACTTCTACATTAAGAATGAAGTCAGGTTCCTTAACATTTACAGTGAGCTGCGGGAACTTCTCAAGAAGTGTGTGTCCCAATTCCATGCAGATCTCGGGGGAAGCCATAGGGAATGCCTTATTTCCTCTCTTGGATTCAACCTTAAAAGTCTTGAACTCAGGGTTATCTTTTAAGAACTGCTCGGTATATTCAACCGCGTTCTTCTCGATCTCCCCGTAGCCGCCTTCGAACTTTCTTGCAAAAGACACGGATACAATGCCGAAGACCTGGGTTACGGCATTCATTACTTCCTTGCACTTCTCTTCGTTCTCGAAAAAGGGATTGTCCTCGGAATGGGGCTCGATCCAGATCCTGCTCTGGCTCTGGTAGATCTTGAGCTTGCCGTACTTCTTAAGGCGGTACTTGAGGTTGCCCTTGAGCCTGATCTCAAAGTTACCGCGGTTCAATCCTTTGAGGGTGACTTCACCCATCCTTGCAAGTATTACGTTCATAATGACTCCAATATCTTTTATCTTCTGACGAGGAATTTATCGTATATATCGTCAACTGCTTCAATGAATCTCTTTGCTTCATCCATCGTATTATAACGCGAGAAGGATAATCTTACAGCATTAGACGCTAGCCTTCTGTCTACGCCTGATTCCAAGAGAACATATGAGACTTTCTTGGCTTTGGAAGTGCATGCTGAGACAGTTGATACATATATGTCGTACATCTCGAGGCAATGGAGCATCGTCTCAGATTCAAAGCCGGGGAAAGACACATTGAGAACAAAGGGGATCGCATTATCAGGCGATAAAACGGTTACCTCCCTCTTCTTAAGTTCTTCTCTAAGATAAGTATTGATCTCATTTACTTTATCGTAAGCAGTATCCAAGTTCTCATATGCTTCTTTAAGAGCTGCCGTGAAAAGGCCGGCAAGGAAAGGACTCTCTGTTCCGGATCTCATTCCGGACTGCTGTCCGCCGCCTAAGATAAGAGGCTTTACCCTTACGCCGGTCTTAACATAGAGCAGACCACAGCCTTTGACCGAGTGGATCTTATGGCCTGAGAAAGATGCCATGTCGCATAAGGACAGGTCGAACCTGATCTTGCCTAATGCCTGTACAACATCAAGATAGAATGCCGCATTGGGAGCATATTTTTTTCGAAGATCATAATAGAGATCATCCGGGAGTTTTGCTCCGGTCTCATTATTAACGAGTGTAAGACAGATAAGCGCAACATCGTCATTTTCAGACAGTGCCTTCTCCATGTCTTCGTTGGAAGGGATTCCGTTTGATCCTACCGAGAGATATACAACGTTGTATCCGTCTGCTTCGAGCTTTGCCAGAGGCTCTAATGTTGCCTTGTGCTCTGTTCTTGTCGAGATAACTGTCTTCCCTGCTCTTTCGTTTGCGGCAAGGAATCCGAAGATCGCAGTATTGGCGCTCTCTGTGGCGCATGAGGTGAAATAAAGCTCGTCAGGCTTTACACCCAGGAGATTAGCGCAATCGTCGTGATATTTGGCATATCTCTTCTTGGCTTCTACTCCCAACTTGTGGAGTGAACCGGGATTGCCGAAAGAGCCTCCGGAAGAAAATTCTTCGGAGGCCATCTTCATTACGGCATCACAGGGTGCCGTTGTTGCGCTGTTATCAAAATAGATCATACCTTAAGTTCGACTGCACTCACGTTAAGATCGTCTTTATACTTTTCGAGCAGAGGCTTAACACACTCGTTAAGGAATGTATCAACCTGCTCGGGGCATCTGCCGATATAAAGAGACGGATCCATGAACTTGTCCGTATCTTCAAGCTTGATGCCGAATACGGGGTCGTTTGCTATCCTCTCGAGGAGATCGTTGGGCTTGCCCTCGTTCTTAACGACGGAACCAGCCTCCATGGAATACTTACGGATCCTCTCGTGGAGATCCTGTCTGTCGCCGCCGCGGTTCTCAACAGTATCCATGATGATGTTCTCTGTTGCCATGAAAGGAAGCTCGTCCATCATGTGCTTGTTGATGACCTTCTCATATACTACTAGACCGTCAGCGATATTTGCATAGATGCCGAGGATAGCATCGATAGCAAGGAAAGCCTCGGGAATGGAAATTCTCTTGTTGGCAGAATCGTCGAGTGTTCTCTCGAACCACTGCTCGGAAGCCGTCATCATGGGGCTTGTCGAAGCGGAGATGACATACCTTGCAAGAGATGCGATCCTCTCGGATCTCATGGGGTTACGCTTATAGGCCATAGCAGAAGAACCGATCTGGAACTTCTCGAAAGGCTCTTCGATCTCCTTCAGGTGCTGAAGGAGTCTTATGTCGTTAGTGAACTTATGGGCGCTCTGCGCGATACCGCAAAGAGCGTTCAAGACCATGGAATCAACTTTTCGCGAATAGGTCTGGCCTGATACATAGTAGGAATCAGCAAAGCCCATCTTCTCACAGATCTTCTTGTCGAGCATGACACACTTCTCATGGTCGCCCTTGAAGAGTTCCATGAAACTTGCCTGCGTGCCGGTCGTACCCTTGCAGCCAAGGAGCTTAAGGCTGTCAGCAACATGAACGACTTCCTCAAGATCGAAAACCAGATCCTGGAGCCAGAGCGATGCACGCTTGCCGACAGTTACGAGCTGGGCAGGCTGAAAATGGGTGAAGCCCAATGTGGGCATCGCCTTATACTTATCTGCAAACTTTGCAAGCTCATCGATTACCACTACGAGTCTCTTGCGGACAAGGTCCAAACCTTCGCGCATGATGATGATATCAGTGTTGTCACCAACATAGCAGGATGTAGCGCCCAGGTGGATAATGCCCTTGGCATTGGGGCACTGTACACCGTATGCATGGACATGGCTCATGACGTCATGTCTTCTGATCTTCTCTTCTTCTGCAGCTACATCGTAGTTGATATCGTCTGCATGAGCCTTGAGCTCATCGATCTGCTCCTGGGTAATGTTAAGACCTAATTCCATCTCGGATTCAGCCAGGGCGATCCAAAGTTTTCTCCACGTCCTGAACTTCTTGTCGGGAGAAAAGATATTCTGCATCTCATAACTTGAGTATCTGATGTTAAGGGGGCTCTCGTATCTGTCTTTCATACCGGATCACTCCTCCAAAAGTTTGTCGATAGCAGTTATTTTAGCACATATGGCAAGGATTCGGGTGGCTTTGCCGATATCTTCCGCAGACGGAAATGTGGGTGCCAGTCTGATGTTGGAATCCTCAGGATCCTTACCGTAAGGATAAGTAGCTCCGGCATTTGTAAGAGCAACACCGCAGTCCTTACAGAGCTTAACAGTTGCGGCAGCTGTACCGGGCATAACAAAGAGGCTGATGAAGTATCCGCCGAGAGGGTTGGTCCAGTGAGCGATACCGGATTCAGCCAGGTCCTCGTCGAGAACAGAGAGTGCTGCATCGAACTTGGGACGGATCAGCTCTGCCTGACGTCTCATCTGCTTATCAACGGCTTCCATATCAGGAAGGAGATTAGCATGTGCCAATTGATTAACCTTGTTGGAGCAGATCGTCTGAACACCGCAGATCTTCTTGAGCTTATCCATATTGTCCTTATTGCATGCGATGCAGGAGATCCCTGCGCCTGCAAATGTGATCTTGGAAGTTGAAGCAAACTCATATACTCTGTTGGGATTGCCGGCCTCAGCGCAAAGAGCCAGCATATCCGGGATCTTGCCGATGGAATCCCTGTAGAGGTGATGAACGACATAAGCGTTATCCCAGTAGATCCTGAAATCAGGTGCTGCCGTCTTCATGTTGGCAAGTCTTCTGCATGTCTCTTCGGAACATACGATTCCGTCAGGATTGCTGTATACGGGAACGCACCACATACCGAGAACGTCAGGGTCCTTTACGAGTTCTTCTATAGCATCGACATCGGGACCTTCGTCTGTCATGGGAACCGTGATGAGTTCAAAACCCAGTGTCTCAGTTACTCTGAAGTGACGGTCGTAACCGGGAGCCGGGCAGATCCACTTGCGGCCCTTCTTCTCATACCAGGGACAGTCGGACTCGATCTCACCGAAGACCATAGCCCTCATAAGGCAGTCGAACATCATGTTAAGGCTCGAAGAATTGCCAAGGAAGATGTTGTCCTTATCGGTGCCAAGAATGTCACCAAAGGTCTTCCTCATCTCCTCGATGCCTGCGGGAGCAGAGTAGTTACGTGTATCAACTCCGCTTGCTGTCTTATATCCTGTAGTTGAAAGAGATTCGTAGATACCGTTAGTCAGGTCGAGCTGCTCAGGTGCGGGCTTCCCTCTCGTCATGTCGAGAGTCAGACCCATTGCCTTATACTCGTCGTACTTGGCAGCAAGGCTCGATCTTAACTCTTTGAGTTCTTCTTTGCTCATCTCTTCAAACTTCTTCATCTTCCGACCTCTTTCTCTTGATCAATTCTTCTAAGATTTGCAAGATTTGATTATCGTTCCTGCAAAATCTTTTATTTATAAATATATTTAACCTTGAGTATTATATAAAAACGAAATTCTTTTGCAAGAGATATTCAAAATTCGTCTGTTACAAAGAAAAGAGGCCTAAGATCGATTATTTAGTGCATATGGATGAGGATATCTATCAGCTGCATCCGACATTATACCGGCAGATAACATTTTACTGACCTTGATATATCTTTTAATCTCTAGTAGATGATTTTTCGCCTGTCTCGTAAACTTGATCTCATAAGATTCCACTAATCTGCCTCCAACTCAGAAAACACATCATCCGCATCAAACCCATCTCCGGACTTAGCTTGTCTCAATCCAATTCCAATCATATTGTCAAACTCGGTTCTGGTCATATCTTCGCGAATAGGGACTCCCGGAGAAAGAGTTACCGGAAAAGGAATTCCATTATTAACTATAATCTGTCGGTAAAACATCTCAATAGCAACTGAACGAGGTATCCCTAATCTCTGTAGGATTGCCTCTGCCTCCTGCTTAATATCTGACTGCATTCTCGCATTAACATTTGCTGTCTTAGTTGCCATGGTGTCACCGCCTTTACATGATACTGCTGAAATTATACTAATATGTAACGCGGTTCGCAATACACACGAAATACATTCGGCGTTAAAGTTATCTATTTCTGAACAAATATCATCACCAATAAGCCAATACCAGATCATGACAAACCTCCTTCTTTAAAGATCAAAACTCAACAACTTCGACTCGTTGCACCTGCCCATGCTCATCATGTGTCACAGACCCCAAAAGGAAAACGATATCCCTGTTAAAATAGCCGCGCTCCGCCATGAAGCGCTTGGTGGTCCTGAAGATCCGCTTGCGCTTCCTGAAATCAACCGCTTCAACCGAATGAGGATAAGGACCCTGGTTCCTTCTGGATTTGACTTCCGTCACATATAGGACTCCCTCCTTCTCGAAAACAAGATCCAGCTCGCCAACCCCCGGGATATTGTAGTTCCTGGCAATAAGCCTGAAGCCGCGCTTTGTCAGGTATTGGACTACCGCATCCTCGCCTCGGTCTCCGATCTTACGAAGCAAAGTCTTCTTACTGTTATCATCATCTATAGTCATTTATCTTCCTCCTTTTGATTTTTGTGATATATTTATTGGGATTATTTATTTAGCGAGGTAACTGTTATGATCTCTCAGAATATGGCTAAGGCACTGCAGGGCGGTTCCAAGATCCGCAAGATGTTCGAAGAAGGACGCAGACTAAAGGAAATCTACGGTGACGACAACGTCTATGATTTCTCCATCGGCAACCCCGACCTTGAACCTCCCAGGGAAGTTAAGGATGCATTGATAGAGATCGCATCTGCCGATATTCCCGGTATCCACGGCTATATGAGCAACAACGGTTACGAATCCACCCGTGCGGCCATCGCAAAGAAGCGTTCAGAGGAATCCGGCTTGGATATAGACGCTTCAGCAGTCTGCATGACCGTCGGAGCTGCTGCAGCAATGAACGACGTCCTTCATGCGCTCCTCGACCCTGAGGATGAAGTCATCGTCCTGGCACCTTACTTCATGGAATACAACGGCTACATTGCAAACCACGGCGGCAAAGTCGTCATCTGCGACACGGACGATAAGTTCATTCCCCACGCTGAAGACATCAAAGCCAAGATCACAGACCGCACGAAGGCTGTCATCATCAACTCGCCCAACAACCCTTCAGGTGTTGTCTATAGCGAGCAGTTCTTAAGCGAACTCAATTCTGTCCTCAAGGAGGCCGGTCACACGATCCACGTTATCTCTGATGAGCCTTACATCGATCTTGCATACGACGGCATCACCGTTCCCTGTGCATTGAAGTTCATCGACAACCTTGTCGTATGCTTCTCCTGGAGCAAGTCCCTCTCCCTTCCCGGCGAGAGGATCGGCTATACCCTCGTATCACCTAAGAACGAAGACTATAACGACCTTACGGCTGCCATCACGATCTCCAACAGAACTTTGGGATCTGTTAACGCTCCTGCTATCTGGCAGAGGGTCATCGAGAAGTCTCTCTATGCAAAGGTTGACGTATCCAACTACGAGAAGCGCCGCAACATGCTCTATTCCAACATCGTCGACGCAGGATTCGATGCTGTAAAACCCCAGGGTGCTCTTTATATCTTCATGAACACTCCTGAAGGTCTTACAGACGACGAATTCGCCGACATCTGTCACGATGAGAACCTCCTCATAGTCGGCGGAGCTGCCTTTGCCAAGCCCGGCTATGCAAGACTCGCCTTCTGTGTCTCGGAGAAGACGATCGCAAATTCAAGGAAAGCATTCTTCGCCATTGCGGACAGGCTCGGTATCCCTCACAGATCAGAACTCTGACTTTGTGCATTGGGCTATAAACCTCCATCCTTTGCCCCTTTCTGTCAGGCAGGTGCACAGTGTTAGTGTGCCCGGGGCATCCTTGGGTGTGTTCATATATTCCGTTATACTTTCAGGCGGAACGGCAAAGGTATTGCTGACTTTGTATTCAATATCTCTTCCATCTTTCGTTGTTACCAGCACCTGATCCCCGACCTTCACATTCTGCAATCTGCAGAAGATCGTAGACAGGTGTCTGTTACGATGACCCATTATGAAGCAATCACCTTTATCACTTCCGAGTTCCGCCGACAGAGGATACCTGCCGACACCAAACCTCAGCGCCTTGATCGACACCCCATCCCAAACCGGTACTTTCGTATCGATCGAAGGGATCTCTATGATACCGATAAGCTTTAATTTGCTGTCCTTTTTTTGATAATCGTCAAATGCATTGCCACTATCAGTTTCTTCTATAAGCAAAGACATATCCTGTTCTCCCTCTTCTATTTCTTCTTCACCTTCTATCGCGAAAATATCAGTATCCGGAACATCTATCTCATCCGTAGCATCAACACTTTCATTGGCCATATTCTTCTCAAAGTAGTCAACATAACTGTCAATATATTGCTGTCTTATTCGGCTGATCAAAGGGGCATAGATCAGAACAGACAAAAGAGCCATCAGGAGAATGCTCTTAATCCCCGTCACAAGCGGATGTTTTAATCTCATATCTGCTCCTGCCTCCTTCTTCTAAAGTCAAAGAACAAAGATACAGATAAGAGCATGACCGCAAGACAGATAACTTTTGTCGCACCCGGGATATTCTCACCTGTTGCCGGGAGATGCACGACAAGACTTTGTTCCTTAGAGGCAAGATCTTTATGGCAGGTCACGAGCACATCCGTATCATCAGCTTTTCGCTCATTAAGATAGATCTCTTCGAAAACGACGATAACCGTACCTACATCAAGCGTGTTATTTGAGAATTCAATGCTGATATCTGTTATTCCGTTTTCTTCATCGGGTGTGAATCGTTTTACGACTTCAAAGTCACTGCCGTCAGTCCTAACCAGCCTTACACCTTTATCGGTATAAAGACTTGCAACAACAGTGTATTCCTGTCCGGGCGTTAATCCCGTATACTCGATCTTATCTACGATAACAGCTTTGCGATAAGATGCGATATACTTATCTCCGGTCTTTGTCGCAGCACTGGTCTTTAAAGAAGGAACTCTCACGGTCTGATCCGGATCGGTCTTATCACAGTGGGAACAAACGACCTTTCCTTCACGACTTAGGGTCTCGAAAGCAACGATGTCATGCCCTGCGATAGTTGTCGGGTCAACTGTAAACTTCATCGTGACCGCACCATCTGATCTATCAGGAACAAAGATCATCTCTGATACGACCGGCTTATCCTTGAATCTCAGGTATTCACCATCAGTAAGATCAAAGAGTCTTCCCTCGATCCTGTATTCGATCCCGGGATAGAGGTCTTCAAAGCTGATCTTATCTTCCAACACTATCTCATCACCATAGGATACGGTCTTTGTTCCGGACGGTAAGTCCTGAAGATAAGTCTTTATCTTCGGGATCTTCTTCTCGACAGTTACAGTCTGATCTGAATCATTAATGTCTTTATGTTCTCCGATCTTTACGAACTTCCCGTTTTCTTCAACATATAACTCTTCAAATGCAGTCACTGATCTTCCTTCAAGACCGGATGTATCAATTACAAAAGGAACTTCCACATTAATATCCGCCAGATAAAGAGTCTTGGCTGATCCTGTCTCATCAACATACTCATACTTTCTGACTTTATCAGCATTGTCTTTAGTAAGATCAAACTCTATAACAGATACGATCTTTTTACCGGCCGGATCAAGATATGGTTCTCCCGTAGCAGTGTCGACCAGGAATCCCGTGAGTTTATATCTTCTATTGCATGAAAGATTCTTACATGACACTTTATCAAGAAGATCAGTCTTTACCCCGACAGGAACTACATGACTTATTCTGTCTCCGGCAACCAGTTCGGTTCCTATGTCGATGCCGATAACAGTCTGTCTGACTGACTTAAGGTCTTCGTGTTTACCTACCAGCCTGCCCGTATCCTTACGGTAAAGTTTCTCGCTTATGACGACCGGTATCAGCTTGTTTGACAGATCTCTTGTATCACAGGGTATATCTATCTCAACATAGCCTTTGACCGTTAGCTTATCATCAGACATATCAAAGACACCGTCTTTACCCGCAACAAAGCCTGTCCTTGACGAACACGTTTTCCCGTTAACCGAATATGGTGTCCCTGCTTTTATCAGTTTGCCGTCCGGAGTCTTATAGTCCTTTGCATAAAGAACCGTTCCTTCCAAAAGATATTCTTTACCCGCAACAAGTCCGTCGTAATAGACCTTGTCGGTAATTACAGAATCCTTATCAGAAGACAACATGAGTTCATACTCATTTCCGAACTTCTTGTCCCGGGCCGATGTATGGATCCTGCAGTTTACGAATCTGCCATCCAGACCATATCTTGCCGCCAGAGCATTTGCAACAGTTACGTCAGGTTCGCTGCAAGTGATCTCGAAAATATAAGTTGCAGGATCGGTCTCAAAGCCCTCGGGCGCTTCCTGCTCGACAAGATAGTAGCTGCCAATACCAAGTCCCTTGTAAGAATAATTGCCGTCTCCTCTGTCAGTCAGAGTTCCGATCTTATCCGAAAGAGCTTCATCTCTATATATCGCAAACACGGCACCTGTCAGATCACTACCGTCATCTGACACCTTATTGACACGAACAGATCCGGTCTTATTCAGGATCTTAAGATCTATGGGTTCGACTTTAAATTCTTTGCTCTCACAGTCTTTAGCATCAACACTGAAAAAGACCGTTGTCTTCCTGTCAGTGAAAGAATCTCCGTCAACAAAGAAGTATCCCTGAGGCGCTTCCTTCTCCAGAAGGATATAGTTATAGCCGAAGTCTTCTGAACCGTCGTTAAAATGCAGGGTTCCATTGCATTCATAGACCCCCTTCTCAGTCTCTTCAATGACAGCATCAACGAGGTTGCCGTCAAACATGACTTGAGCTATCTTATCTTCCTCATCGAAAAGAAGATTATTGTTTGAATCAACATAGAGTTCAAACTTTGCGTCCGACAATAGCGAACCGTCGTCAGCATCAGTCTTTGTGATCTTTAAAGGCGCTGAATATGGAACATCCTCAGGATATAGAACAATATCATCGGTTGTCTTGATGCTAAAACTCAACACCTTATCAGAAAGATAATATCCGTTTATAGAACCGGTTTCCTTAAGGAGATAATCGCCTTTTCCGATATTCCTCCAGACTATCTTTCCGTCGTTATCCTGATCTATAACCTCCCTTCCGGTCTTGACCTCATCTTCATTAAGGATGCCGTCGGAGTTCAGATCATCATATAAGGTGTATAAAAGATGCCGGTCCGGAGAATAATTATCCGGATCTACAATGATCTCTCCTGTCCATTTATCCTTCTTAACAGCCGTCACCTTTATATCGATCTTGTTGGTTCCGCTGATGCTGCCCTTCGCTATGCCTTTGTCATCACGGATACAGACAATTCCGTTCTTCTCCGCATCCTGTTCCCATGACAGTACATAGCCGTCGGGTACCAGTTCCCTGATCTCGTAATAACCATATGGAACATCCTTCAGGCATGCATAACCTTCTCCATTATCAGCCTGTCTGGTCCTGATCTTAACCGTATCCAGAAGATGACCTTCATCAAACTGGCCAATATCGACAGGATCCTTACCGTTACCACGCCAATACACTTCAAACTCGAACTCTTTGTCAGCCCCTTCTGCTTCATCGGTCTTTCTTATCGTAAGATCGCCTTTCTGCATGGTATTGGCAGCTTCGATCTTTGCTGCAACATCCTTGGCAAGCTTGACCTTCTTATAGAAATACTTTCCGTCAGATGACTTCGTCCAACCCTCGGGAGTCATATAGGAATAGCTTATCGATGTCTTCTTATAGAAGGTTCTGGGAATGTATTCCCTGATCTCATATTCGCCCGCAGGGAGCTTTAATGTCTTCTCTTCCTTACCGCAATAGGTCCAGATCACCTGCGTCGAATACCCGCTCTTCCCCGAAGGCTTGGCTGATCCTTTTGCGATCAGCTTGTTTTGGTATATAAGATCAAACTCTGCTATTCCTGTATCGCCGTCAGTTAAGAAAGTTTTCGTAAGCGAAAACCATGTTGATTCCTCTGAATTGACTGCTTTAAAAGAAAAAGAGCTGTTCTCCTTTGAGATTACAAACGCTTTCTCGTAACAGTTATCAGTGATCTTAGTCCATGAAGAGTCGTTATGAGAGACAAACTTCCCCTTACTGCCGTCAACATATAGGAACTCATCGGGAGTCCATGTTTCTTTTACGACATATCTTCCGTATGCAAGTTTACTTACATCGTTCTTCCAGACGATCTTGCCGGATGCATCCACTGAACCTGTCGACACAACACTTTCACCACTGTCAGATCTCCCGTTCCCGTTCTTATCATATATTATCGAGAAGGTTACAGATGTCGGATCAAAGAGATTTCCTACTGGAACGCTTTTACTGCCTGATACTGTTCCTGAAGGCAGTTTGTTATTTACCGTAAATTCCAACCCCTGACCTGAAACAGTTATGTTCCTATAAGCATACTTACCCTCAGGATCCAAAGTGAATCCCTGGGGCACCTCGTAATTCATTATGTTGCCATAAGAAGTTACAACTCCCAGCGGCACCGTTTCTTCAAGCCTGTAGTCCCCTTGAGGCAAGATTATCTTATCTGATTCCGTCAGTTTATCTTCACTGACCCCATAGTATTTCCAGATAACCTGACCCTTGTTGTCAGATATTCCCTTTGCAAGGAGCTTGGACCTGTCGACAGTATAAAGAGAGAAAACAAATCCTTCTTTAGTTCCCATATTGACAGTTTTATTCAATCTGAAGAATGAAGAATTTACATTGTTGGTACCGGTAATACTAATGCAATCTCCGAGTGGCTTTCCCTTCGTAGAAAAAGAATACGTCTTATCCTGCCACTCCTCATTTGAAACCGTATAAGAGATCTTTTTGCCGTCGTAGCAGTGAAAGACCGGTACAGTATATGTCTCCGTGATCTTATAATCGCTGTCGGCTTTTAGCGGATAGTATTTACCGTAATATGTTGCTCCGTTATTCAGATACCACCCCCAACCGGAATCAGAATACATGTAATGAGCAAGTGCAGTATCGTCTTTTTTCCGCAAAGTAAACTTGGTGACTTTGGTATCATAGATACTGTCGTCATTCGTCTTTTTGGAAAGCATAAGCCAAAGAGCTTCTTCAAACTTCGAATAATCTGTCGAGTCATTGGCAACCCTTATCTTATTATCATTATCAGTATACGAATCCGTTGCCGAATAACTGCTTATCTTCCTGGTTACGGTTGATTCAAGAAGTCCGCCGGAGACCTTATAAGTAAGTGTTCCTGTTGAAGGATCAGAAACTGACGATTTATAATCCACTTCCACTTTATAGAGGCTTTTGTCAGCATATTCTTCCTTTGCCTTAAACGTCCCTGCACCGGTGTCGATATCCGAAGGAACAGCTGTTTCCTTAATATAGAAAACACTGCTTAAGGATGTATTATTTACACTGACATTTCCTAGATATAAATATGCGCTGCCAGACAGATCTTTATAGTTTGAATAAACGCCATTACCGTCGTTATCAGTGAGTTTTCCCCTTACTGTTGTCTTGTCTTCTTCGTAGACGGTAAACTCCGCCCCGACAAAGCGGTTATCCTTGAAAGTCTTGTTGGCAAAGAAACCTATCTTAACCGGATACTCTTCATCAACTGTTTTATATGAGGCAAAGTGGGTTAAAGCTGTATCTTTCGATACACCATCAGATAAGGCTTCCCACCTGACTCCGTAATGGCCTGTTGAAGAATCTTTTGTAACCTTATAACTGACATTGTCCCCATCCTTAATGTAGGTAACACCCTTGCTGTCAGAACAGTGATATACTCCGGGAACACCATCGATCTCATAGTAGATACCGACGTGAAGTGCTATATCTGAATAAGATGAGCAGTGGTCTTCGTAGAAGATCATGATATCTCCGTTAGATGCACCTACAGCACCGTCACTGTATTTGATCTTCGAAAGAAGGGTCTTCCAGGCAGAATCAGCCTCACTCTTATTCGTCGTTTTATCCCCGTCAATGATCCTGTCTGAATAATACTTTGCATCTTTTATGTTCGTAAACGAAGTATGTGATACACCTGAAGAAGAATTATCAAGAACATCAGCCCTGAACGTCCTTAAGTTATGGCTATAGGGTTTACAGAGCCCATAGATATCCTTAGCAGTCACGGTCCAGGATGAGATATCAATAGCAGACGTTTCCCCGGGTTCCTTATAGTATTTAACATCGTCTCTCCAGCTGTCAGAAGGAGCTACAGTGCCAGATGAGTTTTTGCCTTTGGCAGTTCCTGCTGCAAGTTTATACACAAGTTCAACAAAGCTTATGCAGTCCAGAGTTTTCTCCGAAGAATCGTACGTCGTTCCCGTAAGTCCGTATTTATAGCCGGATAAGGCTTTCGCATATTTTCCAACATTGCTGATAAACTCTTTGGAAGACAGACTTGTCTTCACACCGAAAAGCTTAAAGTCATCTTCTGCAGCCTTGGTTTCGGACATATTTGTTCCGGCCCCCTGCGCAACAAAGATCAAGGCAGTAGCAAGCGACAGGATAAAGCTTACTGTCTTCTTAATGTATCTTCTGCATTTCATTTGCCTATACCCCCTTATCCTGCCATATCGTCAACGAGACGGTCGTAGTAGCTAACCTTAAGATCCCCCTTCTTATATCTGTATACATTTGTGGACAGAACTTCAGCCTTTGACATGTGATTCGAATTAACGTCCTCAACGATCTCTTTAAGACCTGAACCTTCAAAGTGAGCGTCATCAGGCATAACGATAAGGTCGTGAACCGACGACGGAAGTATAACAAGATCTGACCCCAATTCCTTTGTAATATCTTCAAACACCTGGGGATACAAAAGAGCTGTTGCTGCAAGGTATTTGTGTTCATTGGTAATAACAAAGATCTTTGGTTCTGCTGTGTCTTCAGATTCCGGGATATCGACTCCGCCGGACATATCCTTTAAAAGACTCCTCATATCACGGCATATAGGCTTAAGGATCTTATCCGTATTCTTATATGCCTTCTTATAAAGCTGCTCTTCTGTGATCTTGGCATAATCAGCAAGATCGTTGTCGATTACAAAACTCATGACACCACACTCATCAAAGGATATAAGGCGCCTGTATATAACAGCCATATCAAGGAACTCCCTGTGAGGCAGACCCTTAATATATTCTTCGTTACCTGATACTCCGATAAGCTGCATGACAACATTATCAAGTATCGACCTTGCGGAGAATGACGGAACCTTGGGTTTATCACCCTTAAGTGCATTCTCCATGACCCTTGCGGTGTTAGCCATGATGACAGGAAACGGAACGCCGTCCTTGTATTCTTCATACATGTACTCGATGTAGAATGTCGGTGCTGCGTAGGCGCGCGGAGGATCCTGAGGCGCTACGCAAACACCGGTCAGGACCTGATTGACTTTCATAACCTTATTCACCTTCAATTGGTAATCTTTGAACTCGTTGTCGAGATACCCGATGAATTCTTCCAAAACCTTCTTCTTGAATTGCTCGTAGTTCATGTCATAGTCTCCTTTTGTATAGATTTTCGGGCATAAAAAAACGCACCCGGCGGGTGTGCCGGATGCGTTCGTTTATGTTCACTATGATGATACTACCGATTGCCAGTCTCAATCAACAGCAATCGTCGGAAAAAACCTCGGAAATCTACGATCTCAGCAGAAGATTTTTCCGTTTTTTCCGATTATCCTATCGCTTTTTTGTAAAGTTCCCTAACGGCTGCTGCATGATCGTCATTTCTAAAGACTGCATCGCCAGCTACGAGGATGTCACAACCTGCCTGATAGACGCGTGATGCGGTCTCGTTGTTGATGCCGCCGTCACAGGAGATCAGTGTATTGCAGCCCTTATCGTCGATAGCTTTCCTTACAGCCTTTATCCTGTCGTCAGAGATCTCCATATAACCCTGACCGCCGAAGCCCGGACGGACAGTCATAAGCAGGATCTTATCGGTCTTGTCAACATAGGGAAGTATCTCCTCGATAGGTGTGTCAGGGTGAACTGCTATACCCGACTTGATCCCGTAAGACCTGACGAGCTCAGACATGGCAACCGGATCGTCCGTACATTCGTAATGGAAAGTGATTATATCCGCGCCTGCATCGACGAAAGGCTTGATGAACTTGCCGGGATTGGTGATCATGAGGTGGACATCAAAGATCTTATCGGAATATTTCCTGATGGAATTGACCACCGGGATACCGAAAGACAGGTTATCCACATAGTGCCCATCCATTACGTCTATATGTATGTATTCGGCCTCTCCTTCGACTGCTCTTAACTCATCCATCAGGTAGCCGAAATCAGCTGACAGGATCGAAGGTGCAATGAAGCATTCTCTCATACCGATCTTATTCTCCTCTTATAGTTGTTTCTATTATTATACAGATACTCATACTCTTCGCGGTATCTGTCGTAACGTCCCCTGTCGATAAGACCCTGAGCCAAGTCCTCGAGGACTTTACAGCCTGTTTCCGATATGTGCCTGCAGTCGTCAAAACGGCATAAAGAAGAAGACTTTAAGATCTCAGGATATCCATATACAACATCCTTATAATCCGTTCCGACATCGAAAAGAGACAATGACGTAAATCCCGGTGTATCGGTAATAAAGCCTGTCGGAGTATCGAAGAGTTCAACATGGCGTGTCGTATGCTTCCCCCTCTTCAGCCTGTCACTGACTACACCGGTCTGCATTATATCATTCTCCAGGATATTATTACATATCGTACTTTTGCCTACTCCTGAAGGGCCTGCAAACGCTACTATCCCGGAAGGCGCGATCCTTGCAAGATCAGAAGATGAGAAGAGATCATCTTTTGAAGATCTATACACATCGAATCCCGCCAAAGAATAGATCCCCGTAAGTTCTTCTGCCTTATCGGGATCAAGATCACATTTAGTAAAGAGCAATGAGATCCTTATGTTAAGATTCGTGCAGATGATGATCATCTTATCCATAAGAGTCAGATCCGGAACAGGATCTACGACAGCAAATGTAAGAACGATGCAGTCTATGTTGGCAACACTCGGCCTGATAAGGTAATTCTTCCTCGGCAGGATATCGTCAATAACATATGGTATGTCCGGATCACCGGATTCGGATACCTTTACATTGTCCCCAACGGCAGGAACGACACCCGACTTGCGGATGCCGCCTCTGATCTGACAAAGTATTCTGTCTCCATTGTCGCGTCTTACGGTATAGGTACCGCCGACGCCTTTTGTTATCAAGCCTTGAATTTCCGTAATTTCCTCCATCTCGGCGATCGTTTATGCTGCATCGTCAGCTCCGTCCGGAGCATCTGAAGATCCGTCGGAAGGATCGGTGGGATCTGACGGCTCAGGCTTGGGCGCCTCAGTCGGCGGTGGCGGATCCGTAGGCTTAGGTTTTGGTTTTGGCGTAGGCGTATCTGTCGGCGGCGGTGGCGGATCCGTAGGCTTGGGAGTTGCCGTAGGCGCCGGAGTCGGCGTCGGTGACGGCGTCGGCGAAGGCGTAGCGGTAGGAGCTACCGTGGGCTTGGCCTTAAAGACTGCCGTGAAGGTTACATCCTTATCACCTACAACCAGAGTATAAGTATTGGACAAAGCGATCTTGTTGCCAAGTTCGTCGAGCCAGCAATCGAATTCATTTCCTTCAGAAGGAGTTGCTGTCAGTGTTACAGTAGTTCCCGGAGCGTAGGGACCGGCGCCCTCGGCAGTTCCTCCACCCTTAACGACAACATTGATGATAGTCATTTTAGGCGTAGGTGTAGGGGTACCGCCATTCTCCCAGTCTTCCTTGGTTCCGACATATATCTTGATGGTTGAATTGCGCTGTATGGAATTACCGGCAGCAGGATCTGTCATCATGACATACTGCTTGTCAGCAGGAAGGTTAAGAACATCCTCTGCACCGTAAAGCTTATAAGTCAAAGCACTTTCAAGGAGCTTGCTTGCAGCCTTGTCCATGGTCATGCCCTTGATATCGGGAACAACGCTGCTGGTAGGTTCTGTTGCATAAACGATAACAACCGAGTCTCCCTTGGAAACGATCGAGCCGGCTTCAGGCTCTGTCCTTATAACCAGTCCGGGAGCGAATTCTTCTGATGTTTCAGTTCTATAGTTAACATTCAACTCGAGTTTGGTCAATGCCGTTACTGCGTCTTCATACTTAAGTCCGGAATAATCTGACAGAGTGATCTTCTCGGTCTCTGATGCAACAGTCAGGAGCAAGACATTAAGAGGGCTGTTAAGCTTGATGACAACACCTTCATTGATGCTCTGACGGATGATGGTACCTGCGATGACATCATCAGTCTGTTCATATTCTATCTTGTAGTTAACGCCTGCCCTGGTAAGTTCTTCAACGACTTCATCAATATTTCTGCTGACATATTTCTGAACAGTATAATCCGTATTCTGTTCCACGGTCGTTGCATTCTGGACAGACTTTACGACCAATATGCCGAGACCGATAAGAACAGCGGCAATACAGACGATTATAAGGGCCAGGATAATGTTATCCCTCATCCTGGATCTTCTCCTGGATTCGGCAGACTTCTCGATATCCGAGATCTTCTCATAGTTGGGATCCTGCCTGAATGAGATATTCTGTTCGGGAGTAACCGAATCCTTGGGGGTTGCAGTGATAACGCCGTAGATTCCGTTAGGATCCACAAGAAGCGAATCGAGTTCGCTTACCATCATGCCCAGAGTCGCATAACGCTTATCAGGCGACTTCTGCATACACTTATTGATGATCGCATCAAGACCTGCAGGGATACCCGGCATCAGGGAAGATGCAGCCGGCGGGGTCTCCTGAAGGTGCTTAACGGCAATGGCAACGTTGGAATCACCGTCGAAAGGAACTCTTCCCGTGATCATCTCAAAGAGCGTTACACCCAGGGAATAAACATCGGATGCGGGACCTACATTGCCTCCTCTTGCCTGCTCGGGCGAGAAATAATGGACAGAGCCCATCGCACCTCCCGCCATGGTGATGGTCGTAGAAGAAGCTGCCCTTGCGATACCAAAGTCAGTTATCTTAGCGATCTTATCCCTGGAGATAAGGATATTCTGTGGCTTTATGTCTCTGTGAACGATACCGTTCTGATGGGCATAATCAAGAGCCAGTCCGACCTGGATAACGATCGGGACTGCAACCTTCCAGTCAAGATGGCCGTTCTGGCTGATCAGTTCCTTAACGGTAATGCCGTCAACATATTCCTGAACGATATATCTGTAATTGCCTTCATGACCTACGCCGAACACCTTAACGATGTTCGAATGGTTGAGCGAAGCAACTGACTTTGCTTCCGTATCAAATCTTCTTATGAAATCCTCGTCAGCAGAATACTCAGGCTTCAAGACCTTAATGGCGACATTAATACCGGTATTCATGTCGATACCGAGATAAACGTTTGCCATTCCGCCTCTGCCGATAAGTTTTACTATCCTGTACTTACCTGCAAATATCATGCCCTCAGGGCCTTGATTCTGGTTCATCTTTTACTTCGTTCTCCCTTTATCTTTTTTCCTTATTCTGTCATTTGCAAATAACGGCTGCTGCCGCAGTGCAGTTATCTGAGCTTCCCTGACCGATGGCCTTGCTTACAAGGTTCTTGCAGTAACCATCAAGATCATAACCGTAACTTCTGACACCCAGTATATCGTCTTCTCCTACTGACATATACACACCGTCAGTCATCAGCACGACCGCATCACCTGTCCTGACTTCCAACTCCTTTATGTGAGGATCAAGATAGGTATTCTCGCCTACGACCATTGTAAGAAGATTGCGGGCCGGGTGGGTCCTGGCCTCTTCTTCGGTGATAACTCCCTCAAAGAGCAATCTCCCTGCACGGTTATGGTCGCATGATATCATGATCAGTTCATCGTCTTTTACAAGGTACGCCCGGCTGTCACCTACATGGCCTATGGAACAGAATTCCGGCGTCAGGACAACAACCGTCAGTGTAGTGCACATTCCCGTAAGATGGGGCTCGTCAATACACCTTCTTAATATTTTACCATTTACTCTATTAAAAAGGCGCAACAAAAAAGAAGCTCTCTCTTCAGGGGAGAAATTACGTTTCCAGTCTGATATAAGGATATTTACGGATTCATCACAGGCGATTTCGCTTGCAACCTCTCCATAAGGCGCTCCGCCAAGTCCGTCGGCGATCACAAGGAATGCCGTATCACCTGATACTGCACACTTAACGTAATCCTCATTCATGTCCCTTACGGGACCCTTGTCCGTAAAACACCCTGTCAGCAAGATTTCCCCTCCACTGATCTTCGAAGCTGCCCGCATGCTGCCATTATATCCGTTCCCATCTCCCTGCGCAAAGTCGCATTTATCCCGTGGGAATTAAGATAATCCTTAAACTTCTCTACATTCTCCTTAGGACTCCTCTTAAAATCGCTCCCGGGGAACTCGTTGGCCGCTATGAGATTCACATGGCAGAGCATCCCTTTAAGAAGTTTTACCAGAGCCTTTGCATTTTCCAGATCGTCATTAATCCCGGCGAAAAGAGAATATTCAAAAGTGATCCTCCTGCCTGTTACTTCCGTATATCTCCTGCAGGCTGGAATAAGTTCTTCAATGTTATATCTTCTGTTGACAGGCATTATACTGCTCCGAAGTTCATCCGTCGGCGCATGAAGAGATATGGCAAGATTCACATAGGTCTTTCTGTCAGCAAATTCATGGATCATGGGGATCAGCCCGCATGTTGACACGGTAATGTGCCTTGCTCCGAGGTTAAGCCCGTCAGGAGATGTCACAAGATCTATGAATGCCATAAGGTTATCGAAATTATCGAAAGGTTCCCCGATACCCATTACTACGACACTGCTGATCTTCTCTCCCAGCTCTCTTGATGTAACGGCGATCTGACCGAAAAGTTCACCCGCCGAGAGGCTCCTTCCGAATCCGGCATCAGCCGATGCACAGAACCTGCAGCCCATCTTGCAGCCGGCCTGTGATGAGATACAGACGGAAAGGCCTGTCTTATAGGGCATTACGACCGTCTCGATGACATTATTGTCCCAGAGCCTGTATACGAACTTTGTCGTACCGTCGATCTTGGATACGAACTTATGGATAACGTCAAAGCCGTCGAAGATGTATTCTTCTTCAAGCTGCGCTCTTATATCCTTGGGGATATTCTTCATATCATCAGTTCTGACAACACCCTTGGAAAGCCAGGAGAAGATCTGGTCCGCGCGGTACCTGGGGATCCCGGCAGACTCACAGAAGAGGACAAGATCCTCATGATCAAGATCCAAACAGAATTTCTTATCACTCATAAAACCCTCTCCATTCTGGATATAAAGAATCCGTCAACATTATCAGTGTCAGGAAAAAGTGTAACATATCCCTGCGCCAAAGAGATCTCTCTGTCTTTATCAAGCTTGACTTTAGAGGGAAGCATCCCTTCCAGGGAAGAAGCTTTATATTCCGGGTGATCAGCGAGGAAATCCTTCATCCTTCCTTCATTCTCATCTGAATTCAAAGTACAGGTGCAATAGATAAGGACTCCTCCCTTTTTGACTTTCTTCGAAGCTTCGTCCAGGATCTTCTTCTGGATCTTACTGATCTCAAGGATTTTCTCATAAGTCATGTTGAGCCTTATGTCGGGTTTTCGGCCGATAAGGCCTAATCCCGAACAAGGAAGATCACAAAGGACGATATCGTAAACACCGTCTTCAAATTTAGAGAGATCCGTACTATCAGCTGTTTCGGTCTCTATCGACTTTAGATCAAGCCTTTCTGCATTCTGCCTTACCAGTTCAAGTCTTGAAGGATTCAGATCCAATGCCAGTATGCTGCAGTCGTCAGAAGCGATCTCCGCCATATGGCAGCTCTTCCCGCCCGGCGCCGAACACACATCGAGGATCTTATCCCCTTTGACCGGAGACGCTATAACAGAAGCCAGTTGGGCTGCTTCATTCTGGACTGAGATAAGACCTGTCTTATAGGCCTTTGTATTTTCGATACCGGAAGGACTTCCTTTTATGGTCAATGCACACGGCATAAAGTGGCCGGAGCAAGCTTCTATTCCCTCGTCAGACAGTTCGCTGATGAGGTCTTCGGCTGATATCTTAGCAGGATCAAATCTTAAGGTTGTTAGCGAAGGGGTAAGCAAAGCTTTACCTATGCTTACCCCTTTCTCCTGACCATAGCTCTTTTTGAGGATCCCGAACAGTTCAGGCTTTAGAGAAGTCTTAACATTGGGATTATACTGATCGATGTCCTTCACGGATCTGTCTGCCGAAGTTATCTGTCTTAAGAGGGCGTTAACGAGCCCGCAAGCTTTGGGATTATACTTTTTTACGATATCAACGGCAGTAGATACGACCGCATAATCAGGAATATCCGAATCCGAGAACAGATCCTGCCATAAAGCCTGCCTTATTGCAACAGAAGATACTATATCCAGTTCTTCTATATCTTTTCTCGTTATCCTCTTAAAGATCTGATCGATCGAGTAAAGATAAGTCAGAGTTCCGTAAAACATGGCCCTCACAAAATTCAGGGATACATTATATTCCTGAGCTATCCTGTCCGCTTTCTTGATGGAAAGATTCGAATAAGATCCTGCCCCGATAACATCGCACAGCAAAAGGAAACAAAGTTCCCTTTCGCACTTGTTTTCAACCATTCTCTTTAGATCGTCGGATATAAGATGGATCTTTGGGTCAAACATTGATCAGTCCTTATTATCCCAGCATCGTTCCTTCTGCAATGTTATGGGCTATATCCGAAGCAGGAAGGACTTTGCCTCCCTCCTGCTGCAATGTAAGGATCTTAATAGCACCGGTCCCGCAGACGACGATAAGAGTCTTCTTATCGGGCTTTAGGATATAACCTGCGCTCTTCCCTTCTGTATCGGCATCAGCAAGGACAGAATCGTAAATCTTAAGTTTTTTGCCGTTTATAAATGTGTAAGCACCCGGCCATTCGCTTAAGGCTCTTACCCTGTTATGTACAGACCCGGCTGTTCCGGTCCAATCGATAAGACCTTCCGCAGCTTCGATCGGCGGCGAATAAGTTGCTTCTTCACTGTTTTGAGCAACAGGAGTGATATTACCTGCAAGATAATCAGGAATAGTCTTAACAAGAAGATCAGCTCCAACCTTTGCAAGTTCATCCATAAGCTCGGCTGAATGCATGTTCTCAGGGATCTTATACTCGGCAACAGACAGGATATCACCTGTATCCATTCCGGCATCCATCTTCATTATAGTAACTCCGGTTACTTCATCACCCTCTAAGACAGATCTTTGAACAGGTGCTGAACCGCGTCTCTTGGGGAGAAGTGATCCATGGACATTAAGAGCGCCTGACTTGGGGATATCAAGAACCCTTTGAGGCAGGATCTTGCCGTAAGCGGCAGTAACGATAAGATCAGGCTGAGCATTTACGATCTCATCTTCAGAGCCTTCAGCCTTGAATGTTGCGGGCTGGTAAACCGGGATACCGAGTTCCTGCGAGAGGACCTTAACGGGAGACGGTGTGATGATATGCTTCCGTCCGACCGGTTTGTCGGGCTGGGTTACTGACAGGACAACATTGTAGCCGGCATCAGCCAATGCCTTAAGGCAGGTGGCTGAGAACTCCGGCGTTCCCATAAAGACTATCCTTATATCGGATCTTTCCATGATCAGTCTTCCTCTTGAGCGTAGAAGATCTCCCCGTTTACTGCCTTGTCAGTAAAGAGGATACCGTTCAGATGATCATTCTCGTGGCAGATGCAAACGGCAAGAAGGTCAGTTGCTTCCAGCACAAACTCTTCACCGTCACGGTTAAGTGCTTTGATCTTGACTTTAGCCGGACGGACGACCTTTGCCGTTTTTCCGGGTACTGACAGACACCCTTCACAGTATTCCTGTTCACCTTCCGTCTCGATGATCTCAGGATTGATAAACTCAAGAAGGCCGTGATCGTCTCCCACATCTACGACGAAGACTCTTCTCAAAACACCGACCTGCGGGGCGGCGAGCCCTACTCCCCTGTTGTCGTAATACATGGTCTCAGCCATGTCATCCAGGAGTTTTATGATCCTGGGAGTGATCTCATCCACAGGCCTTGACGTCTTGCGGAGCAGCGGGTCATTTTCCATTACGATATTACGCAGTGCCATTGTCTTTATATCTCCATTCTCATTTTTCTCTTCTGATCACTTAACTTTATTGATCTTAGTGTTGTACTTATAAAGGAAGGTAACCATCTGGCGCCTCAGGCATTCTCCGGAAGGCTTAAATGTATTATCCTCGTATCCTGCGACGATACCCTTCTCTGATGCCCAGATAACAGCCTGGTAGAAATAATCTGTTGTCTTTACATCCTTGAACTTGCAGGTTTGGGCCTTAGGAGCAGGGCTTCCGGCCAGACGCCAGAGGAAGGTTACTGCGTGCTTTCTTGTGCAGACGATCTGAGGACCGAATGTACCGTCTTTATAACCTTCGACTATGTGATTCTCATTGCCCCAGATAACAGCCTTGTAGAAATAATCAGACTTCTTCACATCAGAGAACTTGCATTTCTTTGCCGTGGGATTGGGGCAGCCTGCAAGTCTCCAGATGAATGTCACCATCTGGGCTCTTGTACAGCTGTTATCAGGCCTAAAGAGAGTCTGCCCGTCGTAACCCTTGACGATACCGAGTTTTGTGAGCGAATTAGTCGGCGTATACCAGAAATTCTTTTTGTTTGTAACGTCTTTATATTGTACCGTTATCTTGCAGATGATCTTGTTGCCGTCAGTCAGGTTTGCTGTTATCTCGGCATATCCTGCCTTCTTAGCGACTGCCTTGCCCCTCTTGGAGATGGAGCAGACTTCCTTATCGGTCGTGCTCCAGCTCTTGATGGGATAGTTGGTCGTAAGATATGTATAATCACCGCAGACCATGTCCATGGTCATTCCATCCTCTGTAAGACAATAAGGATTGGTAACGTCTATCGTGAACTGGGCTGACATCTGACTTCCCATGTTATAGAAATATGTGACGGTATTACATGCGGGGTCTACGGTAACCGTATCTCCCTTTCTTGTAGCGCCTTCCCAGCCGAAGGTCCTGTCTGATTCAAATCCTGAAGGCATATCGGAGATGTCAAACTGTCTGTTGCAGTCGACTTCCACGTGATATACGTTCGATGCAGCTTCGATATATGGCATTTCTGTCAGATTATCGCTAAGTTTGATCGCAGACAGGTTATTCTGATAACAGGTAAGATATGCAAGTTTGGAAGACCCTGACAGATCAAGATAATTAAGATGATTATCTTCGCACATTACCTTGGTGAGATCATAAGAATTCGTAAGACTGATCCTGGTAAGCTCATTGGATGAGCATATGAAAGTCGTGAGTGAATTATAGCCTTCCGGGTATGTGATCTTTGATATCTGGTTATCCGAACAGTCAAGATATTGAAGAGAATTATTGCTCTTGAGGGAAAGTTCCGTCAGCGCATTGCCTGACAGGGAAAGCTCCTTGAGCGATGTGTTCTTGGATATGTTAAGAGAATCTAATTTGTTATCGTCGATAATGAGCTCGGTAAGGCTCTTGTTATTGGACACGTCGATCTCTTTAAGTTTGTTGGCATCAGCGATAAGCGTCTTAAGTTTGGTATTCGCGGATATATCAAGTTCGGTAAGCTTAAGGTTCGAACACTCCAGGATCTCAAGAGAGGAAAAATACTGAAGGCCCTTTAAGTTCTTGATGCTCTTTCCCGTAACATCAATGAGATCCGCTTCAGAGATCTCGTACGAAGACAGAGTTCCGTTGGAATCAAGATCGAATTCACTCTTTACGAATTTACGGAAATTGGCATCAGGGAAATTAGCTGAATCTATCTTTACGGATCCGTCAGCAAAGACCAGGGATCCCGGCAGGATCTGTGACACCATGACTGCCGTTAACATCATCCCGCAAACACTCTTCAAGATCTTGCTATGCATCTTATCACTCCTCAAAAACATACTCATATAATTATACTATAAATCAGGCTTCTGTTATATTCCGGGACTTATCTTTCCTCTTCTTCCGCTGTCTTCTAACGAGCTCTACACCGATCCTCATTAGACCGTCAAAGATCGCCAGACTCCCGACTATGATCATGTACCATTTCAATGTATTTTCGGGGGCAAACATGATAAAGACCGCAGCCCCGCCCCACTGGGCCGCCATAACTATCAGCAATATCCTTATTGCCAGATGCTTCCTGAATCTTCTCGCACGGATCACGGTATTGCCGCAGAACCAGAGAAGAAGTAAGGCAAAAAGACCTGAAGCCATCACAAAGAGAGCGCCCTCCTTAAAGAGAGTCAGAAGGGTAACGATCAACAGGAATGACGCGAGGAAGAGATGTATAGCTTCTTTCCTTATGTTCCAGTAGCAGCGCTTAAGCCTGTAAAAGCAATATATGTTCTCTGCTATCGTAACTGCCGCAAGCAGCAGGATACAGGCTATATACATAAGTTCGTCCGGCAGGAGCACGGCAGCAAGACCGGCTATACAGGTCAGAACCCCCTTGATAAGCTCTGATTCCATAAGATCTTTTATCTTGGGATCTTTCTTTATCTTTTCTTTTGCCTTGGCGCCTGCCCCGTCGAAAAGGATGTTGTCAGGGAGGTTTGCGGCAGCAGATCTTGTATCCGGATTTTCGATTATGACTTTCCGGAAGACCCTGCGGATAACAGGTTCTCCCTTGGCCGTCAGGTCTTCTATGGTCTTGGCGCCGGTCGACAGGATCGAGTCGAACAAAGTATCCACGAACTCCCTGCGTTCTTCGATACCGACAGTCCCGACCCAGGAGTTCACGCCCCCTATTATCTGCTCGGATAAGGGATCATGTTCAGTTGCAGTAAGGAGCTTAATGCCGTCTATCCCCCATGAACAGAGTTCGTGCTGGTCAAATTGCTTGCCGTCGCTTTTAACTATGTAAGAATCGGTTATCTCAGGTTCAAAGATACCGCCTATGATGGAGAATTCAGGTCTTATCTTTGTTGATATCGGGTCTATTATCTTAAGCGATTCAGGATCCAATACTTCAGGGCAAAAGCCGGGACCGTCATTACAATATACATGTCTTATCTTGCTCCTGACGGAATCATTGACGGCTGATGCAGCGTAAAGCGCCATATTACCGCCCTTTGAATGTCCGCAGACGATAACGTCCCCGCCGAACCTTTTAACGGCTCTCGCAAGGTAGAAAGCAGCATACTTCTGGGCTTTGGGTTCAGTGAAACAGATCTTGAAGTCTTCCTTCCAGGCAACGACCGTATCGTCAGTGCCTCTAAACACGACCGCACAGATCCCGTGACCTGTGATCGTCATGGCGGAGAACTGGAGATCTTTCTCTTCGTCTATGATGTCTTCGTAATCGTGGACCTCCAAAGAGCCGAATCTTTCTGATACAGCGGTCTTCCTGATAAAGTCCCTGAAGCGGTCGCTGTCGTCAGCAGCCTTCTTTCTTAAAGGAAGACCTTCCTCGCTCATCATATTAACGACATCCATGATAGTTACGGAGTCTTCTTCAGCGAATCTTCGGGGAATATCAAGATACGAAAATTGGCACAAGACAAGATTATCGATATCACAGAAAGGTCTGTCTTCGAATGTTAAGTCGCCTCTCCACTTTACGTAATCGTTAATGTGTTCCATATCAGGTCAGAAATCCCAGGAACTGATGTATCTCTCCTGCTCTTCGGTCAGCTGATCAATGCTGATCCCCTTTGTTTCCAACAATATCCGGGCTACGCGGTCATCGATCTCCTGAGGTGTGTCGATAACATCTACAGGAAGCTTGCCGCGGTTCTTGGCAACATATCTTGCGGACTGGGCCTGCAGCGCAAAGCTCATATCCATTATCTCGACCGGGTGACCGTCGCCGGATGCAAGATTAACGAGCCTTCCTTCAGCAATTATGCATACTGTATTTCCGTTAGCAAGTTTATAACCCTTGACATTATGTCTTAACTCGGTTACCTCTGTTGCGATCTCACCTAATTCCTTTACGCTTACTTCGCAGTCGAAGTGACCTGCGTTACAGCAAACGGCTCCGTCCTTCATCAACTCGAAGTGTCTTGCCACGATAACATCTTTGCAGCCAGTTACGGTAACGAAGAAATCTCCCAAAGGAGCTGCTTCATCCATGGTCATTACGGAATAGCCTTCCATAATAGCTTCGCAGGCCTTAACAGGATCGATCTCGGTAACAATGACCTTTGCGCCCAGGCCCTTGGCTCTCATGGCAACGCCTCTGCCGCACATTCCGTAGCCTGCTACGACTACCGTCTTACCTGCAACCACGAGGTTCGTTGTTGCCATTATTCCGGTCCAGACAGACTGGCCAGTTCCGAACCTGTTATCGAAAAGATGCTTGCACCTTGCATCGTTAACGGCTACGACAGGATAAAGGAGCTTTCCTTCCTGCTTTAATATCTCGAGGCGGTGAACGCCTGTTGTAGTCTCTTCACATCCGCCGATGATCCCTGGTACAAGATGCTTCATATCTGAATGAAGAAGCATAGCCAGATCCCCGCCGTCGTCGATGACGATATCGGGACCGAACTCCAGAGTCATCTTCAAGTGCTTGATATATTCACTCTCACTGTCACCGTGGATAGTATATACGCTGATCCCGTCAGTCTCAGCCAAAGCAGCAGCTACATCATCCTGAGTTGACAATGGATTGCATCCCGTGATCGCAACCTCTGCCCCGCCTCTTGCAAGAGTCCTTGCGAGGCAGGCAGTCTTGGCCTCAACGTGAACGGATATTGCTATCTTCATTCCTTCGAAGGGCTTCTCTGCTATCAGTTCCTCTTCGATCTTCCTTAATACGGGCATGTTGCGGTATGCCCATTCGATCTTCTCGTGACCGTAAGGTGCCAGTGTTATATCCTTGATATCATTTTTGGGCAGCGACATAATCAGATCCTTTCGATGAGTTTACCGATGAGGAATCCAACCTCACGGGCAGCTTTACCAGCATTGGTAAGAACTTCTTCTTCTGAGAGTTTTGCATTGGTAATTCCGGCTGCAAAATTAGTGATGACCGAGATCGCAGCGACCTTGATGCCGCAGTGCGATGCAACTATTACTTCAGGGACAGTGGACATACCGACTGCATCGGCGCCACAGAGCTTCAACATCCTGATCTCTGCGGGGGTCTCATACTGAGGTCCCTTGGTATAGACATAAAGCCCTTTTGTAAGGTTGATACCGTTAGCTGAAGCTATATCAAGAAGATCATTGATATAACCCTTATCGTAGATCTCTGACTGGTCGGGGAACCTTACACCGAATCCGTCGAGATTTGGGCCTCTTAATGCCGGTTCGGCAAGGAAAGATATATGATCCGTGATCGCCATATACTGGATAGGCTTAAACATCTCGGAGATCCCGCCTGCAGCATTTGTTACGATCATGGACTTGACGCCTAAGACGGATGCGACTCTTACATACATCGTCACATCCCTCATGTCATAACCCTCATAATAGTGGACGCGTCCGCTTATTACCAGGATATCCTTGCCTGCTGATCTTGCGATGATCAACTTGCCATCATGTCCGGGGGCTGTGGATACAGGGTATCCGGGGATATCGGCTGCCCTGATCTCTTTTACGACTTCACAGAAACTGCTGATGTCAGCAAGACCCGATCCGGATACAACACAGATCGTGGGAGCATAATCAGGACCGGCAGCTTCTCTAATATATTCGGCTGCTTTATTTATCCTGTCCAAATATGCCTGGTTATCAAAGCCGTTCATAGAAGCACCCGTCCTTTGTTATCAGTTCTTGCCGCAGCAGTTCTTGTACTTCTTGCCTGATCCGCAGGGGCAGGGATCGTTCCTTCCGATATTCTTATCGGCTCTCTTGATCGGAGCAGAAGGTGCGCTCTCAACAGGCTTGGGAGCCTCGGCAGGCAGGCCGCTGTCGGAAGGCTTGTTCTCTTTCATGGAAGATACGGCAGATTTAGCTTCTACTGTCTTCTCCTGGCTGAAGTTAGCTCTCATCATGAACTTGATGGAATCATTCTGGATAGCTTCGTTCATCTCTTCGAACATGGCAGAACCTTCGAGCTTATACTCAACAACAGGGTCATGCTGACCAACGGATCTCATACGGATGGCGCTGGAGAGCTGATCCATTGCATCGATGTGATCCATCCACTTGAGGTCGACCGTACGGAGGAGAACCTGACGCTCTGCTTCCCTGTAGACTTCCTCTGTGATGGATTCTTCCTTGGTTGCCATGACTGTCTTGGCCTGTTCGGCAACAGTTGCTGCAAGATCATCAGCATCAGGAAGTTCCTTATTCTCATCGAGGACCTCCTTTACGACAGGAAGGTCACCGAATGTATCAGCAAGCTTCATGGAAAGAGCGAGACGCTCGGAATCGGAGATCTCTCCGTCAAGAGCAAAGCTGTTAACGGTTCTCTTTGCAACAACATCTGTCATGCTTAAGAAGATGTCATGTACATCGGCACCGTCGATGATCTGTCTTCTCTGATCGTATGTGATGGTTCTCTGAACGTTATTGACATCGTCATATTCAAGAACGCTCTTACGTGTTGAGAAGTGCATTGCTTCGAGCTTCTTCTGGGAGCTGTCGATGATCCTGCCCAAGGTCCTTACCTGGATCTCCATATCATCCTCAAGGCCCATGCTGTCTGCAAGAGCAGTAACTCTGTCACCGCCGAAGATCCTCAGGAGGTCGTCTTCCAAAGACAGGAAGAACTTGGACTTACCGGGGTCACCCTGACGGCCGGAACGTCCCTTTAACTGGTTGTCGATACGTCTGGATTCATGTCTCTCGGTACCGACGATAAGAAGTCCGCCCAAAGCCCTTACTTCTTCTGCTTCAGGTCTTAATTCTTCAGCGTACTTGCTCTCGAGCTCGGAGAACTTCTTCCTTGCTTCGAGGATGATCTCATCATCTGTCTCGTTATGTGCCGTTGCTGCATCGATCAGGTCTTCTGTGTATCCGTCCTGTCTCATCTTCTGCAGAGCCATGTATTCAGGGTTACCGCCAAGGAGGATATCCGTACCACGGCCCGCCATGTTCGTTGCGATCGTAACAGTACCCTTACGGCCTGCCTGAGCAACGATCTCAGCTTCTCTCATATGGTTCTTGGCGTTCAATACGTTGTGCTTGATACCGTACTTTGAGAAAGCTCTTGAAAGGAACTCGGACTTATCTACGTTAACGGTACCGACAAGGACCGGCTGTCCTCTGTCGTGAGCTTCCTTAACATACTTAAGGACTGCGGAATACTTACCCTTCTCGGTCTTAAATACGGCATCAACCTCATCAACTCTGATAACGGGGTTGTTTGTAGGGATCTGAATAACGTCGAGTGAGTAGATCTCCCTGAACTCGGATTCTTCCGTGAAAGCCGTACCGGTCATACCTGCAAGCTTTGTATACATACGGAAGAAGTTCTGGAATGTAATAGTTGCAAGAGTCTTGTTCTCGTTTGCGACCTTAACGCCTTCTTTGGCTTCTATTGCCTGATGGAGACCGTCGCTGTAACGTCTTCCCGGCATGAGACGGCCTGTGAAGTCGTCAACGATAACAACTTCGCCGTCATCGCTTACGATGTACTGCTGGTCTTTCTTGAAGTTACCGTTAGCCTTCAAAGCGTTGTTGATATAGTGGTTAAGATCGAAGTTATCAGGATCTGAAAGATTCTCTACATTGAAGAATCTCTCAGCCTTGGCAATACCGTTAGCGGTAAGGACAGATGTCTTTGCCTTCTCATCGATAACGTAGTCGGCATCGCCTACGATCTCGTCCATCTCGATCTTGTCATCAGTCTCAACAACCGTGTAAGGCTTCAAAGTCTTAACGAATGTATCTGCTCTTCCGTAAAGTTCGGAAGATTCACTGCCGTGACCTGAAATGATGAGTGGGGTCCTTGCCTCATCGATGAGGATCGAGTCGACCTCGTCGACGATAGCATAGTTAAGTTCTCTCTGAGCGATCTGTTCCTTCTTGACTACCATGTTGTCTCTCAGGTAGTCGAAACCGAACTCGTTGTTCGTTCCGTATACGATATCGCATGCATACATGCCCTTACGGTCTTTATTGGGAATATCGTGAATGATAAGACCGACCGAAAGGCCTAAGAATCTGTAGATCTTACCCATCCACTCGGAGTCACGCTTTGCAAGGTAATCGTTGACGGTTACTACGTGAACACCCTTGCCGGACAATGCATTGAGGTAAACAGGCATTGTAGCAACGAGCGTCTTACCTTCACCCGTCTTCATCTCGGCGATCCTTCCCTGGTGGAGAATGATACCGCCGATGACCTGTACCCTGTAAGGCTTCATTCCGAGAACTCTCATGGAAGCCTCTCTTACTGTAGCGAATGCTTCAGGCAAGATGTCGTCTAAGGTCTCGCCCTCTGCAAGTCTCTTCTTGAACTCTTCTGTCTTTCCAACCAATTCAGAATCGGAGAGCTTCTGATACTCCTCATCCATCCCCATGATCTTGTCAACAGTAGAATTGATCTTCTTGATCTCTTTCTCGCTGTGTGTCTTGAATAAACCCATTTTCTTCTTTCTCCTGCTTTATTTGAATTTAATTAATTCACTTTTTCTTTGGGCTCTTGCCCCTATCGTCTGCCATCCTTGACAGTGCCGTCCTGTATCCGCCCTGAGGATTGACATAACACTTCTTGACTCTCGATATCGTCGTCGAAGATACTGTCGTCTTGTTCCTCTTGACTCCTGCTTCATCCTGACTGGATGAATCCGGTGTCAGTTCCCTCAAGATCTCATCATAGTTCTTGCCTTCGTCGAGCAGCTTTACGATCTGCCACCTGTGAAGAAATGAATAGATCTCATTTACGGAACAAAGATCCCTGAAGAACATATGAAGTTCATTCGGGTCCTTCATGGTAAGGATCGCCCTGTAAAGATCTTCCAGATCTTCTGCGTCATCTGTTTTGATCCCGGGGAGACATTCCTGACCGAGCTTGTCCTTGGCAATATCACTCATAGGCTTACTGCATAACTCCGGTAAAATAGTTCCAGATCGCATTGAAATACCCGAAGTACCAGAATACCACAATAGATGTTACAATCAAAACGATCAGGATACCCACTACACATCTGGAGAAGAAAAGATCTTTCTTCGCCTTGCGTAATGTATCTCCGACGGAAAGTTCCTCATGCTTATCCGTCTTGATGCTTGAATGCGCCAACTTAGGGCGGCGTACTGCATTAGAATTTCTCAAGGTATAGTCCTCCTTTGAGCATACCCATCTATGATACTATAATTATTATAATATTACAAAGGCAAAATCAGTCTTGTGCAGATGTGTCATATTTTCGTGAATTTCCATACTCCCTGATATCAAGATTTACGCCCTTTTTATCCGCATAAGACCTTAAAGAAGCCACCTGAGCCTTGATATCGGGGTCACTGTTCGAGGGAACAATGACTAGAAGGGTCTTTGACTTTATGTCATCTACAAGATAATCGGCACCTTTATAGTTCATCTTATCGCCCGTAAACTTGGCCAGTTTGTTGATATCCTTCTTGATCGTCTTGGCGAGGTCCTTCCCTTGAGAATAATCCGGGGCCGTAAGGTCTACTGACCTGATGGAAGTCACGTTTCCGTTTTCATAGATATCTGCCACAGGGAACATTTTCGGGAGATTGGCCCCGTACAGCACCCTGAATTCGTCTCCCCTTTCCATCTGGTCATGGCTCCAGATATCGTCTTCAGCAGGCTCTTCGGCATCACTCCCGTTCAGGAAAAGAGTCATCTGCCCATATACCGGTATCGCGGTAACGCACGACCTTCCTATATCGCCTATGATCGTTTTGATCTTATAATCCGTAGTCATGTAAATGACGTTGTGGATGTCATCTATATCGAAAATGACATTTATATAGTCCGGCATAAAAAGGTCTGAACCGTTATTCCTCTCTTTATAGCCGGATGCTATATCCGATGCGGCGCGTTCTGCCAGGACCCCTTCCATGACGAGTTCCCTTAGGGACCCTCCGCTTATGTCATCTGCTGCTATGCCTATCTTGCCGATCTGAGCCAGTGCCGTAACAGCTTTGGCAGAAACATCCGACTTAAGTTCCCCGTCAGGCAGGGCGTTGGCAACCGTAGATACCAGGTCGCCCGCCGTCGTCATGGCAGGAAAAAGTGTTGCGAGCTTCTCCGAGGTCTGCTCGGCCGCCCTTTGCATCAGTATATCCGCCCTTACAAAGGCAATGATGCTAACGACTGCAGTAATAAACACCAGTAATGCAGAGAAAGCTATCGCCCCCTCAAGAGACGATGATCCCCTGCGTTCTTTCTTATTAACCTTCATAGAACGCCTCCCTTGTATACATCAGGTATTCCTTATCACACGACAATTCATAACTTCCGTAGTTAGTAACAGCCGAAATTCCGACATAAAGGTCTCCGTAATCCCTCTTTATAACCTCAAGTATCCTCGGCATGACCATAGGATATGGAGTCAGAAGAGCAAACGAAAACATAAAATCCCTGTAGCCGACTTTTATAAACTCCGTATCGTTTTCTTTAAAGACAGATATCTTCTCACCCTTCCCGAGCTTTACCAGATCGTTTGCTGCAACAAGAGATGCGCAGAGACCTGTAAGAAACATCTCCATGGCCTTAGGCGGGATCTCCACCGAACCTTCGCTTACGGCAGCGATGATCTCGCATAAGACTATGGCAACTACGGATATGACCGACGTGAACTTCTTATCCTGCCGGAGTTTAAGGAATTCGATACCTGAAAGAGCACCGTGCATAAGTGTTGAGAGCATCAGGCACGAAGCGTATCCGTCAAGCCCGGTAAGAAGATGCTCCGCATCGTAATTATTGTCCTCATGGATGTCGGAAAATGCTGTACCGTTAATGCTGGAGTCGGCATCATTATCCAGCCTGCAGTCGAAGTTATATGCAACATAATGCGCAGTATAGAGCTGCAACCCGGTTATGCTCCCGACATCCACACTGTAATCGTTAAACTCCGCGAATGTATTAAGGGACTTCAGTATCCAATCCGCATCACTTAAGGAGGTCTTGATGTCACCATCTTTAAGGTCATTGCGGTCGTCCTTCAAACCTTTACGGAAAGATTCAAATACATCAGATTGTGCCAATATCCCTGATATATCGACCGTATCATCCACTTTGGCAAGAAGATCCTCAAGGCTTGATGCCCCGTTCAATATATCCATGAGATAAGATGAAGCCCCACTCTCCTTAAATTCCTTGAGCTTATCAATGACACCGTTCTTATCGAGTTCTTTAAGGACTTCTCCGAACTGGTCCACAAGAAGGCCGGCAGCGATCCCGGGCATCCTGTAACTGTAGTACTCGGATATTGCCCTTTTAAGACAATCAACGTTAAGGCTTTCAGACCCGTATACAGTCAGTTCGTTCCCGCCATCATATCCGTTAGCCATAAGGACCTTCTTAAAGACCTCGTCATCAACGCCATCCAGACTGTATGCATAGATGCCGTAGACATTAAAAAGTTCCCTGTTGTAATCAGCCAATATAGCTTCAGCCTGAGCCTTGAGCGCCCTGTTAACGGCTATCCTGTGATCTAAGTCCCAGACAAAAGTTACAAAAGTGCACTCCACGAAGACCAAGGCCGCCAGTATTATCGCTAGGAAGAGCGTGATCCCGCCTCTCTTGTTGCGGCGATAACGCTTCCTTCTGATACGGGCAAACATCAGAGACCTCCCACGGCATCGTAGATTATCCTGTAGTTATCGGACACCCCTGACAAGAGAGTACAAAGTTTCTCAGGGGATGTATTTACGGCCTTGACCCCGCCGATATCCACGGTCGAATATATGTCTTCATCATTCACCATATATACGATCTCAGAAACGCCGGTCTTTGCCTTCCTGAAGCTGTCAACAACAACTTCTTCCGAACCTGTAATCAGGAATGTAATGATCAGCATGATCGCAGTAAAAACGATCGCAGTCTCAATACTCGAACCCATAAGATCACCTCCATTAGATTGATACTCATATCATCCGACATTTGAGGCAAAAATATAACTACGAACGTCTCACAAAATCTCACAAACGCGGCAAATCAGCCTACAAAAACTACAAATTGTATTGAAGTCTACCGAGTATATAGTAATTACTAGGTTTAAGAAACTTTTCGCGTGTCAACAGTATCAGGCATATTGTTGCTTGTAATGCGCAACATGGCGGCCTTTTATGCGCAACAAAACTAAAAGGGCTGTCCCATATTTTGAGACAGCCCTGACATAAGAGCTTCAATTATTATCTGAGCTTTGCATCGTGTCCCTTTGCAAGAGCATCAAGGATCGCATCATAAGAAGGTGTGATATCGCTGTCGTTCAAAGTCTTGTCATCGGCTCTGAATACGAGTGAGATAGCAACTGCCTTCTTGCCGCCAAGCTTATTGAAATCCTCGTAAACACTGAGGAAGTTGACTTCCTTAAGGAGGTTGCCGCCGGCCTTCTTTGCTGTCTTGATGATCTGGCCGACTTCCACTGATCTGTCAACGATAAGAGACAGGTCTCTTGTGATCGCGGGGAATCTCGGAAGAGGCTTATAGACACGTGCGGACTTAGCTGCAGCAATGAGCTTTTCGATATCGATATCGAAGATGCAGAGCTTCTCGGGGCAGTCGAAGTTTTCAGCTGTCTCGGGGTGGATAACACCTATGACGCCTGCTTCCCTGCCGTTAACTGACAGTGTGGCTGTACGGCCGGGGTGGAATGTCAGATTGTCAGTAAGCTGTTCGAAGCCGTAAGATCTAATACCGAGCACTGTTAATAGCTCTTCGATAACGCCCTTAACATGATAGAACATGTCGGCACTGTCAGCAGCTGAATCAGTATTGTAGAAGAATCCGCAGAGAGTCCTTCTCTCGTAAGGAAGCTTTGTGGGATCTTCGTCAGGAAGATAAACATATGCTGCCTCGAAAACCCCTGCCTTGGTCGTTCCGCGGTTGGCATTACGTGATGCGATGCGGAGCATTGAAGGGATCATGGATGTTCTCATTACTGATGAATCATCACCCAGAGGATTGGAGATAACGACCTGACGCCTCAATGGTGAATCAGAAGGAAGTCTTAATTTATCCAGATCCGAAGGTGATTCGAAGGAATATGTGATCGCTTCAAAAAATCCGCAGGATACCAAAGTATTACGGATCTTCTCAGTTACCTGCTGCTCCTTGTTGCGGCCACCCAAAGTCGTCGTCTTACCCGAAAGAAGTGTTGCTTCGATCTTGTTATATCCGTAGAATCTTGCAACTTCTTCTGCGATGTCTGCCTCGGCAACGAGGTCAGGACGGTAAGAAGGAACGACGATGGTATTAACACCGTCAATATCTTCAAATGTGCAGCCCAAAGACTTCAGGGTATCTACCATGAAGGATTCTTCTGCATTGATACCAAGGAATTCATTTATCTTGGCAGGACGGAAAGGGATCTTGTTAACTTCGATCTTTGTAGGATAGTTGTCGATAACGCCCTGGCATACCTTACCAGCACCGAGGAGTTCTACGAGTTCGCATGCACGGTCCAATGCTCTCATCGCATTCTCGGGATCCAGGCCCTTCTCGTATCTCGAAGAAGCCTCAGTACGCAGACCGTTCTTGATGGCTGTTCTTCTTACGGATACACCGTTGAATGTAGCGGACTCGAAGAGGATCTCCTTTGTCGTGGGAAGGACTTCGGAATTAGCGCCTCCCATAACACCAGCCAGCGCGCAGATCTTCTCTTCGTCAGCGATTACGAGCATGTCTGATGTAAGAACATGTTCATTGGCTGCTTCATTGTTATCGAGAGTCTTTACGATCTCGCCGTCCTTGGCGCGTCTTACGATGATGTGATTGTTTGCAAGATAATCAAGGTCGAAAGCATGCATGGGCTGACCCAGTTCAAGACATACATAGTTTGTGATGTCAACGATGTTGTTGATTGGTCTCATGCCTGCAGCAAGGAGCCTTTCTGCCATCCAATCGGGAGAAGGTCCTATAACGACATCCTCAACGATCCTTGAACAGTATCTGTAGCAAAGGTCAGGAGCTTCGATGTCAACCTTGGCGATATCCTTGATGTCACGTGTTCCCTCGAGCTTGAGCTTGGAATCAACGGGACGGAATTCATGACCTAATGTGACTGCTGCTTCCCTGCCCAGACCTTCGATGGAGAAACAGTCGGGACGGTTGGATGTGATCTCGAAGTCGAGCGTTACGAGATTATCCAGATTCAGTACATCTCTAAGATCAGTACCGACTTCAGGAACGGGATCAAGATCCTTTAAATCCCAAAGGCCATATACATCAGCACCGGGCTTACCCTGGGCACAGGCTCCGAGTTCTTCACCGGAGCAGCACATACCGAAGCTCTCAACACCGCGGATCTTGCCCTTCTTGATCGTGATCTCAGGGAGTTCAGCACCAACCGTTGCAACGGGACAGAGCATGCCTTCGTAAACATTGGGCGCGCCGCAGACGATCTGAACATCGTGACCGTACTTGTCACCCAGATCGACCTTCAGGATATGAAGATGATCTGAATCAGGGTGCTCAGCAACAGTTAAGATCTTACCGGCAACAACACCGGAAAGTCTATAGTCGATTATCTCTTCGACCTTGGAACCGGACATTGTCAGTGCATCGCCCAATTCCTTGGCGGAAACATCTATATCAGTGAAATCTTTAAGCCAGATAACAGGAGCTTTCATATTCTCTTGGTCCTCCCTTTAATCACTTGAATTGCTCTAAGAATCTGACATCGTTCTCGTAGAGAAGTCTGATGTCATCGATTCCGTAACGGCCCATTGCCGTTCTCTCAACACCTATACCGAAAGCAAATCCGCTGTAGACCTCAGGGTCGATACCGCAATTTGAAAGGACTTCGGGGTGAACCATACCTGCACCCAATACTTCGATCCAGCCTTCGTTCTTGCAGACACGGCATCCGCAGCCGCCGCAGGACCAGCATGTAAGGTCGACCTCAACGGAAGGCTCCGTAAACGGGAAGTGGTGCGGTCTTAACCTGATCTCGGTGTTGTCACCGAAGAGTTTTTTCGCGAAAAGCCTCAATGAGCCAACGAGATCGCCCATTGTAACGCCCTTATCTACAACAAGGCCTTCGATCTGGTGGAATACAGGCGAATGTGTTGAATCCAATGCGTCAGACCTGTAAACCTTACCCGGGCAGATGACCTTGATCGGGGGCTTGGTCTGCTCCATGATCCTGATCTGCATGCCGGAAGTCTGTGTGCGCAGAAGGATGTTGTCGTTGATATAGAAAGTATCCTGAGTATCTCTTGCAGGATGTCCCTCAGGAATTCTCAAAAGTTCAAAGTTATATTTGTCGTATTCGACCTCAGGGCCTTCACCGATAGAGTAACCAAGACCTAAGAAGATATCGCAGATCTCGTTGATAGCCATATTGAGAGGATGTCTTGCGCCTGCCCCGTTGAACTTATAAGGCAGGGTAACGTCGATCTTCTCCCTCTCGAGCTTCTTGCTGCTCTCGAATGTCTTGATCTGGTTAGTAACCTGCTCTAAGAACTCCTCCATGTGAGTCCTTACGTCGTTAGCGACCTTTCCGACCTCAGGTCTTTCCTCAGGCGTAAGACCGCCCATGCCTCTTAAGACCTGTGTCAGGGACCCCTTCTTACCAAGATATGCGACACGCATCTTCTCGGCAGCATCGGAATCCTTTATCTGCTCTATCTCTTTATCGAATCTGTCGCGCAAAGCCAACAGCGATTCTTTCATGTCACTCATGGTTCATAACCTCCGGCCACGAATAAAGTACTCGTCCTTAATAAAAACGCAGATTAGAATATAGCACAATAATAAAAATATTAAAAGAACGGATTAAACTTAATTTCAGAACCTATATCCGTAGCAGGTCCGTGCCCGGGATAAACCTTAAGATCAGCTGGAAGTGTCTTAAAAAACGCAACGGACTGCATCATCTGGGATTCACTGCCCGTCTCAAAGTCGCACCTGCCGACATTGCCTGCAAAGAGGGCATCACCCGTAAACAGGGCTTTGTCACAGATCTCGCCGTCAATATGCTCATCCAGGAGGATCGATACGGACCCTGTAGTATGACCGGGCGTAGAGTAAACCCTGCAAAAGACACCGCGTTCTTCATTCCCCATAAGGAAGCTGCCGTTGACTTCTTCGATATCGCTAGTAACGTCCTTAAAGGATCTCCCGCGGAAGGTAAGATCTGAACAGTTGCCTGAAGCCTTCGCCAGCAGGGCTTTGTCCTTAACGGACATAAAAACGGGGACTTGAGGGAACTTGGTCTTCCAGTCCTCCATAAAGTACATATGGTCGAAGTGGCCGTGGGTCACAAAAACGGCGGAAGGACCTTTGTCTTCAAATCTTCCCCTTACCTCTCCCCTGATCATCTCAGGCGGACATGAGGGATCAACAATAAAAAATGCATCCTGTACTTCGACAAGATACATATTTGACTGGACCGGACCTAGCGGGATCGTATAGATCTTCATGGTTTATCAGCCTTCGTCTCCTTCTTGAGGGAGATCGGCTCCGGGATCATCTGTCCAGGTACGGTAATCAAGGTAACCCTGATCGATACCGACTATCAGGATCTCGGCACTTGCGATATTGGTCGCATAAGGGATATTCTGGATATCACATGCATCAAGGAGGTCCTTCTGACCTGCATCCTGACCGTCATGACCGTCGTGAAGATAGATGACACAGTCGATCTCATTGAATTCAGCCCTTGATGCCAACTGCTTAAAACCGGTCGAATAATCTACAGAAAGGCCTGACACATCAAGCCCGGCTGCAGAATTCAGGAGCTTAGCCGTGTTGTAGATGGATATCAGTTGATGCTTCTCAAGCTGACACCTGTAAGCAATACAGAAGTTGACCAGCAACTCCATCTTGCGGTTATCAGCCATTAGTACTATCTTCATCAGATATCTCCCGTATAAAAGACATAATTAGACAAATCCACACTTATTGTACAATAAAGACCGTAATTTTTACACACTTTTTTGTATAATTTGCAAAATCAATCCGCCGGAGCATCCTGATCGGATCCTGTATCGGGACGGGACATATCAGCCAGATTGCTTGAGACAAAGTCCGTTGCAACCGGATTATTCTTGATGACCTCAGTCTTTGTATCGTAATCCTCATTGAAATAGGCTGCCAGGAGTTTTTTGGCGATTATGGAAGTATATGCACCCCATTCGCCTCTCTCCACAACCGTTGCGACTGCTACCTGAGGATCATTCTCGGGCGCATAACAGATGAAAAGTCCGTTTGAATACTCGCCGCGGATCTCCTCGTAACCGGTCTCGGCAGTACCCGTCTTACAGACGATCCCGATCTCCTTCGGAAAAGTCTTGAACTGTTTCTGAGCAGAACTCGGCCACCTTGAAGTACCGGTAACAACACATTTCATAGCTCTGCGGACAGCCTGGAGATTCTCTTCGTCAATACCGAGATCTACGGGTTCTTTCTGTCCTTTGTAGAGGACCTGGCCGTCGGATGCGACTACGCTGTCAACAACATAAGGGGTTACGAGCTTGTTGGTTGCCACACCGGCTGTATAACGGCAGAGCTGAAGGATCGTAAAACAGTCGTCGAACTGGCCGATCGAAGCCTGAGCCGTATCTGCCGGGAACCAGGTCTTGTCGTATTCAGATGTATGAAGCTGTCTCTTGGTCTCACGGCTGGACATGATTCCCTTAGCCTCACCGGGAAGATCGATCCCGCTCCTTACGCCAAGACCGAACCTGTAAGCCATGGCAGAGATGTTATCGATACCGGTATCAACGCCAAGGAGCATGAAATAGATATTGCATGACGTAGCCATGGCAGAGTTCAGTTCCAGTCTGCCGTGACCCGTATCCGGCATCTCAAGACATTTGAAGGGCCAGCCGCCGATCTTGATAGGGCTGACACAGGAGTAAGTATTGGAGTTAGGTGTTATCTTGCCTTCCTCAAGGCCCGCCAATGCCGTGATCGGCTTGAATGTGGAACCCGGAGCATAAATAGACTTGATAGCACGGTTCCACAAAGGGATGTCTTCACCTGATATCTCCTTATAATCTCCTAGGGCAAGGTAATATTTTACCTGCTCTTCTGCCTGCTTGTCCCCGTAATTGGCCAGGATAAAGTCATTGGGGTCGAAGTTGGGATATGAGCCCATGGCAAGGACCGCGCCCTTTTTGACATCCATCATGACGAAAGCGCCTGAAGACGCCGTCTTCTTTCTGTCTTCTTCCGCTTTTGCCAATTCGGCAGCCTGAGCCTCGCTGATATAGTCTTTAAGAGCTTCCGTTCCGACCTTCTGGAGTTTTGAATCGATCGTAAGACTTACGGTCGCGCCCGGGACTGCTTTCACACCGTAATCAGATGATACAAACAGACCTTCTTCCCCCTTGTCCGTCCAGACATTGTAAGTCTGGATACCGCCTGAACCATGCAGGTATCTTTCCATCTGGGATTCGACGCCGCCTCTTCCAACCGTATCTTCACTCGTATAGCCGAATGTGGACAAGGTTGCAAAGTCTTCCTCAGTGATCTTACCGACATATCCCAAAACATGACAGCAATAGAGAGCCCAGGGAGAATAAGTCCTGGTGTAGTTAACACAGGTTACGATCCCCTTGTAGTGGTAATTCTGTTCGTTGAAGATCTTGATGAGCTCATCAGGAGCATTATCTGCTATCGCGACCGGCGTACCTTTCTGGTAGGACCAGTTATCCTGAAAGATCTGATATCTGATCTTGACGATCCTGTAGGCTTCTTCCTCCGTATAGGAATTGTCGATCCCGAACTTGTTGCGAAGATATAAGAAGAAGAGAGTCGGGTCGAGCTTTACATAGTTATCAGTAAACGTGACTATTATGCCGTGGGAATAATCGTCAAGCGCGAAGAGGTTGGAATCAGTCTGCCAGAGCCTTATCGCCTCCTCGTCCTTTACAAATGTGAAATCGTCCAGTTCCTTATCGAAGATGAAGTAATCGTCCAAAGAAGATACCGGCGAACAATAGTACTCATCGAAAAGATGTGACAGTTCGAGGCACATAGCGTTTAAGTCCTGATCAACCATATAGGCATTGGCGATCATGACCGTGTTATAGGATGAAGTTGACGCCAGAAGGACTCCGTTCGAATCGAAAATATTGCCTCTGGGGGCCTGGGTATTGAACTGGCGGGAAACACCTTTCGAGCCTTCGGAGATCGTCTTCTGATAACCGGAGAACTGGAGACTCGTGGTCATTATGAGGATCGCAACACCGAAAAGGCAGTAGATCAGGGACAGGACAAAATATCTGTTCGTGATATGCGACCATATGGCAAAAAGGGCGCCGGTATCTTTCCTGCGCTCTTTACCGCCATTATCGAAAGCGCCTTCACGCCTGTTGTTCAGTAAGTCACCCAATTTCCTTCTCCAGATATGATCTTATCTTCATTCTTATCCTTTGCAGATCCCCTCTTATAAGGTCCTAAGAACTTTAGGAGGAAGACCAGAGGGATTGCCGCAATGAGGTTAAGCCCTAATTGAGGCAGGAGCGAGCCTAAAGCAAAATCAGCAAGGTCCATCGCAGTGACCGTGTGCTGGACCAGGGAAAACCAAAGGACGGACAGAAGATACCCTGCAACTTTGTAGATAATGGTAGCAACAGCAACTGTTGCAAAAGAGAAGGGAACGTTACGCTTCATCCTCCCTGTAAAGAACGAACTTGCGAAAGCTGCCGCAAGGAAGAGGACCAGCATTCCGATCCCGCCCGTAACGACAAGGGTCCCGTCAAGACCTGTTACGCATGGGGCGCAAAAGCAGTCACGGAGGAGTCCTAAGACAAGTCCTACAATGGCTCCGTCCCTGAAGTCATAAAAATATGCAGTAAGAACAGTAAAGACGAACATCAGGTCCGGGATCTGGCCCAGGAAGCTCATCTCGGTCGAATAAGATACCTGAAGACAGAATACCAGGAGTATGTAAACGGTATACAAGATCAGCTGTCTTAAGGGGAACCTCCTCATTGGGCTGCCTCCTCAGACGTGGCCTCCGTACTGTCATCGACAGCTGCATCAGCCTGGATGGGTATCATGATGAACACGTCCTTAAGCTGGGATACATCCGTATAGGGTTTCAGTGTGGCCGTGATATTGAGAGGATCAGAGTAATCTACAGATTCAACGGTTCCGACAGGGATTCCTTCCGGGAAGAGTCCTCCCTCGCCTGATGTAACTATGACATCACCTGCTTCCAATACAACATCGGGATCGATATCGGTAAGGAGACAGAGGCCTTTCTTCTTGAGGCCTGCATCGCCGCTGCAAGTTACGTAAGCGCCGTTGACCTCATTAACCTTGCAGGACACGCGGAAGCTCTCGTGCATCAGGGTAAGGATCTTGGAATTGGAATCATCGGTCTCGATGACCCTTCCGACAAGGCTCATCTCAACGTCAACTACCGCGTAGGCGTCGCCCGAGGCAAGATCGACCCCGTCACGGGCTCCGGCATCCGCACGGATGACCGAGAACCACTCGTCGGCGTCTCTTGAGAGGATAGCGGCACCGTAGACATCGTAGGAACTGAACGTATCCTTGATATGCAGGGCTTCTTTAAGCTCTTCATATCTGATCGCAGCCTCTTCACTCTGGGTAAGCGCATACTGGAGCTGGGCGATCTGTTCCTTAAGATCCTCATTCTCCTTCCTTATTGCCATACCGTCGAAGAGAGCGGATCTTGCATCTCCCACCATATCGCCTATATTCTTGACAAAAGCCTGGACCGGGCTTGCAATTCCCGACACAGGCTTAACCATCTGCCTTATGGGGCTCCCGGGAATAAAGCCGACACCAATGATAACGATCAGGATAAGGACCGTTACCAGGATAATGAACCATTTTGATGTCAAAAGTTTACGCACGAGGATTATGCCCCTTTAAGAAATATCAGTTTCTCTTACCGCAGCAGTTCTTGTATTTCTTGCCGGATCCGCAAGGACAGGGCTCGTTACGGCCTACCTTGTCGGAATGAGCCATGTTCGCATCGCGGTAATCGCGTGTGATCTGTCTCATCTTGTCTTCTTCCAATATAGCCTTCCACTCGGGCATCTTGTAAAGCCAGTCAGCCTTTGCGTCGAGCATGTTGTAGAAGAGTTTCTCGTAATCTATATCGAGCTTTACTTCCGTATCGTCATCAAGATTCTCGAGATCCAGAGCATCCTGATTCTTAAGACTTGTCTTGATGCCGTCAAGGAATCCTACATAGATATCCATAGTCTCGGCGTTGAATCCGAGCTTGCCTGCCATAGCCTTGGCAGTCCCCTCAAGATATTCGCCGTTATCAGGATAAGCTCCCAAGATGGTCTTATAAGCCTTCTCCTCCATCGTGTAGTATTTCTTGATGTAATCGGCATAGATCTGCTTATTTGTAACTGTCTCAGATCTGTCGATCCAGGTCTTGTAATAACTCATTGTCTTTCTCCTTTGTATTTATCAGATCCTCTCGCTGATGGCGATGAGGAATTCTTCCGTATTTACGACCTTCTTGTCTTCCTTATCTAGAAGGCTGTTAAGGTCTCCTGTGATTATACCCGATTGTATCGTCTCAAGTGTGGCTTTCTCGAGGCGGTCGGCAAATGCTTCAAGATCAGGGAGCGAGTCGAGCTGAGCTCTCTTTCTCAGAGCACCGGTCCAAGCGAAAAGCGTGGCTACAGGGTTAGTTGAAGTCTTCTCACCCTTGAGGTATCTATAGTAGTGGCGCGTAACCGTGCCGTGAGCAGCCTCATACTCATACTTGCCGTCAGGTGATACGAGAACGGATGTCATCATGGCAAGAGAGCCGCAGGCAGATGCGAGCATATCGCTCATAACGTCGCCGTCGTAGTTCTTCAGAGCCCAGACGAAGCCGCCTTCGCTCCTCATGACTCTTGCAACGGCATCATCGATCAGAGTATAGAAATACTCGATGCCAGCTGCCTCGAACTTATCTTTATATTCTTTCTCAAAGACTTCTGCGAAGATATCCTTGAACCTGTGGTCATAGGTCTTGGAGATAGTATCCTTTGTTGCAAACCAGAGGGACTGCTTTGTATCCAGCGCATAATTGAAGCAGGACTTTGCGAAAGCCGTGATGGACTTATCCGTGTTGTAAAGACCCTGGACGATACCGTTGCCTTCGAACTCGAAGATCGTGGACTTGTCTTCCCTTCCGTCCGGGAACTTCAGTGTGAGTTCAGCGCGGCAGGGGCCCTCGACTGCAAACTCCGTATCGCGGTAAACGTCACCATATGCGTGACGGGCGATCGTGATGGGCTTCTTCCAGCAGGATACAAAGGGCTTGATACCGTCGACCAGGATAGGCGATCTGAACACGGTTCCGTCCAGTGTGGCCCTGATCGTGCCGTTAGGTGACTTCCACATCTTCGTAAGGTTATATTCTTCCATTCTCTGGGCATTGGGGGTGATCGTTGCGCACTTTACTGCAACGCCCAGCTCCTTGGTCCTAAGAGCCGAATCCAAAGTAACCTTATCCTGTGTCTTCTCACGATTGGTAAGTGACAGGTCATAATATTCCGTCTTAAGGTCAACAAAAGGCAGTATTAAGATATCCTTGATCTGCTTCCATATGATCCTTGTCATCTCATCGCCGTCCATCTCAACGATAGGCGTAGTCATCTTGATCTTATCAGCCATCATAGCCTCCCTGGTGTATGTTATTGGGGCAGCACCGGATTCGTCCGGCGCCGTAACTTATAAATTTTAATTCATTATAAGGGATTGGTCAAATCGGCGAATTAATATGCCATGTGCACGAAATCCACACGGCCTTCGCCATCTATCGTAAGGATAGCAAAGCCCGGTATCCCGTAATATCCGCCTAAGACAGCCCCCGGATTTAAGAGCCTTACACCCATCGCGGTCTTGTCGCAATAAATGTGTGTATGCCCGAAAACCGCTATATCACAACCTTTTGTCTTAGCCATCATGGCAAGGATCATGAGATCAGACTTGACCTGGTACCTGTGCCCGTGAACCAGAAAGATCTTGTGTCCCCCGGGGATCCCGTCGATCACGAGTTCGTCCTTAAGGCCGCAGTTGTAATCGTCACAGTTCCCCTTGACCATATAGATATCAGGGGTCTTGGAGAATGCTTTGCAGTTATAGATCGTCTCTGATACTTTATCAGGCGGCAATTCCAGGTCGCCTGCGATAAGGATCTTGTCGATAGGGCCCTCTTTGGCAGCCGCCTCCAGTGTCAGCTCAAAGTCCTTAAGGCATCTGTGGATATCAGAACAAACGAGGATCCTGTACATATAGTTATCTTACGCCGCAGGCAGCAATTATCAGCAGTTCAAGCGCCATACGCTCATCGATGTTGCCGTGCTTAAACTCCGAATCGTAATTTGCGCCGTCGATATAGAGCTTGATGAGCTTATCCATAGTAAAGTTATTAACCTGTCTTACCATCTTGCCGGCTGGATAAGGATGCATTCCGAGTTCAGTCGCCAAAGCCTCTGCGTTGCCGAGTTCCTTGGCGATTATCAGTTTGCGGAGGTACCCGACCACAGTAGATCTTAACCTTGCAACGGGCTCTCCTGCGGATAAAAGCCTCGATAAAGTCGATAAAGCCTTGTCGGCGCTGCCTGTTCCGCAGGAATCCATGATATCGAACACGACAGCCGTAAAATCAGGCGGACAGCATTCTTCTATCATCTCATAGGTCAGATTGTGGGTATTCCTCGCATCACAGTAAAGATAGAGTTTCTCAAGTTCGTGTGACACGGTCATGAGCGAATACTGGCATCTTCCTGCAATCGACACGGCACACCTGTCATCGGTCCGGTAGCCGTCGTTTTGAACCTTGGATCTGATCCAGTCAGCAACTTCTCTCTCGTTGCCTATTGGGGTTGCCACGACCACACCTGATGCCGCGATCGCTTTGTATACGGAAGTAGACGCCTTGAACTTCGCATCCTGATCCCAGAAAACAACCGCACAGCCTGAAGGCAGTTCCTTTAAAAACTCCAGTTGCTTATCAGTCGCCTGATATGCAGTGATATCGGCTCCCTTGACCACGACAAGCCTTGCCTTGGACATCCAGGGCACGCACATCGCGGCATCGATCAACTTATCCATGTCAAACTTCTCGGAGAACCTCGTATCGATAACGTTCATATCCATGTCACGGCCGCCGGGCGCGATCCAGTAATCTTCCATCCTCGATATGATCTGCTCGGCAAGATAGTTCTCATCCCCGTGAACGAGAACGAGCCTTGTCTTATCAGGATCCTTATCCATCAGATCAAAGAATTCCTGATAACCGATCCCGGCTTTGCTTCTCTTCTTGTCAGTCTTCAATGCCATATCGCACTCCTTAAGGCATTAGGATGTCCATATCAACGGGACCTGAGATCCCGTCGATCTTACCGCAGTCAGACACCTGCCACATATAGTAAGAACCTGTATATGTAACCTTCTTGCTGTACTGGGCAAGCCATACCGTAACGGAATCGGCCGGCTTCCAGATCTCTGTCAGGTAATACTTGCTTGCATAGAGCATGGTCTCATAACCTCTCTCATTGCAGGCCTCCTCGAAAACATCGTAAAGATTGCAGAGTTCATTCAGGCTCATCTTGTATCTCTGGATATGCCCGAAGTTCTCCCAGTCGAACGTGAGCGGAAAATCAAGCTTATCTCCGTTCAGCGCATCGATCAGTTTATTTGCATTCTCCTTGACTTCTTCAGGAGTAGCATCAGTAGAAGCATAGTAGATACCGACCTTAAGTCCTGCCGCCTTTGCATTCGCATAATTCTTCTCGAAAGTCGGGTCGAGCTTAAACTCCTTCTCATAGTAGACCCCGCACCTCATTATCACGAATTCACATCCCGCAGCCTTGACCTTATTGAAGTCAATATCTCCCTGCCACTTGGACACGTCAATACCGACCATCGTTCCCCGAGGTCCGTAATCACTGACGAACTTATCGAAGTGATAGTAATTCGGTTCGACTTCCTTGGTCGATTCAGTCGTAGGCGGGGTATAACCCGTTGAATCCCAGACCTTGACGGTAAGATCCAGTGAAACGGCATTGCCCGCCCAGTCCGTGATCTTAACGGTAATAGGATAACTTCCTACAGCCTTATCGTTAACATCACCTGTGTATGTAACAACAGGGTTGCTGTCGTAGTCATCGATATAGCTTAATACTCCGTCCAGAGCATCAAGCCCCATCTTCTCACTCTTGGCGATATCCAGAGTCAGATTCTTCTTATCAAGGATATATGGAGCCTTGGCATCAAGAGCCTTAAGTTGTTCCGGATCCATATTTCTCTTACGGCCCCCATCCTGATCGGCAACTGTAACCGCAGTCAGTTCGGTGGGACTTGTGGTCGTAGTCGAAGATAAAGAAGCATCTGTTGTCTCAACAGGATCCGAAGAATTCCTGAGATAAAGGATCAGAGCAGCTACCGTCGCAAGGATAACAAAACCTGCGATAACACCCGTTACAACGAGTATCTTCGCAGACGTCTTTGCATTCTTGTCAGAGGACTTCCTGTCCTCCGCTTTAGCTTTCTCTTTATCAACTGAAGCCTGGCTCTTCTTCACTTTTGGATCCCTTCTTAGTGACCGGAACTGTCTTCCCCGCATCACAGATGTAATTATACCATTGTTCTATTTATATCAATAAAGTCATCAACCACATCATTCAAAATGTGGTTATTTTGCGTGGCTTTTACATGATTTCCGGTCAATGTCAAGTCTCTTGATGCCTGTAATCAAGTTTTTTGGTGCCTGTACAGGCACCACTTTGAGCGTTTACAGGCATCTTTCACGCTTGGTGCCTGTAATCATGCTTTTGGGTGCCTGTACAGGCACCACTTTGAGTGTTTACAGGCATCTTTCACGCCATGAGTAAAGATTTAAGAAAAATTGAGACTTTTTCCGACTTTGTGAGAAAAGGTGAGGTTGTTGAAAGATACGACAAAGGAGGAAATATTGATGTGTGAAACTTGGGATGAATTTGTAGCTAATGAGGTTGCGGAAGAAAAAAAGGAAACCATTGTCGAGATTGCAACCGTCATGCTTACCAAAGGTATTCCTGTTGATACTATCAAGGAATGCACCGGATTAAAGCAGGAGGATATCGACGAGTTGTTTAAAGCTGCCGTCTGATAAGATCTTCAGATAATCGACAAATTAAGCGGCCCCGCATTTATGTTGCGGGGCCGTTCAATTTGTTCTGGTTCCTGTCTTACCCTTTCCCGTTAACGAACTTATCGTACTTATAGAGGAACGTTACCATCTGGCGCCTGAGGCAGTCACCGTTCGGGCGGAAGGTGCCATCGGAATAGCCCGCAAGGATATTCGTCTCGGAAGCCCAGAGGGTTGCCTTGTAGAAGTAATCGATCTTCTTAACATCCTTAAATTTGTTTGTCTTTGCTTTCGGTGCAGGCTGGCCCGCAAGTCTCCAAAGGAAGGTTACAGCATGCTTTCTTGCGCAGACGATCTGAGGACCGAAAGTGCCGTCTTTATAACCTTCGACGATATGGTTCTCGTTGCCCCAGATGCAGGCCTTGTAGAAATAGTCTGTTTTTTTGACATCAGAGAACTTGCACTTACTTGTCTTGGGCTTAGGCTCACCCATCAATCTCCATATGAAGGTTACCATCTGGGCGCGGGTACACTTGTTTGCAGGCTTAAACTTTGTCTGGTTATCATAGCCCTTAACTACACCTTTTGCCGTCAGATAGTTGGTGGGTGCATACCAGAAGTCCTTGCTGTTAGTTACATCCTTATAAAGGACCGTAACTTTGCAGCTTGCGCTCTTCCCTGCAGCAGATGCTGTAATCGTGACGGCACCTGCCATCTTGGCATTGATCTTGCCGTTGGAATCAACTGTTGCAACCTTGGTATCAGACGACTTCCAGACAATCTTGGATGTGGACCCCTTCAAGGTTGCTTTTAGTGTCAAATTCTTGCCGCAGATAACTGTTGCCGTCTTTTTATCAAGATTCAGAGAAACTGTTGCGGGCTTATCAGTGGGCTTTACGGTTGGCTTAGCGGTCGGCTCTGCACTCTTCTTAAAACTGACACTGACTGTAACATCGCAGTTCGGCATCGTAAATTTCCCGGTGCCCGTGATATCGACTGCGGATCCTCCCTTGGGAGTGTATGTGATCTTGTCTAGCACATAACCGGTGTCAGGCTTCGCTGTGACTGTTATCTCATCGTCTCTTAAGGCAGAGGTCTTTGAAACAGTCGCAGTTCCGTTACTCACTTTATCAAGAGTCACATCAAGATCAGATAATATGAACGTATACTTTTTGATCTTATAATAATGCTCATCAAGGTCGTTCAGATCATAACTGCCTCTCAATTTACAATTATCCAACTTGGCAAGATAACCGCCATTTTCTTCTGCGTATACTATCAGATCATATTCTCCGTCTTTATCGATATCGTATTTCATATCTTTTTCAGTGGTATAGAACCCATTTATTAATTGACCATAACAAAGATCACCCAAATACGCTCTGACTTCTTGATCCGCTTGGAATGGAGTTCTGACATCGAGTGTTATGCCCGGATTTTCGATCAGCAAAGGCTCTCCGGCATAATCAGTCTCTTTCATACCGTTAACATCTTCAGCGATCAGATATATCCGGTAGGAAATCCCCCATCTCATCGGCTCGAAGTCCTCGGGCAGTTCAAACGAGACCGTCCCGTTTGCAGAGGGAGTTACGTCCAGTTTTTTGTAATAACGCAGATTGAACCATCCGTTACTTTCGATCGCTATCGACAACTGATCAACATTCCCGGCATTCTTGCCTGATAAAGTATAAGGCACTGTCACGGTATTGCCTTCAAAAGTAACTTCTTTGGTCTTGGAAAGATCCAGTTTGATATCATTGTCTTTCAAAGTTAGTTTATATTCCGCACCGGGCTTGGACATTTCGCCGCTTACCAATGTCGAAAACAGGATAGAGTCAGTATCGATATTCAAGGCAGGAGCAACTCCGATCGGAATATCAGAAGACGGATCAGAACCGGGATCCTGAATAACACTATTAGCAAAATAACCTTTCTGATCCACATAGGCAACTGAATTTGAAAAATCGGTCTTTGCCGAACGCAGCCACCAACAGGAATCCGACTCAGGATAGGTCTTTTGGTGATTGGATTTTTTAGAATAGGAGTCCATCCCGTCCCAATAAGCATATCCGTATTTTTTATTACATACATCCTCAATGTCAAGAACAAATATCTTGTCATCTTTCAGCGGAGTATAACTTTTATAATCAGTGGAGATATAATCCATCAAATCAATAATATCCCCGGGATAATCATGCGAATCTGCCCTGCTGGACCAAACAGCTGATTTTTCTGTATCAGTAAAAGAATCATTATAGAACTGATTGTTCAGATATTTTCTAAGAGAGCATTCTTCCCAGATCTTTGAATACGGAGCATCATCAAAGACATGTTCAAACAAAACATTATCACTATCCAGAAACAGTGTCTCACCGCCAAATCTGTCCGAACTGTCGTCAAGCACACGGAATCTGATCGGCTCTTTATTGTATTTGCCAAAATACACATAGTTGCCTTTCCAAAGAGAACCATATGTTGGCGAACTATCAGGATCAGTAATCGGGTTTATGCCCGCTCTGGTATTATCAATGTTCTTGGTAAACTCATCAGCCTGAACATCACTGTTTCCCGTGAACATCGGAACTAAGGGAACAGCAACTGCACAAGACAGAACAAGAGCCACTGCTCTCTTGAGAAACATACTATTCATATTGGACAGACCTCCTGCATATTAATTTCAGTCTTACCCTTTCCCGTTAACAAACTTATCGTATTTATAGAGGAACGTTACCATCTGACGCCTGAGGCAGTTGCCGTTTGGACGGAACGTGCCGTCAGAATATCCTGCAAGGATCCCCTTCTCAGACGCCCAAAGTGTTGCCTTGTAGAAGTAATCACTCTTTTTGACATCCTTGAACTTATTGGTCTTTGTCGCAGGTGCAGGCTGTCCTGCCAATCTCCAAAGGAACGTTACCGCATGTCTTCTCGCACAGACTATCTGAGGCCCGAACGTTCCGTCTTTGTAACCTTCTACAATGTGGTTCTCATTACCCCACAGACATGCTTTGTAGAAGTAATCCTTGGTCTTAACATCAGAGAACTTGCAGGTCTTTGTCTTTGGCGCAGGTTCTCCCATCAGTCTCCAGATAAACGTTACCATCTGTGCTCGAGTACACTCGTTTGCAGGCTTGAACTTGGTCTGCTTATCGTAACCCTTTACAACACCCTTTGCTGTCAGATAGTTAGTAGGAGCATACCAGAAATCCTTGGTATTGGTTACGTCCTTATAAAGGACCGTAACGGTACATGTTGCCGTCTTCCCTGCAGCCGCTGCAGTTATGGTAACCGTTCCTGCCATCTTGGCTGTAACCTTACCGTTCATATCTACAGTTGCAACCTTGGTATCAGAGGACTTCCAAGTGATCTTGGAAGTTGACCCCTTCAAAGTTGCCTTTAATAACAGTGATTTGCCACAGATAACATTAGCTGATGACTTATCAAGAACTAAAGAAACTTGCGAAGACTTCGTAGGCTTCGGAGTCGACGTTACTACAGGCTTAACAGTAACTGTAGGTGCAGCCGGCTTGGTTGTAGCTGTAGGAGTTGCCGTTGCGGCCGGTGCTGTTGTCGGAGTTACAGAAGGCGCTGCAGTTTTCTTAAACACAACATCAACCGTGACATCATCTTCAGACATCGTAAACTTCTTTGAGTCTGTTATATCTGTTACTACATCGCCGACTTTATAAGTTATCTTGTCTAATTCGTAACCTGATTCGGGTTTAACTGTTATTGAAATTACATCTCCTGCCTGTGCTTCTGTTTTTGAAAGAGTTGCAGAACCATTACTTATGTCATTAAGAGTTATTTTGTAATCAGAAAGGATGAACGACACATCACGGACATGAAAGTCTCCATACTTTTCATGTACAGGCGTCAGATCCAATGAATAGCTGCCTCTCAAAGAACAATCGTCAAGCTTAGTTAAACAAACACCGCCATCCTCGGCTTTTGATATTTTAAGATCGTAAACACCATCTTTATCAATATCAAAGAGAGGATATTCACCCTCATTATTAACAATAGCTGATCCGCTATAAGCTACTATTGCAAGCAAAGCAAAAGAATACGAATCAATTACTAAAGGGGTTCTTAGATCATAGATAACGCCGGGGTTTTCGAGCAAGAGAGGCTTACTCGAATAATCTGTCTCCATCATACCGTTTACGTTTTCTGCAACCAGATATAGCTGATACCCTGCTCCCCACATATATTGTGACGACAAGTCAGAAGGAAGCGTAAAAGACACGGTCCCGTTTACAGAAGGGGTTGCATCGATCTTTGCATAGTACACCAAATTGGGGTCACCGAGATCGCCTCCCCTGTAATCTTTCGAGAGAACCATAACCGATAACTGGTTTACACTTCCGGCATTCTTACCGGACAAGATATAGGGAACCGTCCAGGCGCCATTCTCAAACTTAGCATCCTGTCCTTCGGGAAGTGCGAGTTGGATATCATCATCTTCGATCGTAAGTTTGTATTCAGCACCTGCCTTACCGGCTTCACCTGAGATCAATGTTGAGAAAAGGATCTTGTCCCTGTCGAGATTGAGAGCAGGCGAAGCAAAATAATCCTTGTCACAAGGATTATTTATCAGAGTGCCCCTAACATTAGAGATTCCGACGAACTTGGGATAATTATTTTTGTTCTTATGATCTGAGCGGAGCCACCAGACATTCTCGTCATAAGGATCCGGATTGATTATTGACTTTATATGGTTGGATCCATCATCTTTATGATAACCATATTTCGGATTAGAAACTTCTTCGAAATCCAGAGGAAAGATCTTATCTCCGTCAAGAGCAGTATACGACTCATAATCAGAGATAATAAAGTCCTGCAAAGGAACAATATCATCGGAATAATCATGTGATGCAGCCGTGCTGGCAAAGATCACATTGCTTTCAGCAGGAGTGAAATGCTTCTCGATAAATTCTCCATTAAAATATTCTCTGAGATCACTATCCGCCCAAACATTACTGTCTTCATCATAAATATGCTTATCAAACAACTTGTCACTGTCCAAGAAGAGAGTATTCCCGCCATATGCCGTAGAGTTACTATCAAGCACACGGAATCTGATCGGTTCATCATTATTCTTTCCAAAATACACATAACTTCCAGACCAAGCGCTATTTTTGTTGGCAGGTATCTCAGGGTTTGAGATCTTGCCGGTACAAAGGTACGTATTATCGATGGTCTTGGCGAATCCGTCAGCCAAGACAGGCTTATCCCCTTCTATCTTAGGAACAAGCGCAACTGCCATAGCAGATACCACTACAAGAGCCCCCGCTCTCTTGAAAACATTTCTGATCATATCGATCCTCCAAACAATATAAAATCGGGTAAGATTTTAGAGTTGAACCCCCACCTGACTAGAATAACACAGCAACCCTGTAAAGTTAATAAAATTATTACAGGAACTGCTCTTAGCGATCTTATCTATTACTTTTATATCCAGAGGATAATCAAGCGATTCATTTACCAGATATTGCTTTTTATCAGCATTTGGGTCCACACACGCATCGCATAAAACCTATTATTCTCCCTCATCCGATGTCGATGCCCTGTACCGGGACAAATGAGGTTATCTTATAGCCGTCGCTGCCGATATCGACGATGACGGCGCCAGAGATTGAGGTCTTAAAGATCCTGCAGCCGGCTTCGTCGAGCCTCGCAAGAGCTGCAGGAGCAGGATGACCATAGGGATTACGGGTGGCGACAGATATTACTGCATTCTCAGGCTTAACTGCAGAAAGGAAGTCAGAACCTGTTGAGAAGCGGCTGCCGTGATGGGCAACTTTCAGGATGTCGATATCAGACAGAATGCCTGAATCTGTCAGCAAAGACTCTGTCTCAAGACCAATATCACCGGTAAAAAGGATCTTCGTCCCGCAGGAATCAAGTTCGATCACTGCCGAGTCCTCGTTCTCGCCTGATGCGGCCCGGGCAGGATATATCACATTGAGTCTGCATGAATCAGACAGGACAAAGCTGTCGCCTGACCTGATCCCGCGGATATTGTCTCTGACAAAGCTCCCGCATTCTTCGGGAGACAGGCCGAGTGCTTCAGCCAGGACTTCTTCTGCCTGTTCGTCGCATTCGGTATATGGGGAATACAACCTTTCGACCCTGCCCTGGCTAAATAGAGACAGGAGTCCGCCTACATGGTCAAGATCCCAGTGACTCATGATGGCATAGTCGACCTTATCAATATTGTAGTGATCCAGGACGTAGGGCAGTGTATCAAGGCCTTCAGAGACTACACCCCCGTCTATAAGGGCTGTCTTCCCTCCTGCCATAACCAGTGCACAGTCGCCTTGTCCGACATCTACGAAGACGATCCCGGCAACGCCGTATTTTATATGATCTGCCGCACTGAAGCCCAGAGACAGGCAGAGAGCAAAGCAGGACAGGCGGAGCAGGAGTTTTCTGACAAGACACTTCGGAAGGATGAGGAGCACCATAAAGATCACTATACAGGTGATCAGATTTTGCGGGCAAGTCGAGACCCCGAATGAAGAATAGGAGATATCAGAGGCCCGTCGGAGAAATGATCTGAATACGCCTAGCATGAAGGTCAACGCTATCTGCGCCGGGCCGGCTTCATTTGAAAATAATATCCAGATTCCCATTATGACTGCCATCGGCATAAAAGATGCGCATATGAAAGAGACCATTAAGGTCGCGATGATGTTGATCATGATGATTACAGGGCCGACTCTGATCTCAACACTGTCAGCAAAAAGGCAAAAGATAAGAGAACAGCCTGTAGTTGCGGCAAATACTGATACTATCTTTCGAAGGCGCAGCTCGGTCCTGCGTGAGCTGATCTCTTTCCATCCCGAAGGTCTTATGAAGTTCATAGACAAAGCCACCAGCTTGTCTTCTATCCCGGGGACAACGAACCTTAATGCCAACGCCGCTGCATAACTCATTAGAAAGCCCTGTGAGACTACACTGTAAGGATCCGAGATCATGAGGATGATGGCAGCAAGGCTCATCGAAGACAGTGAATCCCTGCCAAAGAAAGAGCAGACATTCATGAATGCCGCACGGGTAACAGATTCAGTCCATGAGGTAAGAAATCCTATGAAGACACAGGACAGAATATAGATCACTCCGCTAAGACGTCTGTTCTTTATCCCGGCAAGTCTCATCAGATATGGGAAAAGCATGAGGAAGCCTGTAAAATGCGTGCCCGAGACCGCTGCCAGGTGATTTACGCCAGCAAGTGTAAAAGCACGGGACGTCTCGTCTGGCAGAAGGCTCCTGTCTCCAAAGAGGAGAGCGCAGGCCAAAGCCTTTGTATCGCCGTCCATTCCTGATGTAACTATGTCAATAAAGGAGAACCTTAGATCTTCGGCAAAAGATGCAACAGCCGATATATAAGACCCGATCCCGCGACCTTCTGACTCCAGCCTCATATCATAAGCTCTTAAAGACCTTGAGATACCCTTCCCGGCAAGGTAAGAGCGGTAATCAAAGGTCCCCGGATTAGATGCACAGGACGGCATTTCCATATCGCCTCTTATAACGATCAGGTCCGCAGGATAACAAGAGGGCTGATCAGAAGACAGGACCGAAGCAACCCGGGCTCCGGAATCCAACGTTCCGTATATCCTTCTCTTCCCGTCAGCCCTTGCCTGAATGGAAGTCACCCTGACCCTGTATTCTCCAATGCCAAGCGGAGCCATAAGCCCGTTGCCTCTATACTTAAGGACCGGCTGAGCCAGCAGGACTGCTGCGGCAGCTGCAGCAAGCATGACAAGGGCCATTTCCCTGCATTCCAAAATGCAGGACAAGATAACAAGACTTGCCATTATGGCCAGCAGGATGATGCCTGCAAGAAGGAATCCGCGGCAAAAGAAGGTCAATACAAGAAAGACCGTAAGAGCGAAGGTCAAAGCCGGCCTTTGCATGGCTTTCGATATAAGTTGTCGAATGTATGTTACCGTCATGACTAGTGTCTATATCATGGCGGGCAAAAAGTCACGTAGAATCGTCTCACATCGTCTCACAAAACCTACGAAATCTGACAAAAACCACTAAGAAAAATGACCCGGATACGAGGTTTTGTGAGATTTTATGTTAGAATCAAGCATTATGAGTACTATAAATTTCAGGAAAACAGTTTTCGTAAAAGCGGCTGCAACAATCAAGCAGTGTCCCGCCGAAGGTCTCCCCGAGATCGTTCTTTGCGGCAGGTCCAATGTCGGCAAGTCTTCGCTCGTGAATGCCCTGGCCAACAACAGCAAGCTCGCAAGGACTTCATCGACACCCGGCAAGACCAGGCAGGTCGTGTATTTCGAGGTCGATAAGAGCCTGCTTATAGCAGATCTGCCGGGATACGGCTATGCCAAGGTATCCAGGGAGAAGTCCGAAGCCTTCTCTTCCCTTTGTGATGACTATTTCTCGTCCGGGCGCAAGATCTCGCTGGCCCTGATCCTGCTCGATATAAGGCGCGAGCCGTCCGACAAGGACGTTCTCATGATAGATTACCTGAATCATACCGATATCCCCTACTTCATCGTGTTCACCAAGTGCGACAAGATGAGCAGGTCCCAGTGCCTTACAAGACAGAGGCAGCTTGCCTGTCTCTTCAAGTTTTCTCCTGATGCCAGGGTCTATGCCGTATCTTCCGACAAAAAGCTTGGTATCACTGATCTTGCGGACGGTATCGGCGAGTTTATAGAGTCCCTATCCTGAGCTGATTTGTTTTTTTCACAAAAATAGCCTCGCCTCATGGCGGGGTTTTTTATGCTAATTTATTCAATATTCTTATTGATTAAAAAATGAACTTAGTCAATACTATTTGTGATAAGACTTTTCGGAGGTCATATGTCAGACATAAGCGACTCATCCGTCAGATTTGACACTGTTAAGCTGGAGCCTTTCGGACCGATAGGCATAATCGGACATACAGCTAACAGGGATTTTACAGATAAGGTTAACAAGGTCTTATCGGAGAAGCGCGCAAGCCGCGTAGCAAAAGGAACTACCCCCTACATCCATTCACCCGGATATTCCCGCAAGGATTATATCTTCGATACCGAACTCGTACGTTTTCAGACCGGCGAAGGCAAGTTTGTCATGGGCGAGAGCAGCCGCGGACACGATATATTCATAATAACCGATGTTCTTTCGCACAATCTGACTTACGATCTGACAGTCGGCGAGCATACGATCAGCGCCGACGACCACTACAGGGACCTCATCAGGATGGTCTCCTGCTGCATGGGCAAAGCCAAGAGAGTCAATGTCATCATGCCCTTCGTCTACGAAGGCCGCCGCGAAAAGCTGGATTCACACAGGGAATCCTACGACTGTGCCGAGATGCTGCAGACTCTCTATAACCTGGGCGTATCCAAGCTCATCATGTTCGACCCTCACGATGAGAGGATTGCAAATGCCGTCCCTCTCATGGATATCGAGATGCCCCAGTGCAGGTTCAAGATCATACAGACCCTTCTTGACAGGTTCGGTTCTGTTAAGCTCGACTCGGATTCGACTATGGTCGTAAGCCCTGACGAGATGGGCGCAAGGCGTGCGATCAGGTATTCTTCCATATTGAACCTTCCCTTAGGCATCTTCTACCGCGACCGTGACTATTCCGTCAAGGTCAACGGAGACCACCCTATCAAGGAATTCAAGTTCTTAGGCGATGATGTCGAAGGCAAGGATATCCTTCTTATCGATGACATGATCAACTCCGGGAGCACCATGGCCAGGACTTCAAGGAAGCTTAAGGACTTAGGCGCCAAGGACATCTACTGTCTTGCCCCCTTCGGCCTCTTTACAGACGGCCTCAAACTCTTTGACGACCTGGCGGCTGAAGGCATCATCAAGGCGGTCCTTTGCACCAATCTCATCTACAGGACAGAAGAACTCCTCCAAAGATCCTGGTATGTGGACGTTGACATGGTCCCATATGTAGCAAGGATCATAGACGCGATCAACCTCGACGAATCAGTCTACGATCTCATCAATTCTATCGACAGGATCGAGGCTGCCACAAAGCAGATCAGATTGGGAGAACTTTTCGATGAATTTAACGAATAATATGAGATGATATAGAAGTAAACTTCATTCATTTACGAAAGGCAGGCTTACAAATGACATCAGCAGCAGACGAGAAATCCTATTCAAGGTATAACCAGTACGGCGAGAACCCCATGGCTCCCGTTGGTCCCATAGGTCTTGTTCCCCTCATAGGTTCCGGCGAATTCACGGAGAAAGTCAACTTTTACCTTAACAAGAGAAGATCCGAGTATCTTCAGGAAGAGATCGTCTCCTCCTACCCCGGCTTCTATAGAGAAGATTACCGTATCGATGTCGACAACACGAGATTCTCCTCGGGCGAAGGCAAGGCGGTCATCAAGAATACCGTAAGAGGTCACGACCTTTATATCATCAGCGATGTCATGAACTGCTCCTGCACCTACAAGATGTTCGGTCAGGACAACAGGATGAGCCCTGACGATCACTATCAGGACTTAAAGCGTGTTATCCTCGCCTGCTCCGGTAAATCCAGAAGAATCAATGTCATCATGCCTTTCCTTTACGAGAGCCGCCAGCACAAGAGAAACTCCAGAGAGTCTTTGGACTGCGCTTTTGCACTCGAAGAACTCTATAACTTAGGCGTTGCCAACATCATCACATTCGATGCACACGATGAGCGAGTTGCAAATGCTATCCCTCTCGCAGGGTTCGAGAGCATCCCGCCCACGTACCAGATCATCAAGGAAATGTACCGCCAGATCCCCGATCTGTCCTTCTCCAAGGGCAAGTTCATGATCATATCACCTGATGAAGGCGGTATCCCCCGTGCAATGTACTTTGCATCCATCTTAGGTGTCCCTCTCGGAACATTCTATAAGAGACGCGACTATACGACCATCGTTAACGGCCGTAACCCCATCATCGCACACGAATTTCTCGGTGATTCTGTTGAAGGTCAGGACATCCTGATCGTTGACGACATGATCTCATCCGGTGACTCCATGCTCGACATCGCAAGAGACATGAAGCAGCGCGGCGCCAAGAACGTATTCTGCGCAGTTACTTTCGGTCTCTTTACAGAGGGTATCGAAAAGTTCGATAAGGCATACGAAGAAGGCATCATCAGCAAGGTCTTCGCAACCAACGCAGTTTACAGAAGACCAGAACTGCTCCAAGCTCCCTGGTATGCAGACGTCAACATGTGCAAGTTCGTAGCACTCCTCATCGATGCCATCAACCACGATGCTTCCCTGTCAGGTCTCGTTAATCCTACCGAGAAGATCCAGAAGCTCCTTCGCGAAAGAGGAGATCTTACCTGATGGCAAACAACACCAGGCGCAAACAGACAACCCGAAAGAAGTCCTCCACCAAGAGGGCTTCTTCACAACGTTCAACTCAAAGCCGTAAGAATACCGGCTCAGGCGTCGGATTCGGCGATTACCTGCATCAGTTTATAAAGTCCAAGGCTTTCGTGCCTGTCATAACCGTTCTTATCATCGCAGTCATTATCGGTCTGGATTTCCTCTTCTCATTAAATGACTACAACAAGTTCTTCACCATCCTTGGTGTTGAACTCCTGATAGCCCTTATCTGCTGGATCATAGCCATGCTGATCTCTTTCGGCACACGCAAGAACAGCAGCAACAAAGGTTGATGTTCCATGACGATCGACGGGATCCTTTGTTCGATCATTGCATATGAACTGGACCGCGATCTTGCCGGGGCCAGGGTCGATAAGATTTTTCAGCCCGCATCTGACACGGTCGTGCTCCACATCAGAACAAACTCAGGTGTTAAGCACCTTATAATATCGGTCAACTGCGGGCATGCAAGGATCGGATTGACATCTGATCCGCCCGAGAACCCTGCCATGCCCCCTGCTTTCTGCATGCTCTTACGCAAATACCTGAGCGGAGCCAGGATCGAGTCTGTCACTAACCCCAAGTACGAGAGGATCATCGAGATAAGGATGTCCAACACGGACGAACTTAAGGATCGAAAAGTCTATACATTAACGACCGAGCTCATGGGGCGCTTTTCCAACATAATCCTGATCAATCCCGGCGGAAAGATCATCGATTCAGCAATACACGTTGATTCAGGGATGAGCAGGATCCGTGAAGTCATGCCCGCCAGGATCTACGATTATCCGCCTGCCCAGGACAAGATGACTATCGACGAGGCACTCGATATGGCATCAACGGGGCTCCTGCCGATAAAGAACGAAGAGGTCGCCCGTCCCATTGACAAGGCCTTGGTAAATTCCATCTTAGGCCTGTCTCCCATGATGGCAAAACAGCTGATCGGCGGATCTGATGTGGATATAAGATGCAATGCCAAGCTGCTGACATCTGATGATATCAACAGGCTCTGCAGGATATTAAGCTCATACTTTAAGACTATAATCGATAAGAACTATAAGCCGGCTCTTTACTATAACGATAATAATATCGCTTCCGAGATAGGACTAGTTCCCCTGTCAGGTTTTGCTTCAAGCGAAGAATACTCTACTGTATCAGAAGCCCTCGATGCCTGTTACAGATCCTATACGGTAAGCAAGAGCCTTTTCGACAGCAGGAAAGCCCTTCTTGCCAATGTCGACTCCGCCCTCTCGCGTCTTTCCAAGAAATACGAAGCTCATAAGCTCGATCTTGAAGAAGGCTTAAGAGCTGATAAATACCGTATGTGGGGTGATCTGATACTTACATCGGTCCATAGCATAAAGCAGGGCGCAGAATCAGCGGCACTCCCGGATTACACTGACCTTACGGAAGACGGCAATCCCGGGATAGTTGAGATCCCTTTGAATCCTGCCATGTCTGCAACCGACAACGCCAACGACTATTACAAGAGATACCGCAAGGCAAAGCGCAAGTATCAGATGAGCGAGGAATACATCCGTGACGACGAAGATTCCATCCAATACTTAAGGTCCTTAAGGGCTGCCATCCTTGCTGCGGATACTGCGGCCGATATCGCGGCTCTCAAGGAAGAGATCAGGCAGGACAGCAAGCCTGAAAGGAAGGAAATGACTCCTGCCGGCGACCCCAACAAGATGGTCGGCAAAGCTAAGTCAGGCAAAGCCTCTTCCAGAGCGCTCCGCCAGGCTGCCCAGCTTGCTGCCGCCAAGAAGAACCGCAGCAACAAGGCAAAAAGATCAGACCCTCTCCCCTTCCGTAAATACATGACGAGCGACGGCTATGAGATACTGGCCGGCCGCAACAACATCCAGAACGACCGCCTGACCTTCAGCGTGGCAGATCCTGACGACTACTGGTTCCACGTCAAAGGGATCCCCGGGACTCATGTAATAATCAGGTCCCACCCCGGAGAAGAATTCCCGTCTGACCTGGCAGTTACCAAGGCAGCTTCGATTGCTGCTTATTTTTCGAAAAGCATCTTACTCGAACAGCACACCGCTTCAGACATGAAGTGTGATGTCGACTACTGCAAAGTATCGCATATCAAGAAGATCCCGGGAGCCAAGCCCGGAATGGTAATCTACGAAGGCTACTATTCCATAACCGTAACCGCCGAAGCTCCCGGCGAAGACCTGAACGCATAAAAAGGCGCCCCGAAGGACGCCTTGAATATTGATCAGTCTGGAAAAATCAGCCCTTTGCTGCCTTCTTATCAGGAGCGGGAGCATCTGTTGATCTTGAATGATACTCTCTTCCCTCAAATGCCATGCCGATCTTACCGGAACGGCTCTTATAAAGAACGTTGGCAAGGATATTAAGAAGGATCATTATAAGAACAAATATGATCATCATGCTGTTCATCGTGGGAACGATGCTATATAAAGATTCAAAATCGTAGTTTACAATAAAACCTGATACCATGTTGTACTGGGCCCAGACTTCAAAAGCTGTAAATGACAGGGCACCAATGGTAAGCCAGTTACGGAGTTTTGCGCGTCCGATAACGCTTAAGACAAGATTTACGACAGAAAGGATAACGGCAATAATAAGAAATACTAACCACATAAGGCAAAAGGTCCTCCTTCTTCGTCATTAATCAGATTATAACATACTCTTTAAGATTTTATCCTTGAATTCTGATTCGTCCAAAGAGTAACAGCAGCCGCAGTATTTCTGTCTGTATAGGCCTATGTCGCGGGCCATGTTCTGTCCCTTCCTGAAGCCAGCACGAAAATCCATGTATTCAAAGCAGACGCCATATTTTGATGCTTTATCTTCGCAGGTTGTTTTTATCAGTTCATGCTGCTGGTAGGGACTCACAAAAAGAGTCGTGCAGAAAGAATCGTAACCATTATCAGCAGCATAGTTTGCAACAACATCCATTCTCTTGTCGTAGCACATGGCGCACCTTGACGGGAATTCATTGAGATATTCTTTTGAATGCCAGTAATCTTCTTCAAACCCTTCCATCTCGATAAGCTTGACCCCATAGTGATCGCAGGCTTTATGAAGGTTCTCTAATCTCCTCTTCCACTCAAACTCAGGATGGATATTGGGGTTATACCAGATTACATCCAGATCCCTTTGAAGTTCATTCAAAAGAAGATCCAGAGGATACATGGCGCAGGGTCCGCAGCAGGCATGAAGGAGCATACTCATAAGATGACCTCTTTAGTCGTCTGCAGGATCGTAACTAAGCTGATCGAAAGAAAGATTCTCAGGTGCTGCGCCCTTCTTATTGATATTGGGATTTAATAATTCCGGGGGAGGCGCGATATTAAGATGCTCATAAGCCCTTAATGTAAGGACTCTTCCTCTCGGGGTCTTGGCAAGATAACCTTTCTGCAGGAGGAAGGGTTCATATACATCTTCTATGGTAACAGGATCTTCACCCGTTACGGCAGCCAGAGTCTCAAGACCAACGGGACCGCCCTTGAAGATATCAGCTATGGACATCAAGACTCTTCTGTCAACGGCATCAAGGCCTGCCTCATCTATATCAAGAGCCTTAAGGCCGAAGTCAGAGACTTCCTTATCGATAACATCCTTTTTAAGGTAGAGAGCATAGTCTCTCATTCTCTTAAGGAGCCTGATCGCGATCCTCGGAGTGCCTCTTGACCTTGATGCTATATTGGCAAGGCCGTCTTCATCTATGGCGATATCAAGGAGCGCGGCATCGCGCTTCAGGATAACTGCAAGTTCATTGGGTTCATATATCTCGAGCCTGTGGATCATGCCGAACCTGTCCCGCAGAGGCGCAGACAGCATGCCGGCCCTGGTGGTAGCTCCGACCAGAGTAAAATGAGGCAGGTCAAGCCTTACGGATCTGGCTGAAGGGCCTTTGCCTATCATAAGGTCGAGGCAGTAATCTTCCATCGCAGGATACAATACTTCTTCTACGGATCTGTTGAGCCTGTGGATCTCATCTATAAAGAGGACTTCGTTCTCGTTGAGATTTGTAAGGAGGGCCGCCAGATCGCCTGCCTTCTCGATAGAAGGGCCTGTCGTGATATGCATGGCGACACCCATCTCGGATGCGATTATTCCTGCAAGTGTGGTCTTACCTAAGCCGGGAGGACCGTAGAGCAGGACATGGTCTAAGGCCTCACCTCTTGATTTGGCAGCTTCAATGAAGATCTTAAGATTATTCTTGACCTTCTCCTGGCCCGCATAATCTTCGAATGTATAAGGTCTTAAGCTCTTCTCGTCAGCATCCTGGGGCTGGGCGGTCCTGCCTATGACTCTCTCTTCATCTTCATACATGTCGTAATCCATACAAACCTCTTAACTGTCTTTATGTTGATCAGTATATCACTTCGATAAGCTCAGGCAAATTTGCCGCCGGATGCAGCCTTCAAGGACTTCTTGATAAGATCTTCCAGGGCTATTCCGTCCTCGTATGAATGAGCAACTGCTTCAACGGCAAGTTCTGCCTTATAGCCTAGCATTACCAGTGCATCCTCGGCATCACGGATCACCTGCGTATCAGCTTCAGGACTTATCTGATAATCGACTGAAGCCTTAGGGTCTTCCACAACTGCAACAGACTTGCCTCTGCCTGCTATGGACTCTTCCTTCATCTTATCCTTAAGATCTACTATGATCCTCTCCGCACCCTTCTTGCCTAAGCCCTTGACCTGGGTAAGAGCGGCGACATTCCCGGAGATGACCGCCATAGCAAACTTCTCGGGACTTATCTGGGAACAGATGGAATGAGCGACCTTGGGTCCGACACCGTTAACTGTTATAAGCCTCAGGAACATATCCTTGGAATCCTTGGTGTTGAATCCGAAGAGGGATATGTCATCTTCCTTAACGGACTGGTAAACATAGACCTTGACTTCTGTCCCGAGGTGTCCTAATTCCGAAGAGAGAGCGAAAGGCATATTGATAAGATATCCAATGCCGTTGTTCTCAACCGTGATCGACAGATCGTCGCGTTCTTCAAGTGTTCCTTTGATATATGAATACATAAGATATCTCCTCTTCCTCTTTATCCGAATTCGTTACGCTTGCTGTAGCCGTATCTTCCGTACTGGTAGCCTGATACAGCCTTGCCTGCAAATGCCGTGCCGGTGTTGGCAAGGCAGACAGCAACAGCCAGGGCGTCGGCAGCATCGTCAGGCTTAGGCACGGATTCCAAACCCAGCAATGACTTGATCATCTGCTGGACCTGCTTCTTCTCTGCCTTGCCGTATCCCGTGACAGCGAGCTTGATCTGGCCCGGAGTAAACTCATATACAGGGATATCGAGCCTTGCGGCCTCAACGATAACAACACCTCTCGCCTGGGCAGTACCTACGGCAGTCGTTCTGTTGCTGCCCATGAAGAGTTCCTCAACCGCCATAAGATCCGGCTTATACTGTTCTAATATGAACCTTGTTCGCTCGTTGATCGTAAGGAGCCTTAAGGGAAAATCCGTATGAGCCTTCGTCTCTATGACGCCGTAATCAATGACCTTGAGCTTATTGCCGGTCTTGGAAATAACACCGTATCCGGTTATCGCATAGCCGGGGTCTATCCCGATTATTGTCTGACTTATTGGTCCCGGCATAAAAGCTCCTTAATAAACATTTGTTCGTTTAATTATACCCCAATGGATCGAAAAGGCAATAGCCCTAGGATAACACTTCCATTACAACAGGAACTTCTTCGGGGGCCTCCTCCCTTATCTCATAGGCAGCCAGCACCTCTTCCATTACATCGAAAAGGACTTCATCAGCAAGTTCCGCTTTTGTTCCGTGACACAAGGAACAGAGAACATCACCCTTCCTGACCCTGTCGCCCCTCTTGGCATAGAACTTGATCCCGGCGCCATAATCGATCTGGTCGTTCACGGTCTTCCTGCCTGCTCCTAAGTGATTGGCAGCATTGCCTATCGCATCAGTCTTTATGGAATATACATATCCGTCGCAAGGCGCTGTCACCCTCATTGCTTCGAAAGGAAGATCCTTAAAGACAGGATTCACTTTATCCTTAAGATCGCCACCCTGGGATGCAATGAGCTCGGCAAACTTAGACAGGGCAGATCCGTCAGTCAGTCTCGTAGCACAGGCATAAAGAAGATCGTCCCCGCTAAGACCGTTAGCCTTGCCTGCGGCCTTTATGCACTCGGCTGCTATACGGCAGACTACTTCTACGACATCCGTATTGCCCTTGCCTGCAAAAGTTCTTAAGACCTCCTGCATCTCAAGCGTATTGCCGCAGGAGCCGCCTAAGGGCTGGTCCATGTCGGTTATGACGGCAACCGTTTTCTTGCCGGCGCCATTTCCGATATCGATCATGGCCTGTGCGAGTTCATGAGCTCTGTCGAAAGTCTTCATGTAAGCGCCTGATCCGCATGTAACGTCAAGGACTATGACATCAGCCCCGCCTGCCAGTTTCTTGCTCATGATGCTCGATGCGATGAGCGGAATGGAATCTACAGTCCCCGTTACATCCCTTAAGGCATAGAGGATCTTATCGGCCGGGGCGAGATTGGGTGACGGGCCCGATATGACCATACCGCATTTCTTTAGATAGTAAGGAAATTCACTTGCAGGGATCTCATATCTGAAGCCTTCGATGGAACCGAACTTATCAACAGTTCCGCCCGTAAATCCCAGGCCTCTTCCCGAGAGTTTAACAGTCTTGATCCCGAAGGTCGCAAGAAGAGGCAGAAGAAGGATCGTTACCTTGTCACCGACTCCTCCCGTGGAATGCTTATCAACCGTAATGTCATCAGCGAAAGACAGGTCGAGGATAGTGCCGGAATGAGCCATTGCCATCGTAAGACAAGTCATCTCTTCCTTGTTCATACCGTTAAGGACGATCGCCATAAGGAGGGCCGAAGCCTGATAATCCGGAATGCTCTTATCAGTTACGCCGTCAACGAAAAACTTTATCTCTTCTTCTGTCAAAGTCCCGCCGTAACGCTTCTTGCCGATGATATCCTTCATGTTCATAAGAGCTACCTCCACCGATATTATTCCTTTCGATTATTATATATTATTAACTCGCTTTTATATGTGTTAAACTATCTTATCCTTAAAAGAGACAACGGAGGACTTGTCAGGTGGAAGCAAAGAAACTTTCGGTACTTATCGCTGGCTGCGGCAGAGTATCCGAGAAACACGCTAAAGCTATAAAGACTTTATCCGATAGATATAAGCTCATAGGGGCATGTGATGTCAACGAGAACGCAGCACGTGCCATGATCGCAAACTGCGGCAAGGCCGGAGCTGATGCCAAAGTTTATAACGATTGGAAAAAGGCAATAGATGAACTATCCCCTGATGTTGTTGCCATAACCCTTCCCTCCGGCATGCATTACGAAGTCGCAACCTATGCCATGGAGAAAGGCTCCAACCTTCTTCTCGAGAAGCCCATGGCCATGTCCGAAGCTGAGGCTCATGCTATATACGATATCTCAAAGAAGACTAAGAAGAAGATCGCGATGGGCCATATATACAGATACCTCCCCGTCGTAAAGATCTTAAGGGACGATATCGCGAAAGGTGTTTTCGGCAAGGTAACGCACGGCTCCATCTACGTAAGATGGGGCCACGGCGACGATTACTACGATTCAGCCGCCTGGCGCGGAACCTGGAAAGCAGACGGCGGGGCTTTGATGAACCAGACTATCCACGCCATTGACCTTCTCGTCTGGCTTATGGGAACGGAGCCAATTGAGGCCCAGGCCATGATCGCCCAGAGGTTAAGACATATAGAAGCCGAAGACTTAGGCTATGCTATCCTCCGCATGGAAGACGGATCGCTTGCTCACATCGAGGGCACGACCGCTACCTCTCCCGCAGAGCACTCCGCTGAGTTTTCCGTTTTCTGTGAGAACGGTCAGATCACAATGGGCCTAGTATCAGGAAAGCCTCACATAAACATCAGAGACGGCGCAGGAAAGAAACTCAACTTCAGGTATTTAAGAAAACAGAATAAAGAAGGCGGCTTATCCTCCTTTAAGACTGCCCTTAACCCCCACCTCGGGATCTATAAGGATCTCCACGACTCGATTATCAATGACAAAGAGCCTATTGCTTCGGCATATGACGGCTATTCTTCCGTCGATACTTTAATGGGTATCTATAAGGCCGCTCTGACCGGAAAAGCTGTAGAATTGCCACTTAAGGAGAGTTTTTCTTCCCTTGATATGAAAGATTACTTCAAAGACTTGTAATTTGCTCTTGACTTAGAAATATCAAATATATATAATTGTTCACGTTGCGAAAGCAAAACGCACCTTTAGCTCAGATGGTAGAGCAACTGACTCTTAATCAGTGGGCCCCGGGTTCGAGTCCCTGAAGGTGCACCAGAAGACCGTAACCTATAAGGTTGCGGTCTTATTATTTTTCACAGATTATTGTTTAATACTTTGTACACAAAATATTTAAATATTTGTCAGGCCAATCATATATAATAGGGTTAATGAATATGCGCGATAGAGCATAAGTACGGAGGCTGTCAAAGTGGCTAGAAGTGATGCAATCATTGATAAGGTTCGCAAGCTTGGGCAGAAGCAGAAACTCGGTGCCCTTGTTAAGTTTGCGTCCGATCCTGATCCTTCAGTAAGAGCTGAAGTTGCCATCGCTATGGGTCGTATTTCCACTTACGATTCCGGAATGGCTTTGATCCCCCTTCTCAGGGATTCTGACCCTATGGTCAGGGCGGCTGCAGCAACATCTGCTGCAGATATCAACGCGAAGCATTGCGAAGAGTATGTTAAGAAGCTCGCATTTGCTGATTCAGATCCTAATGTCCGTCAGGTTGCAAAGGCAGCATTTGACCGACTTAAGACAAACCTTGTGTAACCCAAGGTATTATTGATTCTCTCTACAAAAAACTGCCCATATGGGCAGTTTTTTATTTTGGGTTCGTTCAGATCAACCAATTTATTTGAGGTTAATATATTTATCGTATTTGTAGAGGAATGTAACCATCTGACGTCTGAGGCAATCACCGTTCGGACGGAATGTGCCGTCTGAATAGCCTGCCAGGATCTTCTTCTCAGAAGCCCAGAGAGTTGCCTGATAGAAATAATCCGACTTCTTGACATCTTTGAACTTGTTCTTGGTTGAAGAAGGCTTCGGCTTATTTGCAAGTCTCCACAGGAAGGTTACTGCGTGCTTTCTCGCACAAACGATCTGAGGTCCGAATGTTCCGTTCTTGTATCCTTCTACAATGTGGTTTTCATTGCCCCAAATACAGGCTTTGTAGAAGTAATCAGTCTTCTTTACATCAGAGAACTTGCATGTCTTGGTCTTGGGTGCCGGTTCTCCTTTAAGCCTCCAGATAAAGGTTACCATCTGGGCTCTGGTACATACATTCGCAGGCTTAAATAATGTCTGCTTGTCGTAGCCCTTGACTACATCCTTGTTGACGAGATAGTAAGTCGGGGCATACCAGAAGTCCTTAGCGTTCGTTACATCCTTGAACAAAACCTGCACTGTGCAAGTCGCGCTCTTCCCTGCTGCAGTTGCAGTGACCGTTACCTGGCCTGCCTGCTTCGCTGTTATCTTGCCGTTGGCATCGACGGTAGCAATCTTGTTGTCGGATGATTTCCAGCTGATCTTGGATGAGGAGCCCTTCAAACTTGCCTTCAATGTCAGGGTCTTGCCGCAGACAAGGTCTGCCTTTGTCTTGTCAAGCTTAAGTGTAACAGTTGCAGCATTTGTAGGCACAGCAGCCTTAGTAGGTTCCGTATCGGCAGGTGTAGCCGACGGCTTTGTAGTAGGTGTTGCCGTTGATCCAGGGGTTGGGGTAGCTGTCGGATCGACAGCAGGGATCTCGCGTGTCTCTTTTCTTCCGCAATCTGAACAGGTACGTGTCTCAACACCTTTCTTCCCCACCTGGGCCGGTGTGTTTACTTTCCATTCACCCCAGTTGTGTGAAGGTTCCAGCTTTACAGACCTGGCGGATGCATTATTAGCCGTTCCAATATAGTAAGCCAGTCCGCTCAGATCCGACAGTTTCCCATCTTCAGGTTCAGTTATCTTCACACATCGAAGATCGATCTTGCCAGCTATAAATCCGACTGCTGTATCTCTCGCACTTGCAGAAAGATATGAGTTTTCTATGGTCAGTGATACTGTTTTATATTCACTGGCTATTCCCATATAATTGGATGTCAATTCGATATTTGCATCTATTATCTTCAATCCGCCGGTAATTATTTGAATAGTAAACTCTGCAGAAGGAGCCGATAATGTAAGTTTTCCCGGACCCGTGATAGTTGTTTCTTTAAAGATCAGGATAGCATAATTACATGTGGTATCGATCTTAACATCTTTATTCACCTTGATAGTAAGATCCTGATTAAGATTTGTTATACCGTCAGAATGTAAATTAATATTCTCATTCAGTTCAAGTGTATTAGTCTCCGGAATATATACAGCTTCCTTTTTGCCATTCCCAAGAACATCATCCTTGTTTTCCTTGGTAACAGGTATATCCCCGACAATAAGGCCATATCCGGAAACGATCCGGACCTTTCTTGCTGTAGGCGTTCCATCAGGATTAAGTGTTCCGGGAATATAACATACTGCATAACCGGAGGGAAATCCACCACCAACATAACGGACACTGTAACCATCACATATAGCAGCATCTTTAAGTTCGATACCCTTTTCAATGTAGCAGATAGCGTGCTCGCCGCAATCGCAGACTATGTTTGAATTATCGATGATGATTTTTTCTTCCTGGGTTGCGCCACCTTCGATCCCGGCAGGTCCCGATAGATAAAGATTGGCATCTTTAATGGTCAGTTCATAGCCGAGTACGATACAACCAGCTTCGGGTGCGGATACGTAAAGTCTTCCCGGTCCGGTGATCGTAGTATCAGCAGCAAAGGAAAAAGCACAACTATCTTCCGATTTTATCTTGATGTCTTTTGTGACTTTGATCGTAAGGCCCGAAATGCTGTGAAAAAAGCAAATACTGTCAGCTGTTATATCCCCATTAAGTTCAAGAGTATTTGTTTCAGGGATATAAACTGCTTCTTTTTTGCCTTTACCCAATATATCATCTTTATTTGCGTCCGTTACCTGGATCCCGGCAATACGGATATCATATGTCTCCTTAACAGGATCTACACCTGCGGCTGAAACATTATCTTTGATGTTGGCCACTACCGGAAAACAGAAGATGATCAATGCGATCATCAAGATCGAAAAAACTGACAACCCGGTCTTTAATGATAGATTCTTAGTCATGTTACCCCCAATATTTTCTTTTATTCTATATTTGCAATCTCCCCTGCCTTCTTGTATACGGAATCAGCGGGGACAAAACCTCTTACGCTGGACAAAGGATATATCCTTGTATTGCGGCCGACAACAGTTCCGGGATTTAAGATCGAACCGCAGCCGACTTCGACAAAGTCTCCTACGATCGCGCCCATCTTCTTAAGGCCTGTCTCGACATTGACTTCTTCTGATTTAACGACCACAAGAGTCTTATCCGACTTAACATTGGATGTGATGGAACCTGCTCCCATATGAGCCTTATATCCCAGAATGGAATCGCCTACATAGTTGTAGTGAGGAACCTGGACATTATCGAACAGGATCACGTTCTTAAGTTCTGTGGAATTGCCTACCACTGCGTTGGCCCCGACTATTGCATTCCCTCTTATAAACGCGCAGTGTCTTACTTCAGCATCAGGTCCGATGATAACATTGGAGCCTATGTAAGCGGAATCGAATACTTTGGCGCTTTTCGCGATCCAGACATTGTCTCCTTTGTGATCGTAGACCTCAGGATCCAATGTTGGTCCGGTCTTCTTTATGAAATCTCCTATAGAGGGCAGAACTTCCCAGGGATAATCAACAGCCTCGAAAAGATCTGCTGCAATCGTATGGGAAAGATCCAAATAATCACTTATCTTATACATCTCATATCTCCCTTATTTGTTTCCGTATTTATTCTCAATAAGGTCAGCTATATCCCTGGCCATCCTGCCGATCTTATCGGGGTCATCGCCTTCTAACATAACCCTTATAACGGGCTCTGTGCCTGAAGGCCTTACGAGTATCCTTCCGCTGCCGGCAAGATCAGTCTCATAAGATTCTATAAGGGATTTGATCTCAGGATCTTCCATGGCCTTCTGTTTACCTTCATCAGTTACCTTCGCGGGGATCAGGACCTGAGGCAGGATCCTGACGCATGAGCAAAGTTCTGACGCACTCTTTCCTGATCTCACGATCGAATCGAGGAAGACTAATGCCGTGAGCATTCCGTCGCCTGTTGTCGAATATTCGGAGAGGATCACATGTCCGCTCTGCTCGCCACCCAGAACAAAGCCATCCTTTTTCATGGCTTCGATGACATAACGGTCTCCGACCTTTGTCTTAACGAGATTTATGCCTTTCTCCTTTGCCATGATGTCAACGCCCAAGTTGCTCACGACCGTTACGACCAGAGTATCGTCCTTAAGCCTTCCCTGCTCTTTCAAAGACAGGGCAAGGGATGCCATTATCTGATCTCCGTCAAGGATATTGCCTTCCTTATCGCAAGCCAGGAATCTGTCGGCGTCGCCGTCGAAAGCAAAGCCCATGTCAGCTCCCTCTTTTACTACTGTCTCAGCAAGGAGTTCAAGATGGGTCGATCCGCAGTCACGGTTGATATTTATGCCGTCGGGCGTGTTGCCGACCATGACGAGCTGGGCGCCCGTAAGTCCGAATACGGTTTCCGCATAGTCAGAAGAAGCGCCGTTGGCGCAATCAATTACGATCTTTCTGCCCTTGGCATCAGGACATAAGGATCTGATGAGATAGTCAGTATAGAACTTCATGGCCTGAGGGAACTCCTCAACCACGCCTATTCCCTCCCCTTCAGGAAGGTCCTTATAGTATGAGTCGAAATCAGCCAATATCTTCTCGATCTCATCCTCGGTCGCATCGGGAAGCTTGTATCCGTCACGGCTGAAGAACTTGATGCCGTTATACTCGAAAGAATTATGGGATGCGGAGATCATGACACCGCAGTCAAAGCCTGAGGTCCTTGTAACATAAGCGATGCCGGGTGTCGGGATAACGCCTGCAAGCATTGCATCGTAGCCTGCCGCAGTGATGCCTGCTGCAAGAGCAGCTTCGAGCATCGTGCCGGAGATCCTTGTATCGCGTCCTATCAGTATCCTGCCCTTCTTGTCAGAAGACCCTCCTGCCAGGACCTT
>JAGAAI010000095.1 GCA_017615325.1 Clostridiales bacterium | reverse complement strand
TCTTTCATGTACTCATACAGAAGCTTCTGTACTGTTTCATTAAGGAAAGATATCTCAACTGCTGTAGCAAGTGCCAGAACCTTAGAATCAACCAGTTCCAAGATCTCTGGGATGAGTTCCGTCAGACGCAAGTATCTGTGGAGCTGGCCCCTACTTTCTCCGACTTCTTTCGCAAGAACTATATCCGTCTGGAAATTTCTCCCGAATTGGGAGGAATTATTTTTCGCCGGTCTGCCTGCAGTACGACGCATCGCTTCATACCGCATTTTGTAGGCAAAAGCCTTTTCACTCGGCAGTATTTCCTCTCTCTGCAGATTGGAATCAACCATTGCCAGGATTGCCTCATCATCATCGAAATCCTTTATTATAGCCGGGATCCTATCAAGTCCAATCTGTTCTGCCGCAAAGAGCCTGCGATGGCCGGATATCATTTCATATTCATCATCCCCGGTTTTTCTCACAAGCACAGGTGTGATAATCCCGTTTATGAGAATACTTTCTACAAGTTCGTGCATTTTATCATCATCAATGACCTTAAACGGATGGTCCTTAAATCTGTGGATCTTCGATACCTCAATCTCCGTACTCCCCTCAGTCTTGGGAACACATAACAGTTCATCAACGGATGTCAGCTTGATTTTCTGACCTACTCTCTTACCTGCCATCGTTAGCAACCTCCTTTGTTAAAGATTTGTAAGCACTTGCCGCTTTGCCTTTGGGATCATATTGATAGATACTGGATCCCTCGGCACTTATCTCAGCTGCACGGACTGACAAAGGGATTATGGTCTTAAATACACCGACCTGATCCGAATATGAATCATATACAAGCCTGGAAATATCTTTGGCATAATTCGTCCGACCATCAACCATGGTTAACAGTATTCCTTCAATATGGAGACCAGGGTTCAGTTTCCTCTGAACACGGCTGATCGTCTTGATCAGTTGCTGAAGACCTTTCACCGGTAAATATGCGGCCTGTACCGGTATCAAAACAGAATCTGCACAAACCAGAGCATTTATCGTAAGCATTCCAAGAGACGGCATACAATCAATAATTATATAGTCATAATCCTCCCGGATCTGATCAATCAGACATTTCATCATCAGTTCACGGCTCATGACATTTACCATATTGATCTCAAGTGCTGACAATTCGATATTTGCAGGAATAAGATCCACTCCTTCTTCATGGTGTATGATTGTTTCTTTGATTTGAAGATCTTCATCCTCGATTACTTCAGAAATAAGAGAAGCAAGTGTGTTCTCCAACTGATCAGGTTCTTTATATCCAAGACTGACTGTAAGAGAGCCCTGAGGATCACAGTCCACAAGCAAAACTCTATTTCCCTCAGCAGTAAGACCGATTCCAAGATTCACCGATGTCGTGGTCTTTCCGACACCGCCCTTCTGATTAGCTACAGCGATTACTTTACACATGACCAGCCCTCCTATTCCGGATCATCCGCACACATAAGCTCTATGTACTCATCCACTTTTTCTGTGTTTACCAATACAATACGGTTAACGTGATAGACAGCTTTGGCATCCTTTGCCAGTTTCTGAAATGAGTGAAGCCCCATAGAATAAAGCAGGGCACCTTCATCGTATCTAACCCATTTCTTCTTTCCTTTCGGAGCCAGTTTCTCAAGCTTCTCCATCTTTTCCTGCTGGGTTTCTTCCTGGTTATATTTCCTTCTATTCATTTTCGACATCTCCTTCTTCTAAGTTTTCAGCGATATAGGCATCGAGAATATCCAAATCTATGACAACATTCTTTTTGACCTGAATATTTGCTCCTGCCTGTTTGCACAGCTTTACAAACGAGTAGTAGTTCATGGAATACATACTTGCGCCAAGACCGTAAGTCGTATAATGCTTTTTACGGCCAACCAGAAATTCTTCCAGATCAGGACCCTTGGCAAGCAACTTCTTCTTATCAACCTTGAACATGTTCTTTCTCCTTTCGGTTAAATGATCCCAATCACACAAAAAAGGCACCTACTATAGCATCTGCTAAAGTAAGTGCCTGTTTAAGCCGTCCGAAAGCTGTTCCGGACTACCTTTATATGTGGTTTGTATCATGGTCTACAACACGTTCCGTCGCGTTCCATGAGCCTTTTTTCAATTCTTACATCGTGTTCCGACATGTTCCGACACGCTTGTCATAAAGTGCGTCTTTTCCGGTCAATCCATCTAAACATCGTCTTTGTCCGTAGAGCCACGGAGAGCGTCGGAGAGCGTCGTCCTTGTCCATCAGGACTGCGATTTTAGCGTCGGGAAGAGGAGCACATCACGGATCGAAGGTGAGTCGGTAAGAAGCATGACGAGTCTGTCGATGCCGTATCCGATTCCGCCCGTGGGAGGCATGCCGATCTCGAGAGCATTGAGGAAATCCTCGTCGGTGTGCTGTGCCTCGTCGTCACCTGCCTCGGCAAGTGCATCCTGTGCTGCGAATCTTTCTCTCTGATCGATGGGATCGTTGAGCTCGGAATATGCGTTGCACATTTCCCAGGTATTGATGAAGAGCTCGAAACGTTCAACCTTGGTAGGATCTGTGGGCTTCTTCTTGGTAAGAGGTGAGATCTCGATGGGATGATCCATGATGAATGTGGGCTGGATCAGCTCCTTCTCACAATACTCTTCAAAGAAGAGATTGATGATGTCGCCCTTCTTGTGACGGTCTTCGAATTCGATATGATGCTCCTTAGCAAGAGCCTTGGCTGCATCGTCTCCGTCTACTGTATCGAAATCAACTCCGGCATACTTCTTGATAGCCTCGTTCATGGTCATACGTGCGAAGGGCTGTCCGAGGTCGATCTCTGTTCCCTGATATACGATCTTGGTGGTTCCGAGAACCTTCTGTGCTACATACTTGAACATGGACTCAGTGAGTTCCATCATTCCGTAGTAATCGGTGTATGCCTGGTAGAGCTCCATGAGTGTGAACTCGGGATTGTGTCTGGTATCGACACCTTCGTTCCTGTAAACTCTTCCGATCTCGTAAACTCTCTCAAGTCCGCCTACGATAAGTCTCTTGAGATAAAGCTCAAGTGAAATTCTCAGCTTAACATCCTCGTCGAGAGCATTGTAGTGAGTCTCGAAAGGTCTTGCGGCAGCGCCGCCGGCATTTGAAACAAGGGTAGGAGTCTCGACTTCCATGAAGTTCCTGGTGTCGAGGAAGTTCCTGATCTCCTTGAGTATTGCGGATCTCTTGACGAATGTCTCTTTGACCTCGGGGTTCATGATGAGGTCGACATATCTCTGTCTGTATCTGGTGTCTGTATCGGTAAGTCCATGGAACTTCTCGGGAAGAACCTGAAGGCTCTTGGTAAGGAGAGTCATCTTAGTCGCATGTACGGAGATCTCACCAGTCATGGTCCTGAAGACATATCCTTCTACACCGAAGATGTCACCGATATCGGACTTCTTGAAATCAGCATAGGACTCTTCGCCGAGTGCATCCTGTGAAGCATAGATCTGCACTCTGCCCTTAAGATCCTGGATGTTTGCAAAAGAAGCCTTGCCCATGACACGCTTAAACATCATCCTTCCCGCAATCGATACGGTGATGGGTGATGCATCAAGAAGCTCACGGCGCTTATTATATGCTTCCTTTTTGGCCTGGCGGTATGCGGAGATAGTCTCGTTATCCGCACCCTCTGCGGGCTCAACCAATTCAGGTTCTACATAGTCCTTAAGGATCTCTTTTTCATGCTCTTCGTAGAGGCGGATCACTTCATCGGTGTGATGAGTCTGATCGAACTTGGTGATCACAAAGGGATCTCTTCCGGCTGCCTGAAGGTCTGCGAACTTCTGTCTTCTTACCTTGAGGAGCTGTCCGATATCCTCCTGGGGAGCATTCTTTTCATTCTGCTGATTTACGTCTGCCAACTTGATTACCTTAATCCTTCCAAATGTCTAAGATCTTGAACTTAAGTACGCCTGCGGGAGTCTCAACCTTAACGGTCTCGCCCTTCTTGCTCTCCTTGAGAGCACGTCCTACAGGGCTTTCATCTGATATCATGAAATTGAGGGAATCTGCCTGAGAAGATCCAACGATCTTGTACTCGATAGTGTCGCCGGACTCCATATTCTTAACCTTAACGAAGGTACCGGAGATGATCTCGGCGTTCTTAAGGAGTTCCTCGAGCTCGGCGATACGATCCTCGATCTTGCCCTGCTCGTCCTTGGCTGCATC
>JAGAAI010000094.1 GCA_017615325.1 Clostridiales bacterium | reverse complement strand
GGAAGAACTCCCGGGGTCTGCCAAAGATGTCTATTTCGAGTTCATGCCGACAATACTTCAGGGAGCGGGGCACATTGCAGTCGGATTCACCGCAGATGAGACTTATGTTAAAGACCTGGAAGCCAAGCTCAAGACCCAGGCGATCCATACGGGCAGCTACAATAAATACGGAGGCCTTGAGTTAACTAACCTGGATAACAACAAGGCTGTCTACCTTTGGCAGGGAAATATCAGAGAAGAACACCCCGATGCGACAGTCTATGTTATCTACAGTAACTACGACTGGAACCACCCCCACTCCAAGGCAGTCTTCATCGACGGCAACTACGTCTTCTTCTCAGAAGAATAAGATCAACCCTTCAAGTATTCTATAAGCGGGTCAAGATAAGACTTATCCGTCCAGTCTCCTGCCTCATCATCAGATACTTCCATCAATGCCGCTTCCCAGAGTTCATAGTCTTTGGGATCTTTCTTGGCGGTAGCTTTCCTTAACATCTTGCACAGTGTCCTGTCAGCAAAGGTCATGTTCTTAAGATCGAACCCGCCTCTGCCGTAGAATACGGGAACGCCTTCAAGATCCCCCTTCATATTAAGTGCGACCAGTTCATTAAAAAACTTCTCGTCGTAAGGAGATGCCGCGCAGACAAAGACCGCGATCTTCTTGTCCTTTATCCTGTCTATCACCTTCTTCATGTAGGATGCGCATGCTATACCCTTAGCATAGACACCGCCCATAAAGACTATAGTGTCATAGGACGAGAGTTTACCGGTATCCGCATCCTTGGTAGCAACGCAGTCATAGCCTGTGGCATCCTTTAACCACTCTGCATACTTCTTTGTCGATCCGTATTTGGACTTATAGATGATTATCCCTTTCATAATTCCACCTCCGCAAGATTCTTCTCTATACATGTAATTGTCTTGATCGTTGTCTTGATATCTTTTTCGGGGACGCCATTAAACATCTTCTCCATTATCTTTATGCTCATGTCATTGCCCTGCTCGCAGAACTTCATACACTTATCAGTAAGAACGATGCGCTGCTTTCTCCTGTCCCCGTCATCTGTCTTAAACTCCACAAATCCCTTCTTCTCAAGTTTAAGAAGGATCTGCTTAACATTCTGATGGGAGCTTCCCAGAACCTCCGACAGTTCCTTTATCGTCGGCGGCTCCTTGCACATGTTGATACATATGATCGCGAAAAACTGCTTCCAGCTTATCTCCTTCATAGTACTGTCAGCCATAGCCTGAAATCGGTTCTCGAAAGCGCTCAGGAGCCCGAGCAGATAATAGCTTGACGGTATTCCTTCAAAATCCAGCTTATTGCTGTTGACCGTATCTTCAATATTCATTGCTTCCTCCAATTAGGTAACTTGTTACCCATTAAAGGTAACATATTACCTTTTGTTTGTAAAGAGCCTTTTGGGGAATGTTGCTCATAAAATGGCCCTTTGTTGCGCATTACGAGCAACATTAGGCTTGAAATCGTCGATTTTCGAGATGTTGCTCATAAAAAGGCCCTTTGTTGCGCATTACGGACAACAAAAGGCCTATTACTGTTGACATTCGAAAAGACTAATTCAGGAAATCCCCTATCTCCCCCAGCATCTTATCCAGGCTGTGATATCTGCCCGAATATATGACGGGATCCAGGACCTCACCGCGGCTGATACCATATGCCATGCCGTCTTCATTGTTCGTGCCGATGATAAATGCCGGCTGGACGCACATCGAATATTTAGGTTCTACTGATCTTCTCATCCTGTCACCTCGCTATAAGGCATCACTTGATCTCTTTTGTCAGGTAACCGCAGGTAAAGGGGAAGAAATCGAACTTCTTCGTTCCGACATGGACCGCGCCGTTAGCTTCATACCATTTGCGGAGAGGCTGATTCTCTTCAACGATCCCGATATTCATCAGCTTACAGCCTTTTTCACGGGCCGTCTTATATGAATGTTCAAGGAGCTTCTTCCCTATGCCCTTATGACGGAAGTCAGGCAGGACCGCCAGGTTGTTTAATTCGCACTCATCGTTATCCGTGATGAACAACGAATAATACCCATAGATACGGCCGTCTTCTTCATAAAGATACATAGGCCGGCCTTCATCCATCTGCTGCAAAAGGCGCTCTGTAGTGGTCGCAAAAGCCGTAAACCTCGGCGCATTCTCCTCCGTGATACCGTAGCTTTCTGCAACCGTGAGGAAACTCTTCTTTATAAGGTCAACGCAGACCGGTATATCGTCTCTCGTAACTTCTCTTATAATTCCCATACAAACTCCCTTACCTTTCGCAGAAAAACTCGATCTGTTCACCCAGAGGTCCAAAGCAGAATGCCATCCTGATCGGAAGGGGCGGATCTGATTTTATCACCCTGTCATTAGGCTCAATAAAGACTTCGTAGCCTGCTTCTTTTACTTTGCCCGCAAGTTCATCGACATCATCTGTTGCAAGTGCAATATGTCTTATCGCGCCCAGTTGCTTGATGCCTTCGGCATTAGTGAATATCTCAATAAAGCCGTTGCCCGTATCTATCATGATCCCTTCAGGCCACTCACGGCAGATCTTAAGTCCCAGAAGGTCAACGTAGAATTCCTTAACCTTGGCCAGGTCTTCTTCGTTGCCGCACTTCATCGATATATGGTGGATCCCTTTTATCATCTTTCTCCTCTTTCAAACTTCTTTTCCTGCAAGGATCTCTTTGTAATCCTTAAGGTTCTTTTTCAGTAATACCGGGATATCAAGTTCATAAGGACATCTCGTCTTGCATATTCCGCACTCAACACAATTGTCGATCTTCATCATCTCGTTCTGCCAGTAGTCTGTAAGCCATGCCTGTGACGGAGCGCGTCTTATCATCTGGCTCATCCTGGCGCACTGGTTGATCGTTATGTCTACTGTACACGGCATACAGTAACCGCAGCCTCTGCAGAATTCTCCAAGAAGATCTTCGCGGTCCTTAGCTATAAAATCCCTGATCTCATCCGTCATGCTTATCTCTTCATCAAAGAAGCGGAGCCACTCATCAAGTTCGGATTCCCTCTGCACACCCCAGATCGGAAGAGCATCGTACTCTGACATAAAAGCCATGCAGGCTTCGGAATTCGTAAGAAGTCCGCCCGATAATCCTTTCATGGCGATAAAGCCCATCCCTGCCTTGGCGCAGTCTTCAACGAGCTTTATATCTCTGTCTGAAGCAAGATATGAGAAAGGGAACTGTAAAGTCTCATAGAGTCCGCTTTGGATAATATCTTCAGCTACTCCGATCTTATGCGCTGTAATGCCTATGTGCCTGATCTTGCCCTGCTTCTTGGCTTCCTTCATGGCTTCGTAAAGGTCGTCGCCTTCACGGTAACATTTGGCGGCGCAGTGAAGCTGATAGATATCAATATAGTCGGTCTTAAGAAGTCTCAAAGATGTCTCGAGATCCTCCCAGAACTTCTCTTTCGTGCCGGCTCCTGTTTTCGTTGAGATAAAGACTTTGTCCCTCATTCCTTCGAATGCCAGCCCGACCTTCTCTTCACTGTCGGAATAGGCTCTCGCAGTATCGAAAAACCTCATCCCTCCGTCGTAGGCTTTCCGAAGAAGATACACAGCATCTTCCGTGCTGATCCTCTGGATCGGCAAAGCCCCGAAAGCATTCTGAGGAACCGTAATCCCCGTAGTTCCTAAACTAATGTTCCTCATGGTCATCCCTCCTTATTAGGCAGGCGCTCCCTCGATCGTGTTCGTAGACTTCTTAAACCTCCCCCAGGTCTTGATCGAAGAATCATATTCCTGAGAATAATTGTTGAATCCGTCAGCAATGGTCTCGGAATAGGAAATGATAAGATTGCCGTCATTGATCCTTATGATCCTGTCATTTATATTTATCCATTCAACAGAGATCCCCTGATCCTGATCAATCTTAACGCCATCATCGAGCTTAGTGAATACTGACCTGAAGATACATTTACCGTCACGGATCTCGATGGTGTTCGTGGAATCAACGTAATTTACCCCTGTCAGCATTGCTGACATATCAAGTTTCCGCTGTTCGATCACCTGATCGCCATTGATCCCATAGGCTGAACTGTCTGCCGTCTCCTTATCCATAACGACAACGATCCTGTCTTCAAAGATCGCGATCTTCTCAAGTCCCAGCATGTTGTCCTTAGGACAGGAATAGACTTTTACGGCCTTGTCTTCATCTTCGATCCTGTATCCGCTGCTGCAGGATACGACCGGCAACACCATTAATACTACTAATAAAACTGCAATGATCTTCCTCATTTTGTTCCCCCCGATCATTTCATTAATTCCCAGAAACTTATAGCACTTGCAGCTGCGACATTCAATGAATCAACGCCGTGCTGCATAGGTATCATCACCCGATAATCGGATGCCTTGATAACGTCATCCGGAAGTCCGGTTCCTTCCGTACCGAGAATGACGGCTAACTTATCATTCGCGCGTATCTCATCGTTATCGACGCTGGTCGAGTCCGAAGTTAACGCCATCGCGACCGTCTTGAATCCGTAGGAGCGAAGTTTATCCAGAAGAGATATACCCTGCGATTCTTCAAAGCCCGCCTTTGTCCAGGGGATCTGGAAGACCGTACCCATGCTGACTCTTGATGCACGCCTTGTATAAGGATCGACTGAAGGGTGTGTCAGTAGCACACCGTCCATGCCAAGCGCCGCAGCCGACCTTATTATCGCACCGACATTGGCAGGATTTACGACATCAAAGAGGACTGCGATCCGGTTCTTATCTTTGCAGAATTCCTCAGTGGATAACTCTTCTTTTCTCCTAAGCACCATCCAAAGGCCTCTTACGAGTTTATGTCCGGTAAGGTTAGTTACAAGTTCGCGATCAGCGATATATACGGGAATGCTGTCCTTCTTTTCTTTCCCCCAGATCTTCTCCAGCGCTTCTATTACAGGAACTGCTTCAGTCTCCATGCAACCGGTCTCAACGAGCATCGATACGGGCTCAAAGCCTGCCTCCAGAGCACGCACTGTGACATATGCACTCTCCGTGATAAAGAGCCCTGGGCGGTCCCCGTAATATGTGCGCAGCTGGTTCTCGGTGGTCCTCGCAAAGAAGTCAATCTCGGGTGCGTTAAAATCTTTTATCTCGGTAATGTTCATTTATTCATCAGTTCCTATGTTGGTCTTTACTATCGGCAGCTTCATCAGGTCATTATCTTTCAAATACTCTTCTACTTTATCAAAGAATTCTTTGATGTTGGGACTTGCTATCCCTTCTGAGCTGAATTTATTCTTAGGAAGCTTTATCTCATCGGGATCATAGAGCAGGTCAAAAAACATATGGCACTCAACATCGTCACTGATGATCCTCATGCGGTCAAATGATATAACGCTGTATCTGCCGTCATCAGCAAAGTATTTCTTATCAAGACCCAGCGTTACGGTATAAGTCTCCTGTCCTGTTACTACGGCAAGACAGTACTTCTTATAAATCCCGAAGGCTTCCTCTACGGTCTTGCAGGAAGATGCCTCTTCGCGAAAACCATCTATACGTGCCGTATAAAATCCGTTGCCTTCCCATTCACCCGTCATCTTCTCCAGTTCGTCTGCAGGAACTCCGTTGTTCAATGCCTGTCTGAGCCTTTCAAATTCAGGATTCTCGCTTTGCATATTCATGAACCTTCGCATAAAGACCAAAGTCACTATCAGATCCAGAAGCAAAAGGGCTCCGCCAATTATCAACAATTGTCTGACGAAGATGCCGGCGATCAGGAAGGCTATACCCATCCAGAACAAAGGACCGAATAAACGGAAGAAATACGACGAGAACATGGTAAGATACACGATCCTGCCCATCTTCTTATTGAGTTTATCGTTGTTTGGTTCGCTCATGATCGACTCCCGGGACAATAAAAAACGATCTTCACATACGGGAAGATTATATCATAGAACGTGAGAGCAGATATCAAATACCGGCGGGTTCCGCCAGCTTAACCGTTTGCCATTATCTCGTCATTCAGCTCAGCGATAAATGTTTCCAGGAACCTGTGTCTTTCCTCTGCGATTGCTTTGGCCGTATCAGTATTAAGTTCATCTTTAATAAGCAGGAGCTTATCGTAGAAATGCCGAACAGATTCTTCGATGCTGCGCCCGTGCTCACCACCGTATGCGAAAGTCCTGGCTATTCCGATCGCGCCAAGCGCATCGAGACGGTCGGCATCCTGAACGATCTTGCCTTCGAGGCTTTCAGGTCTCCTGCCGCGGTTCTTGCTGAAAGATACAGAATCAATGACTCTGCAGATCTCTTCGGTCAGTTCAGAAGGGACACCCTTATCGTTGAGGAATGCCCGGGCATTCTCATTGTTCTCGTGTTCGAAGATCTTATGGTCGTCAACATCGTGCAGGATAGAAGCCAAAGACACGACCAGCATGTCACAGTCTGGTTCGCCCTCAGCGATCCTTATAGCATTCTTATAGACGCGGAGCGAATGGGACAGATCGTGCCCGCCGGCATTCTTTCCCAGCAATTCCGAGACATATTCTATTGCATCAGTTATCAGTTCTTCGTTATTCATAGTTATCTCTTCTTCCGGCAAAGCTTCTATCCGGTCATTCGGCTTCCTGCCAGGAACCACTATCACACAGTTGTCTTACAAACCCCGGAAGATATGTCTGATCGAAAACATTTTCAAAATCCAATCTATGATCAAGATCCATCAATTTCCCTCTCACTTTGATATGGCCTTTTTTATCCGTCTCGAATTCGATGAAACAATGGTTGCTGTATGGTTCTTCAATACGGGCTTTCCCCTTCAAATGTTTATTCATCGAACATATCTGCTGAACAAACTGCTCAAGGTCAAGCGAACCCACATCCATCTGCATTGCGCCTGAGAAGTTACCGCTGACAACACTGACCCAAAGGTTCGCATTATTGATTACCGGATCCCCTTTAAAGATCTTCGCCCGCATCTCAAGACTAAAGTCCCCGGCAACTAATTTTATCGAATTCGGATTATCTTTCATATGCACCCCGATATAACCTTAGTAAAAACTTTACATCCATATAAATATACACCGTCACGGCGCATGTTCATACACCATTTACATTGTTCAGATTACTATTCCTCAGGTGTTGAACCATACTATCAATATCTTTTAATAGTCTGTCTTCCCATTTTTTCTGTTAACTTCACTGATATTTACCTTATGCGTTTCATTCATAGAATCAGTAAAAAACAGAGTATCAGGAGATAATATTACACTGTTACGAACTGTTTCGCTTAACGGTAGATCGCTATTTACAATATCCAGAGGTATACCTCCTATCCGCTCTATATCATTGGTCATCATCATGTATATATCATATAAGATTGATAAATCTGATAGTGGATTGTTTAAAAATACAATAGGAACATTAAAAGAATTAGCTGAACAAGTAATAACAAGATATATGCGAAATGGTGACAAGAACGTAGATTTCGAAAAATTGCCTGGTTCAAAAGGAATTCAAGTTTCCAAGCGTCTTTCCGATCGGGAAATGATTTTCTTAACAGAAGAATATGGTGTAGAATTTGCTCAAGTGTATGAATATGGTCCTGGGAAAAACGGGCGAGGAGGTAAATACTATGTATATTCTGGTACTATCAATTCAGTTCAAGTCCCAGTAAGAAAAAACATTATGCTCATTAATCACACCCATCCTGGTGGGACCGCAACCCCAAGTCAAGAAGATAAGGAACTTTTATTATACTTTGCTTTGGCTGGCTCACCACAAAAGACATCAGCTATCATACCCTTAGGAAAATCAACAATTAAATTCACCTCGAAAGGAATAAAGTAATATGAAAGACCACGAATATCTTTGGACAACCGAAAAGAACAATTGGGTTCTTGTAAACACCGAATACGGCTATGGAATTATTAATAAGAAAAATCAATCTATGCTAATGGTTTCTGATTCTGATCTGAAGGAAAGTTTAATTAAGAAAATGATCGAAGAAGGCTGCAAAATATATGATTCCCTGGATGATGCCTATAGTGATAATTAACTGAGTTATTTCCTCAGTCACCTCTAATCAACCATCTTTCCTCTGAATTAAGTCTTCCAAGATATTATACTGCAGACTCGCACTCATTTTTCGAAGTGTATAACTCCTCTTCCTGAGGTTTCCGCAGGCGCTTGCGCCCGGTAGAGCAAATAACAAAAGTCTGGCTGTTTCCGCACAAGCGAAGCGTGGAGGACCTAAGCCAGGCATTTGACTCTTTACAACACACAGGGGAAAAACCAAGTTTTTACACCACAAAAATCAAGAACTTACAAATTACCCAAGTCACCCGGATCACAAAAATCCCACATTATCCACGTTTTGTCGTGTGGATAATGCGGAACTGTGATGCGTAGAATTTGTATTATCTACTTAAGCATATGGTTATGCAGGTCTCTGCCATTTTACATCTGGCTTAACACCATTTTTTACACAATCATCAAGATAAAGGTCTATCAGATTCTGATAGGGAATACCGGTTTCTTCAGCAAGCTTCTTAAAATATTCAATGGTTGTGTTTTTAAGATTAATAGTTACTTGACGTTTTAGTTTATCTGAATATGGGTTTTTTCTCGGATTAAGTTCTGCAATGTCATAGTTATCTCTCATAATTCATCACCGCCTTGTAAATAGTAATCTATTTCACTTTTTGTTGCCTTTCTTGCTGAAATGATCCTTATATCTTCATCCTTTCCTCTGTAACAATGGCATACTATCAGTACTCTAGATATTTTGCTCATTCCTATAAGAAGAAACCTGTCTTCATCCATAGAATGATCAGGATCATCAAATATAATGGCTTTGTCATCATAAAACGCAGAACTTGCTTCCCAAAAATCAACTCCATGTTTTGCAATATTGATACCATTTTTGTATTCATCCCAATCAAAGACCATGGCAATTAACCTTCTTTACATAATTATATGATAATTATCACTCATCATCAACGTCTGATTCATCCCGGATCTCATCAGATAAAAACCTCTGTTCCAGGATCTTTCTGGTGTCAAATCTTTCCATCACCCTATCATACTCAAGCCTCCTGATATCAACATCGACATCACCCTCAAACACCAGCTTCGGGTCGCCTAACAGTTGAAAACCTCTCTTCTCAAAGAACTTTTCCTTCAATTCACGATACCATACGTCAGGCTCACACATTTTCCCGCCAAGAGATACCAGCTTGCAATCTTTATCAAAGAACCATGGATTAAAACCGACATTGTCTTTATTAAATTCAGTTGGACAATAATATTCACTAAATAACCAATAATCCTTTATTAATTCCTTAGTTGGTTCCGGAGATACTGTAAGCCTCCCCAAAGCAATCATCAAGATTCCCATACGATCAACTCCTTTCATTCAAATATACCGTTGGTATATGGATTATATGATATACCATTGGTATTTTCAAGATTAAAATTGTATAATGATCATAATCACTCAAAAGGAGGCTCTATATGCAATCAGAGATCAATATCGAACATCTGATATTACTTCGACAGGAGCGAGGTCTCACTCAATCTGAGGCAGCAGATCTGATCGGGGTAAGTCAACCTGCTTATCAGAGATACGAGGCTGGAGTAAGGACTCCATCCATACAAGTCGTGAAAGAGATAGCGAAGGCATTCAATGTCTCCGTCTCATATGTTACAGGGGAGAGCAATAACAGAATGCCTGACTTTATTACTGTAGATAAGAACCATGACCCGCTCTTATTCTCAATAGTTGAACAATGCAGAGATCTTGATGACGAACAACTGAAACGCATCATAAATTACTTTGAAAACATTTCATGATAGTATGATGACAGATCATACTAAGTGCTTGAATGCTTCTATAAAAACAGGCATCACCTGAGCGATACCTGTTATTTTGTATGATTTTATTCTTTTCCTTTGGGCTGTTTCCGCACACTGTTTAGTGAATAACAAATGCCTGGCTGTTTCCGCACGAACGAAGTGAGGAGGACCTAAGCCAGGCATTGTTATTCACGAATTTGGTGGAGACGGGGAGGATCGAACTCCTGACCTCTGCAATGCGAATGCAACGCTCTCCCAGCTGAGCTACGCCCCCATGTGCTCTGATATTTTAGCACACTATCGCTTTGCTTGCCCATAATGAGCCTCAAAAAATCGTAGCCAAAGAGCCTTATTTGTAGTAGGATTTCGTTGGAAGCTTAGCTCAGCGGGAGAGCATTCCCTTCACAGGGGAGGGGTCACGGGTTCAAACCCCGTAGTTTCCACCAGAGTCCGACAAAGCCCCGCACTACATGAGCTGCGGGGCTTTATCAGGAAAGAATCAGGAGGAATCAAATATGGCAATCAGAATTGGAATCATCGGCTACGGCAACCTCGCGAAAGGCGTGGAGAGCGAGATCCGCAAGAACCCCGATATGGAGCTTTGCGGAATATTCACAAGACGTGACCCCGCTACTGTTACGACAAAGACACCCGGAGTTCCCGTATATAATGCAGAGAAGATCCCCGAGATGAAGGACGACTTCGACTGTATGATCATCTGCGGCGGTTCAGCAACAGACCTTCCCAAGATGACCAAGGAATACGCAAAGTACTTTAACGTTATCGACAGCTTCGATACACATGCAAATATCCCCGAACATTTCGCAGCAGTCAACGAGTCTGCAACAGCAGCTAACAAGGTAGCGGTCATCTCCTGCGGTTGGGATCCCGGTATGTTCAGCCTTAACAGGCTCTATGCAAACGCGATCCTTACAGATGGTGAAGATTACACCTTCTGGGGAAAGGGCGTTTCCCAGGGACATTCAGACGCCATAAGACGCGTTCCCGGCGTTAAGAACGGCAAGCAGTACACGATCCCGATCAAGGAAGCTCTTGATGCAGTAAGATCAGGTTCTGCTCCTGAGCTTACCGCCCGTGACAAGCACCTGCGTGAGTGCTTTGTAGTAGCTGAAGAAGGCGCTGACCTTGCAAGGATCGAGAAAGAGATCTGCGAGATGCCCAACTACTTCGCTGACTACAACACCATCGTTCACTTCATCGATGAAGAGACTTTCGCAAAAGAGCACTCCAAGATCAACCACGGCGGCTTCGTTATCCGCACCGGCAGGACAGGATTTGACAACGAGAACAAGCACGTTATCGAGTATTCCCTGAAACTCGATTCCAACCCCGAGTTCACGGCTTCCGTTCTCATCGCTTACGCAAGAGCTGCAGTAAGGCTCGAGCAGAAGGGCGACTTCGGATGCAAGACTGTTTTCGATATCGCGCCTGCCCTCCTCTCACCTCTTTCGGGTGATGAACTCAGAGCTCATCTGCTGTGATATAAAAACCAACAAATAAAAAGAGACAGTCTCCCAAAAGTTGAGACTGTCTCTTTTTTGTTGGTAAAATCCGGGATCAGCCGAGCTTGCTCTCGACTATCTTTACCGCCTGCTTGTAAGTCATGCCTGCGGGCTTGCTGTCGTTATCGAGATAGATCTTAGTGAGGGCATCATCGAGTTCCTCAGTAAAGAAGAATATCTTGGATACGTTCTTGTCGAACTCGGGGATCAATGCCTTGAATTCGTCTTTCTTTATCTTCTCATCGCCCTTAAAGTAATAGACCTTGAATTTATCACCGCTGTCATTGACTTCATCGTAGCTCCCGAAAGTGCTGGCTTTCTTGAACTTCTCACCATTCCACTTATAGACTGTGTAAGATTCATAGTAGGTCTCATCGAAGCGTCCGGTATAGATCAGGAGTTCACCCTTGTTCTTCGACTTGCATACGATGTAGGATGAGTAGCCTCCGGCAAGCACATCGATACCCTCGATCTTCAGTACGGACTTTACCTTGCCGTCGATGTAGCTGTATACGACCAGATCAAAAGAGATCTCATATTCCCCCTGAAGGATCACGATCATATCATTGATGTCGTCTCCCGTGACATCGGCCAGAGCGACTTGAACGGGGTTCTTGTTTTCCTTGAAGTCATTAGTCCATCCTTTGGAGTCAGAGTATTTAAGATCAGTAAACGATGAATAAGACGTGATCTTTTTCTTCTTGTCGGATAAGAACTTCTTGTAGGCTTCGTACATCGGCTTCTTATCAAGAGCAGTTGTAGTTGTCGTAGTCTCAGTCGTAGTCGTAGTGGTCGTCTCTTCAGTTGTAGTTGCCGTCGTGGTCTCTTCTGTTGCAGCGGTCGTATCTTCAGAAGGTTCACTTGTTGCTTCAGTATCTTCTGATGTAACTTCCGTAGGGTCGTCATCCACGATAACGTCTGCACTTTCTTCCAGATTCTTCAGCATCCTCTTAAGAGTATTGGAGTCTGTATTATAGATGCCTTCTTCAAGAATATCCTTGGCCCTGTTCGTTAAACCTCTGTCTATAAGGGCCTGAGCATACTCTTTGTAGATCTTGGCATCAGGTGAACTGTCGAGGGCTTCTTCATACTTGTCGAAAGCTCCTTCGTAATCACCTTCAGCATAAAGTTCTGAAGCCGCCAATACAGCTTCTTCCGCTTTCCTGGTCTTCGCACTTCTCACACCGAAAATGATGCCTGCTGCCACACCGGCAATAAGGATTATCGATCCGAATATGATGACCGGAGGAAGCCACTTCTTCTTTTTCTTTGTGGGGCCCTGCTGCAAGGAAGGAACATCCTGCTGAGCGACAGTAGGGATCGGTCTTGGCTCTGATTGAACCTGCTGGATCTGGGGCATAGGTGCGGGCTGGACTTCCGCCTGTGGCACTACAGGTGCAGGCTGAACTTCTGCCTGGGGTACTACGGGCGCTACAGGCACTTCAGGTGCTGCAGGTGCTGTAGCCTGATCCTGTGGATCGGGAATTATAATGGCTGCTCCGCAAAAGGGACAAAATTTGTTTCCGTCGGGAACTAATCGGCCGCATTCAATACAATACATAGCTGGCATCTCCTTTCGATATCGAAATGTCTTCTATAGTTATAATTATCCGACTATTGGAGGGTTTAGTCCATAGCCTCATTCATCTGAGTCTTCAGCAGTCTCTTCTTCCTGAGATTTTTCTTCGGGCGGAAGGAATACACGGACAAGCGCTATACGGTTGCCCTCGATCCTTGCAACTCTGATCCTTATGCCGTCCGCTGTCTCCACGGTATCGCCTGTCTTTGGAAGACGCCCGCCGGTGTGGTCTATAACGATGCCTGCAATGGAGTCGAAGTCATCGCTTTCGAGCTCTGTTCCGAGTTCGTCGTTAACATCGGCAAGACCGCAGCTTCCGTCGATCAGGTAATCTCCGTCTGCGATCTTACGGATGGGATTATCCTTGGGTGAATCGTATTCGTCGTTGATCTCGCCAACGAGCTCTTCCATAAGGTCTTCCATGGTGATCATGCCCTCTGTCGTACCATACTCATTGAGGACAATCGCGACAGGCTCTGAGTTCTTGAGCATCTCCTTAAGGAGCTGGGATGTCTTCTTCAGTTCGTGGGTGTACATGACATCCCTCATCAAGCTCTTCATGTTGAAATCCTCGGGGCTCTCTAAGACAATAAGATCCTTAACGTTGATGAGACCGATTATCGTGTCGGTGTCGCCTTCGTAAACAGGGATCCTGGTATACATATCCTCTTTTACGATCTTCATGATGTCCTTGTATCCTGCATCGACTGGCACTGCAACGATGTTGAGTCTGGGGACCATGATGTCCTTTGCGACAGCATCAGAAAATTCAAACATGTTATGGATGATCTCATGCTCATCTTCGGCGATGACACCTTCCTTGCGCCCCTCGTCAACATAGCCAATAAGGTCACGCTGGGTTATAGCCGGCATCTTGGCATCAGGATCGGTCTTAAGGAGCTTCAGGATGCCGCCGGATATGAAGTTGATGACGATAACGACAGGCGTCAGGATTATCATCAGGAATCTTATAACAGGCGCATAGGCCATAGCATATTTATCGGCATTACAGGATACTGTCGTCTTGGGAACGATCTCACCGAAGATAAGTACGACAAAAGTCAGCACGCCCGTCATGACGCCAACCGCCCAGCTTCCGAAAACATCAGTGGCCCAGAGAGTCGCAATGGCGGAAGCTCCGATGTTGACTATATTGTTGCCGATAAGAACGGTCGAGAGCATCTTGGGATAATTGTCCAGGATCTTTAAGACCTGGGCTGCTTTCTTATCTCCGTCTTCAGACATGGACTTGAGGCGCATCCTGTTGGCCATGCTGTAGGCTGTCTCGGCTGAAGAGAAGAAAGATGATATGGCGATAAGGACCAGCAGGGATATGAGTCTTATCAGATTGACAGGCGCCGTGAATGTCGCAATATCAAGAATAACGTTCATATGGTCTTTATTTATCACCTGCAAACTTGTCGTACTTATAAAGGAAGGTCACCATCTGACGTCTCAGACACTCTCCTTCAGGCTTAAATGTGCCGTCTTCGTAGCCTGCAAGGATATTCTTCTCGGAAGCCCATATTACGGGATTACAGAAATAGTCTGTCTCCTTGACATCCTTAAACCTGATCTCGCCGGTTGAAGGCTTGGGAGATCCTGCGAACCTCCAGAGGAAGGTTACCGCATGACGCCTGAGGCACGTAACATTCGGTCTGAATGTATTGTCGTTATAACCCGTCGTAATGCCGTTCTCAACAGCCCAGATAACGGGCTTATAGTAGTACTTGTCGCTCGTGACATCCGTAAACTTGCATGTCGCGGACTTTGGCTTGGGTTCTCCTGCCAGACGCCAGATGAAGGTCACCATCTGGGCTCTGCTGCAGTTATTGGCGGGTCTGAACTCAGTCTGATTGTTGTATCCTTTGACAACTCCTGTACTGGTCAGCTGATATGTCGGTTCGTACCAGAAATCCTTACTGTCCATTACATCCTTGTAAAGGACCGTAACGTTGCAGAAGTCGGACACGCCGTCTTCTGACGTAACCGTGATGACCGCATATCCGGCTTTGAGTCCGGAGACTATGCCGTTGGATGTTACCGTTGCAACGGAATTATCAGATGAAGTCCACTTAACCTTCGTCTCAGGCGGGTACACGTAAGCCTGGAGCAACGGAAGTTTCTTCTTTGCTACAACGACGGCGTCCCTCTTATTGAGCCTTACCGTTGTCGGCGTCTGCGGTCCGTCAGATCCCGGAGGCGATGTTACGATCGTCTCTTCCGTAAGATCGCCCTTATCAGTTGAAGATGCAAAAACAGCATTCCCCCAGATCAGACCCGTGGCAGTTGCCGCAAGCAATATAGTTGTTATTAGCTTTGTTCGAATCATATCCTGTTCACCCCAAAAATTAATTACACAATAATTGTACAGTAGTGCGAAATAAATTCAATAATCCGGCATGCCCGCATCAGTTGTTGCCGGGACGTGACGGGACAGAATCTTCAGCAGGAATTTGTGCTTCTTCCGTCTTTAGTTCTACAGAGGGCTGTGCGCTCTCTTCTTTATTGCTGTTAAGAGAAGCCTCTTCTGCTTCCTTAAGGGATCTCAAATAGTCTCCGGCGTCATCGAGTTCCTCATCAATATCAGAGCCGACATCGACAACGAGTGGCTTCTTTCTGAAGAAGATATCGTAGATAACGGGAACGACGTAAAGAGTCATGAGAGTTGCATATGTGAGTCCGCCTGCGATAACGATAGCCATGCCGGACCCTAACTGCGATGCCATTCCGTTGCCGAAGATAAGCTGTGACATGGCAAGTATGGTCGTAAGAGCCGTCATCAGGATAGGACGCATACGGGTCTTGCCGGTCGCAACGAGCGCCTCCCTCCTCTCGAGTCCTCCGATACGGAGCTGGTTCGTGTAGTCAACGAAAACGATACCGTTATTAACTACCGTACCCATCAGGATAACAAATCCCAGGAGGCTTAACATCGACAATTGCTGGCGCGATATGATCAGGCCGAACATACCTCCCGTGAATGCCAGAGGTATCGTAAAGAGGATGATGAAGGGTGACAGGAAGCTCTGGAACTGGGCAACCATGATGAGGTAGATGAAGAGCAGCGCAAGAGCCGCCATCTCGACCATCTGGATGACCATCTCCTTAACCTCGGTGGATTCACCCTCAAGTTTTAAGGAGTAACCTGTATCCATGTTCCTGTTGAATTCATCAAGCTTTGACTGCAGGCTGCGGGCAATGAGCGTAGTGTTATATCCTTCAACGGTTGATGCCGTGACGGTAATATACTTCGTGAGGTTCTCGTGAGTGACGGATACAGGTGATGTCGTCTTCTCGATCACGGCATAGTCACCGATCTTATGGACGACCTTCTCCTCTTCCTTATCCTCATCCTTCTTATCTTCGCTGTCATTATCCCCGGTATCTTCCTTCTTGTCGTCATCATCGCCCGTAAGGCCGAACATCTTGGCCATGTCAGACATATCCATTGACGATGAAGAAGACGAACCCATATCAAAGCCTGAGTCAGATGATCCCATCATGTCAGCCATGGAAGCAGCGGTGTTATTGTTTTCGAGTTCTATGTCGAGAAGGTTCTCGAGTGTCAGCGGATCCGTCTCATCCTTGATCGTAACGGTCATGTCGAGGCCATCAGCCGTGATCGTCGTCGACTTAACGGATGTCGTCATCTTTCCTAAGATAGCAGCATAGATCTGAGCGGTCGTATAACCGTCAGCCATCGCCTTGTCACGGTCGATGAGAAGGTGGACCGTGGGTTCTCCCTCGCCGATGCCGTCCTTAACATCCTTTAAGCCTTCCGTCTCTTCAAGGATAGCTGCAACCTGCCTGCCGTACTCGTTGAGCTTTTCCTGGTCCTTGCCATAAATGTTGACCGACATGCCCGAACCGCCCATCAGCATGGACATATCGCTCATGCTGTTAAGCGAGACAGTAACGGTCGCGTTGTCGTCCTTAACAGCCGTCTCGATCTCTTCTATGATCTTGTAAAGATCTTCTTTCGAGAGATTCTCGTCAACGACTGCGCTTCCCGTATACCTTCCGTAAGATGAGGATCCGGTTGAAGCAGATGTAAAGAAACTCAATGTGGACCCGGAATCCATGACGCCGATCTCTCTGACGCCATCAACTGACATAACATGGTTGATGACTTCATCCGTAACCTTATAGGATTCCTCGCGGGTCATTTCCTCAGGAGTCTTGATCGATATTTCAAGTTCATTGGACGCGATCTCGGGCAGGTAGACTATACCCATGTTTATGACCGCATAGATCGATGCGGCGAGAAGCACAACAGCCAGTACGAGCGGAACAACCTTGAACCTGAGGCACCATCTTAAAGACTTGCCGTAGCCTTCAAGCACCTTATCGAAAAGGGGATGCTTCTTGGGCTTTGTATTCTTCATGAGTGTGGAACAGGAAGCCGGTACTACCGTAAGAGCTATGGCAAGCGATGCTACAAGACAGTAACCGATCGACAGGGCCAGCGGGAAAAGCAAGGTCCTTACCATACCGCTTGCAAATACGGCAGGCATGAATACGCAGACAGTTGTCAGAGTGGATGCGATGATAGAACCTCTCATCTGCTTGGCACCCTGAACGGCAGCCCTTGCAGGAGCCATGCCCTTATTTACGAGCCTGAAGATATTCTCCATGACAACGACCGAGTTATCGACCAACATTCCTATACCCAGCGACAGACCCGACAGGGTCATCATGTTGAGTTCAAGACCCGTAAAGTACATAAGTACCAGTGCAAGCAATATTGAGAGAGGGATAGATACGGCAACGACTATAGTCGGCTTAACGTCCTTTAAGAAGAGAGCGAGTATTATGATCGCTAAAGCAGCACCAATCGCAAGAGATGCAAAGATGTTGTTTACGATCATGGATATGTAATCACCCTGGTCCATCAGTGATACGAAGTGGGTTCCGGGATACATCTCCTCCAATTCCTTCATGGCCTGCTTACAGTTCTTTGATACATCATTCGTGCCTGAAGCAGACGACTTGAATACCGACAGGATGACGGAATCGGATCCGTTGAGCTTGGTGAATGAATCGTCAGCATTATCGATCACCGTGATATCTGCTATATCTTCGAGCCTGATCGTACCCAGGACCTCGTTATCCATGAGGAGAGTCTCAGCGATCTCGGAATCACTGTTATATGAATCACCGACAGTAAGAAGCCAGGTGTTGTCATCCTTGTCATCGATATAACCTGCAGGCATAGAGAAGTTCTGTGCATATACGAGGCCCGACAGTGTTGCAACCGACAGGAGCGAATCGACATTCGCATTCTCCAGAGCCGTCTTCTTGGCATTGTCATACTGGGTCTTGGCATCATCGAGCTTTGTCTGAGCTGCCATGAGTGCATATGTGGCTGTTGAGTAACCGACTGCAGCATCCAACTGGCCCTGCGTCAGTCCCTTCATAGCGGTCTGAAGACCTGATATTATCTTCGGGATCGAGTCCACCATGGAATCGACAGAAGATATCTTGTCTGCCGTGTTTCCAAGGATACCGCTCAAGGTTCCTGCAGGATCTGCCTTCTTTATGTCGGATATCAGTGTGGAAGCTGCAAAGAGAGCCTGCCTTACCTTGCCTGTGCTCGAAGCAAGATCTGAGACTGACGAAGTATCTATATCCTTGATGCTGTCATCCAGAAGATCAATGACATCATCGATCCTGTCTGACAGGACTTTAACATCAACGGATACCGGTGTAGATGTTCCGAGCGCTACCAATGCATCATCGTAATCTTTCTGCGCCTTTTTGACCTTGTCCGAAGAATCGTCATAGCGGATCTGGGCAGCAAGAAGATCTGCCTGGGCCCTGGCGACAGCATCTAGTGCTCTTTTATAGGCATCAGCATCGTCCTCATCGGCATTTGCAAGATCATCTGCCAATCTGTCATATGCCTTTTGGGCATCGTCAAGGGCACTCTTAAGACGGTCGCGTTCAGACTTTGCCTTGTTGAGTGCAACATATGTGCTGTTAACATCATCCTGGAGTTTATCCAATCCCTGGTCCTGAGTGGTCTTCAGACCCTTAACGCCCTTCTGTACATTGCGGAGCAGATCGACGACCCTTTTGACTCCCGATTTGATGTCCTTACCGAGACTTCCGGTCTTTCCGTCGATCTGTGAAAAGATGGCAGAGGATACCTGGTCACCAAACTTGGACTGGGAGTCCTTGATCTTGTCCTGGGCTTCATCCAGCTGCTTCTGGGCATCTTCCAGAGCATCGGCCGCGTCCTTCAGTTTTGAATCGGTCTCACGAAGGATCTTATCGTTGAGTTCGTCAACCTTCTTGTCGTTAAGGGATACGACTACGCTCTTCTCGACAAGGCCCAGAGAAGATACCGACGCGACACCTTCCTGCCTTGAGATGTAAGGGATGATATCGTTCTTGGTGAAATCTGATATCTGATAAACGTCATATCCCTCTCTCTCAACAGCTATGTACATTGTAGCGACCATGTTCATGCTGATCTCCATGATGGTCGGAGTGCCTACTTCATCGGGAAGCGAATCCTTCAGCTGGTTAAGCTGACCGGAGACCTTGACCATCGCCGAGTCAAGATTCGTATCATCTTCGAATTCGAGCTGGACGAGACCGTAGTTCGAGTTGCTGGTGGAAGTAACATTAACGACACCGCTTACCGTACCCAGGGCATTCTCCATGGGAGTGATCACCTGGCTCTCGACCTTCTGGGGATCGGCACCGGGGTAGGTTGCAATGACTATCATGTAAGGAAGGCTGATCTCAGGCAGAAGATCCATCTTGAGCCTGGTCAGGGAAACAGCGCCCAAAGCTATGATGGCTATAACAGCCACCAATACAGTAAACGGCTTTTTGACGCTGAATTTCTCCAAGTTATCTATCCATCCTTATTTTTTATATTATTTAACACAGTACACTTTGAGGCAAAACGCCCTATTTATCAAGCAACATTTTGGAAAAATCTTGTAACTAACCTGTGTCTATTATTGGTCAAAAAATAAACAGGAAAGAGGCTTAATCTCTGCTTTTCGACCGTAGTTATCAAATATTGACCTAAAGTCCCCGATTATTGCAAGTCCGCCGGGTGCTGGCGCTCACCAAAAATGGTCAAATAATCTCGAAATCTGAGCAAACCTGGTGAGCAGAGATCAAATGTCGCTTACATCCTCATCAGGCGTGATCCTGACGTCATAACCTGCGAATAAGGCCTTTACCTCGCCGGCAATATCGCCTACAAGTTTGTACTTGTCATCGGCAGCATAATCCAGGACCACATCAAACCTTATAGACTT
>JAGAAI010000008.1 GCA_017615325.1 Clostridiales bacterium | reverse complement strand
TACATCATATCTCTCATCAATGCCACCCGCGACCATAAGGACCTCCTCCGCGGAGCATCCCCGCGTGCGACACTGGCATTGACTTCCATGGCCAAGGCCTGCGCATACCTTAACGGCAGGACATATGTCGTTCCCGAAGATGTATCCAAGGTCTTCGGCGTTGTCGTGACCCACAGGCTGATCTTAACGGCCGAGGCCGAGATCAACAACAGGGAGACGGAAGACATCGCCAAAGAGATCCTGAAATCCATTCCTGCCCCCAAGATCTGATAAGATCCTATGCTTAAGACCTGGTGCATTTATCTGATCGCGCTGATATCCGCCATCGCGTTCTTTCTCTGTTATAAGATGTGGGTATCCTGGTACTGCCTTATCGCGGTATTGTTGGTGCCGCTCATATCTCTCATTGCGGGGATCGTCGCTGCGGCCGGCCTTAAGTTTGAGACTTGTAGTCCATCATCGTCTCTGATCGGCGACGAGAATCACATAGAAGTAAAAGTCTCAGGATTTGCATCCTATTTTTCTTTCTGCAGGGTGAGGATAAAGGTTACTGATCACATGGCAGATCTCACCCGCCGTGAGAACTATCGTATTCACGATTCCGGGACCTTGGAGATACCTGTCGATACCTCCCACTGCGGCGCTTACCGCTATGAGTTTATCAAGGTCCGGATCTACGATCTCCTGGGCTTCTTCTTTATCTCAAGGCGGATCAACAGGGCATATGAGATCCTTGTTAAACCCCGCCCCGAGATGCCTGACATAATGCCTAACACATACGGCTTTAAGGCCAAGAACCTGAGGAAAGCCCGCCAGCCGGTCTCTGAGATCTACGATATTAGGGACTATCAGCCGGGTGACCCCGTTAAGTCGATCCACTGGAAGATGTCCGCCAAGAAAGACAAGCTCCTGGTGAAGGATCCTTTCGAGCAGTATGGGGGTCATTCGAGGCTCATGCTGAAGATGACGCCTGACCGCGACATTATGGACCTTCACTTAGGCCAGATCCTCTTTACGTCCAAGTATCTGTTGGACCACGAGGTTCCGCACAGGATAAGGATCATCCCGCCGGATTCCAGGGAGATCTCCTATGAGGTCGAGTCGGTGATGGATCTTGATAAAGCGATGTTCAGTATATTGCGCATGAAGATACCGAAGGAGGATCCTGTTCATGAGGAATGAGAGAACGGTATCAGCCCGCATAGCGGATTCTCCTTCTTTCCTGTCGGCGGTGATAGTTGCAGCCGTATCGGTCTGCCTCAGCACGGGCTTTATCTTGATGCCTGCTACGGCATTTGGTTTTGATTACGATCTTAAGAATGTTCTGATATTCTCTATCATTGCATCCGCAGCCTTTAGCTTCCTCTACTTTATCCGCAATAAGTGGGTGACTCTGGCATCTCTTACCCTGGCGCCGGTTGCCCTTGCTGTCATGCTGGCATTTAACATCCTGGGTGTACGCGAGGGCCTCCTGGAATTCATCGAACGCTACAGTGCATATATCGTCAACTGGGTCGAGTTCGACGACTCTGCTGCTTCCGAAGGTCAGCTGGCCGTGACCTTCTTCATGGCATATTGCCTTGTCGCCATATCTCTTACCACATATTGTCTTTTGCGTCGAAAAGCTATCCTGCCGGCACTCGTCATATATCTGCCTTTCTTCGTAAGCTCAGTTACCAATGTCGTCAAGATCCCGGATCAGATCCCTGTTATCGTCGCATCGATAGGCGTCTTCATGGCTCTCATCATCCACATCTTGTCACATAAGCGCCGCGACATGGCAGAAAAGATGGTCCTCATATTATCTGTTCCTGTTATTCTCTTTGGTGTCTTGATGGGGGCTGTCTTCCCGCAGGAAGATTACGACAAGAACGAGCTTGCAACGGATATCCTGGACAGTGCCAAAGAGACTTTCGATGAGGCTTCGAAAGATAAGGACAGCCTCCTGGGCAAGATCCTCGACATCGCCCAGAACGGCTGGCGCACATCCGCCTTGGGAAACGGCGGCGGGCAGTTCACGACCCTGTCATCTGCGACCACTTACCTTAACGATGTCGGCCCCTTCAATCCCTCCACGAAAGAGATGTTCAAGATCCAAAAGTACAAGACTTCCGGCTTTTATGAATACATGGCTGATGTACAGCCGGACGGCAGAGTGTTCAATTTCATCGACTTTAAGAATAATCTCTATCTCAAGATAGAATCTCTCGATACATACGAAAACAACCAGCTGACCGCATCCTCAATTGACATGAACGTATATCCGACTTCCCTGTCTCCGCTCCTTGGCAGGGAAGCGCCTTACTATGCAAAGATAACTCCCCTGCAGCCTTATACAGTAGATATCGTTCCTTACTATGCTGACCACTATTACGATAACGATCACTATCTGGATGCAGCTCAGACGAACCCATATACTTCGACCTACGATCACCTGCTTGAATTTGCATTCGCGCCGCTCCCTAATAAGACCGGCAACATATACATGCCGCAGTATATCGATGAATATGTTCACGGCACCTGTCTTAAGGTCCCGGAATCCACAGAGCGCGCCCTTATCACGAGCGGCAAGCTGCCCCAGTGGTATCTGGATGTTTATTTCGGCAGGGCCAAGATGAGCGATGCCGATAAGGTCCGCAAGGTCACGGACTTTGTAAGGAACTTACACCCTTACGACATGGATACCGACTATCCTCCAAAGGGCGGGGACTTCGTGCCCTGGTTTGTAACTGATGCCGAAAGCGGTATCTGCATCCACTATGCCGCCACTTCAATGGTGCTCTTGCGGATGCTTGGAGTCCCTGCAAGATATGTAAGAGGCTATGTCGACACGAGCCCCTATGACGCCGGAGACAATGTTGTTATGGCTTCGCAGGCCCATGCCTGGTTCGAGTTCTTCGTTCCCGAATACGGCTGGATAATGGGTGATGCCACGCCGGGCTATCAAACCGATGCATCAAACTTCAACATCGATGCCGTAGCAGCATACGATCCCGAGATCGAGAATGTGGTCTTCTCGGAAGAGATCAGTCCCATAGTCACCTACGAGACAGTCTATCCTCAATATAATGCGGCCGACCCCACAACTGCCGCGCCGACGTCTGCCCCCAAGGCAAGTTCTGCTCCTGCATCGTCGCCGACCCCGTCGCCCTCGCCGACTCCTTTCAGCCGGGGAGCTGATGTCAAGGTCACAACTTCCGATTCTCTTATAGTGGCAAGGTTCAAGATTGCCGGGATAGTGCTCCTTTCTATTGTTGTCCTGGTGGCTCTAATGAAACTCGCCCTGGCGCTCTACTGGAAGAATCGCTTCTCTGCTCCCGGCATCAATGAGCGCACCATAGCCTATTACCACTACTACTGCTTCACCGCGCGCTTCGTGGGTGGCGCACCCTTGTCTGATGTTAAGAAGATAGCCGAGAAGGCAGCCTTTTCGGGCGAAGATCTAAGCCGCGCAGAGTATGATGAACTCCTGTCTCTTGTGAGAAGATATACCTTCGAGATCTCAGGAACCCTTAAGGGATTGAAGTGGCTATTGTATAAGCTGCTTACTATTAAGATCAGCGAGCGGCCTCGAGGGTGATAGCCCCCGCTGCGGTGATAGCAGATTTTCGATAAATTGGTAGCAGTAACTGCTACCAAAACGGCTAATTACTGCTACCAACTGTTGATCTTTGAAGATGATTGCACAAAACGGCTGAAATGGTAGCAGTAACTGCAATCAAAATGGCTGATTACTGCTACCAACTGCTGATCTTTGAAGATGATCGCAGTAACTGCTGGCACTTTGAATTAATAGAGAGCTTTCTTCAAAGTCCCGCGGACGCTGCCTGCTCCCTGAAGCATGGAGGAGAGATATCCCTTGATCTTACCGCCGAGGCCGCAGGCTATGAGGTCTGTGCCGAAGATAAGATCATTCTTGAGGATGGGATCTGCAGCATCGCCCAGAGTGGAAGGATCATTCCACATAACATCAGATAGATATGCCTGCAGAGTGGGCAGCATCGGATCAGCGCTTACTTCCATGGCCTTGCCTTCATCATCTACGGCGAGCAGATAGCGAAGCCAGGCTGCAATTACCAGCGGGATCAGTTCGAGTGAAGCTACATCCAGAGCGGGGTCGGCGATATAAGACTTGATCGTCTCGCCGAACCTGATCGGGATCTTAAGAGACGTGTCTGTTGCGATCCTCTGGGGCATGTCGGGGATGTAGGGATTGGGAAGCCTTTCGGTGATGACTTCCGCGATGAAATCCTTCGGTGCGATTATGCCGGGATCAGTTACTACTTTCATGGCTTCATCGTAGCCGAGTTTATTTACCAGAGTGCAAAGATCAGGGTCTTGCATCTCATCTGCGATCTTCCTGTAGCCCAGAAGGCACCCGAAGACTGCAAGGGCCGTATGCAGGGGATTTAAGCAGGTGGTGACCTTCATCTTCTCGACTTTGTTTACGGTGTCGCGGTCGGTCATGTAGACGCCTGCATTTTCCAGTGCGGGGCGGCCAGCAGGGAAGAGGTCTTCTATTACCAGATACTGGGGGATCTCCGCGTTGACGAAGGGCGCGATGAAGGTCCCCTTGGATGTTGTTATGGGATCCATCGATGAGATTCCGAGCGCTTCTATCTTGGCCTGGACTTCCTTGTCGGGGCGGGGTGTGATCTTGTCGATCATGGAAAGAGGGAAGGAGACATTGTCTTCTATCCAGGAGATGAAATCTTCGCCTGCGAATCCTTTGGCGAGCCACTCGGATGCGATCTCAAGGATGCTCGACTTGAGCTTGTCGCCGTTGTGGCTGCAGTTGTCCATGCTGACCAATGCGAGGGGCTTGGCGCAGGCCTTAAATCTTGCAAGAAGAAGGGCGCAGACCCGGCTCATTGCGTGATGGCAATCGGAGGGACCGCCCTCTATATCAGCCTTTACGACATTTAAGTATTCGCCATCGAGACTCCTTAAGGCATAGCCTTTCTCTGTTATGGTGAAGCTCATCATCTGAAGGGTAGGCGCACATGCGATCTCTTCTAATCTCTTATCCGCGGCATCGCCTGCAGTTCCGTTTATGGATTCGGCGACAGATGCTATCACGCTAAGATCGATCTGGCCGTCTGCTTTCATGCCGGCTGCAAGAGTAAGGTTGTCGTGAGGTTCATATATCTTGTCGATTATCTCGCCGTCGAAAAGATCAGCAGCAATAATGCCCTTATCTAGGAGTCCCTTATCGAGGAGGTCGTCAGCCAGTCCTGCGATAAAGATCCTGAAGATGTTGCCGGCGCCAAAGTGGAGCCAGCTGGGCTCGGCGCAAGTCTTGGCTATCATGCTGTCTATGTCGTAGGAAGGAGTCTTAACAGGAAGTGATGCAAAACTCTTTATGTCTGCAAGTTTAAGTTCGGCCATTTTAATATCTCCTCTTACTGTTTACTAACTGCTTCCCAGAGGCCGTTGATGTAGGCTGCGCCCAGGGCTCTGTCGTAGAGGCCGTAACCCGGGCGGCTGACTTCGCCCCAGATCTTGCGGCCGTGGTCGGGGCGGATGTATCCGTCGAAGCCGTTATCCATAAGAGCCTTTACGATCGCATACATATCGAGGTCGCCGCAGGAGGAGAGGTGGGCGCTCTCGTGGAAATCCGTATCTGACGTGTGCTTGATATTCCTAAGGTGTACAAAAGGTATCCTGCCTTCTTTTGCAAATTCTCCTGCGATCGCTGCGACATCGTTGTCCTTGTTTGCGCCCAGGCTTCCGGTGCACAAAGTGAGGCCGTTCCGCTTGCTCCTGTTAAGGTCAAGGTAGCGGCGGATAGAATCGCGGCAGTTAACTACCTTGGGGAGATTGAAGAGCGGGAATGGCGGGTCGTCCGGATGGACGCCGAAGTCGATACCGCACTCTTCTGCGACAGGCATTATCGCATCGAGGAAATACTTGATGTTGTTGAAGTATTCATCCTGGGAGACATTCTGATAGAATTCAATGTCCTTTGCCATGGCGGCGAACCTTTCGGGCTCCCAGCCGGGGAGGGAGAAGTCGTTGGAGCCTTCCATCATTGAATCGAGCATCTTGTCGAGCGTCAGTTTCTTGGCTGCATCGTGTGAATAGGACATTGCAAAACTGCCGTCTTCCAGGGGAAGATAGAGGTCGCTCCTGAACCAGTCCATGACGGGCATGAAGTTGTAGCAGACGCATTTGACGCCTGCACGGGCGAGGTTCCTCATCGTGGTGATATAGTTTTCGATGTACATGTCCTTGGAGGGGAGTCCTTTTTTGATGTCCTCGTGGACATTGATGCTTTCGATGACTTCCATCTCAAGGCCCGCTTCGTTGACTCTGTCCTTTACCGCCTTGATCTGATCGTCCGTCCAGACTTCTCCTGCAGGGATGTCCGCAAGGAAAGTCGCAACGCCAGTTACTCCCGGGATCTGGCGGATCTGCTCCAAAGTTACCGTGTCGCCGTCGGGGAACCATCTGATGACCATCTTCATAATCTGAATGCCTCGCTTATTATTTATTTCTTGAACTAGAATACTAGTTTGCCGATATCCGGTCAATACTGATGTATAATGCAAGAACTGATATTGATACCGGGGGTGTCTTATATGAAGCTGGCTGGCATTTTTGGCGATCGCATGATCCTGCAGAGAAATAAAGAAAACCATATCTGGGGCTGGGACGATTCTGAGGCCGTAACGGTCACAATCGATGGCGAAAGTTTCAGTTCAGAATGCGTTGACGGACGGTTTAACATTGTTATAAAGCCAATGGATACTAAGGTCGGCGTCGATATTACGGTTGAAGGGAGCGAGACGGTAATTTTGCACGATTGCTGCTTCGGAGACGTCTTCATGCTGGCAGGTCAGTCCAATATGGAGCTGCCTGTCTGCCGCACTTTGGACGTTTCACAGGAGATCGTCGATAAGGCAGACTACCCTTACATAAGACAATTTAGGCTCGTTCCTGATAACGACTATAAGCCGCTGGAAGATTATAAACTTCCCTATCAGCCCTGGATATCTGCAGTCCCCGGCGAGATCGATGAGATGAGCGCACTTGGATTTTTTACCTTCCGCCATATCTACGAGAAGACCGGGGTTCCGATCGGCCTGATCCATAATGCTCAGGGCGGTTCCATGATCGAAGCCTGGATGAGAAGGGAAGATCTGGAAGATATATCTGACGAGCTTGACCTCATCGATGAAAACTGGGGCACAGGATACCTTCCCGCCAAGGTCGCCGCTCAGTATGAAGACGGCGAGAGATGGAAAGACAGGGCAAGGATATTTGATCCTGCCATTTACTCAGCCGCGATCCCCGAAGGCGCCCCGGAAGTTCAGGTACCGGGTATCTATCGCGATCTTACGGGCTGCTCATGGTTCTATAAGGAATTCACACTTACAGAAGACGTTAAGTCGGACAGCGCATTCCTCTACCTGGGGGAACTCGTCGACATGGACGTAACTTATATCAACGGTCAGGAAGTCGGAACCACCGGCTATCTTTATCCGCCGCGAAAATATTTCTTTGATGCATCCGTCCTTCACAAGGGGAAGAACCTCATCGCAGTGAGGCTCATTACCCAGAGGAAGAGCGGGGGCTTTGTGCCCGAACACAGATACTACATTGAAGTGGACGGCATGAAGATCGATCTGTGCGGGACATGGAAGACCATAAGGGAATCTGCGACAGAAGAAGATGCCGATGTCAGGATGGCAGTCATGTATCCTACAGTTCTCTATAGGAGCGCTATCCTGCCTCTCTGGGGGATCTCATTCAGGGCATTTTTCTGGTATCAGGGTGAGTCCAACTGCTTCGGCGCTGAGACATATAATGAGAAATTCATAAGGATGATCAGGAGCTGGCGCGAGATCTTCGGCGCGGACGTTCCTGTCGTTGCGACCATCATGCCCGATTACATTAATCCCGAATCAGAAGATACAAGTAAGGTCCCGCCCGAATGGAGGAATATGCAAAAGCTCCAGTCGGAGGCACCTTCTCTTGTCGACAACTGCTATGTTGTTGACGGGTCAGATCTCGGCGAGCCTTATGAACTTCATCCTCAGCGAAAAGTTGAGCTGGGAGACCGCGCGGCGGAAGTGTTTGAAAAGTTGTTATCTATTTGATGGTGAAGACTATGAAAAGTGAAATAGATTATAACGATGCAGTATCTGTAATAAAGCAAGCTGTCGTTAAATCAAGGCTAAGAGCCCTTCAAGCTGGAAATGCTGAATTGCTCTCTCTTTACTACGGAATCGGCAAATATATATCGGAAAACACCAGAAATGGGGTATGGGGAACAGATGCTATAAGACAGATTTCAAATAAACTGCAGAAAGAACTACCCGGATTACGAGGTTTTTCTGAAAGTAACATCAAGAATATGCGGGAATTTTACGAAGAATGGTCTCCTTATGTAAATCGCCAGCCGTTGGCTGACGATGTGGATATTGACGCAAAATACTTGCTGGCTGAAATTCGCCAGCCATCGGCTGGCGATTTGGATTGGAAAGATTTTTTATCAATCGGTTTTAGTCATCACATGGAAATCTTATCTAAAGTTAAAGACTTAGATGCCAGGATCTTTTATATTCGTGAGTGTGCCAAACATGCATGGAACAAATATGCGTTAAGAGAATATATTAAGTCCGGTTTATACAATGGAACAGAACTTTTACCGAATAACTTTAATAACGCAATAGATGATGTCCAATTTGCAATGAAGGCAACGAAGACATTTAAAGACAACTATTTGTTGGATTTTATCAATATTGAAAATCTTGGAGAATCTGACAAAGATATTGATGAGCGCGTTTTAGAAAACCAAATAGTAAAAAACATAAAGGACTTTATTTTGAGGTTTGGCACAGACTTCATTTTTATCGGGAATCAATACAGACTTGAAATCGAGGGGGAAGAGATGTTCATTGATCTTTTGTTTTTTAACAGAGAGATCAACAGTTTAGTGGCTGTCGAATTAAAGGCGGGGAAATTCAAAGCTTCCTATCTAGGGCAGTTGAATACATATCTTTCTGTTTTAGATGACAAAATAAGAAAACCCCACGAAAATCCTTCTATCGGTCTTATTTTGTGCAAGGACATGAATAGGAGTTTTGTAGATTATGTTATTAGAGATTATGAAAAACCGTTAGGTGTGGCAACATATAAAACTTCTAAAGAGATGTCGGAGGATCTGCTTAATGCTTTGCCTCCGGTAAATGAATTAAAGAAACTGCTCGATAATACCGGTGACGGAAAAGACTTACAAGGTGAGATATAGGATGAATAACAAAGATAAGCTGTGTTTGGTTAAAGGCAAGAGCGGTGTATCAGTTCTTGTGTCAGGTAAGGACAGGGGCGTTGCCATGATCGCCCAGACTTTGGTCGATGACATCAGGAAAATTGCAGATCCTGAGAGGGGTTCCGTAAGGGTATTGCTAAGTCCCGAATGTGAGTTTACAGGTGCTGCCAATTCTGCCGTGATCATTATCGCAGGAATAGTCGGCGAGACTGCGTCTTACGATGATCACATAATGAGATTTCCCGATGCTGTAGATGCGATCAAGGGCAAGAGAGAATGCTTTTTTATAAAGTGTGATAAGCCCGGTCAGATTGGCGGGAAAGACGTTATATATGTCTTTGGATCCGATAAACTCGGATGCGAATACGGCTTGCTTTATCTCTCCGGCAAGATAGGCATATCGCCCTGGCATTACTGGGCTGATGTTATTCCCGAGAAGAAAGAAGCGATAGAACTTTCATTATCAGATCTTGACTTTGTCTCACATGAACCGTCTGTTGAATACAGGGGCTTTTTCCTTAACGATGAATGGCCTTCATTGGGTTCATGGGTAACCAATACTTTCGGAAGATTTGACGAGCATTTTTATGCAACGGTTTTCGATCTTCTTTTGCGCCTCAAGGGCAACTTCTTATGGCCGGCCATGTGGGCTGAGGTCTTCGCTGAAGACGGAACGGCTTATCCTGCTGCATCAGCTGACCTTGCAACAGACCTTGGCATCACGATGGGCACTTCCCACCATGAGCCGCTCTTCCGCGCGGGCGAAGAGTTTTCTTATCTCATGACCGGCAGCAATGATATTGGTTATGGCAAGGACTGGAGTTATTACACGAACGCGCGCGGCATCTATAAGTTCTGGGAAGATGCAGTGAGGCGCGATAAGGACCATAAGGCCCTTATCACCATCGGCATGAGGGGCGAGTGCGACAGTCTCCTGCTTCCTGCTGACGCGACCATGAAGGACAATGTCGACCTTCTTAAGAAAGCCATCACCGACCAGAAAAAGATCCTCTCTGATAACGGTCTTGCCGATGCACCGAAGGTGCTTGCACTCTACAAGGAAGTCGAAGACTACTACTATGGCGACAAGGACACTGAAGGTCTTTCAAACTGGAGCGAGCTTGACGATACTTTGCTCCTCTTATCTGACGATAACTTCGGTAATTTACGATCTGTTCCTGACCCTGCCACGCGCGACCGCAAAGCCGGCTGGGGCATCTACTATCACTTCGATTACCACGGCGATCCGATCTCTTATGAGTGGGTGAATTCCACGCCGATAACAAAGGCCTGGGAGCAGCTTACGACAGCATATGAATACGGCATCAGAAGACTCTGGATCGCAAACGTCGGAGACCTTCGTCCCGTAGAACTGCCACTGTCTTATTTCATGGATCTTGCTTATGACTACGACAGGCTTAAGGGGCCGAACCAAACTCACGAATACATGCGTCTTTGGATCGAGTCACAGTTCCCGGAATGCGCTCCTGACCTTATCGACAGGATAACAAGTCTTGTTGATAACTATACGAGCCTTAACGGTGACAGAAGGCCGGAAGCTACGCACCCTGATACATTCTCATTCACTGAGGATTTCGAAGCCCTGACAGAACTTAACAGGGCAGATTATCTGATGAAAGATGCAGACGAAGTTGCCACTCTTATCCCTTCAGAATATAAGGACAGGTTCTATGGGTTGGTTGAATTTCCGGCGAAAGCATCAGGCAACTTAAGACGCATGATGATATTGACCGGAGCATACGATATCGCAGCATCGAAAAACCTATTGATCGCAAACAAACTGAAGGATGAGATCGATGCATGTGTAGAATTGGATAAGGAACTCATAAGGATCTACAACGAAGAAATGTCAACAGGCAAATGGCGCGGCATGATGAGTTCCAAGCATATTGATTTCAAACACTGGAACGACGAGGACTCTGAATACCCCGCTCCCGAATACATAGACGGCGGTAAATATGATGACATGTCCATAACTGACTTCCTTGAGAGTCTTTCAAAGCCTCATTCACCGGACGCAAAAGCTTTCGATGCAGATGACTATACTGAGACTTCATCCATAGAAGGAACCAGCTGGCAGGTGATAGACGGCTATGGCAAGAGCGGAGTATCAGTAAAGCTTTATCCCCTGTGTAAAGACTACGAAGATCCTGAAACAGCGCCCTGGCTGAAATATGATTTTGAAGCACCCGAATCCGGCAATTACAAGATATGTGTTTACACCGCCCCATCCAATAATCCATACAAGGGGAAGGGTTTGAGATTTGCCCTCTCGATCGATGATGGGGAGCCGGTTATTATCGACACTTTGCCCGAAGGATATATGGCAGGTTACGGGTCTGACAAAGACTGGTGTAAAGCTGTTCTCGATAACTCCCGCAAGACTGTCTATGCGGCAGATCTTGAAGCAGGTTCGCACGAACTGAAACTAATCCATATCGATGCAGGGATCGTCTTCCAGAAGATCGATATAGGACTTGAGGAACCTGCGAGTTTCTTTGGATACAGGAATTGAGCGATCTTATACTATGTATATCTCTTGACATAGCCGTTCGGCTTAATTTGCACAGATTACACGGAAATATAGTCGAACGGCTATATTCTTCTAAAGGAGCAACCATATAAACATCAGTAATGCCGAAGAGTTCGGGAAAGCCTTAAGAGACCGCAGAAAGTCTTTGAATTACACACAGGCTTATCTTGCCTCATTTACAGGATTCAGTACAAGTTTTATCTCTGATCTGGAGAATGGGAAGCCGTCGGCTGAACTTGGAAAAGCGATCTATCTGGCAAACCTCCTTGGTCTGGATTGTACTCTTTCCGCACGGGGTGAATCCAGATGAAGTTGATCGTAAGTATCGAGTCCCCGGATCAGATAGCTGCTTCGCTCGATAAAGGGCTTACCCTCTACATGCAGGAAAATTACAAATAGGCGTATTCTTCAAGCCGACATTGATGTCGTAATAAATGTCGTAATAAATGTCGTAATAACTGCGGATCTTAAAACAGCTCAAGGAAGCCGGGATCATCGAACATGTAGGTGCCAATCGCAATGGTTTCTACAGGATCAAGGATTAAAACAGGTCATGTCCTAATTTAGTGGTGCGATTACAAATAAATCGTATCTGACGGTTGACATGTGTCTACCATGGTGATATATTCATGGTATACAAACGTATACCGTCAAAGGAGAATATATCTATGCGCTTATCTGATGCGGAGTGGAAGGTGGCTGACTGTCTCTGGAAAAACAGTTCCATGACGATAACCGAACTTACCAGGGAACTGGCTCCTCTCACAGGCTGGTCTAAGAATACGGTCATTACCCTGTTAAAGCGCATGATGGATAAGGGTGCGGTCACATATGTGCAGGAAGATAAGGCAAAGAGGTTCTGTCCGGCAATAGACAGAACGGATGCTGAGCTGGAAGAGACAGATTCATTTCTTGATAAAGTCTATAACGGCAATGTCGGACTGATGATCTCTAACCTGATCGGATCAGACAGACTTACTGACGAACAGCTTGAAGAACTCCGGAAGATAATCGAGGGTTGATATAATGTTGCGATACATGATCGGCATATCGATAATAACAGTTGTTATCCTGATCGTAAGGAAGCTGGCTGACGGGAAGATCAGAAGAAGGTATCAGTATGCTGTCTGGCTGATCCTCCCTCTATACATGATCGTATTTCCTTTTCTTAAGATAAATGTTCCGGTAGCTGAAGAGTTAAGCGCGTTCTTCCCTGTCAGGGAGGAAACAGTGGTCGATCTGCCCTATGACCCGGAACTCCCTGAAAAGAGAGATACAGAGAAGGTAAAAACTGCTGTCAGCAACAATGTGTTTCTAACAGATAAGGATCTTATTGCAGGAAAGAGCCATAATGCAACTGCCTCAAATATAGAAACAAGTAAAACAACAGTAAGACCTGTAGACTGGATAGCGCTGACAGAACAAATCATCCTGTCTGTTGCAGTCCTTATGATTGCAATTTGGGTGATATACAATACCGGCTTTATCTTCTACTGCAAAAAGAACCGCAGATATCTAGGCCGCGACTCGGTAAGCAGACTTAAGATCTTCAGGATAGATCACAGGGAAACGCCTTTCCTCCTGCTCAATAATATATATGTTGATAGCGATCGTAACGGGTCGGACAAATATATAATCTGTCATGAGGCATGTCACTTCTATCAGCTGGATTATATTTGGATTGTTGTGAGATATCTGGTCCTGATGCTTAACTGGTATAACCCGTTCATATGGACAGCCTTTGTTCTGTCAGGACGCGATTGTGAACTTTCATGTGATGAAGAAGTGATAGGTATCCTGGGAACTGATTCTTCTGCCGAATATGCCAGGACTTTGTATGAATATTCGAAGCAAAGGTCCGGATCATCGGTAAGCTTTACTGTATCAACCGATATGAGAGCCGGATACAGGACCATGATTAAGAGACTGTCAACGATTAAACATCCCGGGAAGAACAGCAGCGTAATACTTGCAATGAGTATTGTGCTGATATTGGCTGTATCGGCCTGTGCTCTGATCAACCCCACAGCCACCGCTGTTAAGAGCAAGGATGCGGCCGGTCAAGGCATTTTGACCGGATCTGATGTTATTACGGGTTCACCGGGATCTGTATCACCCGAAAGTTCAGACGGGATCAAATGGACAATGGATGATATTAAGATACTGAATGACATATCAAAGGTCTCGATCTACAGCGTATATGGAGACCTTGGGAACTCTGCCGTTTCAGCCGAATATCCTGATGGTTATAGTGATGGGCCTGCAAATGCAAATGAGACAACCTTGTACACCCGTGGTTTTAAGGCAGATGAGACTATAAGCAGGGATATATATGCACATGCAGCAAACTCACAAAGTTTTATCGATATCAGTACATTGCCTGAAGAGATTACTGGTTATGCAGAAGGATACGATCTTTTGAATACAGCGGAATCAGAAGAATTTCTTCAAAGCATACCCCTGGCGAATTGCACCATTTACCATCCGATCCAGCATATATCGATCAGACAGCAGGTTGACGGGATCCCTACAATGCCACTGCGGAGAGGTTTTGCAGGCAAGAGTTTTTACTATAAAGATATAGAAGAAGGTGCGGCCTGGACTTTCAGCCAACGACCGGTAAATCTTTCCAATGATGAATGTACGGTTGATTATCTGATCATTCCCGGACTGAAGATAAAAGAAACCGTTGAAGAAGATCTGGATGTTATCCCTTTCGAAAAGATAAGGGAGAAGATCAGGAATGGGGTAAAAGCGAGTGTAGTTGCTGACGGAGAAAACGGTATCTTCAAGAACAAACTTGAAGATGTTACTGTCACTGCTGCAGAGGTATGTTACATCATGATCTACGATAACAGCTCGGAATACGAGAAGAGTACAAAGTGTTATCTCTATCCTTTCTGGGTTGTCTATTACAAGTGCGGGATTGAGTCGGGATTAACCCAGCAGGGGGCAGCATTTTTCCCTGCAGTAGAGGGTATACGATACATATAAGATCTGATCTGTCTCACAGCATTCAACAAGAAAGGGATATAGATAAATGAAGGACATGGCACGCATCCTTACAATTCTTATGGCTTTTTGTCTGTTATGCACATCCTGCAGGATAAACACAGATGAAAGCAGGATGAGCGGGATCCAGGACAGCTACAGTATCTCTAAATCTACTGACAGGGAGACAGAGTTGACATCTGTCCCGGCCACAGATAATACGTCAGAAGATGATACAGATGTTATTGAATGGCACTTGGATGATATCCAAATGCTGAACGACATATCGAAGGTCTCTATATATCGTGTGAGCGGAGATCTAGGAAATCCTGCAATAACCGATGGAATCCCAGAGGGATATACCTATTGGCATGGGAATGTGACAGATCTGTACACTCGCGGCTTTTATGCAGATATGACTATCAGCCGGGATATCTATGCTTATACTGCCAACTCCCAAAGGTTTATTGATATTAGTTCTTTGCCTGAAGAGATAACAGGATATGCCAAGGGATATGATCTGCTGGATTATGTTGAATCAGAAGAATATCTGCAAGGTGAATATCTGGAACATCTTCTTCAGGATGTAGATATTCCGACTGATGATATTCAGTATCCGGTTCAGCACTTCTCGATCAGACAAGAAGTCGACGGGATTCCTACTATGCCATTACGGGGCGGTTTTGGGAAATTCGGCGGAGACAAGAAATTTACATACAGAGATATAGAAGATGGAGGATCGTGGACGATCAGCCAGTCTCCCGTAGATCTTTTTGACGGGAAATATGCTGCTGAATATCGGATAATACCGGGACTGAAGATAGAGGAGACTGTCGAGAAAGATCTGGATGTTATTCCTTTCGAGAAGGTGAAAGAAGAACTAAAGGAGAGGATGAAGAGCAGTTTCGTAACTTACAGTTTATACAGTGATGAAGAGAATCTAGTCAAGGATTGTACTGCCACGGCGGCCGAGATATGTTACATCATGATCTACGATAATTATGCAGAATATGAAAAGAGCACTAAGTGTTATCTCTATCCTTTCTGGGTTGTCTATTACAAGTGCGGGATCGAGTCAGGACTGACACAACAGGGGGCTGCATTCTTCCCTGCGGTAGAAGGAGTGAAATATGTATAAGAGAAGTTTACCGGCAGTGATTCTGCTTATCGTGTCGCTAATGCTATGCTCATGCAGGAGCAACAACAGTCCTGTTACAAGAGTTGAAGGGATAAACAGCTACAGATTGAGATCGTTGGAACTTAATGATGATCCGTCGTATCATAACAGCATTATTGCTGCTGACAAGGTTAACGGAATTAACTATGCACTCGAATCATCTTACAAGTTTATCAGTGAAGACAGCATAGAACAGTATCTGACTCTATATAAATTTGATGACGAGGGAAATATTCTCGGGAAGACAGGGATTGAAGCAGAAATTATGATCCAGATGGAAGTGGCATCGATTTCCGACAGAGGGATCCTTATACCTTTGACAGATGGAATGGTTGCACTCTTTGACTTGGAGACGGGAGAACTAAAGAAGAAATCTCAGGACGATGACAGCAATTATGTTATAGGTCTTTCTATTATACCTGACGGGTTTGTCGTTGTCAGAGAAGGTTCGATAACAAAACTTGATAATGATCTTACCCCTGTTTCAGTCATAAACGATAATCTTATCGTGCAAGTGTCTGCTACTCCTTTTTTTGTCGAAGACAATAAGTATTATCTGGAACTTGATGACGGGTATTACAATGTGGATTTTGATAAGAATTCAATAGATAAGGTGTTGAACTATTCAGATCTCCCTGTCCTTCAGCCTGAGCCTTACGGAAAATATGTAGTAGGGTCTCAGGGCTTGTTTGAGATCAATATCGGGACGCTCGCTTTAAAAACACTTGCTGATTTTAATTATGTCAATGTGCGCCCGGCGACCCGTGCTGCCGAGTACAGATATTTCTGTCTTGATGACATGCACTTTGTAAAGAGTTACAGTTACGCTCAGGGTGGAGCGGAACTTGATCTGTATATATACGACAGTTCGCTCGATCAATCCGGTGTAAAACAGATCGTGATCGGAGGATATGGTGTAGGACTGGATCTGCCCTTGAAGCAGGCCGTTTACCAGTTTAATTCCACTCACAAAGATTACAGGATATTCCTTGAGGATTATTCTGTTGATTACAGTTGGAACGATGCAGAGGAAGCACAGGCGGCTTTGCTTAAACTCCTGAAGCATTTTAGCGAGGGCAAGGCTCCGGATATCTTCTATGGTGAACATTTTGACTATGAATATTTCGGCAGGATGGGTCTGGTTTGTGACCTCATGCCTTACATTAACAGCAATGATATAACATCACGCCTGTATCCGTCTGTTGCAGAAACGATGACAGGAAAAGGACACTGTTATTCGATGTTTTCATCTTATTCCCTGGAAGGATATTTCGGCCTGGAATCTGTCTTTGGAGATGGGGACTTAACCTTCGAGGATCTTGCGAATAAGGCAGAAGAAAGCGGCATTCCTCCGGTATATTCCGCTATGGCTTATGATATATCGGATGGAATAATCAGATATCCTCTGAATACATATATCGCTTCAAGAACAGGTGAACATGTGCTCGATAAGAGTGACCTTAAAAAGATCATAGAGTATTCGACGCAATACGGAGTGGGTTCATATGAGGAGATTCCGGCGCCGAAGAGCATGATCGAAGGTGAGGTCCTGACAGAAAGGACGGGACTGTCAACTGTTTATGATTATTACAATTTCTCTGCATCCATGATCTCATCAGAACACAGATCTTTGGCTTTTCTCGGTTTTCCCGCCGTCAGAGGGAATATGCACGGTATAAGTGCGAAAGGCTTATGTGCAATATCCGATTCCTCTAAATACAAGGATGTTTGCTGGGAATTTATGAGTTATCTCTTAAGTGATGATGTCCAGAGATATGTGGTATCCGAGGGGCAGATCCCCGTATGTAAAGAATATGTTGATAAGATGATTGAGTATGCAGTCGATCCTGACAGCATACCCGAAAATGAAATGATCTTCAGAGAGATGGCGGATTCAGGGAATAAGGGAAAACCGCTTCCCAAGGAAGTTGGAGAAGAGTATAAAAGGATACTCGATAAGATCGATACCGTAATTTCATACGATTGGGGCCTTTTTGACATTATCTATGATGAGATCATGACATATTACACGCAGAAAAAATCAGTAGATGAGATCGCAGGCTCGCTGCAGTCCAGGCTTGATGTATATGTGAACGAGAATTATTCAGGTCAGTAAGCAGCAAGGGAGGGCTTCATATACAAAAAAATAATTACATCGGTAGTTTTTTTGCTGCTTTTATCCTTACATCATGTTCCATCGTCCCTGGTGTAGGCGAATAAAATATAATATATTGTATATTATTTGTAAATTCTAGCAATAAAAATTAATATATTGTATTTTATATTATCCGGTGTTATTATGAGCATAACGGTGTTGCCAAAGATCAAAAGAAACGATAGGAAGGAAGCATCGATATGAGGATAGACAAAAATCTGCAAAATAAGGCTATTGCCGGGGAACTTTCGAAACGTTTCAAGCAATACCGCATCGCTCATTCAATGACAAGAGCCGAGCTTGCTGAGAAATCAATGATCTCGGTCGGAACGATCGCGCGGTTTGAAAACGGAGGCGATATAGGTATGTTAAACCTGATAAAGCTTCTAAAAGTCCTTGATCTGGAAGAGAAGATAGATATGTTAATACCCGACCAGGAGGAACGCCCTTCCAGCTATATAAACAACAGCGTCCCCAGGCAGAGAGCAAGGAAACGTAAGAAGGTTGATAATGACTGGAAATGGGGCGATGAAAAATGATAAACGCAGCAGAAGTGTACCTTTGGGGTACTCGCATCGGATACATATATCAGAGCGAAAACGCCGCAGCGGTGAGCTTTGAATATGACAAAGGATTTCTAAGGAGCGGGATAGAACTATCGCCATTCAAAATGCCTTTATCTGACAGAGTCTACTCATTTCCTGAACTCGGCCGCATTGAAGCCTTCAAGGGTATTCCGGGATTATTAGCCGACTCTTTGCCTGACAGATTCGGTAACGCTGTTATTGATAAGTGGCTTGCCGGTCAAGGACGTTCACCTGAATCTTTTACGGCGATAGAAAGGCTTTGCTATACGGGCAAACGAGGTATGGGCGCTCTTGAATACGTTCCTGCGACCGGTCCGGATCACAAAAACAGCGAAGTCGACGTGACCGAAATGACAAAGCTTGCTTCTGAAATATTATCGGGTAAAGAAAGTGCAGTACTGACCGAAAAGGAGGCAAGCATAATGCAGCTGATGGAGATAGGGTCGTCGGCAGGTGGTGCAAGAGCAAAAGCGGTTGTTGCCTGGAACGAAAAAACCGGCCAGGTAAGGTCAGGACAGGTGGACGCAGGGAAGGGTTTTGGCTACTGGCTCATCAAGTTTGACGGAGTATCCGGTAATGGCGACCATAACTTAACTGATAAAAAGCAGTATTCGCTCATTGAATATGCTTACTATCTTATGGCAGTGGATCTCGGTATTGATATGAATGAATGCCGTATATACGAAAAGGACGGACTTCATCATTTTATGACTAAACGTTTTGACCGTGTAAACGGCGATAAAGTACATATGCAAACTCTTGCTGCTCTCGGGCATTTTGATTACAACACACCGAATGTTTGCAGTTATGAATTATATACCGATTATGCAAAACGGCTCGGGATAGGCAAAAGCGGTGTTGAACAGATTTTCAAGCGTATGGTTTTTGCCGTGCTTGGAGGCAACTGCGATGATCATGTCAAGAATTTCTCGTTCTTGATGGATCGAAGAGGTGAGTGGAAGATCTCCCCTGCTTATGATCTGACTTTTGCGTATAATCCAGGTAATAAATGGATATCAAAACACCAGATGTCCATAAACGGAAAGACTTCGGGAATAACTGCTGATGATATTATCGATAGCGGCAGATCAATGGGTCTGTCCTCAGAGTTCTGCCGGAAGACAATCTCAGAAACGGAAGATGTCGTGTCTAACTGGCTCACCTATGCCGAAAAGACCGGCATAAGTGAGGAACGGGCATTGGAGATACTAAATGGCATAAAGATGTCCAACGGAGCATCGCTGCCGGAGAGTTTATAGTATCAAGTTTCAAAGTTACACTTGTGATCTGCTCATGAATCAATGGGGGGGAAGAGGAACCGTGTAACCCTTCAAAAATACCCCGCCGCATTATCGTGGCAGACATTCCGGATGATGTCTCCGAGGATCCTGTCATCATCAGGGAAGAGTCCTTCATTGACTGAATCTGCGAGCATGTTGCAGAGTATCCTTCTGAAGTATTCGTGCCTGGGGTAGGAAGTGAAGCTCCTTGAATCTGTCAGCATGCCGATGAATCCCGGGAAGTAGCTCTGCTGGGAAAGGCTCTTCATCTGCGCTTTCATGCCTTCGATGTTGTCGTTGAACCACCAGGCAGACCCATGTTGGATCTTCATGACATCAGGACCTTCTTGGAAGCAGCCGATAAGAGTATCGATCTGCTCGTTCATGTGGGGGTCTAAACTGTAGATTATCATCTTCGGCAGCATCCCTTCTTTATCAAGATCGCTCATGTATCTTGCAAGGGGCGCAGTGGAGTTAAAGTAACCTGTTATCGCGTCGCACCCTATGTCCTTGCCGAGCATGTTAAACAGTCTCTCGTTATTGTCTCTCCTGCAGCCGAAATGAAGCTGCATCGTCCAGTTCCTCTTGGCATATTCTTTGGCAAGGAATAGCAGCATATAGGGTTCGAAAGTGCTGTATGCCGCACTGTTGATGTTTGCATCTGAAAAGCGCATCTTAAACAAGCTTTCAACCTGATCCTCATTGGAGAATATCGGAGGGATATTCTCCAGTCCGTGATCAGCAAGACGGCAGCCCACGGAGCTGAAGAAATCGATCCTTGATATCAGCGCTTCTTTTAAACTGTCAAGATCTTTGATATCGATGCCGCTTGCATCGGAGAGCTTGGATAAGTAATCAAGGTAATCAGGTGATGCGATATTGAGTGCCCTGTCCGGCCTGAAAGTGGGGAGGACGCGGGCCTTTATCTTATCATCTTCAGCGATCTTTTTGTGGTAAGAAAGATCGTCCGCGGGATCGTCTGTCGTGCAGAGAAGTTCGACATTGGATACCTTCAGGAAATAGGATGCTGTCATGTTGTTTTTCTTTAGCATTGCGGAAGTCTTATCCCAGATCTCTTCAGCCGTATATTCATTCAAAGGTTCGTAGATATCAAAGTATCTTGCGAGTTCCAAAGCGGTCCAGTGGTATAAGGGATTGCCCCATGCCATGCCGATGACCTTTGCCCATGCCATGAACTTGTCCTTGGCGGGTGCATTGCCTGTTATGAGTTCTTCATCTACACCTGCCGCGCGCATCAGTCTCCACTTGTAGTGGTCGTGGGAAAGCCAAAGGTCCGTTAAGTTTTCGAACGATATATCTTCTGCTATCTCTTTGGGAGATAAGTGGCAGTGGTAATCTACGATCGGAAGATCTTTGGCGTAAGCCTTAAAGAGCTTTCTTGCCTTGTCGGATCCTAAGAGGAAATCGTCGTTGATAAGTGCTTTCATTTTGGACCTCGTTTGACTGTTTTCTTTAGGATAAAAATACTACATGACAGATATTAAAGCAAATCGAAAAGTGTTAGAATTAGTATCGAAAATGTTTTGATACGGGGTGTTGAAAAATGGACTTTTTCGATAAGGCTGAAAGAGCGGGGATAATACCCGTGGTAGTGATAGATGACGCATCTGATGCGGTCGATACCGCAAGGGCGCTCCTTGCCGGCGGAATATCTTTTATGGAGATAACTTTGAGGACCGCATGCGCGCCTGAGGCGATAAGACTCGTTAAGGAAAACGTTCCTGAGATGACGGTCGGTGCCGGCACGGTTCTGTCTTTGAAGGCGGCGCGCACCGCGATCGAAGCAGGGGCCTCGTTCATAGTATCGCCGGGCTTCGTTCCGGAAGTCGCTGACTACTGCGTTACGACCAGCATTCCATATATCCCGGGCTGCGTTACTCCGACTGAGATAATCGCTGCGATAAACAAGGGATTCGATGTCGTAAAATTTTTTCCGGCATCAGTTTATGGCGGGATAAAAGCCATAAAGGAACTTGCATCTGTATTCAGATCCATCAAGTTCCTTCCGACTGGCGGAATAAATGGGGATAACCTGGAGGACTATATCAAGGAGCCTTACATCGCTGCAATAGGCGGCAGCTGGGTATGTCCTGCGAAACTCATTGCATCCAACAACTTTGAAGAGATAACGGCACGCGCAAAAGATGCAGTCGGCAAGATACGTGCTGTCAGGGAGGGCTGATAAATGAAGATAACCTGTTTGGGCGAGATAATGCTGAGGCTTAAGTCAGCGGGGAACGAGAGGTTCCTCCAGTCGCCTTCGTTTGAGGCAACTTTCGGAGGGGGAGAAGCGAATGTCGCAGTATCGCTTGCAAACTTCGGGATGAATGCCGACTTCGTGACTTTCCTGCCTGACAATGCTATCGCGGATGAATGCGTAAGACAGCTCAAAGGATTCGGCGTTGGAACGGATAACATCATGCGGGGCGAAGGGCGCCTCGGCATCTACTATCTTGAGACGGGCGCCTGCCAGAGACCTTCCAAGGTCGTATACGACAGGGAAGGTTCTGCTATGGCTCTTGCAAATGTTGACAGCTACGACTGGGAGAAGATCTTCGCCGATACGACCTGGCTTCACATAACGGGCATCACTCCCGCGATCTCAAAGAACGCTGCCGATGTTGCGGTCGCTGCAGTCACTGAAGCCAACCTCCGCGGCATTACCGTATCCTGTGATCTTAACTTCAGAAAGAATCTCTGGAAATACGGGGTCGAAGCATCCGAAGTAATGAAGAAGATCGCATCTTTGACTGATGTCATCATCGCAAACGAGGAGGACTGCCAGAAGTCACTCGGCATCTCCGTCGATGTCGATGTTACATCAGGATCCATAGATGACGATAAATATATGGAGCTTACAGGCAAGGTGATGGAAGCCTATCCCAATGCAAAGATCGTCGCAGTCACTCTGCGCGAAAGCATAAGTGCCGACCACAACGGCTGGCGCGCCTGCATCCACGACGGCGACACTTTCTATGTGAGCCGCAAGTACGACATCACTGACATAGTTGACCGCGTTGGCGGAGGCGATTCTTTTGCTGCAGGCTTGATCTACGGACTCAACAATTACGACTCCGATGAGAAGGCATTGGAATTTGCAGTTGCCGCCAGCTGCTTAAAGCACACGATCCCGGGAGACTTCAACCGCGTTACCGTTAAGGAAGTCGAGACCCTCATGGCAGGCGACGGCTCTGGAAGGGTTCAGAGGTGATCTCATGAGAGAAAATATCTGGACAATAGATGAATACCATTACGAGGCCGCATACGGCTTCATTCCCAACCTGACTTTCTACCTTCATGAAGACGATGAAGTCCGTCCCTTCATGCTCGTTGTCCCGGGCGGCGGATACTGTATGGTAGTGCCTCCCGAGGGTGAAGTAGTTGCTAAGGAATTCTTTGCCCGCGGCATGAACTGCGCAGTCTTGACTTACACTACTGATATCACTTTCTCGGTGCCGCTTTTGCATCAGCCCCTGAATGATATCTCCCGTGCAGTCCGTTATATCAGGAAGAAGATCGCACCCCAAAAACTTGTGATCTGCGGATTCTCAGCAGGCGCGCATGTCTGCGGATCTTTGGGAGTTCACTATGCTGATGTGACAGATCCTGATCCTGAAATTGCGGCTATCAGCAACCGCCCCGATGGCATGATCTTAAGTTATCCCGTCATTACGAGCGGGGAGAAGACCCATGAGTTCTCAATGTGGGCGCTGATCGGCAAAGACGGTCCCGCAGAAGAATATGAATACTTCTCGCTCGAAAAGCACGTCACGCCCGACACACCGCCGACCTTCCTCTGGCAGACCGTAACAGATGATCTCGTTCCGGTAGATAACAGCATGATGTTTGCTGCCGCACTAAGGAATGCCGGCGTGCCTTATGCATACTATGCATTCCCCGCCGGATGGCACGGATTGTCAGTCTTAAACGATGCCTTCAAGAAGGGCGACTTCGGCGAGCCCTACACCATGGATCAGGTGATGCGCGCAGTCGCAGCGGTCAAGGCCGGGAAGGGGATAAATGTATCTGAGGAGCGTCGCCAGGAACTTATCGAGCAGTTCCCCGACGATCAGTCTGATCCGTTCGTGCCGCCCGAAGATTTCGAAGTTCCTGATTTTCCGGATGTTGCCAAGTGGCCAGATCTTGCCATGACCTGGCTTAACAGGATCACCTGAAAGAGGCTTTTCGATCACAGTTAGTGGAAGGATTTAGGAAGGGTACGGACAATATATTGCTCTAATCCTGTTTGTACACCTCGCTGCGATGTGCAATCGATACTGCAACGATGACGAGTTCTTTTTCTTTGATCTCTGCGAGAAGCCGATAATCGCCGATGCGGTAACGCCAATAACCTTTCAGGTTAGCTGAAAGAGCTTTACCTGAAACTTTGGGGTCCTCACAGTTTTCCAGATGTTTTTTGATCCACTTTGCGATGACGATCTGTACGGAACGGTCAAGTTTTCGCAGCTGTTTCTCGAAGTCTTCAGTTGTTACAACGGTGTAGTTCACAGATCAAGTTCCGCCCACAATTCGCTGGAAGGTCTCGTCTTAAGAGTTCCGTCTTTTTTCTTGAGCTCATATTCTTCGATCATATGCATGTCGAATTCGTCTTCAAGCTTTTCAAAACGAGTCTCTTCATCAGGGAAGACACCCCGCAACCATAAAGAGAAGACGCTTTGTCGAGCAGCTCTTTTTCTGAATCACTTACTCTTACACTTATTAAAGAACTCATATTATCCCTCCTTGTACAATGTAATACACATGTCATACATATACTAACACCTTTATGTCGCAATATCAATAAAGTAATTTATGAAACACCCCCGGCACCGCATTTTAGAGGACACCGGGGGGAGACTAAAAAGGAGATTTATTCCACTATATCAATGTAGGAATTCAAAGCTGAGGAGTGATGTAGATCCTCCTCCCTTGAACGTAAGGAAGAGCGGATACACGCCGTCAGGTACGGTAAATTCAGCAACGCCGTCTTCCCAGACCGTGCAGAATTCGATGCCGATAGTGCCGAGCACTTCGCCATCCAAGGAGGTCCTTATCTCGAACTCTCCCTTACCGTAGCCCCTGGTCGTGATCTTAAGGCCCTTTATGCCCTTAAGGTCAAAATACTTAAATCCTATAGTGGTATTGTCAGAGATGTCTCTCACGAACGAAGGTCCCTTAAGTCCTTCGTAGACATCCATTGAAATGTTTGCCTGATGCGCATCGCCAACATACATCTTTCCGTTGTCATCGAAAATGTTGCAGGCAATGTGTGCCGGGTAAGAGCCGACATCCGATAAAGGTCCGCCGTTGAGGCCGCATGAAGTCAGCTCGACCTGGGGGATCTTGCCGTCTTCGGTAAACGTGATCTTCTCGGCGCAGCCCTGGCGTGAATACCAGTCGTTGTTGGTCTGCCTGTGGTAGAAGATGTACCATTCGCTTCCTATCTCGACGATGCTGCCGTGGTTGTTGGCACCAAAACATGCGGGCTTGTCAGCGGGCTTATAACTGTCTATTCCGATATCGCAGTTGGATACGATGACTCCGCCGTAGGAGAAAGGTCCCAGGGGATCAGCCGATGTTGCGTAGCAGAGTTCATGCATTACCTGCGAAGAATAGATCAGATAGTAGATTCCGTTCCTCTCGCGGATGGAAGGCGCCTCGAAGAAAGCGTGACCTTCGTATTCAGTGCCGGCGCTGTGCTGGGTGGAAGGGATAAGGAATTCGGGCGCACGCTTTACCGTGAGCATGTCCTTATCGAGGACCGTTACCATAAGGCCGTGGCGGGACTTGTCGCCCTGACCGCAGAAGCCGGTGTAAAGATATGTCGTATCACCTATCGTTAAGACGCCCGGATCGAACTGGGGCTCGTCTGTTTCTTTCTTGCCAAGGAGCTGACCGTCTTCGTAATGAACAAATCCATAGAATTCGAACTTGCCGTTTGGTGAGTCTGATACTGCAACGGATACGATGTTCTCTCTGTCCAATACATAGTAGAGATAGTATCTGCCGTCAGGTCCGATCGTAACATCGGGAGCGTAGAGACATGCGCGGTCCTCAGCATTGTTGGGATCGTCAGTCCTCTTGAAGATGACACCCTCGTAGGTCCAGTTGCCGAGATCGTCAACGGGGGCCGACCATGTAACGTAGTCTTCCAGACAGAAAGCGTGTCCGTTGAACACATCGTGGGATCCGTAGATATAGACCCTGTCGCCAAATACGTAAGGCTCGCCGTCGGGGATGAATTCCCAGTTGGGAAGGTAGGGATTGAAAGCCTGCTTCTTGGGAACCTCGTAGAGTGCAACGGGCATGTCAGGGGCTTTCTCTTTCTCTGCTTTGACGCCTCTTGCTGACTCTTCGATGTGACGTGTCATGAAGGTATAGAAATCAGAGTCAGGTGAATCTTCCTGAACTTTTGCTACAGCACCGTCAGATGTGAAGTGCATCTCGTTCTTATATTCAGGTGAGTAAGGCTTCCACAAGGGGAGGGCAGAGCCGTCTGCATCGTTGCCGTTGGGGTCGCCCTTCTTTATGAAGTTCACGAAATACGTGCTCATCTGTCTTGCGATGTCGAAGTGCCTGCCAACCATGGGTCTCCAGCACTTGTCGAGGTTATCGAAGAAGAACCAGAGATCGACTGAGTGGAAGGTTCCGGGGTTGTCTTCGCCCGGGATGTCAGGCTCGAAGCTGTAGTAGTAACCGGGCTTGTCGTTATGCGCGAAAGCCGCCTTCACAGAACACTCTATACCGCGGACTTTGGCATAGATCTTTCCTTCGTGCGCCTTTGCCTCGGGGAATGAGAGGAACTCATCGGCCTTGCTGCCGAATATCTCTCTTGCCTTGTTCTCGAAGTCGCTGTCTGAGTCAGCCAAGATGAAGCTCGGGAACTCATCGAAAGTGTTGCCCGACATCAGGGGCACATGCGCATGCCTGCCTTCTGCCAGGAGCTTGAAGGGATCGCCTGATATAAGGACTTTATCGACCATGGGCGTGAAGAAGAAGTTCTCTTCTTCGCGGAACTTGGCATAGACTTCGCGGATGTAAGATGCATCGAGCTTGCGTGCTTCTTCGACCGTCTTAATGCCTAACTTCTCGAAAAACTTAACTCCGTAAGAGCAGGCATCGTCGATCTCCCTTGGGGTCATTACGAAGTCCTGTATGTAAGGGAACTGAATTATGCCCGACAGGATTATCGCTTTCTGATAGAGCCCGATCGATGACTCGGCTGTCAGGTGGTTCAATACGGACCCGCCGCCTGCAGACTGCCCTGCGATAGTTATGTTAGAAGGATCGCCGCCGAAGTTTGCGATGTTCCTTATTGTCCACTTAAGTCCTGCCTGCTGGTCCAGGAGACCAAAGTTTGCAGGTGCATCGGGGCTCTCGGCAAAAAGATCAGGGTGGGATAAGAATCCTAATGCACCCAGTCTGTAGTTGACTGTTACGACGACGATGCCTTTCTTGGCAAGGTTCTCGCCGTTGAATTCCATCTCGGCTGTGTAGCCCCACTGGAAGCCGCCGCCGAAGAACCATACCAGGACGGGAAGTTTCTCGTCAGAGCTTTTCGCGGGTGTCCAGACGTTTAAATAGAGACAGTCTTCGTCGATCTCGATGTCGGGGTCGACGTGCCACTCGCGGCAATATATGTCAGTTCCGACTCCGGGCTGGTCCTGTACGGAGATCGGCGCGAACTTGTAAGCATCGTAGATGCCATCCCAGTCTTTTGCAGGCTGGGGCGCCTTCCAGCGCAGATCCCCTACAGGAGCCAGTGCAAACGGAATGCCTTTGAAAACAGAGATACGGGTATTATTTCCGGGAAGGCCTCTTACGAGTCCGTTCTCGGTCTTTACGGTCTTTAACATATGGAACTCCCCTCATGGAATAGATACATCTACATTTATGTTAGTAAATAGGTCATCTATATACAACGGGATAAATTCAAGATAAAACCCGAATAAATTCAAGTCTTTGTTAATGCCTTCTTGCAATTTGCCCGAAGCTAATGTAACTTGAGAAATATCCTGTGCCTCTTGGGGCATATTATAGGAGGGGACTATGGCAAGACTCATCATCAATCCTAACAAGGAAGAAGGACACATCAACCCTGAGATCCAGGGACATTTCTCTGAGCATCTCGGAAGATGCATTTACGAAGGTATATATGTCGGTGAGGATTCGCCGATCCCCAATACGCGCGGTATGCGTAACGACGTCGTCGAAGCTTTGAAGGCGATGAAGATCCCCGTCCTCCGCTGGCCGGGCGGATGCTTTGCCGACGAGTACCACTGGAAAGACGGCATCGGCCCCAAGGAGTGTCGCAAGAAGATGGTCAACACCAACTGGGGCGGCGTCACCGAAGACAACAGCTTCGGAACGCACGAGTTCATGGACCTGGCTGAACAATTGGGCTGTAAGACATACGTTAACGGCAATATAGGTTCCGGCACTGTCCGCGAGATGAGCGAATGGGTCGAGTACATGACCTTTGACGGCGTATCTCCCATGGCAGACTTAAGGCGCGCGAACGGCAGGGAGGAGCCCTGGACCGTCGATTACTTCGCAGTCGGCAATGAGACCTGGGGCTGCGGCGGCAATATGGTGCCCGAATACTACGCATCCCTCTACAAGCACTACCAGACTTTCGTTAAGCAGTATAATCCCGACAAGAAGATCAAGAAGCTCGCCGTAGGCCCTTCAGACAAGGACTACGCATGGACTGAAACATTGTTACACGAGTGCTTCAGGCAGCAGGGAACCTTCCCCCAGAACTTCGGTTACATGGACGGGCTCACTCTCCACTACTACACGCTCCCTTACGACTGGGATGCCAAGGGATCCGCAACTGACTTTAACGACAAAGAGTGGTACATGACCCTCTCCAAGACATTCGCAATGGAGGAATTCATCGAAAAGCATTCCGCCATCATGGACAGATACGACCCCGAATGCAAGATCGGCCTCATGGTCGACGAGTGGGGCACATGGTACGATGTCGAGCCCGGCACCAACCCAGGGTTCCTCTATCAGCAGAACACGATCCGCGATGCTCTCATCGCAGGCATCAACTTAAACATCTTCAACAAGCACTGCAAGAGAGTCAAGATGGCCAACATCGCCCAACTCGTAAACGTTCTCCAGGCAGTTATCCTGACCGAGGGCGACAAGATGATAAAGACTCCCACATACCATGTCTTCAAGATGTACAGCTGCCATCAGGACAATGAGCTCCTCTCAAGTTCCGTTGATACCGAGCAGATAGGCCTCGAGGATAACTACATGGTGCCTAATCTGACTGAATCAGTTTCCAGAGACAATGATGGCAGGATCCACATCACGCTGACAAACCTCTCTCTCGATGAAGCATACGATATCGAGACTCTGATCCCGGGCCTTGCAATAAAGAGTGCCAAGGGCGAGATGGTCGGAGGAGCTAAGGATGCCAAGAACACATTCGATGATCCTGATATTGTTAAGATCGAATCTTTCGATGACATAAAGATCGAAGGCGACAAGCTCTTCTTCAAGATCCCCGCATCCACGGTCCTTCACATCGAAGTCTGCGCATGACCAAGATCTGCACAAGGTGCCTCCTCTCTGACTTTGACCGCGAGAAGTACGAGAAACTCATAGGCAAGAGCTTAAGCGACCTGCCGCCCGAAGACCTGGCGGCAGATGATGTCCGCGACATGCGTCTTGATATCTGCCGTGAGTGTGAGAAACTTAATCAGGGCACCTGCCTTGCCTGCGGCTGCTTTGTCGAGATCCGCGCCGCACTGGTCCGCGGCAAATGCCCTTACAAAAAGTGGCAGTAGTTTAAGGCTGGATCGAAAGCAGGATATGAAAGGATATATTATGACTCGATACGGAAAACAGATAGTAGTAGCAATAATAGCTGTTATGGTCTTGTTAACGGGCTGCTCTCTTTCAGATCTCGTGCCTGATGCGGGAAGCCGCCCCTTTAGCAAGATAGACAAGCCATATAAAGATAAAAAAGATATTGATAACAAGAGCGAAAACGTATACATGCGAACGGCGGCCGGCACCCTTGAATACATAGCTGCCGGGGATAAGGCAGGTTTAAAGAAGATGCTCTGCAAGGGCCTGCTCGATATGAAGGATACGGAAGATGCGGTAGATGATCTGCTGGCAGGCTTCAAAGGCGATATAAAGGATACGACATATATCAGCGCAGACCTTGGAGCCAGAAAGACAGCTCAGTGGTCAAAGACTGAAGCAGTTGCAGTTTATGAGTCTGAATTCTATGTGTATACAGATAAGGAAACTTACTATCTGGGGCTTGACGTGTGCGCTGTGAACGACAGGGATTCTGACGGCAAGGATTCGGTTGGAGTTACGAGACTTCATCTTATGACTCTTGATAAGAGATATGGTCTTAAGATCGAGTCAGGATTCAAAGATGACGGGCCTTCGGAATATACCGACAGATATACTTTCGGAGACGGATCAGGCAAAGATGTCGAATGCGTGATCGTTGGCGTAAGTCAGTGCAGTATCCTGTCAGAGTATGGCAGGAGCGAAGGTTACCAGGTCTTAAATACCGGCAAAGTCTGGTCAGATAATGATGTCTGGAAGATAACCGGGACTTCTGATTCCATAAGTAAGGAAGACCTGAAGGATCTGGATTATTCAGATGAGAAGGAAGTCCGTGAATTCTTTAACAGTTACGAGCAATATGCTCTTACGGAAGATGACGCTCACTGCAGGTTATATAATCTGGCGGGATCTGATAAAAAGATCCATGTCTATTCAGATAATTACGACGATGGTGATGATGGCTACAAAGTAAAGTATGTACAGATAATCGATATATCCCAGCTTTATGATAAGCAGAACAGAGAGTCCATCTATAACTATAAAGATAAGAAGTAGTTTTTTGGCTTAATGGTTTCCCAGGGAAAGAGACTTAAACATGCTGAGATCTAAAGAGCGCATTTACTTTCTGGTCATCAGGGAAGGCGACCGGGGAGATGATACCGAAGGATTTATTAAGTCCGCATTAGACCATGAGCAGATCTTGAAGTGGGCTTATGTTCTCCATGACAAGGATACTTATAACCAGCATGATATGAATGTCCGCTATTACGGGGCCCAGTACTGCTGGGCTGACGGGTTCCCGGGAATGGAAAAGTATTCTTCCATGCAGGCTTATCTTGATGAGCAGATGAAAAGTCCTCCCTATATAGGAGATAAGAAAGATGCCCGTTGGTATGTGTTCATTATTGCAGATAAGAAATTCTTAAAAGAGGACATTGCCGACCGCTTCGGTATGCAGGCCCCGCTTGTCCGAAGCCTGACGGACGCCTCATCGATAAAAGACGCCATAGAGATGCTTACAAATGAGGACAGCACGTCTCTTGCTATGGAAAGACACCTTTATTCGGATGATGAGGTTAAGTCGAATTTTGATTTTCGCGAGTACATGGCAGGCATAAAGATCAGGGGCAAGACACCGTAAATGCCAAATTATGACACTGTACAGTGTCTTGGAGAGCGGTCTGCAGTGTCTGACGACTGTAAAACCCCCAAATGACGACTGTACAGTCGCCAAAACCGTCGATTACAGTTGCCGGGAGCAAGGCGGATCTAACCTGTCCTCAGGATCAGGAATCAGGCCTGTCATTTGCAAAGCTCCGCCGATTTCTATATTATAGGAATGAAATTAAGAGAGGGGAGCTCTTATAAGGGCATGGTGTGACCCTATCATGATGAGGATCATCAAAGGCGGATTGTTCGGGAGGCTGAAGCTCAGCAGGAAGTTCCTGCTGATCTATATCTTCTGCGTTATCCTGCCGCTCGTCATGACTGATGCCATCCTCTTCAGATCCATTTTCGATGCGGAGAGGATCAACCAGAACCACTACAGGGAGAGCGCTATCGAAGGTTACGCGAACTACCTTGACAGCATACTCGCATACGATTCAAAGGTTGCATCGGCTATCGACATCAACAAGAACTTAAACTCCTTCCTTAACACCTGGTACAGCATACCCTACGACTACTACGATAACTATGTCGTCAACTTCTCGAACTCATTCTTCACGACACTGTCGGATATCAACAGGGACAGGATCGTAATCTATACGGACAACCCCACGATCATAAACGGTAACTATTTCCACAAACTGTCGGAAGCCGAGGGGGAAGTCTGGTATAAGGCCTTCATCAACGATAACGTGGATGAAGCGGTCTACTCCTACTACGACCAGTACCCCAAGTGGGCGACCTTTGACAGGAACCGTTTTATCTATGTGAGGAGGATGAAGAATACCAAGTCCAGCATCGAGAAGATCATCACGATCGAGACCAAGAACAGCAAGATCGTCGAAGGTCTGGAAGATATCCCGGTCAACTGTACGATGTACCTTTGCTGCGGCGATTACCTGATCCACACAAACGACAAGAAGGAAGTGGATTACCAGACTGTCGTGACCCTGTCTGAATTTGAGCCCTACGTTACGATCAGGGAGTTCGAGATGTACGGCAATACCTTCAAGATCTATGCGATCACGGAAGACATGACGATCTCGACAGTCATCCAGAACCACTTCCAGGTAATAATCCTCCTGCTCCTCTTTACGCTCATCATCCCTGTCGTCATCATGAAGCTCCTCGAAAAGTCCATCACCAGCAGGATCAGCATCCTGGGCAAGGCTTTCGGTGAGGGCTCCAACGAGTTGTTCCAGCCGATCGAGGAGATCAACGGGTCGGACGAGATCTCGTCGCTGATGCACGACTATAACAGGATCGTTGAGATCAACAACGAGAAGACCAACACTATCTATAAGGATAAGCTCCGTGAGCAGGAGAACGATATCGCAAGAAAGAACGCGGAACTCCTGGCCCTCCAGAGCCAGATCAATCCTCACTTCCTCTTCAATGCTCTTGAGAGTATCAGGATGCACAGTATCCTGAAGGGCGAGAACGAGACGGCCGAGATGGTCCAGAGACTCGCCGTTATGGAGAGGCAGAACGTTGAGTGGCACGGCGATGCCGTTACGATCGAGGAGGAAGAGGAGTTCGTAGATGCCTACCTCCAGCTCCAGAGCTACAGGTTCGGAGACAGGATTTCTTTCGAGATCGATATTGCAGAAGACTGTAAGGATTACCTGATCCCCAAACTGACGCTCGTTACATTCGTTGAGAATGCCTGCGTCCACGGGATCGAGTCCAAGTCCGCCCAGGGCTGGATCTTCGTAAGGGTCTATAAGAAGGACGACAGACTGGTTATAGAGGTCGAAGACACGGGCGACGGAATGGACGAGGCTGAGGCCGTATCACTGCAGCGCAAGATGAACTGTGTTACCATTGATATGATAAAGAACGCAAAGCACGTCGGTATCTTGAACGCATGCCTTAGGATCAAGATGATGTTCCACAACAGGGCCAAGTTCATGATCGAGAGCGAGAAGGGCATCGGAATGAGCGTCATCATCACGATACCGACTGACATAATAAAAAAGGATTAAAGTAAGAGGAGCCGGAAAATGCTTAACGTAATGCTTGTCGATGACGAACCTTATATCCTTCAGGGCCTGCAGGTCATTATTGACTGGGAGAGCGAAGGATTCGAGATAGTTAAGGTCTGTTCCAACGGCAGGGAGGCTTTGAACTATCTTTCGAATAACGACGTGGACCTCGTTATCTCCGACATCAAGATGCCTGAGATGACAGGTCTTGAACTCTTAAAGACCGTAAAGAACGATAAGATATCAGATGCCGAGTTCGTCCTCTTAACAGGTTACGATGATTTCACCTTCACCCAGCAGGCGATAAGGAACGGCTGCCTTGACTACATATTAAAGCCCGTTAACGAGGAAGACCTTATCGCGATCCTGCGCAAGGTCTCCAACAAGAACCGCGAGTCCATAATCTTAAGGCGCGACAGGGAGAAGATGGAGGATGCCTACCTTGCAAGGATCATAAGGCATGTCTTAAACGACAAGTTCGCTGACGAAGACACGGACTATCTGGCCAAGCACCTCCAGCTTATAGGGGACATGAGGTTCATCGACATAGAGTATGTCGACAGGGACCTGATCGTTGAATCGGAATCTTCAGATGACTACGACATGACCCAGCTCCAGAAGCAGCTCTATAATGCCTGCAGGGAAGTCATGAAAGACAGCATAAACCACTTCACGATCGATTTTGCTTATGATGAAGATAATTATAATGTCGGATTCATATACTGCGAGAACATGGCGACCGTAAGGGGCATGAGCGAGACGGAATTCCTTAATGAGTTTATAAGAAAGATAGAATTATTGATAATAAAGCCGGTAAGGCTCCTCTGCGGCAAGAAGGTATCAGACATCTCGTCGCTTGCAGAGTCTTACGAATCCATAAGATCATTGAAGAGCATCACCGGATTTCATACTACAAAGAAGTTATATATCTATGAGGAAGCTGATGTCAGCCACAGCAACATAGTCCTCTGCAAGAACACGATCGACGAGATCGTATCTGCCATAGAGACGAACGACCTGCCCGCGATAGATTCCGGCGTCGAGAAGCTCTACGAAGAGCTTCAGGGCAAGGAGGGCAGTGACCTTAACATCAACTATCTGCTCTTCCAGCTGATCCACCTGGCAAGCGAGCAGGACGACTCGGTCAACCAGGAGGAAGTAATCCAGTACATATCCGAGCAGACTTCGGAGAAGGCCCTTGTCCGCGGAAGCCACGAGCACCTTAAGAAGTTTGCTACCGAGTATGCCGCATACCTTTCGGAACTTCGCAAGAGCATATCCCGCGGTATCCTTGCCGACGTCGAAAACGAGATCCGCAAGAACTATGCCGACAACTTAAGTCTTAAGGACCTTGGCGATAAGTATCACATCAACAGTTCCTATCTGGGGCAGATCTTCAGGAAGAAATACGGAATGTCTTTTAAGAATTACCTGACAAATTACAGGATCAAGGAAGCGTCACGTCAGATCATCAATACCGATAAGAAGATCAACCAGATCGCAGAGGATGTAGGATACAAGGACAGCGACTATTTTATCCGCAAATTCATTGAGATCATGGGCTGTACGCCCTCTAAGTACCGCAAGACTAATCTGGGGTCATAATCTGCGCATTTTGTTCAATCTGCACCACTCTTTTGTGCATAGTGCATAATTTGGGCGTCTGTAATTTGTCATCATTTATGTAGAATTTATCGGTTGTTTCGTTAGAGTTTCTCGGGTTGTGGCAAAAAAGGGGCAAATCTATAATTAGGGTGCTTAATTAAATCGTGCAAACGAGAGTCTAATTATGGAGGTTTACTAATGAAGACAAAGAAGCTCGTATCATTGGCTTTGGCATCAATGATGGCTGTTTCTGCTCTTGCTGGTTGTAACTCTACGGGAACACCCGAGACAACAGCTGGTGGCAAGGACACAGAAGCAACAACAGCAGCTCCCGGTGGCGACGAAACAACAGCAGAAGTTACCACTGAAGCAACAAAGGAATATGCTGATGATGAGATCATCGACATGACCATGTTCGCTGCTATGGCAGGTAAGGAAAAGAACGCTAACAACGAGATCAAAGAGATCATCGCTAAGAAGACCGGCGTTCGTGTTCAGGAATCCTGGCTCACAGGTCAGGAAGCTGGCGAGGCTATCGGATCCATCATCGCTTCCGGTAAGTTGCCTGACCTCATCGATGGTGGTGACGGTTCCGTTCAGCTTTATGAGAGCGGTCTGCTCGTACCGTGGGATGATTATCTTGAAAAGTATCCTAACCTCAAGGAAATGTATTCCGAAGAGGATTGGAACAAGTTCCGTATGGACGATGGTAAGATCTACTGGGCAAACGTTTTCGGCAACATCTATGGCGAAGACAAGACCACAGGTCAGAACGGTGAGGCTTTCTGGGTTCAGATCCGTGTTCTCGAAGATGCAGGCTATCCTAAGATCGAGACTCTTGATGATTTCTTCAAGCTCCTTGAGGACTATGCTGCAAAGAATCCTGAGATGCCCGATGGAACACCTGTTATTCCTTACACAGCTCTCTGTGAAGACTGGAAGTATTTCTGCGTAGAGAACGCTCCTATGTTCCTCGACGGTTATCCGAACGACGGTTGCGTTATCGTTAACGTTGACGATCCTTCCAACCCTAAGGTTGTTGACTACAACACAACACCTACAGCTAAGATGTATTTCCAGAAGCTCAACGAAGAGTTCAACAAGGGCGCTATGGACCCTGAGTTCGCAACACAGACATACGACGAGTATATTGCTAAGCTTTCTACAGGTCGTGTTCTCGCTCTCTGCGATCAGTACTGGGATTTCGCATACTCCATCATGGGACCTTTCGCACAGGTTCTCGAAGCTAAGGACGGTTCCAAGTATCGTCTCGACGAGATGGGTTGTGAATATGTACCTATCGGACTTAAGGCTCCCGGCGTTTCCAGCCAGGCTTACTATGGCGGACCTGAGCTCAATGCTTCTTCCGGCTGCGCTGTTACAACATCCTGTAAGGATCCTGATGCAGCATTCAGATTCTTAAGCCAGCTCCTCGACCAGGATATCCACGATCTCCGTTACTGGGGTATCAAGGACGTTGACTACTGTGTTGACGAGAATGGTCTCTACTACAGAACACCTGAGCAGAGAGAAAACTGGAAGAGCGACGAGTACAAGGCAGCTCACTCCTGTGAATATTCTTACTGCCCTCAGTGGCTCGGAACATCCAAGGACGGCATCAACGCTATGCAGCCTCAGGAGCAGGTTTCTGAGTTCCAGCTCGGCATGTCCGAACCTATGAAGAAGTGTTTCGCAGCTTATGGCGCTGAGACATACATCGATTTCCTCGGTTCAAGAGACTACAAGCCTCAGAACCCTTGGTATCCTCTCTGGTCCTGGTCCAACAGCATCGGTGCTGACACAGACTACGGTACAGTTTGGAAGAAGATGGCAGAAGTTAAGCACACATGGCTCCCTAAGGTCATCATGTCCAAGGATTTCGAGAATGACTGGACAGCTTACCAGGAAGCTTACAACGGCGTTAACCCTCAGGTATTCCTCGACGCAGCTCAGGCTGAGGTCAACAGAAGAATTGAAGCTTACGGCGTAAAGTGATGTATTAACATCCAGTTCTAGGCATTAAACAATGTGGTGGCAACCATGGAATAAAAATAACTGTGGTTGCCACCACTTTTTTACAGGAGAAGCATAAACATGGACAATTCTACTTCCAAATCTGATAAGAACATGGAAGACCTGACAGAGAAGTCAGGTAAGAAAGTTGATTACTTTGCTCTCAAGGAACAGCAGGAGAGCAAGTTCAATTCCAAGGGCTCAGCAGTTTCCGAAGCTGAGGCCGAAGCCATGAAGAAAGCAAAGAAGATCAAGGATAAGCCCAAGTTCACTGTTAAGGAATTCAAGAGACAGTGGGTCCTTATCGTTATCGGCGTAGTATATGTCATCTACGGTATCATCTTCAATTATCTGCCCTTGATCGGCTGGATAATGGCTTTCCAGAATTTTAAATTCGCTAAGGGAATCTTCAAATCCCAGTTCGTGGGACTCAAGAAGTTCCAGTTCCTGTTCAGTGATAACAACTTCCTTATGGTTATCCGTAATACCTTTGCAATGGGTGTATTGAATCTCGTATTCAGTACAGTAGTTGCAATCGCTTTCGCTATCCTCTTGAACGAGGTCAGGAACAAATACTTTAAGAAATCAATCCAGACAATTTCATATATGCCTCACTTCCTTTCATGGATCATCGTTGTTGCCATCGTTCACGATGCAGTATCCAACACCGGTATCATCAACGAGATCCTTCTGAAGCTCCATATCGTGGATTCGCCTTACAACTTCCTTGCAGAACCGAACTGGTTCTGGCCACTGGTAACGTTGAGCCACCTTTGGAAGGAAACAGGTTGGAACGCTATCATCTACCTGGCAGCTATCACATCCATCGATCCCTGCCTCTATGAGTCAGCAGCTATCGACGGTGCAGGCCGTTTCCAGAAGATGAGATACGTTACATTGCCTTCTTTGAGGCCTACGATCATTATCCTTCTCATCATGAACATGGGTAACGTTCTTAACGCAGGATTCGAGTTGCAGTACCTCCTGGGTAACGACGTTGTACGCAGCGTATCCAGAACGATCGACATCTACGTCCTTGACTGGGCTCTTGATGGCCGTAACATGGACTACTCGCTCGGTACGGCAGCCGGTATCTTTAAGACAGTCGTATCCTTGACACTTATCGTCATGGCAAACTATGTCGCTAAGAAAAAGGGCGACGAGCGTCTATTCTAAGGGAAGGGAGGAAGAATTATCATGGCAGAAACAGAAGTAACATTAAACAGACCGTTAAAGAAGAGAAAGAAGAAGATGGCAACAGAAGATGTCATATTCTACATCTTCAATACTATTTTCCTTTTACTGTTTGCGTTAGTAACACTTTATCCTATCCTTAACACGCTGGCTTACTCTTTCAACGAAGGTAATGACGCTGTAAGAGGCGGTATCCATTTCCTTCCCCGTAAGTTTGCAACGAAGAACTACGAGACGGTTTTCGCTAAGGAGAGTATCTGGATCGCTTTGAGGATCACGATCCTCAGGACTATCCTGGGTACATTGACATCACTTTTCGCAAATGCGTTGTTGTCATATATCCTGAGCCGTAAGAAGTTCTTGTTCAAGTCAAGCCTTTCACTGTTCTGGATCATCACGATGTATGCATCCGGCGGACTTATTCCTACAATGGTCCTCTTCAGATATCTCCACCTGACATCATCCTTCTGGGTTTATGTCATTCCCGGTATGGTATCCGCATTCAACGTTATGGTCATGAGAACATACATGGGCGGTATCCCTGAGTCTCTGGAAGAATCAGCTATGCTCGAGGGTGCAGGTTACATGACAGTCTTTGCAAAGATCATATCGCCACTGTGTAAACCGGTTTACGCGACCATCGCATTGTTCGTTGCCGTTTACCACTGGAACGCATGGTTCGATGCAATGCTCTATAACAGAATGGATCCTCAGTATACAACGCTCCAGTACGAGCTCATGAAGCTCCTTGATAACGTTTCGACCGCAACATCCGGTCAGGTATCCGCTCAGCAGGCAGCACAGACAGGCGGTGCATCCGTTACGGTTACACCTATGACCGTCAGAGCTGCAGCTACGATAGCAACGATGGCACCTATCATCGCTCTCTATCCATTCCTGCAGAGATACTTCGTTACCGGTCTTACGATCGGTGGTGTAAAAGAGTAATCTTCTACAGTCTAAAATTCTATATACGAACTGCCTTGGTCTATGGGGGGGATCAGGGCAGTTTTTTTAGAAGAGGATTTGGTATACAATATGTAAGCCTCATCCGGCCAATATCGAAAAAACTGACTTAAAGGTGATATATGAACTTATTAAAACCGGACAGCCCTGCGATGAACTTCATCAGCACGATAGCAGATCTCATCATATTGAATCTGCTCTTCGTCATCTGCAGTATCCCTCTTGTAACCTTTGGCGCTGCGTACTCAGCCAAGTACTACGTTGCCATGAAGATAATGAGGGGAGAAGATTCCGGCACGATCATCCCTTTCTTCAAGGCCTTCGCCCGCAACTTCAAGCAGGCGACCATCTCCTGGATGATCCTGCTCATGGCGATCGTCCTGATACTTCTGGACTGGCGCTGGATCATCGTGTCCGGCTGGAGCACCACTCCTTTCATTTATAAGTTCGGCGTTATCTTCATGAGCGTCTTCGTAGTCCTCATGACGATCGCCATATTCCCGACCATTGCAAGATACGAGATGAAGACCAGAGAGTATTTCAAGGCTGCCCTGATCTTCGTCATCATAAGATTCATTCCTCTTATCCTCATCGTGGCATTCATGCTCGTGTCCATTATTGCCTGCCTCTGGTATTCACAGTGGTTCCCGCTGATATATGTTTTCACATCCACGGCAACGACATTCTTCCTGGCCCGCATCTTCATCAAGCAGTTCAATAAGCTTGAAAAAAACAGGGCGGCCATGGCGGAAGTCACCGGCAAGATCGAAGACGCCGGTGAAGGCGGAGAGGGTGCTGAGACAGGTGAAGCTGCAGACGATGCTGAAGATTCTGAAGATGCTGAATCCGAGTCTGCATATGCTGCTGTTGAGAAAGAAGATGCAACGGGCAACGTCTCTCTTGCAAGCGCTAAGATGGAGACCAAGGAACTGGAAGAAAACCTCAATACTCCTGACGTTAAGGAAGAGGAAGATAAGTCCGGCAACAAGCTCACAAGATTCATAAGATCTGAGAAGAAGAAGCTTAAGGGAATGACGCGCCAGGAGAAGGTCATTCATTTTGTATCCTACTATCTGCCTGCCGTCATCATCGTGGTCCTCGTTCTTGCCGCTATCGGCTGGTACATCTCCGACGTCTACAAGGATAAGATGAAAGTCTTAGGCGGCGGTCTCATCAATGCCGAGGTTTCAGAAGAGGGCCGCAAGTATGCAACAGACGGTTTCCTTGAGTGGGGCGGGTACCCATCCAACAGGACTGCATCGCTTCTCGATACTGACCTCGACTTCAAGACAGACCTTGATTTCCAGGAAAGATATCTTGATATCGCATTCAGGGCATCGCTCCTGACCGGCGCATACGACTACCTCATCATGAGGGAGGATGCAGTCTATAACTACTCGACACCTGACTACCTTACGAGCATGGAGCTCATCGTAGACATGGATAAGTATACGGAGTCTGACTTCTACTACTACGAGGCAACCGATAAGGAGAAGACAGAATATGATGCTGATGAGGGTAAAGTCCCTCTCGCATTGAAGCTCACCGATGAGATCGAGCGTAAACTCGGCCTCAACGAAGAGGGCACCTACTACATCGCCTTCACATTCTCCACCGGTTCCAACGATCTTGAAGAAGACGCAAAGTTTGTAGAGTATCTTTTCGGGAAATAAACATTCACAACAATTTGCTTGCTTAGTCCTCCTGCGGAAGTCGCCGCAATTTGTTGTTCATGTTGCTCATTAAAGACCCTAATGTTGCGCGTAATGAGCAACATGCCCTTGATTTATGAGCAACATCCCCAAAATCAACAGAAATCAGCCTGATGTTGCGCGTAATGAGCAACAAGGCCCCGATTTATGAGCAACATCCCGAAGATCACACTTCAGAGTAGCTCCCCAGGAATGCGAATTCAGTCGACTGGGCGTCGAGCTCACAGAGCATTGCGATAACCTTGTCTGAATATACTGATGCCTCAACATCCAGATAGAACATGAACTCGAAGTCGCGGCCGCTTATCGGGCGGGACTCGAGCTTGGTGAGGTTCAAGCCCAGAGAGGAGAAGCGCACAAGCGTATCCGAGAGGGACCCCGGTGTGTGGCCGAGAGAGAGCATCATGGAGATCTTGGATGCGCCGGGGAAGATCTGCATGTCCTTGGAGATGCAGATGAACCTTGTGTAGTTGTGGTCCGTGTTCTGGATGGAATCAGATACGATCGAAAGGTTATACAAAGATGCGCAGTCAGGGGATGATATGGCAGCAACGTCGGTGCGGTCGGAGTCTGCCACCATCTTGGCTGCGACTGCGGTGTTCTCGACGACTGTTATCTTGATGTCGCCGTGCTCTTTAAGGAAGTTGGAGCACTGGCCGATAGCCTGCTCGTGGGAATAGACTTCCTTGATGTCGGAGAGCTTGGTGCCGGGCTTTGCCATCAGGCGGTGGTTGATCTGGAGCTTGATGCAGCGCACGATCGAGAACTTATGGTTCTTCATGAGGTCGTATACGGATGTGACAGAGCCAAAGGAAGAATTCTCGATGGGAAGGATGCCGTATTTGCAGAGGCCGTTCTCGACTGCCTGGAAGACGCCCTCGAATGTTCGAAAATACATGATGTTCGCGCTGCGGAATAACTTGTCGGCAGCTATCTGGGAATTGGCGCCCTCGATGCCCTGGCAGGCAACGACTGCAGTCTCGGGGAACTGATTGGGAGTCGACTCGACGGCATTACGGATCTTGTCGGCGAGGTCGGTCTTGGCGCCATAACCTGTGATCTTGTAGGCGTGTGACAGATTGAAGAGGGTGGAGAAGAGCACGCGCTCGTAGCCTTCGAATTCGCCCTGCTCCTCCGAGAGGTTCACTAAGAAGTCGCGCTCGTACCTTCTGCACTTCAATGCGATCTCAGAAGGGAGCATGCCCTCGTCGGCCTTGCGGCTCTCGGTGAGCCTTGTCGCGAAAAGCTCGGCGATCTGCTTGTCGATGTTCTCGATGTTCTGTTCTTCTACCTTTTTGTCCTTGTTCATAACGTTCCTTCCTTTCATTAAAAAAGTCCTGCGATGCTTCACCGCAGGACCGTATTAATTCTCTAATCTAAAAATCAGGCCAAGTGAAGCATCAACGCACTTTATGTGTAAAGGCGAAGTTAAACTCAAATCCAAAGCCTGTAAAAGATCTTGTCATCATGTGTTGCATTATAAACTTCTTGTCCGGGGCTTGCAAGTAGCAAATGCCGGTTCGCATGTTCACCCCTAAAATGGTATAATAGCAAACTGATTATTAAAGATTACCTTATGGAATGGGGGAATATTAAGTGGCTGATACCATTAAATGCCCGCAGTGCAGCGCGAACCTGATATTTAATCCGGACACTCAGAAGCTTGAGTGTGCGTTCTGCGGCGGTGCTTTCGATCCATCTTCGATCGAGTCGACACCTGATGAACTAAAGGAAGGGAAGACAAAGGGCGCTGAAGACCAGGCCAAGGCTTTTGAAGGCGACAAGGATTCCGTTTTCGAAGCAGAGGCTGATAACGCCGAGTTCACGGTAACTGAGAAGGAGGCTGCGGCTGAGGATAACTCTGACAAGACCGAGTTCGTCTGCAATGCGTGCGGCGCCAGGGTCGTTACCGATTCACACACATCCGCGACATTCTGCGCATTCTGCGGATCGCCGGCACTCGTTGGCCAGCGCCTCGCGGACAACTTCAAACCCAAGTATCTGATACCTTTCTCGATCGGACGCGAGAAGGCCGAAAACCTCTTCATCAAGTGGGCGAAGGGCGGACGCTGGACTCCGATGAACTTCGTATCGCAGAAGAACATAGAGAAACTGACGGGCCTTTATGTGCCTTTCTGGCTTTTCGATTACAACATAGATCTTGATGTAACGGGCAAGGGTTCGACGAGTTCAATCTCAGGCAACGTCAAGACCATCAAGGATTACGAGATCTACTGCAAGGGCAAGATGCTTTTCGATAATGTGCCTTTCGACGGTGAGACCCGTATCGACGATGCGCTCATGGAGGCGATCGAGCCCTATGACATGAAGAAGATGATCCCTTACGACTATAAGTACCTGCCGGGCTTCTTTGCAGACCGTTACGATCTGGATGCCCAGGGCTTAAAGGACCGTGCCGTCAAGCGCGGGCGCGAATATATCGATCAGTTCATTAAGTCTAAAACCAAGAAGTACGACTCTTTCTCGATCAAGGAGAACAAGAGCGCCTTCACCGACATCAGGGCAGACTATGCGCTCCTGCCGGTCTGGTTCATGTCCTATAAGTACCTTGGAAAATACTACTATTTCGCGATCAACGGACAGACGGGCGAAGTTGCGGGCACGCTCCCTATAAGCCCTGTTAAGAAGGTTGTATTCTTCTTTATCCTCTTAGCGATCCTGGCGGTAATAGTACGAGCCGTAATGGCCCTGATCATGGGAGGTACATTCGGATGAGCACTAATACAAATAACCGCAAAGAGAAGCGCGAGAAGATCTCGATCTGGGGTGAGGTATCGACACTCTCTGTCGTCGCTACCGCGATCCTCATTGCGATAATCGTAGGCTGCCTTGCGCTCTACATCGTAATGAACATACCTCCGAAGAAGACATATAAGGTCATTGACGACGCCAACATCTTCACCCAGGAGGAAGAGAAGGAATTAACTGATAAGATCGGCAGCATGAGCCGCAGCAAGGACATCAATGTCATTATCTTAACGACCCGCGACAAGGGCAAGGGCTACACCAATTCCGACGAGGACTGCCAGCAGTATGTCACCGATTACTACACGAAGAACATCGTTGACAACCCTTTCCGTAACCACTCGGGATTCTGTATCCTGGTTGACCTTTCGATCGACGAGGACGGCCAGCGTTTCTTCTGGCTCTACACATACGGCACGGCCCATTTCTCCGTCGACGATGACGATGTCATGGATATCTTCAGATCCCACAAGGGTGACCTGTCTTCGCAGAAATACTACAATGCGATCTACGGGATCCTGAACGACCTTACACATTACAACTACCAGAACCAGAGCGCAGTCGTATTCTTCTCCCTGATCATCCCGGCAGCATTGGCAGCTCTCATCGCATTCGCGGGTGTCCGCAGCAAGAGGCTCGATCCAAAGCCGAGAGTCGAACAGTATATGGATAGGGAACAGTCTCAGGTTGAAGTGACCGATAAGCTCTTAAAGACAAGAAGGATCGTCATGAGCGACGGCGGCGGTGGCGGCGGAAGCGGCTTCAGCGGCGGTGGCTTCTCCGGTGGTGGCGGCGGCTTCTCCGGTGGCGGCGGAGGCGGTTTCTCCGGTGGAGGCGGCGGCAGATTCTGATGTTTAGTGTCGTAGTTCCAGCATATAACGAAGGTGACCACATCTTCGACAACCTTAAGGTGATGTCGGACACGATATCTTCCTTTTGCGACGACTTCGAGATAATCGCTGTCAACGACGGATCGCGCGACCGCACCTGGCTCGAGATCCAGCGTGCTGCCAAGCTCATCCCCGGTGTCATCGATGCCGGTTACGAAGTCAACCGCGGCAAGGGAAGTGCCATCGTCGAAGGCGTCATGAAGAGCCGCGGTGATATAGTCGGCTTCCTCGATGCTGACCTCGACCTGATGCCCGACATGTTCGAAGGCTTCCTTAAGAAGATGGAAGAGACAGGGTGTGATGTCGTCATCGGATCCAAGATGCATAAGGATTCAAAACTCGACTATCCTCCTTTGCGAAAAGTCGTCTCTTTCGGCTATTTTGTGATGCTCAAAGTCCTCTTCGGACTGTCCTGTCACGACACACAGACCGGCATCAAGATCTATAAGGGCGACCTGATCCGCAAGATCGTCAAGGTAAGGCAGATCAAGGGTTACGCTTTCGATATCGAGCTTCTGGCCCTGGCTTACCGCCTGGGCGCGAGGATCGAGGAGATGCCTATCGTCTTGCACTATTCCCGCGAGGAGTCCTTTTCGAGGATCAAGATAAGCGACATCTGGAAGATGTTCACCGACACCTGGAAGGTCTGGTGGCGCCTGAGGGTCACGCATAAATACGATTTGTAATATCCTTTTATTGTTCGGGATTTTCGAAAGGTATATAATTATAGAAGAGTGTGCCTCACGGCTCGAAAGGAGAATCTATAGGTGAATTCGAAGAAGATAACCGAATACAACCTCGCCAAAGAGATATTCTCTTTAGGTAAAGACATCCTCTTAGACCCCAAGGCATTGCAGATGAAGCAGTTTATCCAGCACGGCAACACCAGCGTATTCAATCACTGTGTGGCTGTTGCCAAATTCTCTTTGCTGATAGCCAAGTTCCTTGAGAAGAGGTTCCACATCAAGATCGACCACAAGAGTCTTGTCCGCGGCGCCCTGCTTCACGATTATTTCCTTTACGACTGGCACGATCCGGTTCCCGCCCATAAGATCCACGGATTCACACATCCCGGCATCGCATGGCGCAACGCTTCACGCGACTTTGACATGAACCGCATCGAAGAGAATATAATCAGAAGACATATGTATCCTCTGACTCCCATTCCGCCCACGAAGCGCGAGGCCATCATCGTCTGCATGGCAGACAAGTGGTGTGCGATCTGCGAGACCTTCAAGGTCGACGTATCCTCTTACTATATCGACAGAGTTAACAACGCTATCGCTATGGCGGAGTCCAACGCATGGGATCTTACGGCTTTCGAGCCTTTCCCTGCAATGGAGAACATCTGATAGATGGCACGCGAGATAAATGTGCAGGTTACTACCCTGGTATACATTGTATGCCGGGGTAAATGTTTGTTTATAAGGAAGACCCGCAAGGACGACATGAACCTAAACCTCTACTTGGGTTTAGGCGGCCACATGGAGCTCTCGGAGTCCCCCGAGGAATGCATGATCCGTGAGATCTATGAGGAGTCCGGCCTTACCCGCGATCAGCTCTCATCCCTGGAATACAGGGGTCACGTGACATTTGTATCCGATAAGTATGGCACCGAGTATATGCATGTGTTCCATGGCTCGCTCGAAGATTTCCCCGAGCTTACAAGTAATGACGAGGGTGAGCTCGTCTGGGTGGATCTTAAGGATATCTACGATCTTCCTGTCTGGGAAGGGGATAAGATAATGTTTGATCTCCTCTTTGCAGATGACCACCCCAATTTCTTTAGCCTGAAGCTCAGTTATGAGGGGGATGTCCTGGCTTCAAGGGATGTAAATATCTATTGAATTTTATTATCTTCATCAAGCAGTATATTTGCCCAATTATCAATTTCATCGCATGATTCATCAAGTGTGTCAGGACACCCATGAAGAATCTCCAACGGGAAGGACGCATTATTTCTCCACCAGGTAGGTGTCTCAAATCTGGAATGTGAATATTCCTGGCATGTGCTGCACCAGGCCCAAGCACTACCGTATTTGTTTTCGTCATGTTTGTAAAAGAAAACATGACCGGTTTTTTTGCCACAACAAGGACATATCCTAGGATATTTCTCATGGCTATCTTCCAAGAGTTTAACTATTGTATCTTTTTCATCTGACCACATATTATCGTCCTCCTCTAATATAGTTTTCCAATGCATCTCCCGATGCATATGCCGGCTTTTCTTCAGCTGTTCCGCCACGAATGTAGTCCCGGGCATGATTCAATTCATGTGCAATAGTGTTTGCCAGTTCTGTTTCGCTATAAAATGCACTAGGCCCGAGTTCGATTACATAAGGATTTCTTTTTCGGGTTTTTCCTGGTATGCCCAATGGAAGATGTGGATTGTAAACAATAGTGATTCTTTTACCTGATCCTTTAAGGTTGATGCCGTACTTCTTTGAGATAACACTTGCATAGTGAGATGGATTTAATACCATCTCATAATCTCTTTCAGTTTCTGGAACAAGTTTACCGATTCGATTTCTCGAATCGCTTCCCCAAGTGTTTCCAAATCCTCCATGGTAACCGGTTCCCATTATATCACCTCCTTATGCTTTTTCATTGCTTTGCCGAATTCGCTCTCAAAATGATGTATAGTAATTCCCATATCTTTATACTTTCGGAATAGTGAATCAGGGCAGGACCCATAGACGATGATTGCTGTAGGTTTGAGTTCTTCCACGATTGCTTCTAATCCCTCAATAAAAATCTCTTTATCAGAAAGATTTTTAAGAGTGCCATGGGTTCCAACGGCAATCACTGATTGTTGAGGAAGACCATCACAACAGCAATGGTATGTTCTTCTATCACCAAAGCGCACATTGGGAATAACCTTTATCCCATTAGTTTGAAAATATGCACCGATTGCTCTGCTTCGGTAAATGTTCCATAACTGCATTACAAAAGGCATATCTCGATAGAGGCTCCAATCCGGTAATATCACTCCGTTATATTGTTGTAGAATCGGAAGGTATTTTTTGGGATTTCTCCAGAGCCGTTCAAAGAGGTAATCATCCTCGTAAAAATGCACCCAGCAATTGTGATCCTTGAAAGATATGCAATGTGAGAATGGGATTATCTTTTGTGGTATTTCTGTACATGAAGAAATGACAGGGAACTCGTATACACCATTGTAATACGCGTTTGAAACGAGAAACGAATTAAACACATCTTTGCACCCCTTACGGGTTCTGTTAATTTTTGACATAGCTTTATGTCTCCTTTGATTTGTATTTGTCATTACGGATTGACAAGCTTATGGTATTATGGCTTTAGGGAAAAATCGATTCCCGAATTCTATACATATTTATTTTGGAGGAATTATAAAAATGGAAATAAAACTTCCCCTTGTCAAATTGGGTGATTTTGTCAACAAAACACGAACTAATCTAAAAATGAACCAAGTCGAATTCTACCGTTATATCTTCCCTGAAAAGGATCTTAATGATGAGAATATCAAAAAGAAAATGAATGTGATCGAGAACGGCAAAGGTAAGGAAATGAATTATGAATTGCTGTTTAGATTGCATGATATGTTTGATCTAAGTATGGATTATCTGTTTGGATTTGAAACAGAATATCCTAACTATGAGAATAAAGCGGTGTGTAAGTACACGGGGCTATTGCCGGAATCGGTTAGGCAACTTCATTTTTGGGGAAACTATCTTCTCAAAGAAGAACCTAAGTATTCGAATAAGATGACTAAAGGGCAGTATAAGGAATATTTATTGGAGAAAACCAGGATAGAGGAGGCAAAATGGATTTTCGAGATAGTTAACATGCTGTTTCAGCCTAAATCAGATGAGGATGAAAAATCAGGAATATCGAATCTGTCGGTCTTGTATGACATACATATGCTGATCACTGACAGAACGGAGAAAATAGTTGGCATACCAATGGAAATTGCATCAAGCAACCTTTCTTCGGTTGACAAGAGTGTGAACAGTATTGCTATATCTCCTGACAGCCTGTGCTTCTCAGATTCAATGAATGAGATACACAAGGTCAATATCATTGAGGTTAACAGAAAGATATGGGAGGAGCAGCTGTTGAAAGATATAGATGCTCTTGTTCGGGTCGTTAAAGAAAACAGACACGTACAGTGAACAGTTGTGTTTTTGGAGAGCGTTATACAAGATGGAATCTTTATATTGATTGCATAAATCGGCCCAATTGGTAGCAGTAATCACCCGAATTGGTAGCAGTAACTGCTACCAAAACCGCTGTTTTTTGCTACCAAAGATCATTCCCAATGAACCTGCGTGGGCGAGCTTTTCGAGATGTAAATGAAAATCAAATGAAGGCTTAAATGGAAATTATATGAAAAATCCGCTCTTTACAGCCCGAAAATCAGCATTTTGAGTGTTGTTTATGCCTTTACTATTCACTTTCGAGATAAGATAATTCAATCGTATAAAGATTGCCCTTAACAAAGGAGGATGATCAGATGGATAAATATGAGATCACGGATTCAGTTGAGTCGTTCAGCGCTCTGCTGAAGAGAGTCCGCAAAGCTCAGGAGAAGTTCTCGCACTACAGCCAGGAGGAGGTCGATAAGATCTTCCGTGCGGCTGCGACAGCTGCAAACAGGGCCAGGATCCCGCTTGCCAAGATGGCCGTCGAGGAGACCGGCATGGGCGTAGTCGAAGACAAGATCATGAAGAACCACTACGCATCGGAATACATCTACAATAAATACCGCGACAGCAAGACATGCGGCGTTATCTATGAGAATAAGGAGTACGGCTTTACCCAGGTTGCAGAGCCGATAGGTCTGATCGGCGCGGTCATCCCGACCACGAACCCGACATCAACTGCGATCTTCAAGTCCCTGATCTGCCTTAAGACACGTAACGGCATCATCATCAGCCCTCACCCGAGAGCAAAGGCCAGCACGATCGAGGCTGCAAAGATCGTTCTTGAAGCAGCTGTTGCGGCAGGCGCTCCCGAGGACATCATCGGCTGGATCGACGTTCCGAGCCTTGAGCTCACCCAGATGCTGATGAGAGAATCCGACACGATACTCGCAACGGGCGGTCCCGGTATGGTCCATTCCGCATATTCATCCGGTAAGCCTGCTTTGGGCGTCGGTGCGGGCAACACACCCGCCATCATCGATGAGACTGCTGACATCTTACTGGCTGTCAACAGCATCATCCATTCCAAGACTTTCGACAACGGCATGATCTGCGCTTCCGAGCAGTCGGTCATCGTCAACGAGAAGATATACGACAAGGTCAGGAACGAGTTTGCTGCAAGAGGCTGTTACTTCCTGTCTGACAGCGAACTCACCAAGGTCCGTAAGACCATCCTCATCAACGGTTCCCTTAATGCCAAGATCGTTGGCCAGCGTGCCGTAACGATCGCAGAGCTTGCAGGCATCAAGGTTCCCGAGGGTACAAAGATCCTGATCGGCGAAGTATCGAGAGTTGATATCTCCGAGCCTTTCGCTCACGAGAAACTCTCACCGGTACTCGCAATGTATAAGGCAACAGATATCGAAGATGCAATGAAGAAGGCTGAGCGTCTGATCGCTGACGGTGGCTTCGGTCATACATCTTCCATCTACCTCAATGTGGTTACAGAGCAGGAGAAGATCGAGAGATTCCGCGAGCGCATGAAGACCTGCAGAGTCCTCATCAACACACCTTCCTCACAGGGCGGTATCGGCGACATGTATAACTTTATGTTAACCCCGTCGCTGACACTTGGCTGCGGTTCCTGGGGCGGCAACTCCGTTTCCGAGAACGTAGGCATCAAGCACCTTTTGAACATCAAATCCGTTGCTGAGAGGAGAAACAATATGCTCTGGTTCAAAGCCCCCGAGAAGGTATATCTCAAGAAAGGATCCACCCCCGTTGCCATCGAAGAACTGAAGGAGATGGGCAAGAAGAGATGCTTCATCGTTACAGATGAATTCTTATATAAGAACGGCTTCACGAAGCCCGTAGAAGATAAGCTCGAAGAACTTGGTATCGCACATACCGCTTTCTTCGATGTACAGCCTGACCCGACTCTTGCATCAGCAGAGGCCGGCGCTAAGCAGATGCTGTCTTTCGAGCCTGACGTCATCATTGCGATAGGCGGCGGTTCTGCAATGGACGCAGCCAAGATCATGTGGGTACTCTACGAGCATCCCGATGCAGACTTCGAAGACATGGCTATGCGCTTCGCTGACATCCGCAAGAGGATCTACAAGTTCCCTACGATGGGACAGAAGGCTTACTTCGTATGTATCCCTACATCCGCAGGTACAGGTTCGGAGGCAACTCCTTTCGCTGTTATCACGGATCAGGCATCAGGCAACAAGTATCCTCTGGCTGACTACGAGCTCATGCCTGACATGGCTATCGTTGACGCAGACTTCCAGATGACCGCACCCCGCGGCCTGACCTGCGCATCAGGTATCGACGTCGTATCCCACGACCTTGAGGCCCTGGTTTCCACTATGGCAACAGACTACACGGATTCTTTGGCTCTCCAGTCACTGAAGATGACATTCGATTATCTCCCGAGAGCTTACGAGTTCGGCGCAAAGGATCCCGAGGCTCGTGAGAAGATGGCTAACGCCGCAACGATGGCAGGTATGGCTTTCGCTAACGCTTTCTTAGGAATCAGCCACTCTCTGGCACATAAGCTCGGCGCATTCCACCACCTGCCTCACGGCATCTGCAACGCACTGGTACTGGAAGAAGTCATCAGATATAACGCGAGCGAAGTTCCCGGCAAGATGGGTACATTCCCTCAGTACGACCACCCGATGGCTCAGCATAAGTACGCAATGGCAGCAGACGTCTTAGGACTCGGCGGCCGCACCGATGAGGAGAAGGTCAAGAGACTTATAAAGGCAGTTGCTGACCTCAAGGCCAAGATCGACATCAAGCCCACCATCAAGGATTACATCCCCGATGAGAGCGTCTTCATGGCAACCCTCGACGAGATGAGCGAAAAGGCTTTCGACGACCAGTGCACCGGTGCCAACCCTAGATATCCTCTTATCTCTGACCTGAAGCAGATCTACCTTAACTCTTATTACGGCAAGACCTTCGTCGAGGAGGCAAAGCCTTCCGTAAAGGATCTTAAGGCAAAGGACACAAAGGCTGCATCAAAGAAGGAGACTAAGGCTCCTGCAAAGGCAGCAGTAAAAGCACCTGCAAAGGCTGCAAAGGCTCCCGCCAAGAAGGCAGCAGCCAAGCCCGCTGCAAAGAAGGCTGTTAAGGCACCTGCAAAGAAGACTGCAGCCAAGAAGCCTGCGGCAAAAACTTCTGCGAAATCCTCCGCAAAGAAGTCAGGCCGCAAGACAAAGTGATACAATAGGTTAAGAAGCAAGGAGGAACGACAATGGAATTAAACGAAGTAATCGCAAAGCGCACACATAAGAAGATCTATAGAGACGGTGACAAGTGCATCAAGATGTTCGACGAGACTTTCTCCAAGGCAGACATCCTGAACGAGGCATTGAACCTTGCAAAGGTCGAGTCGATCAGCATCCGCACTCCCTTAGTTCTCGAGGTCGGAATAATCGACGGCAAGTGGGCCATCGTAACAGACTTTATCGAGGGTGAGACCATGATGGCGATCATCGAGAAGGATATGTCCAAGATCAATGAGTACATGGACAAGTTCGTTGATCTGCAGATCGCAGTCCACAACGAGAAGTGCCCCATGCTCAACAATCTTTCTGACAAGATGATGAGAAAGATCTCCGCTACGGATTTCGATGCTACGACAAGATACGATCTTCACACCCGTCTTGCAGGTATGGAGAGGAAAGACCAGGTCTGCCACGGCGACTTCAACCCCGCCAACGTCATCGTAATGCCGGACGGCGAGATGGCAGTCATCGACTGGTCACATGCTACCCAGGGCAATGCCGCTGCAGATGTTGCAAGAACCTACCTGCTCTTCAGCCTCCGTTCCACAGAGGAGATCGCAGAGCTTTATCTTGATACATACTGCCGCAAGACAGACACCGCAAAGCAGTACGTCCAGTCTTGGACACCGATCGTTGCCGCATCCCAGTCGGTCAAGGCTATCGAGGATGAGCGCGAATTCCTTAAGAAGTGGGTCAATGTAGTAGATTACGTCTGAACCACAGATCAGTTGTTAACAAGGAACTGCCCCGGTCTTCATTGGCCGGGGCAGTTTTTGTATTATATTTACGATATGCAGATAAGGTCTATGGTTATTCCTTTTAATTTATGATTCTTTGAAAAATCATGAATATGGATTTGTCAATAGCAGATACATAGTGATCTATTGCTCTTATTCGTTTACACCGTTTGATCATTCAAAAAGTTTGAATTTGGGAATAATTCCCATATCCGTTGACAAACAAAGCCGGCAGAAGTATAATCGGGAACGATTCCCAGATTCGCTTTTTCGCGAAAAGAAAAGCTTCGGAGGCAATACCTTGAGCTACAAGACCAAGCAGAAAGAGATACTGATAAGCTATTTCAAGTCCAAGGCCGGCACGCACATCACTGCGGGCGATGTCTGCGAGCACTGCAGGGCCCAGGGCGAGAATATCGGTCAGTCGACTGTTTACCGCCAGCTAGAGAAGCTCGTTGACGAGGGGATCATAAATAAGTACATCATAGATCCGGCGAGCCCTGCGTGCTTCGAGTATGTCGGGGAGGACAGCCATGCCGATGCTGACGTGTGTTTTCACTGCAAGTGCGAGAAGTGCGGCAAGCTCATTCATATGCATTGTGATGAGTTAGAGGAGATGGGTGTGCACATAATGAAAGAACATAACTTCCAGGTAGATCCTGTGAGGACTGTTATATACGGACTTTGTGAGGACTGCAGATGAGAAGGACGGTCAAGAAAGTCATTGCGGGCACCATCGTTATGATGATGGCAGCAGTCATAATGTTCTCCGTTTTCTTTATTGCAGCGGAAGCAGATCATGATTGTGAAGGCGAGGAGTGCCATATATGCGCTACGATAAAGATCTGCGACGGGATACTCCGTCAGGCAGGGGGCGCGAAGGCGCTTGCCGTAACTTGTGCGGTGGCTATCTTCATTATGATCGCCGCTGTTCTTCCGCACGAAGATCAGCTTGCCAAGGAGACACCGGTCTCTTCCAAGGTGCAGCTGAACGATTGATAACTTTTTCTACAGATCGGAAAACAAGTTATCAACGGAGGAATTATTAAAGTGAAAAAGTTTATATCAACAGCAATCGCCGCCATCATGCTCGCCGGGTGCTTCGCAGGCTGCAGCACCGCAGGCATCAACGCGGCTTCAAAGAAAACAAAGATCGTAACTACGATCTTTCCTGAATACGACTGGGTCATGAACGTGCTGGGCGACAAGGCATCCGAAGCAGATGTCACGATGCTCCTTGACAACGGAGTTGACCTTCACAGCTTCCAGCCCAATGCAAGCGACATCATGAAGATCTCCACATGTGATGTATTTATCTATATAGGTGGTGAATCCGATGCCTGGGTCGACGATGCCCTCAAGGAATCCGTCAACAAGGACATGATCGTTGTTAACCTCTTGGATACATTAGGCGATGCCGTCAAGGAAGAGGAAGTCGTTGAGGGAATGCAGGAAGAAGATGAGGAAGACCACGACCACGATCATGCTAACGGTGATCCGGAGGAGATCGAATACGATGAGCATGTCTGGCTCTCGCTCCATAATTCCGCTACATTGGTAGAGAAGATCTCTGAGGCGCTGCAGAAGGCAGATCCTTCTAATGCGGAAACATATAAGACAAACGCTGCAGGCTACATGGAGAAGATCAATGCTCTTGATAAGCAGTACCACGATACAGTGGACAACGCTTCCTGCAAGACGATCCTGTTTGGTGACAGATTTCCTTTCAGGTACCTGGTCGACGATTACGGACTTTCTTACTATGCGGCTTTCGTTGGCTGCTCTGCCGAGACGGAAGCAAGTTTTGAGACGATCACTTTCCTTGCGGGCAAAGTCGATGAACTGGGTCTTAAGGTCGTCATGACGATCGAAGGCTCTGACAACCGCATCGCGGAGACGATAATTCAGAATACCGAGAGCAAGGACCAGAAGATCTTATCGGTTGACTCCATGCAGTCAGTTACATCCAAGGATGTTGCGGCAGGAGCTTCATACCTTGATATCATGACAAAGAACCTCGACGTGCTGAAAGAAGCACTCGGCTGACAGGAGGATATATGGCGCAGCTTATTGTAGAAGATCTGGCTTTAGGCTATGAATCACAGGCGATAATCGAGGGCTTGAACTTTACGGTCAACAAGGGCGATTATCTTTGCATCGTCGGCGAAAACGGTTCCGGCAAGACGACGCTCATGAAGACCCTTCTTAACTTAAGGTCCCCCATCAGCGGCAAGATCACGACAGGTGATGACATTAAGAGGAATGAGATAGGGTATCTTCCGCAGCAGACCGTCGTGCAGAAGGATTTCCCCGCGTCGGTACGCGAGATAGTAATGTCGGGTTTCCAGGGCCAGTGCGGTATGAGACCTTTCTACAATAAGAAAGAGAAGAAGATCGCAGAAGAAAACATGGAGCGAATGGGTATAGCTGATCTTGCAAAGAGATGCTACCGTGACCTGTCGGGCGGCCAGCAGCAGAGAGTCCTTCTTGCAAGAGCTCTTTGTGCAACGCGAAAGATCCTGCTCCTGGATGAGCCCGTATCCGGCCTTGATCCCAAGGTTACGACAGAGATGTATAACCTCATATCAGAACTTAATTCCGAGGGCATAACGATAATCATGATCTCCCACGATATAGCTGCGGCCGTGCGCTACTCAAGCCACATATTGCATATCGGAGACAAGGTCTTTTTCGGGACAAGAGACGAATATGTTGCAAGCGACATCGGCAAGGTCTTCCTCATGCAGCAGGGAGGTGAGAACTAATGGATATATTGATCAGTTATCTCTCATATTCCTTCGTAAGATACGCGCTGATCGTAGGCGTGCTCATATCCTTGTGCTCGGCCCTCCTGGGAGTTACGCTCGTATTAAAGAGATTCTCCTTTATCGGTGACGGTTTGTCGCACGTGGCTTTCGGCGCGATGGCGATCGCAGCTGTCCTGAATCTATCCAACAACATGATAGTCGTGCTGCCTGTTACGGTGCTTTCCGCGATACTCCTCCTGAGGACCGGGCAGAACGCCAAGATCAAGGGCGATGCCGCGATAGCGATGATATCCGTCGGGGCGTTGGCTTTCGGTTATCTCATAATGAATATCTTCTCGACCTCGTCGAACCTTACGGGTGACGTATGTTCCACCTTGTTCGGATCCATGTCGATCCTGACACTGACCCCGAACGAGGTCCTTATCTGCGCCATATTATCCGTCATCGTGATCATTGTTTTCATTTTGTTCTACAACAAGATCTTCGCAGTTACCTTTGACGAGAACTTCGCCAAGGCGACAGGCACCAGGGCCGACCTTTATAATCTCCTGATCGCTGTCATCATCGCTGTAATCATCGTGCTCGCGATGAACCTCGTAGGATCATTGCTCATATCCGCGCTGGTAATCTTCCCGGCCCTGTCGGCTATGAGGATCTTCCGCAACTTCAAGCAGGTAACAATATTCTCAGCTGTCCTGTCAGTCGTATCTTCCCTGGCAGGCATGCTGATATCTATCCTGACGGGAACTCCCGTAGGTTCAACGATCGTGGCTGTCGATGTCGTGGTATTCGGGGTCTGCTGGCTCATAGGACTCATCAAAGGAGGCAATTAAGATGAAGAAAGTATTATGTGTATTAATATCCCTTTTATTAGTAACGGGCATGGCTGCCTGCGGTGCAGGGCAGAGGAGTTCCGAAGACCGCCCCAACAACTGGTCTTCGTCCAATGTCAACGATGTCATCCAGAGCAAGATGAGTGAAGAGGATGCAGCCAATACTACATCAGCATCCGAAGAGACCACTGAGGCTACGACCGTTGCAACAGATGCTACAGATGCGACGGCTGAAGAGACGACAGGAACACCTGATCCGAATGTTGACGTCGATCTTACAGTCCTTTCTTCCACGATGGTCTATTCGGAGGTCTACAACATGATGACGCAGCCCTCTGATTACATCGGCAAGACCGTAAAGATGCACGGCCCTGCGGCAAGCTATCACGATGAGGCTTCTGACAAGTGGTACTTCGCATGCATAATCCAAGATGCGACCGCATGCTGTTCCCAGGGCATCGAGTTTGAACTTGCCGGTAAGAAGGCTCCCGACGGTTACCCTGAGGTGGGCGAGGAGATCTGTGTAATCGGTGTTTTCGATACTTATATGGAAGGCGAGAATACCTACTGCACACTGAGGAATGCCGAACTGGGCTGATCCGGATCGGGGCCTTGTGTGCCCGGACGGATGTACTTGTTCTTTAAATTGATACGGTATATACTCACCTTGAGTAGAGGATATGATCTTTGATATGGGCCGTTTTATAACGGTAAGGGGGAACCATGAAGATTAAAAAGTCATTTATCGTATCAGCGTTATTGATCCCGGCGCTTCTTTTGTCCGGCTGTGGTTTTGCCCGGTTTGTTGCAGACGATCCTTTGTCTGATGAAGAAGTCATTGCTTATGCCCAGGAACAGATCTATAAAGAGACCGGTGATGAAGTAACGGCGGAGATAACCGCCAAGGAAACGTTGATGGTCCCCACGTTGTATATAGACGGCGGTGGAGCCTATAGGAGCGTTAAAGGCGCCCATGAATACGATCTTAAGATAACCTCTAAAGAATATAGTGGTCTTGTTGCAACCGCATTTTATAAAGACGGATATATAGTCTATGATCAGTATGATCCCGGCGGAGCTGCAGTTGAACCGACTTTCCATGACAATTATAAAGAACGCAAGAATTTCTATTATTTGAAGAAGGAATTCGAAGAGGCGTTGAATGAACGGTTTGATGATTACCGTATATATGATGATGTCAGCGAGTATTACGGTCAGGGGCTGGATATCTTTATATGTTCAACTGATTGTGATCGGATAAATGATCTTCTTTCCAAATTTGAAGATATCGTGTTTAAGTATACTCCCGAGAACTTTGAACTCGTTCCGTTCGATTACTACAATGTATATGTGTATAAAGATAAGCAAGTCTTCAACAGTACGGATTTTGAGAAGTATAAGGACGCAAAGCCGGATAGCGACGATCATTCAAGCATAGACTTTTATTCAATTGCAAAAACAATATTCAAGGTATTAGTTTTAGGTGAAAGCACATACAGCTCAGATCCGGTCGTAGCGGATGAAGAGGATGAAGTCGACCTTACGACCGGAGAAGACATGATCGGGAGTTATACCGGAAAAGAGGTGGTACAGGTTGCCATGTGTGATCCTTCATACACTTCTTATATCAATGGTAGCTTCTTTACGAGCGACGGTGTTTCATATGCGGAAGAAAAAAACGATGAAGTCGATCGGGATTCTTTGGAATATTATGTTTTCCGATATAGGGCTTGTCCGAATCTTTATCATAAAACCATGTATTCGGAAGTGTGTTTGTATGGGGTGAAATGAGCCCTTTTACACGCCTCGTTTTGCATGCTCGAAAAATAATTCAAAAAACTCCCAAATCCATTAAAAAAGTCCTTGACTTTATAAGCAAGTCGAAGTAATATTAACAAGCACTTTACGAGCGGGGTGCGAAAAACAACGCTCATAAAGGGGCTTGGATCTTGAAAATTGAATAGAATGCAGAACTTGAAAAAGACGGACCTATAATTCAATTTTAATTGAGTTTAAAAAAAGTAATTAGAGCCAAATGGCTCTCAAATTTAATTTGAGAG
>JAGAAI010000093.1 GCA_017615325.1 Clostridiales bacterium | reverse complement strand
GCTGGCCTGAACAAGTTCCTGCGCATTTACTACGCACGAGTGATGGAGGTTTACCAAGCAGCATAAGTATTTTCGACTAAAACAAAGACCGGATTTGATTCCGGTCTGTTTGCCATGCCTAAAATGCACCAAAGAAAAACCAGCCAACAAACTCTTGATTTTTGTTAGCAGGTTTATTTGTCTTACGAGTGCAGTCTCATCTCCGCATCCAGGAGTCTTCTGGCTGCATCTGATTCAGGGGCTTCCAGGACCCTTTGGGTCTTATCGTCCTCAATGATCTTACCTTTATCCATGACCGCAACTGTTGTGCAGACGGCTCTTACGATGTGGATGTTGTGAGTGATCATCAGGATCGCAACACCTTTCTCGCGGTTGATCTTGGCCAAGAGCTTCAGTATCTCGGCTGCAGATGTCGCATCGAGTGAGGAGAAGGGCTCGTCGGCAATTATGAGGGTCGGATCGGTTATCATGCACATCGCGATCGCAACGCGCTGGCGCTGACCGCCGGAGAGCTGGCTTGGGCGGTGGTTTAAGTAACTGCGGTCAAGTCCCACGGTGTCGATCGCATTATCGATCGCCTTTTGGACCTCTTCTTTTGCCATATTTTTCCTTATGGGACGGAGTGCTTCCTTAAGATGCCAGAGGATCGTGTGCATGGGATTAAGGCAGGATACGGGATCCTGGAATACCGCACCGATCTTGCCCTCGGGCTGCTTTATCGTTCCTTCAGACTTCATGAGCCCCAGTATCGTCTTTACCAGAGTTGACTTTCCGCAGCCTGAGCTCCCTATGAGACCTTTGATCTCGGACGGGTATATGGAAAGGTCAACATCTGACAATACTTTGTTTTCTTCCCACCGGCCCCAGAGGGAAGCGGTGTATGCCGCAGACACTCCCTTGCAGGAGAGGACCGGGTCCTTGCTGTAATCACATTCGGCATGGGTCAGATCCAATGTTCGCGGATCGAGCCTTGCGTTGGTCAAAAGTTCTGCCGTGTAAGGATTCTTGGGGCGCATCAGGATATCTTCCGTTGTATCTGATTCAACGATCTTGCCGTTCTTCATTACGATGACCCTGTCGCAGAAGTTCTTTACGGCGGACAGGTCGTGGGATATGAAGAGGATGGATATCTTCATGTCGATGCATAGTTTCCTGAGAAGATCCAGGATGGCAACGGTCGTAACCGAATCCAGGGATGAAGTCGGCTCGTCGCAGATCAGGAGCTTGGGCGACAGCAATACGGCGCCTGCGATGAGGATCCTCTGGCGCTGACCGCCCGAAAGCTGGTGGGGGTAGCGCTCGTAAGTCTTCTCGGGATCCGGGAAGCCGACTGTCTTAAGGATATCCGAGATGCGGTTATATCTCTCGGCCTTGTCCTTGATGCCGTGGGATAAGAGGATCTCATCCAGACTCCTGCCGACCTTCATGAGAGGGTCCAACGCGGAAGCGGGTTCCTGGAAGATCATGCCGATATCCTTGCCTAACATCCGGCGTCTTTCGGCGGGCTTCATCGACAGGAGGTCTTTGCCCTGGTATTTGATGGTTCCTTCGGTGATACGCGCATTTTCCGGGGTGAGGCCCACTATTGAATAAGCCGTCAAGGATTTGCCCGAACCTGAGTTGCCGATCAGGCCCAGTATCTCGCCGTCCCTGATCCCGAAAGTGAGCTTATCTAAGACCACATGCTCAGGCTCTTTGCTCGTGGCAGGGAACTTGAGGGTCAGATCCCTGATCTTGACCAGGTGGATATGCCTGATATGTTCATATGACATATTTTCCATCAGTTCCCTCCTTTCGAGGACTTAATACGGATCCCTTCGGATACGAAGTAGAGTCCCAGGATGTAGATGATGAGCATCAGGGAAGGGAATATAACGAGCCAGGGCGCGCGGGTCATGTAGGACTGGGCGTCGGCCAGGAGCTTGCCGAAGCTTGCATCAGGCGGCTGAACACCTAAGCCGAGATAGCTCATTCCGCTCTCGAAAAGAGTCATGTTGGCAAGTCCTATTACCGTAGCGGGAAGGAGACTTGCAGTAAGATTCGGAAGGATATGTACGGCCATTATCCTGGGTGAACTTATTCCCATTACTTTGGCATGTGTTATGTAATCCCGCTGCTTTAATTCCATTGTTCCGATACGGCAGACACGGGCAAAGGTCGGAGCGAAGACCAGGCCCAGAGCCCAGACGACGTTATACATGGAAGGGCCTGCGACAGCAACTGCGACCAGTGCCAGAAGGATGCCGGGGAAGCACATGATGCTGTTGGACAGGAGCATTATCCCGCGGTCGGTCCATCCGCCGTAGTAGCCTGCCGGAATACCCGTTACAAGACCCAGGGCAAGAGCTATCGCAATACCCGCAAAGGAGATGAATATCGTGTATTTGGAAGCGTACATTACTCTGGATAATGTGTCGCGCCCGAAGTTATCCGTGCCGAAAAGGTGCTCTGCACATGGGGGCGTTAGCTTGATGGCAGGGTTAGTCATGTTGGGATCATAGGGAGTCCAGAAGATACTCACGATAAACAAGGCGAATATGATCCCAATAAGGATGTAGCCCGTTATAAAGAATATCCTGGAAGATGCAGTCTTCATATACGGCCCCCTTACTTAAGCCTGATCCTCGGGTCAGCGATGCTGCCCAGGATATCGGCTGCAAAGTAGAGCAGCACTGTTATGAATGCAATATAGAAGACCATACCCGACAGGAGAGGAAAGTCTCTTCTTGCTATACCCGCAAGGAGGAGGCGGCCCAAGCCCGGGAGGTTAAATACCTGTTCAACGATAAGGCTTCCTGCCAGGATGTCCGACAGGACTATGGATATTACGGTGATGGCGGATACATTGGAGTTAGGCAGGATGTGCTTAACCATTATCCTGAAATCCGTAAGACCATGGCCCTTGGCGTTTTTTACGTATTCGGAGGAAGACTGCTCGATTATGGATGAACGCATGTACTTGAAGGTCATGGCGATCTTAGGCAGGGCTATGCAAAATGAAGGGAGCATAAGGCACCCTACGAACCCTGCGAAGTCATCCTCGGGCCGGTAATACTGGCCGGCCCTAAATCCTGAGAACAGAGCCGTAGCAGCAATTATCGACAGGAGCGATAAAACAAAGGGCGGGATCGCAAAGAGGACGTGTCCCAATACCGAGAAGACCTGGTCCAATATTTTACCCGGGCGCCTGGCGCTTAAGATCGACAACGGATAGGATATCCCGATGACAAAGATCAGGGCGATAATGCTCATGCCTATGGTTACAGGCAGACGTTCTGCAATAAGACCTGATACAGGAACACCGAAAGCGGCAGACTTGCCTAAGTTAAATGTAAAGAGTCCTATAAGCCAGTTAAGGTACTGGACGATAAGAGGCTTATCGAGTCCCAGTTCTGCCCTTAATGCATCGAGTTGTGCCTGGGAAGCATCAGGTCCCAGTATGACCTGAGCCGTGTCACCCGGTATTACGCTGAAAGCCACAAAGGTCAGGAGCGACACCAAGATCAATGTCGCCAGTAATTCCAATATCTTCGATATGAGAAATCCTGTTTTCCTGCCCATAGTGTATGAGGGGCCTTATGTCAGGCCGTCTTGAACTTTACCGTGTACATATCCTGAATGTACATGGGATATACGTTGTAACCTTCGAGTTTTGTCGATACCGCAACCATCTCCTGGGGATCCTGGATGTAGCAGGAAGCATTGTCTTCTGCCATGATGTTAAGGATCTGATGGTAGATCGTAAGCTTCTCGTCCTCACCCGGAGTCAGAGGGAGCTTCTTTATAAGCTCATCAACTTCCTTGTTGCTGTAGTTGATGAAGTTGTCCTTGGAGTCTGAAGCATATCTCTGGATGACATCGTAAGGAGCGTAATCTGATGTAAGACAGATTACCGTGGATTCATAGTTCCTCTTGGAATAGACCTCGTCGAGCCATGTTGCCCAATCGATCTGCTCGATCTTGAGCTTGATCCCGACTGCGGAAAGCTCGGATGCCAGTTCAACAGCGGTGTTGACATGAACAAGATAGGATGAGGGAACGGTTACCTTAAGATCGAATCCGTCAGGGTATCCGGCCTCGGCAAGAAGGCTCTTAGCCTTATCGATATCTTTTGAATACTTTCCGTCAAGGGAACTGTCGTACCACTTGCCCATAGCGGGGCTCATGGGAGCATAAAGCGCAACACCGGCACCGTCCATTGTGACTTTGATGATGTCGCTGCGGTCTATGGCATAGTTGATCGCTTCTCTTACCTTGGGATTGCTCAATTCTTCGACCTTGTTGTTGAGAGCAAAGATCTGGACCATGTTGGAAGAGTTGTCCAAGATGTTATATGCATCAGCTGAAAGCTGGTCTGCACGGTCCTTGGTAAGGTGGGGGAAGATGTCGATCGTGCCGCTCTGGAGTTCAAGAAGACCGGCATCCATGTCTGCGCAGATCTTGAATACGACCTTGTCGATAGCAGGAGCGCCGCCCCAATAGTCCTTGTTTGCAGATAATGTTACGTTTTGGCTGATAGAGTAGTTTTCAAACTTGAAAGGACCCGTTCCACAGGGATCCTTGGAGGAAGTGTCGTATTCTGCGGGAACTATGGCACATGTAAAGAAGCTTAAGAGCTCACTGTCGGGTTCTTTCAGGGTGACTCTGACCTTGGAAGGGTCGTCTTTAGTAAGTTCAACAGTCTTTACCTTAGCGAAAGCCGAGACAAGAGCCTTTCCGTCAGAATCCGGGAGGAGTCCTGCCGCTTTCTGAAGAGAATAGACTACATCGTTAGGTGTGAGTTCCTGACCGTTCTGGAACTTTACTCCGTCTCTTACCGTGAATGTATAAACATCAGCGCTGTCGCTGATCTCATAATCTTTGGCAAGGCAGGGATTGAGGTTGCCCTTTGAATCGTATTTTAGGAGCCCCTCGTAGATATTGAAGATTATCTCCTGGTCACCTGCGGCTACGACCGTGAAAGGGTCGAACGTGCCGGGTTCCTGTGTGATGCCTACAGTAACGCTGCCGGATGACGTGCTGCCACTCTTGCATGAAGCCAGTCCGAATGCCATTGAAGCGATGAGGACGGAGGCTGTTATGATTTTCGAAAATGATCTCATTATTATTTCCCTTCTTTTTACAAAAGATAATTACAGTAAAATTTACTTGAAAAGCTTTTATTTTTCTATGCTTTTGTTAAAAAATCGTCAAATGTTAAAAAAATCTGTGTTAATAATCTAATTTTTTGTTATTTGCGTTGTATAATGTACGAGTAAATAATTGATTGGGGAGACAGACAAATGAAGAAATGTCCCGTATGCGGAGTTATGATGGGTGACAACGTAGCCCGTTGCTCCATGTGTAAGTACGATTTCCAGAAAGCATCTCAGGGAAATACTGACGAAGCTGCAGATGAGGCCAAGAAGATCCTCGAGCAGAAAGAGCAGGAGAATATCGCGAGAGCTGAGGCCAAGCGTTCCGAAGAAGAGAAGAGGATCCTTGAAGCCAAGGAGAAGCTCGAGCGTGAGTTCAATACAGTCTCGGCGCAGTTTGAATCCGAGAAGCTTCGTATGGAGTCTGAATATGCTGCCATGCAGAAGCGCAATATAGATGAGCAGCTCAAGTTAGAGCAGGCTCTCGAAGCCACAAGAACAGATCTTGAGGAAGCACGTGCGAGAAGGGACGAACTCCGTAAAGAAGCGGAGGAGATGGAAGAGACCACCCGCAAGAAGATGCAGCAGGAGCACGATGAGATGATCGAAGCTGCCAAGGCCGAGCAGCAGCGCATCCTCGAGGAGGCTCAGATCCAGACAGAACAGCTCGCCATCCAGGTCGAGAAGGAATATACGGAAGCCATGAGCAAGCGTGACGAGCTCATCGAGCAGGCCAAGGAACTTCAGGACTTCGTAAATAATGCCGATAAGGTAAAGCAGGAGAAGGAAGCTGAGGTCAAGGCTGCCGAAGACCGGATCACGGAACTCCACGCCCAGTTCGAGAAGGAACAGGAGAAGTTAGAGAAGGACTTCGAGAAAGAGAAGAAGAGAATTGCCGAAGAGTCCAAGAAGATCGGTGAAGAGCAGGTTTCCGAGGCCATGAAGGAGAAGCTTGCGGCTGAAAAGGAGCGCGACGAGGCTCTTGCAGCAAGAGACCAGTTGATAGAAGATGCCGAGCAGCGTAAGGCTGCTGCCCAGGCGGAACTCGACGAACTCGTTGAGCAGGCAAAGGGCGTCATAAGCGAAGCCGAGGAAGCTGCTTCCAAGAGAGATGAGATCATCGACGAGATCAACAAGGCCCAGGAAGAGCAGGAGAAGGCTTTAGAGCAGATCGAGGCTGAGAGGGCTGCCAAGGAAGAAGAGGCTGCCGCACTGGAAGCCAAGAAGAACGAGGCTGCCGAACTTATCAACCAGTATGAGACTCAGGCATCCGAGCTGTCCACCCAGATCGAAGCGATCCAGGGCGAATACGAGCAGGCACAGCGCATCATCGCCGATTCCAAGAATGCAGAAGTCGCAGCGGAAGCTGCTGCCCAGGAGATAATCCTCAACGCTGAGAAGCAGGCGGTATTCCTTAAGGAAGTTGCTCTGACTGAAAGCGACAAGGGCGCGATGCAAAAGCAGATCGAAGAGAAAGATAAGAAGATCAAGGAGATTGAGATGGAGAAGGAAGAACTTGAGAAGAAGCTTAGTTCCATGGGCGAGTCCATAGCTGTACTCGAGAAGAGGGTACGTGACGGTCTTGCAGGCGCAGATGCCGGTCCGAAGGAATACAGCGTTGAGACAGTCGAGCATAACAACAACGGCGAAGTCAATGCGAATGAGATCGCAAAGATCCTGAAGAAGAAAGCTTCTGACGGATGGAAGCTAATCTCGGTTATCAACGACGACGGCGGCAAGCTCCAGTCCTCTCTCGGTGATTCCACAGAGTCCGCATCCCTTGCAGTCGGTTCTTTCACCAGCAAGGAAGACCGTGTCGTAATGATCTTCGAAAGACCTGCAAAGGCCTGATATTACTGCGTTTTACACCAATTAAGTCTGTTTGGGCCGGCCCTTCTTATGAAGGGTCGGTCCTTCTTTTTGTCATTTGACCGAAAATGCACAAAACTTTTTGCCATTCTTGTAAATTCTTTGTGGAATAAGTATAGAAAATCCTATATAATAGGCGGGTAGTGAATTTTTCAACAAGGAGGAAGCACTGATGGAAAACTATTCCGCAGACAAGATTCGTAACATCGCTTTATTCGGACACGTGGGGACCGGCAAGTCTACTCTTGCAGAAGCGATACTCTATTCCACAAAAGCAATAGACCGCTTTGGTAAGATAACTGACGGTAATACGACAATGGACTTTGATCCCGAAGAGATCAAGAGAGGCATGTCAGTGTCCACAGCAGTTGCATGTTGTGAATATAAGGGCAGCAAGATCAATATCATCGACACTCCCGGTGACTTCGACTTCCTTGGTGAAGAGATGTCAGGTGTCAGGATCGCTGACAGCGGCGTTATCGTTATCTCCGCTAAGGGTGGATCTTCCGTCGGTTCCGAGAAGGCCATAAGACTCCTTTCCGGCAAGAACGTTCCCTTCCTTTTCTTCGTAAACAGGATGGACGAGCCCAACGCTGATTTTGAAGCAGTTGCAGAGCGTATGATGAACCGTTACGGTAATTCCGTTATCCCTCTGTCCTTCCCTATCATGGAAGGCGGCGAGATGACAGGTATCGTAGACGTCATGAACCGTAAGGCATTCTCCGTTGACAAGGCAACAGGCAAGCTCAATGAGATGCCTCTGCCCGATGAATATAACGCACGTATCGATGAACTCCAGGAGAAGGTCAACGAGGTCGTTGCAGAAGCTGACGATGCTCTCATGGAGAAGTTCTTCGCAGGCGAGCCTTTCACCGAGGACGAGTTCCGTCACGGCGTACATGCAGGCTTCCGTGAAGGTAAGCTCCACCCGATCTACTGCGGTTCCGCATTCAAGAACATCGGTGTTGATTTCCTCTTGAACTGTATCTCCAAGGATACTCCTCCGGCAGGCAAGAAGCCCGCTCTCGAAGGAACACTTCCCGACGGTTCCACGATCGAAGTATCCTGCAGCATCGACGATCCTCTGGCAATGTTCGTATTCAAGACATTGTCCGACCCCTTCGTCGGTAAGATCTCGATCTTCAAGGTCAACGCAGGTACCCTCAAGGCCAACACGGCTGTATACAATGCCACAAAGGGCAAGGAAGAAAGGATCGGCGGTCTCTTCTATCTCGTAGGTAAGAAGCAGATCCCTACAGATAAGGTTACTGCAGGCGATATCGGTGCAACCGCTAAGCTCGCCGTTACCGATACTAACGATACTCTCTGCGACAAAGCAAGGATCCTGGAACTCCCTAAAATCAAGTTCCCGACTCCCTGCCTTTCCAAGAGTGTTACTCCCAGGAACAAGGGCGACGAAGATAAGATCATCTCCGGTCTCCAGAAACTCGCTGACGCTGACAGATGCTTTACTATCGAGACAGATCCTGAGACCAAGGAAATGGTCCTCTCAGGTCTTGGCGACATGCAGCTCAAGGTCCTCATCAGCAAGCTCGCAGGCAAGCCTTACAACGTAGAGTGCGATCTCGGCAAGCCCAAGGTTGCTTACCGTGAAGCTATCCGCAAGAAGGTCAAGGTACAGGGTAAGCACAAGAAGCAGTCCGGCGGTCACGGTCAGTATGGTGACGTCTGGATCGAGTTCGAACCCAACCCCGAATCCGAAGAACTTGTTTTCGCTGAGAGCGTATTCGGCGGCGCAGTTCCCAAGAACTTCTTCCCTGCAGTCGAGAAGGGACTCCAGGAGTCAGTTAAGAAGGGTGTTCTCGCAGGCTATCCCGTTGTTAACCTGAAGGCAACCTTGGTTGACGGTTCCTACCACGATGTCGACTCTTCGGAAATGGCATTCAAGATCGCAGCCAACCTCGCATTCAAGGCCGGTATGACTCAGGCATCACCTATCCTCCTTGAACCCATCTCCTCCGTTGAGATCCACATCCCCGAGGAGAAGCAGGGCGACATCATGGGTGACATGAACAAGCGCCGCGGCAGGATCTTAGGCATCGATGCAGACGAGTTCGGTTCTGTCATCAACGCGGAAGTTCCTACAGCCGAGATGCTCGAATATGCTACAGACCTCAAGGCCATGACACAGGGCCGCGGCTGGTTCTCATTAGAGCACGCAAGATATGAGCAGGCTCCTCAGGAAGTAGCTGATAAGGTCATCGCTGAGGCTCAGGTAGAAGAGTAATAAGCTTACTAGACAAGATCATAAGGACCGCTCCCATGGGGCGGTCCTTTTCTATGGGATCAGGAAACACCGGTGTTGACTGTTTTGGCGAATTTGTTGCACGAGTCGGACAACGATTTTGCATTTTCGGTCAATATATTACCGTGTCGACCATTTTATCGAAAATGTTGCCCGGAACGGACAACAATTACGGCTTTTCGGTCAACAAAGAGAGCAAACTGATTATGGCATATTTGCAGTATGTAAACCTTATGTAAAGATATGCGTCAGGTAACTGACGTATCCGGATTCACAGTGTATGCTTAAGGCAGGTTTGACAGTATGTTTTGTGCTTTCGAAGGAGGGCTGATACATGAAGACAAGAAGGTTTGTAGGAACGCTGTCAGCAATGGCAATTTGTCTGGCAATGATACCGCTATCGGTTGCGGCAGCAAGAGGGGGGCAGGATAAGGCTCCGCAAGGTAATTCCGGCACGGCTGTTTACGCAGATTACGGCACGGGATTTGAATTTCTCACAGAACTTGAATTTGATAAAAAGGTAACGGAAGAGAAGGTCGATATTTCCCGTCCGGTTACTGCGATAAGGATCGTTAAGGGAGACTGCTATGAGCTTAACCTCGATCAGGTAACATTGGATGGAAAGTGCCCGGCAGGATACGAGCGCAAACTGTCTTATACAGACAACGATCTTATCGAAGTTGAAGACAGTCTGGACTTCACACTTTCCGGAACGGGCGAACTCGTTATCGCGGCAAGGTCGCCAAAGAAACTGATGGGTGAAGAATATTCCTTCAAGTTCCCCGAGATCAACCGCGGTCCCATTGCTCCGATATCCGAATTCTATTCGTATAAAGTAGGGTCACACCCGGGAGCATTCTCCATGGGCGACGAGTTGGAGATCCCGGGAGAAGATTACATCTTTGACCGCATAATGTGTCATCCCGCATCAGGACATCCCGACGCGCCGATGGCGATCTATACTGCAGACGACGGTGAGAACCTGTATGTATTCTTCGAGGCGTTCCTGGACAACACATTCGATCACGGCAAGGACTTTGCGGCAGTGCATGTAAGGTGCGGTGATGAGATAAAGACATATAAGGTCCATACTACTGCAGAGAATGAGTACGGAAGATGGTATTTTGACTATACTGATTCTTCAGCAGAATACGACTGGGAGCACATGAGTTATGTGGTGAAAGTTCCTATGTCTGACCTTACCGTAACCGACGGCAGTCTGGATCTTGCTTTCGAGTACTACGGAACGGCATATGTAGGTGATCGGCTGATCCTTTTATGCATCGGAGATGTGTCGTTGGCTGATAAGGAATACGGCAAAAGCGATTCTTATCCTAACGGATATTACGCTGATGCAGATTACAGTCTTCCCGCGGATGGAAAGACCTTGAATTCCATGGGCGGCGACACCAAGAGCGGTCTTTGGTGGGTCACGAATACAGGATATAACGACGAGACTGAAGCATATGAATACGAACTGACACTTTGCAATGCGAATATCACGACCCATTGTGATATGTCCGGTTCTTTTACGGACTATAATCTATTCTGCGAGGGAAATATCTCGATAGTACTCAAAGACGGAACTACAAATAACATTGGTGGTCCCGGAATAGCTGCAAATAGGATCGGGTTATATTGTGCAGGATATAAATTCAGCATAAAAGGAAATGGTACCCTTAATGTTTACGGTACCCATCGGACAATTTCCAGCAATGCAAAAATCATTATGAGTGAAGGTGCTAAGGTTAACGCCATAATGACCGGAACCGAGCCGTACGATTACGGGAAAAACTGTATTTATTGCCGTGGAGTTGTTGTCGATAATTCAACGTTTACGCTAAGTGGTCATACATCAGGAACAGATATTTACGGGTTGTATTGTTATCCTGATTATCAACAGAAAGGCACCATGATCGTTGTACAGAATGACGGTTGCCTCGAATCATATGTATCCGGCGGAAGAAATGCTAATTATGCTTTGTCTGTGTATCAAAGCGGCGTAACCGCCTACGAAGTCTTTGGCAATAGTGAACTTTACGAAGGAACAGCACCTTCCGGAAATAAGGTAGATGCCCTTACTAACTATGTGGATTACGATTCCACGCTTTGTACAGCACCTTATGTAAAGATCGTCTCCAAGAAACCCGCCGAGGAGACTCCGGAAGCAACATTCACCGCGACCGGAACGGACAGCGGAATCCTCGGTAATGTCACAACTGCCAATACTTACAGTCTCGACGGCGGAACAACCTGGAATAAAGTGACCGGAGATAATATGGCAATTACCGGTGTTACAACATCCAAGGGTGTCCAGGTCAAGCTCCCGACAGCAGATCCGCTTAATTGCAAGGACAGTGAAGTTCAAACGATCAAGGTAACCCAGGCATCTAAGCCCACCGGTATCGGCAAGACAGATCCGGTCACCAAGAACGGTACAGGTTCCATTACGAGAGTAACAACTGCCATGGAGTACCGCAAGGATGGTGAGACAGCATACAAGGCAATCACATCAACTACCATAACAGGACTTGCGCCGGGCAAATACTATGTAAGAGTCAAGGCATCGGGAACAAAGCTTGCATCACCTGATTCGGCAGCGATCGTGATCGCACCTTACGTAACGCCTACCGCTACTCCGACAAAAAAGCCGACGGCAACACCTACTCCTACGGTAACTCTTACACTTGATAAGACAACGGCAAATGTTGTATGCGGTAAGACACAGACTCTTTCAGCTACTGTAAAGGGAACAACTGCTGCAGTAACCTGGAAGTCTTCCGACAGCAAGATCGCGGCAGTAGATAACAGCGGCAAGATCACCGCAAAGCAGGCGGGCACGGTTACTATAACTGCATCTGTTGCAGATAAGAGCGCAGAGTGTAAGGTTGTTGTTCTCTATAAGGATGTAACGAGCGAGAAGGATTTCTGGTACGAACCTACCAACTACCTTACGGAGAAAGGCGTAGTCAAAGGATACGACAAACAGACGAAGTTCAAGCCTGACAACGACTGTACGAGAGCGCAGATGGTAACGTTCCTTTGGAGACTTGCAGGGCAGCCTGCGCCGAAGTCGAAGAGCACGAATTTCAAGGATGTAAAGAGTTCGGATTACTACTATAAGCCTGTTCTATGGGCAGTAGAGAAGGGCATCACGACAGGTGTATCCAAGACGAAGTTCAATCCTTCGGGAGTATGTACGAGAGCACAGACCGTAACATTCCTATGGAGGATGGCAGGAAAGCCTTCAGTGAAGGGCGCCAAGAATCCGTTCAAGGATGTTAAGGAGAAGGATTACTTCTACAAGGCAGTACTGTGGGCATCGGGCAAGAAGATCGCCGCAGGTTACAAGAACGGAACATTCCAACCTCAGGGCAAGTGCTTAAGACGCCAGATGGTAACGTTCCTTTATAAGTACGATAAATTCGTAAACGGTAAAGGATGAAATCGAAGGAGGAGATCACATGAGTAAGAAGAGATTAATCGGCATCCTGACCTTGACGGCTCTCTGCCTTGGGATGGTGCCGGCAACAGTTGCGGCAGTTCCTGCCGACAAAGAAGGGTCTGTTCCTTCAGGTGAAGGAACGAAGATCTATGCAGATTACGGAGAAGGATTCGAGTTCCTCGCGGAGCTTGATTTCGGCAAGAGAGTATCCGAAGAGAAGATTAATATTGCAAGTGATGTCAAAGCGATAAGAATCGTAAAGGGCGAGTGCTACGAACTGAATCTTGATCAGCTGACTCTGGCAGGCAAGTGTCCCGCAGGATACGAGCGCAAACTTTCTTATACAGACAACGACCTTATCGAAGTCGAAAACAGCCTGGACTTCGCACTTTCCGGATCGGGCGAACTCGTTATCTCGGCAAGGTCACCGAAGAAACTGATGGGTGAACAGTATTCATTCAAGTTCCCCGAGGTCAATCAGGGAGCAATAAATCCGAGGTCGCAGTTCTACACATATAAGGTCGGATCACACCAGGGTTCATTCTCCATGGGTGACGAATTGGTGATCCCTTCTGAAGAATATCTTTTCGATACGATTATGTGTAGTCCTGCATCAGGACATCCCGATGCTCCTATGGCGATCTATACCGCAGACGACGGTGAGAACCTGTATGTATTCTTTGAGGCGTTCCTGGACAACACATTCGATCACGGCAAGGACTTTGCTGCGGTACACGTAAGGTGCGGCGATGAGATCAAGACATATAAGGTCCATACGACTGATGAGAATGAATATGGCAGATGGTACTTTGACTATACTGATTCTTCAGCGGAATACGACTGGGAGCACATGAGCTATGTGATTAAAGTTCCGATGTCAGATCTTACCGCTAAGGACGGCAGTTTGGATCTTGCTTTCGAATACTACGGGACTTCTTACCATGGAGCCAAACTTCTCTATGTGTGTATCGGTGATGTCTCGATCGCGGATAAGACATATGAGAAAAACGAATCATATCCTAACGGACTTTTCGGTGATGCAGATTACAGTCTTCCGGCGGACGGCCAGACAATCAACTCTTCCGGCGGCAACACCAAGAGCGGCAGCTGGTGGTTTACAAATATCGGAATGAATGAAGATACCGATACTTACGATTATGAGCTGACTCTATGTAATGCAAACATAACCAATGGCTGTTCTGATATACCGTGGAGTTGGTCTGATGCCTGCCTGCAGTCCTACGGAAGTCTTTCGATCGTTCTGCAGGAAGGAACCATTAATACCATAGGTGGTGTCGGGGCCTCCGCAAAAAAATATGGATTAGTATTGGAAGGCGCTACAGGACAGATCAAGGGGAATGGAACACTGAATATATATGGAACGGATAGTGTAGTTTACTCTTCCGGTGAAACAACCATTTCCGACAACGCTAAAGTAAATGTTTCTATAACGGGGACACCTCAAAATTCCTATTCGAATTATGGATTGGAGGCAGAATACGGTGTTGTCATTGATAACGCTGATCTGACCGTTAAGAATAATTCAAATCTGAAACATGTATCAGGAGTGCAAATTGACAGATGTGATGACTACGATAAGACCACGCTCATCGTCAAAAATGACGGCTGCCTTGAATCATATGCATCAGGGGGAACTGAATTTAATTCTGCCTTGAGACTCGGAAGTTATCACAAAAACTTCTATGAGATATTAGGCAGCGGCAGTGAGATCTACGAAGGAAATGCTCCTGCAGGGAATAAAGTAAGTGAATTTACAAATTGTTCCGAATACGAGTACACGATAGAAACGATGCCTTATGTAAAGATCATCTCCAAGAGATTCCCCGAGGAGACTCCGGAAGCAACATTCACCGCGACCGGAACGGACAGCGGAATCCTCGGTAATGTCACTACTGCAAATACCTACAGTCTCGACGGCGGAACCACCTGGAATAATGTGACCGGAGATAATATGGCTCTAACGGGTGTTACAACATCCAAGGGTATCCAGGTCAAGCTCCCGACAGCAGATCCGCTTAATTGCAAGGACAGTGAAGCGCAGGTCATCAAGGTTACCCAGGCTTCCAAGCCTACAGGTCTCGGCAAGACAGATCCGGTCACCAAGAACGGTACAGGTTCCATTACGAGAGTAACAACTGCCATGGAGTACCGCAAGGATGGTGAGACAGCATACAAGGCAATCACATCAACTACCATAACAGGACTTGCGCCAGGCAAATACTATGTAAGAGTCAAGGCATCGGGAACAAAGCTTGCATCACCTGATTCGGCAGCGATCGTGATCGGACCCTATGTATCACCTACGCCGACTTCAACGCCTACGCCTACTCCTGTATTGACACTGAACAAGACCACGGCAGAGATCGTATGTGCGAGGTCTCTTACGCTGAAAGCAAGCCTGAAGAATTCCAAAGAGAAGATCACATGGAAGTCTTCCAACACCAAGATCGCAACCGTAGATGCCAATGGTAAGGTAACTGCCAAGATGGCAGGCAATGTTTCCATCACGGCATCTGCAGCAGGGAAGAGCGCGACCTGTAAGGTGGCAGTTCTCTATAAGGATGTAACGGACAAATCAGAGTTCTGGTACACTCCGACTTACTATCTGACGGAGAAAGGTGTGGCAAAGGGTTATGCTAATCAGACGGAGTTCCGTCCGGCAAACGAATGCAGCAGAGCTCAGATGGTCACCTTCCTCTGGAGACTCCAGGGCGAACCTGCGCCTAAGAAAAACACCTGTAACTTTGCTGATGTTAAGACGGACGACTACTTCTATAAGCCGGTTCTCTGGGCAGTCGAGAAGGGGATAACCACAGGTGTCTCCAAAACGAAGTTCGATCCACAGGGGATCTGCACCAGAGCACAGACAGTAACATTCCTCTGGAGGATGGCTAAAAAGCCGGATCCCAAGGCAACATCCTGCAAGTTTAAGGATGTAAAGAAAGGCGATTACTTCTATAAGGCAACGATCTGGGCATCCGAGATGAAGATTGTAGCAGGCTACAGCGACGGCACGTTCAAGCCCCAGGGCAAGTGCCTGAGGCGTCAGATGGTAACCTTCTTACATAAATACGACAAGTATGTAAATGGGAAAGGCTGATCAGAATAATTGCATGACAAAGGCTGTCCTCCGGGACAGCCTTTTGCTTGAAATGTCTTTAATCTTAGTAGATCCTGTAGATCGTGGTGTTATTGTCGTCCGCGAAGTAGGCGGCGGTCGTAAAGTTCTCGGCGAAGAAATCGTGGTTGTATGTTCTGCCGTCCACCAGTTCCTGACCGTAGAAGTCGGGATCGTCGATAACGTAGCGGATGTTGCGTTCCTTGCAGTAGTTTACGAATGCATCGACATCGCCGTCACAACCTGATGCCAGCCAGCCGTAGATAACATTTCGCGTATCTGTGTCGTGTCCTGCGGACCATGCGTAGTAGGGCCAGCCGTAGTACATGGCTCTTCCTGACAGGGAGAATCTGTTAAGCGCCCAGCAGGGTGTGAGGAAGGCATCGTGCTCGTCGGTGTTCTTGCGGATCCATTCAGCCATGGGTGAGTTCATGTCTACTGTTACATACCCCTTGTTGAGGTTGTAGTAGGTGCACCACTCCGATATACCGGTTGCCGTGAGAGGTACCAGGAGAGCCAGTGCCAGAGCAGCGGTTATGATCTGAAGCACGATAAAGACGGGGAGCGATAAGCCCTTGTCTTTGGGATCTTCGATCGCTTCGTGAACGGGGGCATCCTTTGCCGGTTCGCTGTCTTCTGTTGCTTCGCCTGCTTCTTCAGCCTTGGCTTCTTCGGGAACTTTTTCTTCTTTGCCCGGGAAGCTTATCTCGGCAGCAGGAGCAGCAGATTCAGCGAGAGCTTTGGTCTCGTCTTCTGATTCCTTGGCGGATGTTTCTTCGTCACCGAAAAGGATCTCAGCGGGCTTTTCTTCTTCTGAAGTCTTTTCTGCCTCAGTTTCTTCAGCGGGCTTATCTTCGCTGTCAGCATCTTCAGTTGTTTCTTCCTCTTCCTTCTTTGTATCAGCATCCGCTTCGGGAGCCTCAACGGGAGCCAGAGTTGCTTCTGATTCGACGGCAGCGCCTTTGAGCTTGAAGGGCAGATAGAACATGTTTGCAAGGGCGCATGCGACGAATGCATCTACCAGGATAAGGCTTATCTGGATGAACTTATGGTTTGCCAGCATCTCGAGGGAGACCTGGAAATTGAATGCGAAGATGAAGGGGATCATCATGGCGATCAGGAGGAAGAACCTGTAGACGGGCTTTCTCTTGATAAGGTCCTTGATGAAGATCGTAAGGACGCAGATGAAGGCGATGACGAGGGTCAGGCCTGTTACCATGATGATGTACTTGAACGTATCAAGGAATGTCTCATCGGGGATGACGAATCCCTTGATCCTCTGCAGCTGGATAACGTTGCCTGCACCGCCCGAGAAGATCTTGGTCTGGATGAAGGACGATACGACAGCTGATACCGCAACGGCAAGGTATAGGAGCCTTGCTTCCGAGAAGACCGCCATGCCGAAGAGGACAAGGAGAGCTGCTATAAGCGCTGAGCCGTGGAAGTAAGGCATCACTATGACCACAAGGCATGCCGCTATGGCGATGCCGATCGCATTCAAGGGATCTTTCTTCCTGGGAAGCCAAGCGTTGCGGGAGAAGAAGAAATATACGAGTCCGTCGTTGACCGTCTCATGACGGAGCACACTCGTACCCATTCTCCTTAAGTGAGGCAGGAAGAGGATTATCAGAATCAGTATCACTGAGACGCCGAGCATCAGGTGGCGCTGGTTGGGATATACGTTGATCGCCCAGATGCCCCAGTCGTCGTAGGGGGTTACCTTGTACCAGGAAGCAGACTGGCTGATCTCGTTTATCGCTTCGTTAAACGTGAATCCTGAACCGGTCAGTTCGTTGATGTGAACGAATACGTTGAAGGAACTCCTGAAGAATACCAGGATGGGAGCTATCAGGAATGCTATGCGTCTTCCGCTTATGAGTATGGACAAAAGTCCCAAGAGGACGAGTGCGCAGCACATGGTGATTATGCTGGGAATGTTGATCGCATAGTCCAGTGGCATCCCCATGTATTCGAGCATTCCGCAGAGGAAGTAGAAGAAGAAGTGGTACTGGATGCCGTTGCCTGAGAAGTGCATGTACTGGGTGGGGACATTGAATCCCATGCCGAAGGAGGACACCATCGCCGTATGGGGCGACAGGTCTGAATATGTTGAGTAACCCGCCATCAGGAGATTGTCGTCGATCCTGTATGTGTAGAACATGAGGAAGGTGGCGGCTACCGTGCAAAGGACTATCGAGAGAGTATAGAAGATGACGCCCGCTACAGTCCTCTTATACTGGGGGAGGGCAGAAGCCATGGGATCATCGCGCTTTTGGCGTTTGGATACGATTATGAGGTTAGTCAGGATCAGCCAGAGGAATACTGCGAAGACTACCAGGATCGATATGTTCTTGCAAAGTGTGGGATTGTTGATAAAGTATACCAGAGCCATGGCCACATAGTAGTGAACGAAGGTCACGACGATAATGCCGATCGTGATCCCGGCAGGTACGGTGAACATGGCTGACGGGACACAGGTTGCCGTCTTTTTGGAAGCGGCGCAGGCCACTATGAGTCTTCTCGTGTTAGGCAGGAGGAACTGCAATAAAGACAGGCCAAATGCCACACAAAGAACGAGATACATTACTGCTATCATGTTAAAATCCCTCTGTTAATATAATCAGGCAACATAAGTATAACAATAATTGCCCTTATCAAAAAAAGCATTTAGGTTTGCCAGATTACAAGTTTGTAACAAAATCGTAAGATGGCGGCACTAGGGGTATAATTAACCGAAAGACAAGGAAAGGACTTGTAACATCATGAAGATCACGGTACTGGAAGGCGGCCTGTCACCCGAGCGCGACGTATCCAAGAAATCAGCAAGACTCATTGCCAATGCCCTTCTCAGAAAGGGGCACGAAGTTGCACTCGTAGACCTTTACGACGGGATAGAAGACGATGCACCCATTCAATCCTATTTCAGGAGGGGTACGGTCCAGCCCTACGAATACGAGATCCCGGAATCCGAGCCGGATCTTGAGGCTGTCGTGGCTGAACACGGCGGCAGAAGGGCATGGGTAGGCCCCAGGGTAATAGAACTCTGCCAGGCGGCCGATTCTGTTTTCTTAGGCCTTCACGGATCTCACGGTGAGAACGGTCAGGTTCAGGCATTGCTGGATGCTTTCGATATCAAATATACAGGCAGCGGTTACCTTGGCTGCGCCATTGCGATGGATAAGGATTTCTCCAAGTCGATCGTGGCGGGCGCAGGTCTTGATACGGCCAGATGGTTTACGGACGATGCCAAGAACGTCAGCTTGGAGCGCATAAAGAATGAGATCGGCATACCCTGCGTTATAAAGCCAATAGGGTGCGGTTCTTCCTGCGGCGTATCAGTCGTAAAGACGGAAGACGAAGTGGCTGCTGCCCTGGAATATGCCGACAGATACCATCAGAGGATCCTGGTGGAAGAGTACATAACGGGCCGTGAGATCACTGTCAGCATCCTTGATGACAAGGCTCTCCCGATAACAGAGATCATTCCCCACGAAGGATTCTACGACTATAAGAACAAGTATCAGGCAGGTTTTACGACACACATCTGTCCTGCCGAACTGGGCGACGAGATGACTAAGAGGGTCAATGAGCTCGCCGAGAGGATCTTCCACCTTCTGAGGATGGAGCAGTACGGCAGAGTCGACATGATCGTCGATGAAGCAAACGACAAGATATGGTTCATAGAAGCCAACAACCTCCCCGGCATGACCGATACTTCGCTCCTGCCCGAGGCTGCTGCCCACACAGGGATAAGCTACGAGGATCTCTGTGACAGACTTGCAAAGCAATGCGAGACGAAGAACGCATAAAAGACATCTTTGACCTTGGCATTATAGGAGGCGGCGCAGCCGGGCTGTTTGCCGCCTCTTTTGCCAAGAAGAGAGGACTCAGTTTCTTAGTGCTCGAGAAGACAGATTCCCCGGGCAAAAAGCTTCTTCTGACCGGCGGCGGAAGATGCAATATCCTTAACCTGAAATCCGCCGTAGAACTTAAGAACTGTTACCACGACAAGGGAAACTTTCTTTATCCCGCCCTGTCGCATTTCCCGCCTTCCGAAGCATATTCTTTCATCGAAAACGAGTTGGGATTAAAGCTCGCCGAAGAAGAGAATAACCGTATCTTCCCGGCATCAGGCAAGGCCCGGGATGTCGTGGATTCCCTGATAAGTTATATCGGCCGGGAGAATATAAAGACACTTTTCGAGGCGGATAAGGTAATACGCAACAGTGAAGGGATCTGGGAAGTAAGGTCCCGATCAGGAGACGTGATAAGATCCAAAAACCTGATCCTTGCGGCAGGGGGCAGTTCATATCCCCAGACCGGATCTGCAGGTGATTCCTACAGGATCGCTGAGAGCCTTGGGCACGCCGTCATTCCTGCAAGAGCTGCACTGGCGGCTATAAAGATATCCGGAAGAGATAAGATCAAAGTCCCGGCAGGACTTACGGTCAAGGGATGCAGGGCAAGGATAGTTCAGGGAGACAAGACCATAAGGGAAACGGAAGGTGACGTGCTCTTCACCCACGAAGGTCTGTCGGGCCCTGCCATCATGGAACTGTCAAGGGATGTTAAGAAAGACTCGGTCATAAAGATCGATATGGCACCTGACCTGACCGATAAGATCCTGACGGACAGGATCGGGGGGGCTCCCCAAAAGAAACTTTCCAACGTTTTGGGGATGTTTGTTGCAGGCGCAGTTGCGGAGAATGCCGTCATGACATCAGGTGCAGACCCTGACATCACCTGCGCAAAGACCACGAAAGAGATAAGAAGATCAGCCCTTAAGGCGGTAAAAGAGATGACGGTTCAGGTAAGGTCAGATCCGGATATAAAGACAGCTTATGTTACAGCTGGCGGAGTCGATACAGGGGAAGTCAACAGGAAGACCCTGGAGTCTAAGATCGCCAAGGGCTTATACCTTGCAGGGGAAGCCCTGGATCGTGACGGCATAAGCGGCGGATATAACCTCACGATCTGTATAGCCGAAGCAAAGCTGATCTTAGATTCCCTTCTTTTTTGAAGAAGCCCGTTATTGCCGAGAGGCACTTTCTAATATAAAATATTAGAAGCATTTGCTATCGGGAGTTACACAAATGAAAAGAGAAGATTACATAAGCTGGGATGAATACTTTATGGGTGTCGCCCATCTTGCCGCAATGAGATCCAAGGATCCCAACACACAGGTCGGCGCTTGTATCGTAGATGACGACAAACAGATCCTGTCCGTAGGTTATAACGGCATGCCGATAGGCTGCTCTGACGACGAATTTCCCTGGGAGAGGGATGGCGGAGTCTTAGACAGCAAGTACGCTTTCGTATGCCATGCGGAAATGAATGCGATCCTGAACTGCAAGGCCCCCAATATCAAGGGTTCGACCTGCTATGTCACCCTTTTCCCCTGCAACGAATGCACCAAGGCTCTTATCCAGAAGGGCGTTGGCAAGATCATATATCAGTCAGATAAGTATCATGACACGGATACTGCTGAAGCTGCCAGGCAGATGCTGACTTCCGCCGGAGTCGAGTTCAAACAGTACGAAGCTACCGGCCGTAAGTTGGAGCTTGAAGTCTGATCTCAGGTTTAGGAGTTATTATCTATGAACGTTAAGGATTACTGTCTGTTGTTGGAACTCACATGGCCGGAATGGCTTAAGTTTCCGAGGGTATTCGGCCTGTCGGAGGTCGCATCGGCCCTGTTCTTTATGGCTTTAGCAGTTGCCATCCTTGTTATCGCCTTTGTTGTATCCGTCACCATATCCAAGCGCCGTTCCGAGAATACCGAGCGCAGGACGATGGCCTGGAAGAGGCGGGAACTCAAGAAGAAGGACATCGAGGAAGCTGCCCGTAAGCACGACGGTGAAGATATAGATGATAAAGATAACGAGCCTGTCGACACGGGCATCAATGTTCAGGAAGAAGACGAGCAGAAGTCTGCCGCCGTCGTTCTCGGAAGCAATCTCGGCATGAGCGCCAAGAAGAAGGAAGAAGACGAGAATGTTCCGCCTGAAGTCATCAACGGCTATCTCCAGAAGTCAAATACTGCGCCCATAAGGCCTGTTTATTCCAATACTCCTTCGGCAAGGGCTGCCCAGAAGAAGGATCTTGACAGCGACGAGGAGGAGCTTGCAGCCAAGTACGAGCCCCCGAAGAAGGTCAAGCCCACGGCTTTAAAGCGACCCACAGCATCCAAGGTCTCATATACTCAGGATGAAGAACAGGCAGCTGAAGAACATGTTCCCTTCGATGAAGACGGTGACGGCGTTCCCGATATCAATTCCCCTTACGGCGCTATCGTAAGACCTGTTGTAGGTTCTGAGGTTGCAAACGCAGAAGTCGAGCGCCCCGCAGAAGTATCCGAAGTCACGCCCAAGATCGCCAAGACCGGACTTGAGGCTGCCAATGAGGCGGCGACCGCACCTGTCAAGGGTTTTGCAGCTCCCAAGAAGGGCCCCGTGAAGCGCCCGAAGCAGGGTTCCCAGGCTCCGGAAACCACGGAAGATGCCCTGGAGGAAGCCAGGAAGAAGGCTGAGGCTCTCGAACGCATCGAAGAAAAGAAGAAGGCAAGACTCGAGAAGAAAGAGGATAGTGCCCCCGAATCTTAATAAGCCTTTTTTGGGGGTCGTTGTATTTTCGCGAAAAGATGGTATATTCAACATATGACGGAAACGTCATCTTAAAACATGCCAGAAACGGAGATACTAAATGCCACGTCCCGTAAGGAAAAGAAAAGTCTGTATAAAGGATCTTAAATCCAATATGTTTGAACCCGTAGGCGGTCAGCGCGGCCGCATGCCGGTGGTGAACCTGAAGCTTGACGAGTACGAAGTAATAAGGCTCGTTGATCTGGAAGGCCTGACCCACGAAGAGTGCGCGGAACATATGGATATCTCAAGGACTACAGTTACGGAGATCTATGAGACGGCCCGACATAAGTTAGCTGATTTCATAGTGAACGCGGCGCATCTCAATATCGTTGACGGATCGAAGGCGAAGAATGTTTTCGAGTGCCCCGGGGGACTTGAAGGCTGTGGCGAGGACTGTGTTAAGTTATCCTGCAAGGACAAGGATAAGAACTGATCCAGGGAGGTAAGGTGTTATGGCTATCGATGTTACAAAAGAAACTTTCAATGCTGAAGTACTCAATTCAGATACTCCCGTGCTGGTCGATTTCTTTGCTGACTGGTGCGGACCCTGTCAGGCTTTGGGCAAGTCCCTTGAAGGTCTTGAGATGAATTACGGCGAGAAGATCAAGTTCGTCAAGGTAAATGTAGACCTCTGTCCCGATCTTGCCATGATGTATTCTGTCTCAAGCATCCCTGCGGTCAAGCTCTTCTATAAGGGCAAGATCGAGGGCGAAGTCACAGGCAACAACATCCCCGACATAAGGGTCATGCTCTCGGATTTTATCTGAACTCAGGCAAAAACTCATTCCCGGAAGCATCGCTCTCCTGAACGAAGGCATTAGTCTGCCCCAATTCCATAAGGTAATCTGTCAGCTGCCGGTAGTGGCCGGCCGGTACCGTGCGCCTTAGCCTTGCGGGCAGTTTATCCATGAGTTCAGCAGGCGGAGTGTACTGGTTCATGAGGCTTATGTAGATCTTATTCCCGTAACGTGAGACAAGGTAATCTAAGATATGCTTGCTGTCGAAAAGATAGCCCGGCAGCATCAGGTGACGCACGATAGTTCCTTTAAGCAAAAGAGGATGGTCGGGGTCGCGCCCGTCCATTACGATATCCCCTGTCTGCCTGACCATCTCATCCGTTGCAAGACAGGTCTTCATGAAATAGTCAGGAGCATGGGCAAGTTCGGATGAGACAGCCTGCGAATAGAATTTCATGTCAGAAAGATATATATCGATCAAGCCGTCGAGCATCTTAAGAGTAGACACTTCCTCGTAACCTGAGATATTTGCGACAACAGGGATCTTAAGTCCCAGAGCCCTGGCGGTCTCTATGCTTCGCGCGACTTCCGGCGCGTAGTGCATGAAGGTTACGAGATTTATGTTGTGGACACCTGAATCCTCAAGTTCAAGGTAACGGTCTGCAAGGACTTCTGCCTTCATCGGAATAGCCTTGCCAGAAAGGCCGCAAGAGATCTTATGGTTCTGGCAGAAGATGCAGCCCAGAGAGCACCCTTCGAAGAAGACGGTGCCGGAGCCATGGGTCCCTGATATCACCGGTTCCTCACCGAAGTGGGGGGCAATTAGGTTTACCTGCGGGATCAAAGGCGAGCGGCAAAAGCCTAAGCCTTCCGTATCAGTCCTTAAGGCGTTGCAGTGCCTTGGGCAGAGATTGCATCTTATTTCCATCAGGTGACCTCGCATGAGGGGATTTAATAAATAAGATTATACGCAACTTTCCCAAAAGAAGGACTTTGAAGCCGTCAAAAAATGTTTTTATGTAATCAAGCGCGGTAAATAAAAATCCGGGATATAGTGGTAAAATCTCGATGGAATGCAAAGAAGGAGTTATTTCTTCACATGACGGGAAGTTTGCACGAAGAGTGCGGAGTATTCGGTATATACGGAGCCGACAGGGATGAGATCTCATCCCTGATGTACTACGGTCTGTTCGCCCTCCAGCACAGGGGACAGGAGAGCTGCGGTATAGCAGTCAACGACGATGCCAAGATCACCTGCCGCAAGAATATGGGTCTGGTAGGTGAAGTCTTCGACCACGAGACTTTAGAATCCCTCAAGGGAACGATGGCAATAGGTCATGTCAGGTATTCCACGACCGGCGCTTCGACCGCGGTCAACGCCCAGCCCCTCGTAACCCACTATGTCAAGGGTACCCTTTCAATTGCACATAACGGTAATCTCACAAATTGCGACATATTAAGGAAAGAGCTTGAAGATAACGGTGCCATCTTCTCCACGACGACCGATTCGGAGGTCATCTGCTATCTCATAGCAGGAATTAGATCCAATACGGCTACAGTTCAGGAAGCCGTTGCAGGCGCAATGCAGAAGATCAAGGGCGGATATGCCCTCCTCGTTATGAGCCCCGCCAAGATGATCGCAGCAAGAGATCCTTATGGTTTAAAGCCCCTCTGCATGGGCAAGCTTGGAGATGCGATAGTCTTCGCATCAGAAAGTTGCGCTCTTGCAGCGACAGGAGCAGAATTCATAAGGGATGTCGAGCCCGGAGAGATAGTCATCTGCGGCCGTCACGGCATCGAATCCATCTTCCCTCTTGAGAGGGTCAAGCCCAGAAGATGCATCTTCGAATATATCTACTTTGCAAGACCTGACAGCAGGATCGACGGAGTGTCTGTCTTCGAGTCGAGGATCAAGGCAGGTGAGGTGCTTGCGAATAAGTGTCCCGTAGAAGCAGATATCGTAACAGGCGTTCCAGAATCGGGTATAGATGCCGCATTAGGTTTCTCGCAGGCATCGGGGATCCCCTATGTTAAGGCTTTCGTCAAGAACAGCTATGTAGGAAGGACCTTCATCAAGCCTACACAGCAGTCAAGAAGATCGTCGGTCAAGATAAAACTCAATCCGATATCGGAGGCCGTTAAGGGCAAGCGCGTCGTAATGTGCGACGACTCCATAGTAAGAGGCACGACCATTGCGAACATCGTAAAGATGCTGCGTGACGCAGGTGCTACGGAAGTCCATGTCAGGATATCGTCGCCGCCTTTCATGAATCCCTGTTTCTACGGCACGGACGTACCGTCCAGAGACAACCTCATCGCATGTCACCATTCCATAGAAGAGATCACTGAGATAATCGGTGCTGATTCACTGGTTTACTTAAGCGCCGAAGAACTTTCCGACATCGTATCAGACCCCGAAAGGTCCTTCTGCGATGCATGTTTCACGGGCGACTATCCCGTGACCGAAGGGGTAGAGGAGCAGATCTGATGGCCAAACGCAAAAGGGGAGCGGGAACGGTTATCCTTCTCCTTATCCTGATCCTTATACTTATAGCAGCGGACTACTATCTCGTAATGGACTTCCACGACAGAGAGATAGCCAAGATAAACACGGTGATAAAGCTCGAATGCGGCAAACCCCTGACCGAAGACATGCTCATGAACGCAGACCCTGCCATTCCGGATCTTGTCTCGACCAATCTCGATGTGAGCGTTATTGATACGAACATTCCGCAGAAGGTCAGCTACTATTTCTACTTCTGGCGCGAGAAGATCCCCTGCAATATCTACATCATGGATTCTATCCCTCCGTCGGGTGAGGCGATCCCCCAGAAGCTCTATTCGACCGACCCGATCCCCAAGGCAGAGGATGTCATATTCAACACATACGACCTCAATGAATACAGTATCGAATACGCCTATCTTCCCGACATGAGCATGGGCGGGCACTTCGACGTCAAGGTAATAGTAAGGGACTCTTCGGGCAACGAGACGGATATCTTCGTTCCCTTCGATGTTACGCATGACACAGTGGCTCCGGTGATAACAGGTGCTGAAGACAAAGAGGCATTCATTGGTGACACCATATCCTACCGTGATGGTGTTACCGTATCTGACGACATAGATCCCAACCCCGTTTTTACGATCGATTCATCACAGGTCAATCTTAAGGCGGAAGGAACATATCCCGTAACCTATACCGCGACCGACTTTACGGGCAACACGACCACCGTTACAGTCAACATCACCCTGAAGATCAAGCCTGACGGATATGTTGACCCGGAAGTCGTTTACGAGAAGGCAAGGGAGGTCTTGGACCAGATAACGACACCGGATATGACCGATCTTGAGAAAGCCCTTCAGATCACTTACTGGTGCCGTTGGCAGATCCACTACGGGAACAGGTCAGTAAGCACATCCTGGACAGCCGCAGCCTATCAGGGCCTGACCCAGAGGACCGGAAGATGCTACACATACGCGATGTCCGCAAGAGCCCTCTTCGACGTTGCCGGCATCGAAAACATGATCGTCAAGAGAGAGAAATACGGCAGATCCGCCCACTACTGGAACTACATCAAGATCGACGGGCAGTGGTACCACTGCGACAGCACGCCCCGTCATTCTTACAGTTCTTATATCTTCTGCTATACGACAAAGGAACTCCAGGACTTCCGTGTCAATAACTACAATGGCTACTACTTTACCGTTGATAATTATCCCAAGAGCGCCAAGGACTCCATTCAGGACAGGATCGATTACCGCAACCATAAGCTCCTCTACTGATAGCTGCCACAAGACTGCCCCGTATCTTGTTGACCGTCAAGAGCCCCCTGTGGTAAATTGAGATTGGCTCGGCCGAAGAAAGATCTGGGGAGAGATTTCTCATGGATATAGACAATACCGTAAAGGGAAAAAAGGACTCGAAGGGGACAATTGTCCTTAAGATCCTTGGCATCACCGGCACGGTCTTTTTCTTCCTAAGTTACATCCCTTTCTTCATCCTTTCTTTAGTGTCTTTAGATGGTATCAGTGAAGGAATGTTCGGCGCAAGGAATATCTACGGCTGGGAAGCCGTGTCCAATTTCTTCATGTGGATGTGCATAATCCCGATCTATCCTGTCGCTGTCATCTATCAGATCGTATGGGGAATAGCCTACATAAGGCGCAAGAAGAAAGCACTCAAGATAGCCGCAGCATCACTGGTCGCAGTTATCCTGATAGCAACAGCTGCAACATGCATCATCTTCAGGTTCAGAGAGAAAGCCCGTTACGAAGAACTCATCCCCGGAGTCAGGACATATCTTAAGGATAAGTACGGCAGTGATTTTGCAGACAGTGCCGAACTCACCCTCTACGACTACGATGCAGGAGCATTTAAGGGAAAGTCACCTATCTTCGGGACATTATCATTTGAGCTGGATCATGCTCCGGACGGCTACTACGACGACATAATCAATGTCTTCAACGGGCAGAACGACAAATACGAGAAAGACTTCAGAAAATATCTTGATCAGAAACATGGCATGACAGGCGAGATCCACGTCCAGCCCCACATTGCATCCATCAACTTCGACGGATACAACAAAGGTGACGACTATTCCGCCCTCTTTCCGGCAACCGAATACAGCATTGCAGGCCTTCAGATAGAACTGCCTCACGATGAGATCAGGCAGGAAAGACTTATAGAACTGACAAAGAAAGCCATCGATGAATATATCCCCAAACTTGGAGACCATACCCTGAAGTTCATAATGATCTACGTAAGAGACGAAGACAGCGGCAGCACCGTTGCGACCATACAGATCGACTTCCCGGGTGAAAACACCAAAGACTACACGGTTATCCAGATCGAGCCCAGGATCAGTGACGATACACCGAACACCATCTGGGCGGATGCATTCTTTGCGGAGGAACTGTAAGATGTCAGAAGTACTTAGCAAGATCAATTCACTCGCGATATTCCGTGACGTGAGACAGAAAGAGCCCTTTCAGAGCCTGATTACCTTCCTTGAGAGAGTCGACGAAGTCGGTGTTCCACAGGAAAAGATAATCGAAGCCTATTCCGAATTCGTGGGTTCAGTCTATGAGATCTCTTCTGACGGTGATTTCTCCGAATGCGTTAAGCGCGCGGTCTTGGATTCAGACAATCCCTACCGCACGGCCTGCATAGAACATAAGAAGTCGGGAGGAAGTCAGAATATCTCAGCCCTCCTTTCCATGATGGCAGACAACGAACTCAAGGTCTTGGACGAGATAGCATCCCTGTCTTATCCTGACCTGTCCAAATACATCTTCTACGACGGCTACATCCCCCAGTTCAAGAGTTCCGGTCTCCACATCTCCAAAAGTTATAAATCCATGCTCGACAGGATCGCCTGACCCCCGAAAAGTCAAAAAACAACAACTCTTTCGCATAGAATATAAATAAGATACATGCTAAAATATATGGCGTATTGACAAAATGCGGAACTATATCTTCGACTACTCCGCATTTAAGATCAAAGGAGGTAGGTAATATATGGGTATCGGGAGAAAGACCGGTAAAAAGCTGATGAGCGGAGTCCTGAGCTTTGCGATGATGGTCGGCATGGTGTCCGGTGTGAGTTTTAATACGTTTGCGGATGAAGTGACTAAATATCCTCTGTGGATAGGACCAACACAGGTTGATAGTAGCAATTGCGATGAACTTTCAGAAAATAAATGGGCATATAACGATTCATCCAAGGCACTTACGTTAAGCGGGTTTACAGGTTCAGGCGGACCTGAAGGCGCTACTATAAAGTATACAGGCGAAGAAGATGGTCTGACTATTATTCTTGAAGGGAATAATAACAAAATATCTGACACAAACCAAACAGATGCTGTTCCGGGTATCTATTCCGAAAAAATGGATGTTACCATCAAAGGTTCAGGAAGTCTTAGCATCGAGACAGCTGCTGATAATGCTATTTTGGTTGATGGTGATTTTCAGTTCCGCATTGATGACGGAGCAATTGTTTCCGCTGAAGCTAAGGATGTGGCTGTTAAGGCAGGTACTATTTATGTCGAGAATGGATCCTTAACCGCAGAAGGAACAGGAGATAGCAGTTGCGGTCTCATGGCAACCTTGGGGGATGTTGATGTACCACATATCTCCTTTACAGAGGACGCGGTTGTAACAGCAAGCGGTACAAGTGCTTCTGTTTCAGGAGCAGGAAAAGTTAATACCGCATCTTCTGGTATGGGTTGGGGTTCCAGTGGTGAAAGATCAGTAATTTCCGCAGGTAATGGTGTGCTGGTAAATTCTTATTCCAAGATACAGTTCCCTGTAACAGCAGTTGATACAATCAATCTTACTGTTAATAGTATCCCGGCAGTAAAGAGCAAGATAGATAATTCTACAGATGCAGATATCACTTCTTCATCTGAAAACTATACTGTTGAAGCTTATTTTGTTGAAGCACTGGGGTCTGATGCCCGCCTGACAATGGATGCTGTACCTCCTGGAACCGATCTTTACTACAAAGCTACCGTAACTCCCAAGGAAGGATTCCTGTTTCCTTCGGAACTTACATTGACAATAGATGGCGAAGAGGTTGATTTAACAAGCGAAGACTATCAGCCTGGTTCCGATAGTGCTGACGAATATGTCTTCTACGGAAAAATAACTACAGGAGCCAAGTTGCCGCAGTCGATCTATGCCGAAGATATGACAATCGTTGCAGGTCAGAAGAAGAGCATCAATGCTACTTCAGAAAGTGGGGAAGCGGTAAGCTATACATTAGATGGGGATTATAATATAGCTTCGATTTCAGGTGCTTCTACTGGCGAGATAACTGCCAAGAAGATCGGAACAGTTAATATCAAACTTGATGCAGAAGGGAATACTTTTTATGAAGCTGCTCCCACCAAGACAATAAAAGTTACTGTTGTTGGCAAGGAACAGACTGTAACAGCAGAAGGTTTTGATCTTACTGTTGGTGAGTCAAATTCTATCGAAGCATCTGCTCAAGGAGATGTTGCTTTCAGCTACAGTATAGTATCTGGTGATGGTGTTGTATCTGTAGATGCTGATGGTAAGGTAACAGCTCTTAAGGCAGGTTCTGCGGAGATCAAAATCACAGCTGCCCAGACGGAAACTTTTGCAGAAGGTTTCACGACTATTATAATTACTGTTGGCAAGGGTGAATCCTCTGTAAAGACAGCTCCTGTTGCAAAGACAGGTCTTATTGCTGGCGATTCTGATCTGGAACTCGTTACTACCGGTGAGGCTGTTAACGGTACAATGCAGTATGCTATCGGCGATAATGCTACGACAGCTCCTTCATCCGGTTGGTCAGATAAGATCCCTACAGGAAAGACTTCCGGTACATACTATGTATGGTACAAGTCTTTCGGTGGAGACAACTACAACGATTCAGATCCTAAATGTGTAAAGGTTGTTATTGCTGCTCCTACAGCAACACCTACTGCTACTCCTACAGCTACACCTACGGCAACTCCTACACCTAAGGAGCCTACAAAGGCACCTTCTAAGCCTACGGTAACGCCTACAAAGACACCTACAAAGGCACCTGCAAAGCCCACGGCAACAGCTACTCCTACTGCAACACCCAAGCCCGCTAAGAATTCACTTAAGAGAGCTAAGGTCGAATTCCAGTACAACGAGTACGAGTACAAGGATGGTACGGATAAAATTAAGCCTGCTATCAAGGTATTTATCGATGGTAAAAGGCTTAAGAGTAAGACAGACTTTACAGGCGAACTTACGAACAACGACAGACCCGGTACTGCATCCATCACTCTTTCGGCAGTCGAGGGCAGCAAGTATATCGATTCCATAACTTTGGATTTCAATATCTCTGCTGTAGTAAATTGCGGAAAGACACTTGACCTTAGCAAGATCAAAGCATGGAAGGGAGCAAAGTTTGCTATCTCCGACAAGACCATCGCTTCGGTCGATAAGTCAGGTAAGGTTACAGGTAAGCAGGCAGGATCTGCAACAGTAACAGTTACATTGAAGGACGGTAAGAAAGAGACATTCAACCTGAGAGTCCTCTACAAGGATGTAACGAACATTGACGATTTCTGGTATGAGCCTACCAATGCTCTTACTGCAATGGGCATCGTTAAGGGTTACGACAAGCAGACAAACTTCAAGCCCGCTAACGAGTGTTCACGTGCACAGATGGTTACATTCCTCTGGAGACTTGCAGGTGAGCCCGAGCCTACGGCTAAGACAACTTCGTTCAAGGATATCAAGACAAAGGATTACTTCTATAAGCCTGTTCTCTGGGCAGTTGAGAAGGGTATCACGACCGGTGTATCCAAGACGAAGTTCGATCCTCAGGGAATCTGTACGAGAGCACAGACTGTTACCTTCCTTTGGAGAATGGCAGGAAAGCCTGAGCCTAAGGCAAAGACAAGTAAGTTCAAGGATGTTAAGTCTAAGGATTACTTCTACAAGGCAACCATCTGGGCATCAGAGAAGTCCATTGTAGCAGGTTATTCCGACGGAACATTCAAGCCTCAGGGCAAGTGCTTGAGACGTCAGATGGTTACATTCCTTTACAAGTACAACAATAACGTTGGTGTAAAGAAATAAGATTGATCTGAATCAAACAGAACATACAGAGCCGTCCTTCGGGGCGGCTCTTGTTTACTGTATGTTTATAGTTTGGTCGTGGAATAGAGACAGGATAGATGTTAAACTATATTTATTGTTGAAGGTTGGGATCGTCTTTATCTTCCGCAAGGGAAGGTCCTCATGACGGTAAAAGAACCGATGGCAGATAATAGTATCTGAGTTTTTAAGTTTTTCCAGTTTATATATATCGTTATGAAGGAGGTTAGGCAGATGAGAAGGCGAATCGTATCTTTTATTCTTTCTCTGGCAATGGTCGCATCGATCGGTCTTTATTTCCAGACTAATCAGGTTATGGCTGATGAGACTCTTGCCAGATATGTTATGGATGCGGAGACTTTACCTGACGGTAAAATCGCGACCGTGTTTATCAAGGGCGGCAGCACCACTACAAACAGCTATGTTTCCCAAAACATAGTTGAAGGTGGTGCACTTTATTATGGTGTTTACGATCCTGTCAATAACGGGTGGGAAGAAGAGATCATTAGTATAAATGCTTCAGAAGTATCTTTAGCTTTGAAAGGAAGCACTCCGCATGTCGCATATGTGAACAGTGATAAAGATATTGCTTATACATATAAGAGTGGAGATACTTGGTCTGTTCCAGATGTAATTGATTCAAAAAATGAAAATGATAAACAAGGCGAGTTGTATTTTCCTGATTTGGCGATAGACCAGACTGGATATGCTCATCTTTCCTATTTTGATTCGCAGGGTGGCGGTGATGAATATTATAAGAGACCTGATGTTATGTACGCTACCAATAAGAGTGGTGAATTTGTAACACAAAACATCGTCAATTGTACTGGTGATTACTATAGTGGTGAGGGATCATATTTTGAAGTTTATGAACCCCGTTTCTTTTTGAACTCTTCTATAGGATATGGCGTTTCCTATAGGGCGCATAGTGCATATAAAGGTTGGGGATCCGGATGGGATCATAGTTATTATGTTCAATTCACCAATCAGACCGGATCTTATGACTTTGATAAAAACGCAACAAGATATGGTGTATGTACAAATGGATCTGAAGTATGGGAACTTGAATACTACAGCGGCGCATATAACATAATCAAGTTTGCTCTTGGCACTTCTGCCTATGAGACTTCAGTTGCTGCAACAGTAACACATACAGGTTATTGCTCTAATATCACTCTTGATAATAGCGATAATCTTTACTTTGCGGGTATTGATGATACTTCTGCAGTGTTCTACCAGAATGGTGTCACTACTGATGTAACAGCAGAAACTGCACGCTGCTCTTATAACAGAGTATTTACTGTTCTTTCCGGAAATGATCAGTATCTCGTCTATACTGGTGCAGATACAGATAATTCATTGATATTCCTTAAATTTGACGGTTCTGATATTTCAGAATTTAAGGTTCCCAACATCATGCCTGAGCCGACACCTAATGCCGTATTTGAGGCTACAGGTACCGACAGCGGTATCTTGAATGATGTAACTGCCGGTATGAAGTACAGCATTGACGGCGGTGAGACATGGATCGATATTGAAGATACATCCGTTACTTTTGATTCCGGAATTACTGTTGATAAAGGCATCAAGGTTTATCAGCCTGCTACAAGCGCAATGATGTCTGACAGTGAGATCCAGAATGTAGTAGTTACCAAGGCCGCAACTCCTGAACTTGTTCCTGTTCAGCCTTCAGTAATTGATGGCAAGGGATCCATTCCTACGACTTCAGACCATGAATTCAGCACAGATGGAACAACATATACGGCTTGTACCGGAGAGCAGACAGGTCTTGTTCCCGGTACCTACTATGTACGTGCAGTAGCTTCCGGCACGGCTCTGACTTCCGATCCTCAGGAGATCGAGATAGTTGCATTTGTGCCTGAACAGGAAGAAACTCCGGAAGCTTATTTCGATGCTACCGGACCTGATAGAGGAGTTCTTGTCAATGTTGGTCAGGGGATGAAATACAGCATCGATGGCGGTAGTACATGGCATGATATTACTGCTACCAGAGAAATGATAGGTGCCGGTATTTCTGTTGAAAATGGTATTAAGGTCTACATGCCCGGCAACGGAACGACGACCATTGACAGTGACATTCAGACGATCGATGTGAGAAAAGCTGATAGACCTTCTCTTACAGTTACACAGCCTGCGGTCATCAATGGTAAGGGGGCTGTTGAAACCAGCTCAAGACATGAATGGAGCGAAGATGGTACAAGTTATGCTGAATGCACCGGGGAACTGACAGATCTTGAGCCTGGCACTTATTATGTGCGTGTCGCGGGCTTGGGTAATGTTCTTGCTTCCGATCCTCAGGAGATTGAGATTGTTGCATTCGTGCCTGAACAGGAGGATACGCCTCAGGCTGTCTTAACCAAGACAGGTGATGAGAGCTTTGAACTTTCTAATGTTGCTTCAGGAATGAAGTATTCCATTGACGGCACAAACTGGGTCGATATCACGGGTACAACGGCTGTGATCGAATCAGGTGTTACTACCGGGACGATCATCAAGATCTATATGCCCGGTAACGGCACAACAACGATCGACAGTGATGTGCAGGAGATCAAAGTGCCCCTCTACTACAAGGTTACATTTGATACCAACGGCGGCAACGAGATCGCAGCTCAGTATGTTGTCTCAGGAGAGAAGGCAGCAAAGCCTGACGACCCTGTCAGAGAAGGCATGGTGTTTAACGGATGGTATATGGATGACGAATTTGAATATGCTTTTGATTATTCGAATCCCATTTTCAATAACATCACGATCTATGCTGACTGGTATGCATACATGGCAGTCGGTGTCTATAACGCATCCAATCCCGGTAAGGAATGCGGAAAAGTAGGAATAGAAACATCAAGAGAAGGCATCATTCCAGAGGATGCTACGATGATAAACCTTACTGTTCTGGACGGTACGGTCACATTCACTGCAAAACCTGAAGAAGGATACAAGTTCGTCGGCTGGTATGAAGGTATTGTCGGAGAATCCTCTTTTGTGGAATTCCCTTCTGATGCGCTTCTTTCTGATGAGGGTACTTACACCTGTGATGCAGGCGCATTGAATATCTGTGCAGTATTCGAATGTGCCAGCCATCAGTGGGAAGAGAAGATATGCAAGGCAACCTTTACCGAACCCGGATGCATCTATCAGGTCTGCAGTGTCTGCGGTGCGGAAGAGACTATAACTCCGCTGCTCCAGGTTACAAAGGTATCACTTGAAGCTTCATCTTATACCTATACTGGTAGTGCTATCGAGCCGAAGGTGACAGTAGCTAATGCGAGTGAAGAATTGTCTGCTGACTGCTACACAGTCGAATATTCAAATAACGTTGAGATCGGTACGGGCTTAGTCAAGGTTACTTTGAAGGGTGATTACTACGAAGGCAGCAAGACCTTGACCTTCCAGATCAAGGCAAAGCCCGCAACACCTACACCTACGAAGGTTCCTGCAAAGCCGACGGCATCGCCTACACCTACGAAGGCTCCTGCAAAGCCTACGGCAACACCGACAAAGACTCCGACTAAGGCACCTGCAAAGCCTACCGCAACTCCGACAAAGACGCCTACTAAGGCTCCCGCGAAGCCTACGGCAACAGCAACGCCTAAGCCCGATAAAAATTCCATTAAGAGGGCAAAGGTAGAGTTCCAGTATTCAGACTACGAGTATAGGGAAGGCACGGAGCAAATTAAGCCTGCTATCAAGGTAATTATCGATGGCACGCAGCTTAAGAGCAAGACAGACTTCACAGGCGATCTTAAGAACAACGACAGACCGGGTACCGGATCCATCACCCTGACGGGTCAGGGCAAGTACAAAGATTCTGTTACTTTGGACTTCAATATAGTAGCCGTTGTTACCTGCGGTAAGACGCTCGACCTAAGTAAGATCAAGGCTTGGAAGGGAGCAACATTTGCGATCTCCAACAAGACCATAGCTTCGGTCGACAAGTCAGGCAAGATCACGGGCAAGCAGGCAGGATCTGCAACAGTGACCGTTACATTGAAGGACGGCAAGAAAGAGAAGTTCAGTGTAAGAGTTCTCTATAAGGATGTAACGGACATCAACGATTTCTGGTACGAACCAACCAACGCTCTTACCGCAATGGGCATCGTCAAGGGTTACGATAACCAGACGAACTTTAAGCCCGCTAACGAGTGTTCGAGAGCACAGATGGTAACCTTCCTCTGGAGACTTGCAGGTGAACCTGCGCCTTCTGCAAAGACGACTTCGTTTAAGGATATCAAGAGTTCAGATTACTTCTATAAGCCTGTGCTCTGGGCAGTAGAGAAGGGTATCACGACAGGTGTATCCAAAGAGAAGTTTGACCCTCAGGGGATCTGTACGAGAGCACAGACAGTTACGTTCCTCTGGAGGATGGCAGGCAAGCCTGAGCCTAAGTCAAAGACATGTAAGTTCTCTGACGTTAAGTCCAAGGATTACTTCTACAAGGCAACCATCTGGGCATCAGAGAAGTCCATCGTAGCAGGTTATTCCGACGGAACATTCAAGCCTCAGGGCAAGTGCTTAAGACGTCAGATGGTTACTTTCCTCTATAAGTACGATAAGTACGCAAATAACAAATAAAACGCTGAGGAACAACACATCGGTCTGATCAGATCCAAAGCAAGACTTACAGGGGGCTGCCTTAAAAGTGGTATTTACCGCTTCAGGGGCAGCCCCTTACTGTTGCTTGGAAAACACTTCAGTTGCAATGCGGTTTGTCACACGATCTTATCGTCAAGAAGAAAATCTATAACACCGATGTTAAGGATTCCGCTATCATCGTACCATCGCTTTCGGATATCATGGCGAACTATGATCTTAGGGAATGAGTCTCCGGTGAGGGAAAAAGGTTTATTCTCTATCAGTGCTTTCTCTTCGGTACCTAACGCGAATGCAGATTGTATGTATGTTTTCTTCCCGCCGTGATTTGCTATGAAGTCGATCTCACGAGCTGCCTGAATGTTATTACCGGCCTTGCTCTTCTCCGTGGCATAAACAACACCGATATCAACTTCACAACCGCGAATACGAAGATCGTTGTAGATAATGTTCTCCATGATGTGAGTCAACTCCTGCTGCCGGAACCCTATCCTTGCATTACGAAGTCCGATGTCTTCGCAGTAATACTTGTTCGGATAGTCGAAGTAGTTTTTGCCTTTGACATCGTATCTTTTGCATTCTTCGAAGAGATAAGCATCGGCAAGGTGATTCATATATGAAGTCACCGTATTATTCGATACAAGATCTTTTCCTGAGATCTTCTGCTTGGAATTCATCGCTTTCGCTACATTATTCGGATTTGTAAGAGATCCTACCGAAGAACACAGAAGATCCAGCGTCGCTTCCAGAATATCTAATCGTTTGATCTTTTTGCGTTCGACGATATCCTTAAGATATACCTCTGAGAACAGAGTCTTAAGATATGACATTTTTGCAGCTTCATCAGGTCTGGAAAGGACTAACGGCATACCGCCGTAAAAAGCATAATCATCAAATGCTTCGAACTTATCGCCGCCTACAGCTGCATAGTATTCCGCAAAGCTTAAAGGATGAACTCTTATCTCATCACTTCTGCCGCGAAACTCGGTAAGGATATCACTGGACAACATCTTGGAATTACTGCCGGTTACATACACATCAAGATTCGATATAGCCTTGAGGTCGTTGAGCGCATCATAGAACGTGATCTTCTTGCCGTCAGGATTATAAGGGTTGGGAACTTCATCCGACAGTTGGATCTCATCTACAAAGAGATAATACTGTTTCTTCTTGTTTTCGACAGTCTCTTTAACTTTCCCGATCAGTTCGAGCGGATTTCTGTACTTAATATCCTTTGCCATATCAAGTTCGAATGTGAGGATCTGACTAGGCGCAACACCTTGAGAAAGCAGGTATTTTCTAAATATCGTTCTGAGAAGATATGATTTCCCGCATCTTCTGATCCCGGTAATGACCTTGACCTGACCATCCCACATATACGGAATGATCTTATTCAGATACATATCACGCTTTATATCCATATGACACCTCTCAATTGCAAACTTTGCAAATAAATTGCCGTACTTTTCAATAGAAGTATGCATTATATCAAAGGATTAGTCAACCTATTAATTGAAAACTTAGCTAAATAGTTGCCAAAGTTTGCAACGGGGCGACCTTGTTTAGTTTGCGATTCTCTAATATACTTTTAGAAGAATTATTATATGCGGGGCTTATATGGGGATCTTAAAAGAACACAAGACCACATCACTGTTCATACTGGTGTTTCTCCTGGCGGGTGTCTGTAATTTGTTTACGGGAACGCCGAATTCTTTCGTCAACAGTCTGATGTTCAGCTTGAACTATATAATCCTTACAGGTCTTGTTCTCTTCTGGGCGAGGACGGTCCGCTCGAGGATACCTCCTACGCAGATAAGGGTCTATCTTATCGTGTCGGAAGTGTTCATGATCTTCTATATCATGCAGCGTGTATTTAAGTACAGGATCGTTACGAATTCGGTGACGGCAGAAAGATATACACTTTATGCTTATTCGGTACCGAGACTTATGCTGCCGGCCCTGCTTCTTGCGATAGCGATCAATCTGGCTTTAGGCAACAACAGACTGAGCCGGAGGATAGAAGCGGCATTCCTTTTGTCGGCAGGAGCCCTTTCGGCGATATCCTTAACGAACGATCTTCACTTTTTCGTGTACAGGCCCAAAGTGGAGCTTGATGTGTTCAGAGGGGCTGGCGGCACATATTCCTGGGGCCCCGGATTTTATATCATATATACGTGTATCGTCCTGGCTCTTCTGGTCAGCTATGGGATCCTTTTCAGGGTAATGAGGAAGAAGGACAGAAAACTTCTTACCGCTTTGGTTGCTACGGTGATCATCTGGATATCATATTGTCTCTTTTATTCTCTGGTTTATAAGAGGATGGATAATGCGACGATAATGTATCATCAAGCTGAATTCGACTGCTTTACCATGGTGCTTATCTTTGAATGCTGTCTGCGGAGCAGACTGATCCCGCATAACATAAACTATGTCGGCTTCTTCAAGAACATGAAGGTCCCGATCCTGATAACGGACACGGAACTTAATTCCGTTCACTCGACTGCCCTGTCGGTGGATGTCGATCAGGCCGAACTCGTTCTGGCGAAGGACGGACCTTTCTATCACGATGAGGACACGAAGCTTCAGGGCATGAAGATCCGGGCAGGCTATACTTTCTGGACCAGCGACGAGCACGAACTCCGCAAACAGAGAAGCCGTCTGGCAGAAGCAAACCAGCTCTTAAGCGAAGAGAACGATCTTATCTCGGTCGAAAATAAGCTGAAGGAACAGAAAGCCAGGCTCGAGGCCCAGGGCAGGGTTTACCGCATGATAACGAATGCCATAAGTTCCAAGCAGATGAAGATAGAGGATATCCTTAATAAGACCGATCCCGAGAGCAGCGGATTTTCTGACAGTCTGGGGAAGGTCTGTGTCTATAATGCCTATTCAAAGCGAAAAGCCAATCTCCTGCTCCTGACGGATTCTGCGCTCCCGGACAGCAACAGAGAATTATTCCTGGCACTGGCCGAATCCTGCCGCTTTTTAAGATGCTGCGGGATCGACGCTGCCGCAATAGGCGAGGAGTATTCTTCTTTCCCGCTCGATACGGTCAACAGGCTCTACGATGCTTTCGAAGAAGTGATCGAGACCTGCCTTCAGTCACTTTCAAGAATGACCGTCTCCATTCTTCCGAACGGAATCCGTATTGCTATGGAAGTGAGGGAAATGCCGGACCTTCCTGATGTCGGATTGCCCGTAAAGTCCAAGGAGAGCGACGGGATCTTATTCCTCACGATCCTCTGCAAAGAGGAAGGAGGTGCCGCATGACGTCTCTGGCTTCGATCGTAGGTTTATGGAAATGGTACATCATATGCGGTGGGGCGCTTATCCTGGTCGCATGTTCGCTTCATGTCGTGATCAACTATATGCACGGGCAAAGAAGAAAGGCGCCGCTTATCGTATCGATCTTAAATCTTATACTGGTCTTTGTTCTTTTGCTGATACTTATGGATTGCGGTAAATGTTTTACGATAAGAGAATTCAGGACTTATTCCTCATTCCAGATGGCTCTCTTTGATATGCCATACTATCTTTATGCCATCGTGGAGTTTTTCTCGACATTAACTCTCATAGCTCTTCTCTTTGAAAGCCTTAAGTACAGAGGAAAGCACCTGACCGCTGATTCCATACAGCTGGCCGTGGATGCTCTTCCCGAGGGTATCTCCATAAGCAGTCCCGACGGCACGGTCCGCCTTTCAAACATCACTTATTCAAACCTCTGCAGAGACCTTACCGGCAAGGCCCTGTCGGACAACAATCTGGTATGGTCTTTTGCCGAATTCAAAGGCAAGGAACAGGCGGGGGCTTATCTGGTCCGTTTCCCGAAGAATAAAGTCTGGTTTTATGAGAAGGAAAGAATTGATGTAGAGGGTGAAGAATACTATCAGATCACGGCAACGGATGTTACGGAGAGTTACAGGATCATTGAAGAACTCGAGGATAAGAACGAGCATCTTCAGGATATCCGCCGCCGTATAAAGAACGTATCCGACCTTTCGGGAGACATGTTCATCGCCCAGGAAGAAGCTGATGCCAGAGCGGCACTCCATAACCAGTTAGGGCAGGTCCTTCTGATGGGAAGGCATTATATCAACCATAAAGAGAATACTGACTCCAGGATAGTCTATGCTGCGACCATGCAGATGAACCGCTTCCTCTTAGGCGAGATAGGAGAACCTTATGAGGGCGAGAGCGATCTTCTGACATCAGCTATTGCTATGGCGAACAGTATAGGTGTCAAAGTGGAGATCAGCGGCGCTGAACCTGATGATGGCAGGATCAGGTCTCTTCTGGCCATGGCGGTTACGGAGTGCTCCGCCAATACCGTAAAACATGCGGAAGGCGACATCGTCAAGGTCGATATCGACAGTGAAGACGAAGGCGGCAGGATCGTCATCCTGATCACAAATAACGGTAAAGTCCCCAGGGGCAAGATCACCGAGAGCGGCGGATTGCTCTCGCTTCGAAGGAATGTAGAGAAGGCCGGCGGGATCATGATATTAGAGAGCGAACCACGCTTCAGCCTCATGATGAGATTTTCGCAAGATCCTTCAAAAAATGGTACAAATGGGTGATATTATCCCGAAAGCCAATGTTATAGAATAAATGTGTACTATTATGCCAGATTGGCTCATAGTGCTTACTATTACAATTGGAGGCGCCCGTTAAGGTGAATAAGACCAGAGTCGTAGTTGTTGACGATCAGAACATATCGCGCGGTTTCTTCGAGATGTATGTCCGTGCAGCAAAGGATTATGAACTTGTTGCAGGTCTCCGTTCAGCGCAATCTTCGCTGGATTATGTCGAGGAGAACGAGGTAGATCTTCTGATCATGGACGTCATGATGGCGGATGGCATAGACGGTCTGTCTGCTGCAACGCTAATAAAGCAAAAGCATCCCGAGATAAAGATAATACTTACAACATCAACATCAGAGACAAGCTGGGAAGAGAAAGCCCGCGAGGCAGGGATCGAAAGCTTCTGGTACAAGGAATACGATGAGCATGGTCTCCTCGAGATAATGGAGCGTACGATGAACGGCGAATCCGTATATCCACAGGATGTACCCAATGTACCCTTCGGTAAGATCACGCGCGCCGATCTTACGGACCGTGAACTCGAGATAATAAGAGAGCTTACAGCCAGCATGACGAATGAAGAGATCGCAGAAAAACTCCAGATCTCAGTTAATACAGTCAAGAGACACATCCAGAACATCATGGAGAAGACGGGCTTCGAAAGCCGTCTTGATCTTGCCATGAGCGCCAAGAGCCAGGGCCTCGTCGTAAACGACCAGGACAGACTGGACTTGTCTTAAGGAAAAAACTAATAACAACAATAGATAAAAAACATTGGGGAGGTTATTAATTATGGGTAAAAGAGGTAAGACCCTGGTAAGTTCGGTACTGGCAGTAGCTGTCATGTTGGGAATGATAGCCGTGCCGGGGCTGAAGGTAAGTGCGGGTTCATACTATTCCCTTCAGATCGGAGGAGTTGGAGTAAACAGTGATAACTGTGATGATATTGAGAATAATCACTGGAGTTATGATCCTGATACAGACACTTTGACATTAAGTGATTACGAGTACACATCAGATTCGGGTTATGCTATCTCCTGTTTTGATTCATATGATCATAATACCTGTAGAGAACTTAATCTTGTCCTGATAGGCGAGAACAAACTGCAGACGGGAGGCGACAGCGTTATCAGCCTGGGCGAGCTTACGGTCAAGGGTGCAGGATCTCTTGAGATAAAGGGTACCGGTGCTTCCACGGTAGGTATAGAACTTGAAAGCAGCTCCGTTGTTAATGCTGAGTACATTCAGGAGAGTGGTGAAGTAAGTATTGAAGCATACCAGGGAATAGTTTCCGATAAAAACATCCATATCAAAGGCGGAGTGTTAAACATTAACACGCAGGATACAGGAATGTCCGGTGGACACTGGCATGATGAATATATCAAGATAGATGGCGGTTCAGTTGTTATCAACAGCGGGACTGTCGGAATCAATGTTTTGGACTATAATTGCCGGTTGTATATCAATACAGATCAGGTAACGTTGACAGGATCCTCCAAAGCTATAGAAGGTACTATGGAAAACAGTGTCCCCCTTTTCGGATGGACAGATAAGGAAGGAACCGAGGGAGGAACAGAACTCACAGCGGGCAAAACAGGCAATTACTCATTCAAGAAGATTGGTCCCGCACCTGAAGCGACGATATCTTTATCATCTCTTTCGATTGGCGTAAAGGCTCCTGAGATCGGAAGTCTTATCTCTGATACAACTCATCCGGAATTTGTTTTAGATGATCTTAACGCATCCGTGGGTGCGGGCAATTATACAGTCTCGTCGAGATATTATAAAGAAATGCCGTTTGATTATGGGTATGATGATCCTATCGATGAAAGCGCAGCCTATAGTACAAAATATTTTTATGGTGTAACTATCACACTGGATTATGATAAAAAGATCGGATTTTCAGATGATGTTGAGTTGAAGGTTAACGGCACCAAGATCGATTTTGATGATCCTGCTACATTTAGGAAGGGTTCGCAGGGAAAATATAGTTACACGTTCTACGGTACAGTTACTACCCGTGATCCGGACTATATCAGTACTGTTTCTGTCGAGATACCCAATCTTTATGAAGGGACCAGCTTAAATACCTTCCCCGAGTGCATTCTGGGCGAACCTTTTTCTTCCATGACATTATTTGCGGATTATGAGTACAGTACGAGATTTGTCTCTTCTTTCCCCTCGGCCGGCAGCGGATACAGTGTCTGTCCTGAAGGATCAGTTGTTGCAGGAAATGAATATTATTACGAGGTAAAGATCATACTTAAAGATTCATTGGAAAAGTTTTTCCCGAACGATATCAAACTGCTGGTAAATGGTTCGGAAGTTTCTTTTGATAGTATCTCATATGAGAGGGGATCATCATTAAATGGTAAGACTCTGCTGTTCTACGGCAAGATAACGGCACGTCCGGCAGCAACCAAGTACCCTTTGTATATCGGAGATCTCCAGGTAGACAGTGATAACTGCAATAACTTTAATAAGAATCATTGGAAGTATGATGCTTCCGGCAATACTCTTACTATAGAAGGGCTGGAATTAGATGGTGGTCTGTCATATACCGGTAATTCTGCTCTTAACCTGGTAATTCAGGGTGAGAATCATTTGAGGGATGGGATCAGTTCAAGCGGACCGATGAATATTTCCGGAAATGGCTCTATTACTTTAGGAGCAGGCTACATTCGATGCGATAAAGTTATCACTGTGGGAAGCGGGTCCTGGACTATAGAGACCAAGCATGACTGTTGCATATATGCCGAAAGCATATATTTCAATGGCGGTAATGTAAAGATAAAAGCTCTTACCCAAACTGAAACGTCCTATCTTGGTTATTTGCTGGAAGTTAGGGATTATTGTGACTTTAACGGCGGGTCTCTCACGATCGATGGGTTTAATCGATGTGACGGTGTGAAAGGCTTTGTGACCTTATCATCCCCGCTAAGCAAATTGTCTGTAGAGAATTGTAATACCGGAATAGACGGTACAGTTCATGTTAATAACGGAACACTAAATGTAGAGAACTATTTAGAGACTTTTGCATATGGTGTAAAAGGTGAACTTGTTGTAGGTAATAGCGAAGACATTAATGTATTGATCGATTGTAATAAACCGGTATACGGTAAGTTGTATAATCATATACCCGGTATGGCATACGCTTTTATAAATGGGGAAAAGGAGGTAAAAGAACCTATTGCCGTTTTGAGTTTTGCGTATACAGAAGAAGACATGCCACACGGCACAAAATTCCAGTTCCCCACGGAGAGAGTCAAAGATGTAGTTGTCACTGTTTTGCCTCCGGAGTGCGGAGTCGAGATGTATGAGGATGGAGGCACCCCCTCTTTCTATCCTGTAACGATCATCGATGAAGATGCGCAATATTCATGTTCTACATACTATATTTCCAGACTTCCATCCAGCGGTGACGGTTATTCTGAATTCCCCGCGGGAATGGTATGGCCCGGTACGGATTACTATTATGCTCTGTCATTTGATTCTCCTATCTGGTTCGATAAGGATTACACCTTGACTATCAATGGGAAAAAGGTGGATGTCGATTCGGATCCGGATTATGAGGTTTTCGAGATGCCCGATTACTCCGCTTTTACAATTTACGGCAAGATAAAGACTGACCCTAACGGGCCTACCCCGATGCCTACCCTGTCCGTCACTCCGCCTGCACTCGTTATAGATATGGAAAGTGATGATTGCGATATTCCTGACAAGGAGTTTGCAGCAGCGCTCGAAGCATTCGACAGAAATAATGATAAGGTCCTGATATGGGGTGAAGTTATGAATGTTACTTCGCTTGATGTGTCAGGCCTGGGTATCAAAGATCTATCCGGAATAGAGATCTTCAGGAATCTTATGAACCTGAACTGCAGTAATAATTATCTGATGACACTCGATCTAAGTAAAAATACTAAGCTTAAGACTTTAGATTGTTCGATCAACAATATCGCTACTTTGGATATTGATAAGAATAAAGAATTGGTAACGATCGATTGTTCAGACAACCAGATCGTAGATCTTAGGGCTACCAAGAAAATGTCAAACCTGGAAACACTCATATGTCACACCAACAGGGTCGCTTTAGCGGATTTCTCCAAAAATGCAAACCTTAAGACCTTGGATTGCAGAGACAACATGATCCAGAGCCTGGATCTGAGCAAAAATGCGAATCTGGAAAAACTTTTGTGCACGGATAATATGCTCACTCAGCTGGATATCAGCAACAATCCGAACCTGATCAAAGCATACCGTGCCAACGACAAGGGAAAATTTGATTACGACGAAGATGTTAAGATCATAGCCCCTGAGGTTGGCCCGTCAGTTGCCCCGACAGCGACTCCGACGACTATCCCTCTTCCGACCATTTTTGTGATCCCCTCGATAACCCCGACAGCTAACCCTACGGCTCCGGATTCAAAGCCTACGGTGACACCTGCCAAGAAGCCCACAACGGCTCCTGCAAAGAAACCTACTGCAACACCTAAGGCTTCAGCTGTAACTCTTACACTCGATAAGAAGACCATATCTGTTGCCTGTGGAAAGACAGAGACTTTGAAAGCTACTTTGAAGGGGTCATCTTCCAAGATCACATGGAAGTCTTCTGATACGAAGGTGGCAACTGTTGATGCAACAGGTAAGGTCACGACCAAGATGGCAGGTGCTGCAACCATCACTGCAACAGCCGCAGGAAAGAGCGCAAAATGTGTTGTTACGGTCCTCTATAAGGACGTTACTTCGACCAAGGATTTCTGGTATGAACCGACCAACTATCTGACCGCATTAGGTGTTGTTAAGGGCTACGACAATCAGACCAGGTTCAAGCCCGCTAACGACTGTACCCGTGCTCAGATGCTGACCTTTATGTGGAGACTATCGGGAAGTCCTTTACCCAAGTCATCGACATGCAAATTCCCTGACGTAAAGAAGACAGATTACTTCTATAAGCCTGTCATCTGGGCAGTCGATAAGGGAATCACCACAGGTTATTCTGACGGTACTTTCAAACCGCAGAATGTATGCACCAGAGCACAGACCGTAACATTCCTGTGGAGGATGGCAGGCAAGCCCAAGCCGGAGACCAAGACAAACAGGTTCAAGGATGTTAAGAGCAGCGCTTACTACTACAAGGCAACGCTCTGGGCTGCCGAGATGGGCATCCTCGCAGGTTACAGCGACGGAACCTTCAGACCTGAAGGACTGTGTTTGAGGCGTCAGATGGTTACTTTCCTTTATAAGTACGATAAGTATGTAAACGGGAAGGGCTGATCGATCTTCCATGGCTAAGAAAGGATTATAGGAGAAAGGATTATAGGAGGTATTCCAATGCAAACAAACAGATTATTGAGAGCCGGTGCTTCCATGATGGCGGTTGCACTCGCAGCAGGGATCGTGGCTTTTGCCGGAATCACATCCAGAGCGACAGGGGATATTCCGATCGATGCTGCTCATTTCCCTGATGAAGCATTCAGAAAGCATATTCTGGAGCATTGCGATAACAATTACGATGAGGTTCTGTCATCCTCGGAGATCGAGCATATAACACAGATCTGGTGGGTAGACGCGGAAGATCGTGTATCCGATCTTACGGGAATAGAATACTTTACTTCACTTGAAGATCTGAGCGTCTATAACCATAAGCTGACAAAACTTGATGTCAGCAAGAACACCAAGCTCAAAAGGCTCATGTGCTATAACAATCAGCTTACGAGCCTGAACATCAGCGGCTGTAAGGATCTTGAGACGCTGTATTGCGGTGGTAATAAACTTAAGTCCCTGGATCTTAAAGGTTTCACAGCTTTGAGTTCGTTGGATTGTGATGGGAATCCCATGACCAGTATCGACTTAAGCGGATGTACAGCTTTAGACCGCTTTACTTACGAAAGCGGTCAGCTCGAGAAGGTTAACCTCAGCGGTTGTACTTCGTTGAAGTATTTGGATCTTTCCAGAAATAAGATCTCATCACTTAACCTGACCGGCTGCACAGCGATCGCAAGTATCGAGTGCGATGAAAACAATCTTGCGGCTATTGATCTTAAGGACTGTAAGGATCTTGATGTTCTGGATATAGACCAAAATAAGCTCACTTCTCTTAATCTTGGCAATAACACTGTTCTTAGGGAAGTGAACTGTTCGAAAAATAAGATCAAGGATCTTGTATTGAGTTCTTCACTCGAGGTGTTAGAATGCAACGAAAACAGCCTAACAAGTCTTGATCTCAGTGCATGCAAGAAACTTACTGCTGTGTATTGTTCGGATAACCAGCTTACAAGTCTTAAGACAGACGGATGTACAGAACTTAATACTTTGTTTTGCTCCTCTAATAAGCTCAAGAGCATCGATATCAGCAAGAACACCAGTCTCTATGAATTGAGATGTGATGACAATCAGATCTCATCTCTTGATCTTGGCAAGAATACCAATCTTGCTAATCTTGACTGCAGCAAGAACCTGCTGGATAAACTCGACATAAGCAAATGTAAGATGTGGGTGCTTAGATGTGGTGAGAACAAGTTCAAGAAGCTGGACTACAGCAAATACACAAGCCTCTTCGAAGTTGACTGCAGAGGCAATGCTCTTCTTACTGAAGTTAACTTAAGCGGTTGTACAAGTCTTCAGACGCTTAACTGCTCCGGCTGCGCTCTTACAAGTCTTAACATCAGAGACTCAATTCAGGTCAACGTGCTTGACTGCAGTAAGAACCAGCTCGAAAGCATTGATCTTTCAAGTTGCGAGGAACTCCTTTTGGCCTTTAAGGAAGGCAAGAGGACCTTATCCGACGGTGACAAGGTCGCAACTTATATATACGATACCAATACTTATGATGATGACGGTTGCTATAACGACGACGGCATATATGCAAAGCTTGTTAAGGACGTTAAGACCCTGATCGTTTCCGATGCTCTTAAGCTTGACAAGACCGAAGCTAACATCATATGCGGCAAGACATTGACCTTGAAGGCCAGCCTTGACGGCAAAGCAACTGAAGCAACATGGATAACATCAGACAAGAAGATCGCAACCGTTGACTCCAACGGCAAGATCACTGCAAAGATGGCAGGTAAGGTCACGATAACGGCTTATGTTTCAGGTGCCTCTGCAAACTGTACAGTTACTGTCCTCTATAAGGATGTAACGAACAGCAAGGAATTCTGGTACAAGCCTACAAACTATCTCACGGCAAACGGTATCGTTAAGGGCTACGACAAGCAGACGAAGTTTAAGCCTGCCAACGAATGCACCAGAGCGCAGATGGTTACAGTCCTCTGGAGGCTTGCGGGTCAGCCCGAGCCCCACATCGACACATGCAGGTTCCCTGATGTCAAGGCGAAGGACTACTTCTATAAGCCTGTAATATGGGCAGTTGAACGCGGCATTACGACAGGTTACGGTGACGGAACTTTCAAGCCTCAGAATGTCTGCACAAGAGCTCAGACAGTTACCTTCCTTTGGAGGATGGCAGGAAAGCCTGATCCCAAGACATCCAAGAATAAGTTCTCCGATGTAAAGAAGAAGGATTATTTCTACACTCCTGTTCTCTGGGCATCTGAGATGAAGATCGTTGAAGGTTACAAGGACGGAACCTTCAAGCCTCAGGGCAAGTGCCTTAGGCGTCAGATGGTTACCTTCCTTTATAAGTACGATAAGTATGTAAACGGGAAGGGTTAAGGATATAGCTTAAAGCAAACCGGTGAGAGGCTGCTGATGCAGCCTCTCTTTTTGTTAAGGCAATACTTTATAGGTTAATTCATTATCTTTGCAATACTGTTCTGCGTATGAACCAGCGGTGACGTTTATGGTCAGGTCACGGCAAAACTGGAATGCACCCTGTCCGATGCCACATACACTTTCGGGTATCGTGATGTTCGTAAGAGAGTCACATCCCGCGAAAGCCCTGCTGCCGATATATGTCACGCTGTCCGGGATCGTGACCGAATCTATCGAGCTGCAAAGGTAGAAGGTCCCGTCATCGATCTTCTTTATGCTGTTGGGAATATTAACATCAGTCAGGGCATAGCATTTAGCGAAGGCCTGGGGTCCCAGGACTTCCAGACCATCCGGGAGAGTTACGCTCTTAAGCGAATAGTTCCAGTCGAAAGCAAGTTCTCCTATGTTTTTTACATTCGGCGGGAGGACGATATCGGTCATGGCAGTCGCTCCGAAGAAGGCGCCTTCGTCGACTGTTGTCAGGCTGTCCGGGAAGACTATCTTTGTAAGGGACTTGCAGCCTGCCAGCATGTGCCTGCCGATGCTGGTAACTCCTTCCGGAATGGTAAGACTTGTCATGTTCTTATGTCCCTGGAATGCCGATTGCCCGATGCGGGTCACTTTCTTTCCGCCGATCTCGGAAGGAACAACGACTTCTGTTTCGTTGAAGTCGTAGTACCACCATATCTCCAAAGTCCCGTCGCCTTGGTCTCTAAATGCCCAGTCACTCTTTTTGTTTGCAGAGCATGCCGTGAGCATTGTTATTAAGATGCAGCAGGACAGTAAAAGTGAGATAGCTCTTCTCATAGGATTCCCTCCCGACAGTAATAATCTTATTACTTTAGTTCTGAATTCTATATTAAGGGATATAGCTTGTCAAGTCATTTGATCTTCTATATGTTCTCAAAGAGGTCCTTAAGAGTCATGCTGACAGATCGGACTGCTTTATCTGTTTCCATAGAAGGATCCTTAAGCGGAATGATGCGCGTAAATCCTGCCTGCAATAACCTGTCAGTATCTTCAGATAATGTTCCCGTGATTCCGTAAACTGTTTTGCCGTATCTTTTTGCCAGCTGCAATACCTTGAAAGGAGCTTTGCCGTTTAAGGTCTGGCTGTCCATCTTGCCTTCACCCGTTATAACGATGTCAGCATCTTTTATCTGTTCTTCAAGGCCTGTGATCTTTGTCACAAGATCCGCGCCGGACACTATCTTTGCACCAAGAAAATTCTTTAATGCAAAACTTAATCCGCCTGCTGCTCCCGTGCCTGGCTCATCAGGATCATGACCTGCTGTTTTCGCAAAAGACATAAGCCGGGAATCCATCTGCCTGACCATCTCTGGAGTGGCGCCTTTCTGAGGACCGTATACATGGCTTGCCCCGTTCGTTCCGCACAGAGGATTGGTCACATCTGTTGCTGCAATGAATTCAACATCAAGCCCCATGAGACCGGTCCTGTCGATCGAATCAAGATCTTTTAATCCTATTGCACCGCTCTTTATATCATCGCCGTTCTTATCAAGGAGCCTGCATCCCAAGGCCTGAAGCATTCCTGCTCCGCCGTCGTTGGTCGCGCTTCCTCCCATGAAGACATAGATCTTCTTAGCGCCCGAACTGATGGCATCTTTTATCAGTTCACCTGTTCCGTATGTAGTAGCTTCGTATGGGTTGCGTTCGTCAGGAGAGATAAGGGTCAGACCGGATGCCTTGGCCATCTCGATATAGGCAGTCTCTTGCGAAGGAACAAAGAGATAGTAAGAATCTACGGTATCGTTTAACGGACCTCTTACCTTCATCTGACAGATAGTTCCGTCTAAGAAGAGTGTTATCGCATCTATCGTTCCCTCACCGCCGTCAGCCAGGGGAAGAACAGTGACTTCTGCATCAGGGTGTATTTTTAGGATCCCCTCTTTTGCGGCATTACCTGCTTCGGCAGAAGACATGCTTCCTTTGAAGGAATCCATAGCGATAACTATATTCATGAACGGTCCTCATTAGCTTTATTTTATTGGATTATAGCATTATCCATATGCCTTGTAATCTCTTTGTAATGACACATTCTGCACACAATCAGGGCTTATTCTTAATCGTTTGTTAATCCTCTTCATAATTCATTGTTCTATAATAAAACCATCAAGTTAATCCTACTTGAATTATTGAGTTTGTAATTGAGTTTGAGGGAGGTGATTCCGATGGGACAGATTGAAGATCGATCCGTAAAGGACCTGGTGTCCCGTGGATCATATGCAGGAATCTCCTCCGGGTTTGTTTTTTTCTAAGGTTTTTTCAAGTTTGGAGGAGGTTATCAACAAGATAACCGAATAACAGTCAAAAAGGAGCCGGTCTCAGGGGACCGGCTTTTTTATATCAGTTGACAAGCACCAAACTTGTCTGTAAAATACTTTACAAACAAGTTTGGCGCTTTGGAGATTAATATGGATTATCTGGTTAATCAAGATATTGAGAGTGCAATGATCATCCTGGAACTGACACAGGATGAATATGCGAGGGAGCTCGGAATTAGCAGGATGACTCTCAATAATTGGTTATCAGGAAGGAATAAGATAACTGAAGGAAATATAAGCAATTTTTATGAGACAGTTTTCGATAAAGGCATCCGGTTTAATAAGATAAAGGAACAACTCTATAAAGAAGAACTAAAGTCTCCTGATGAAGTCCTGCTTTTCCACGGAGCCAAAACGGAAATCGAGGGTGAATTGAGTCTTGAATGCAACAAGAAGATAAACGATTTCGGGAAAGGTTTTTATTGTGGAGAGAGTCTTGAACAGTCTGCTATGTTTGTCGCATCATATCTGGAGTCATCACTTTTTATGCTCAAGTTTAACAGGAAGGGATTGAAATGTGTTGAGTATGATGTTGACAGAGATTGGATGCTGATGGTGGCATATTTCAGAGGAAGACTGACAGGTTATGAAGATAACACAATTATTAGAGATCTTATCAGAGCACGTGACAAGGCTGATTATATCATTGCACCGATAGCGGACAACAGAATGTATGAGACCATTGACAGTTTCATCAATGGAGAGATAACCGATATACAGTGCAGACATTGTTTGTCAGCAACGGATCTGGGAAGACAATATGTGATGTTGACTCAGCAGGCGCTGGACAACACAACTCTTCTTGAGAAATGCTATCTTTCGGATGCAGAGAAGAAAATGTACATCGGATCAAAACAGGAAGCATTCAGAGTAAATCAGGATAAGGTAAAACTTGCCAGGAAACAGTACAGGAACCAAGGTAATTATATTGAGGATATCTTAAAATGAGAATAATGGATTCATATGGATTGGCTGAATGCAGATTTCAGGCAGAACTGTTTGAGGCGTCTTGTGAAAAACAGGCATGCAGTTCCAAGATATTCGTTAGAAGGTTTATGAATTCGGATCTGGCAGAGAGGATAGACCGAGACTCTTTTCTGTATGAAGTTGCCGATATCGATTCTGCGTTTGAAGACCTGGATGGACAGTATGGCAAAAGTGATTATGGTGTGGAGAAGTATACTCCGGATGAACTTCATTGGATCGGATATATCTACAGATACTGGGCATATATTACAGGCAAGACAAGTAAGAGCATCTACAAATTGATAAAGACAGATGAACTGAGAGATCTTTACTATCCGTATCATTCTCTCGACCCCGAACAGGCAATTGACCGCATAAAAGAATCGAAGAATATCGTTGACGTTGATGACATAACAAGAGGTGTTGAGATCTTAAGGCGGGTTCGTGCAAAAAGGGGCGTTTGAACGCCCCTTTAAAGTTTCTGTCAGATTAGGATCAGGCTTGTTCTTCTGTCTTACCTGACTTCTTCTTTACCATCAGGAGGCAGATCACGAGTGATGCTGCATAGAGAGCCATTGCTGTTGTGATGATGAAAGAGTAGTTGTTGTCAGAGTTCTTTAAGATTATCTCAGACAGATTGTTGCCGGTAAGTCCTGCGACTGCCCAGGCGGACAATGCGAGGCCGTGGATCTTGGAGATGTTCTTCATGCCGAACCTGGATTCCAGGAGGGCAGGTAATGTTGAGAATCCGCCGCCGTATCCCAGATTTATGATCATGAGAAGGATTATGATGATGAATCCGACGTTGGCAACGAGGCTCAATGCGCAGATCGCAGTGCAGGATATGAAGATTATCACATAGACTGTTGCACGGTCACGCATCTTATCGGAGATCGTGGAGTAGCCTATACGACCTAAGGCATTGCAGACGGCAGTTACGGAAGGTACCACGCTTATGATGACCGCAAGGACCGCAAGTCCGGCGAACTTCTCGTTTAAGAGCTGCTTCTCATATGTGATGAGCATGAGGCCGCAGTGGATGTTGATGTAGAAGATGAGCCATATGCCGATGAAGGTCTTGTCGCGTAACATGGATGTGACCTTGAAGCTGTCGTTGACGGCCTTGCTCTCGACCCAGCCTTCGGGCTTCTTGAGGAGAAGGTGTCCGGCGAACATCATGACGAAGTAGATGCAGCCCAAGATGATAAACATGGCAGAGATCCCGAAGGAGTTCTGCAGCAATTCCATGATAGGGGTTGCGATGGCTTTTGCAAGACCGAATCCCATGATGGAGATTCCGGTTGCAAGCCCCTTATGATCCTTGAACCAGAGCATCAGAGTCTTAACAGGCGTGAGGTAACCTACACCAAGGCCTATGCCCATAATGCAGCCGTAGAAGAGATATATAAGTATCAGTGCAAGGGGTCCGGTGAAGAACTTTATTGTGATGCCTGTTCCGAGCATTCCGACCGTAAAGCAGACTGCCGAGATCAGGGAAGAACGGTGGATGTTCATCTCAACGATCTTGCCTGCGAAGGCAGCCGACATTCCGAGGAAGAATATTGCAAGGCTGAATGCCCAGCCGACTGCGAAAGTGCTCATGCCGATCGACTGTGCGATCGATTCCTTAAACGTGCTCCAACAGTACACCGTTCCTATGGAACAGTGTATCAACAATGCGGGAATAGCCGCTCTCGTCCATTTGTTCATGTGATGACCCCTCTGTTATAGATATTGTTCTTTAACAATTACCAGATAACATATATGGTAACATTATAGGGTCGATATCCATCAGGAAATTTGATGTGAAAAACACAATTTTATGGGGGTTCTTCTGTGCAGTTTTGGCATTGGGCGATAATCTGGTACGTGGTGATGAATCTTGCAGGCTTCATAGCATATGCAGCCGACAAGAGTTTTGCGCGCAATGGCAAGAGAAGGATCATGGAAAGAGACCTTATCCTCTTTGCCGTTTTAGGCGGTCCCTTAGGCTGTCTTCTCGGCATGATCTTATGTCACCACAAGACCAGGAAAAAGAAGTTTACGGTAACTGTCCCCTTGTTCTTAGTATGGTACATCTTCCTTACGATCTTTCTTACCTACCAGAACAACAATCTCGTTATAACAAATTACGATCTTGATACGGATCTTGGTGTAAGAGTCGTAGAGATATCGGATCTTCACAACATGCAGGTAATGTGGGATAAGGACAGGATCTCCCGCGAGACCAGGGAGTTGGATCCTGACATCATAGTACTTACGGGTGACTTAGTTGATTCCATTCACACTGATATAGATTCCGCGCTTTATACTGCAGGCGAACTTGCAAAGATAACGGACACTTACTATGTGACCGGCAACCATGAGTACAGGCTCTCGCAGGATGACTATTTTAGGCTTATGGACGGGCTCGCATCCGTAGGGGTTAAGGTCCTGTCTAACAGCTACGAGATACTGGGTGAGGGTGGCAAAGAATATGCCCTGATTGGTCTGGAAGATTATTCTCTTGAGGATCCGACTCTTTCGATCATCATGTCTGAGATCAGGTCAACAAAGGGGGCAGACATCCCGGCTGTTGTTCTTGCTCATGAACCGCAGTATATCGAAAACTATGCTTCCTGCGGGGCTGATATCGTTTTCACAGGTCACGCCCACGGAGGTCAGGTAGTCCTTCCCGGGGATAAGCCTCTTGTCGCACCGGACCAGGGATTATTCCCCCAATATGCTAACGGAGTCGTAAATTTTGGTGATACGAAGATGGTCATAAGCCGGGGTCTTGGAAACAGTGCAATACCTTTCAGGATCAACAATTTTCCCGAGATCGTCGTATGCGAAATGTGATACAATTAGTCTATCAATCTTACATAGGAGGACACTACTATGGATATGCCCGATATCAACAAGATCAAGGAAGGCGCAAGTGACGCACTGGAGCAGGTAGCTAAGAACGAGCAGGCTAATGCAGTTTATGAGAAGGCTGCTGACGCTATCGAGGATAAGACAAAGATCGACGTTCCTTCTGCTGCTGATCTTTCCAAGATGCTTGATCAGTAATATTTTCTGTTAGAAGACTTAAGACCGTGCCATCCGGCGCGGTCTTTTTGATTGCAGGATAAATAAAAACCTGCTTGACAAACAGTCTTGCATGGAATATCTTTAGTGCTAAGTGAAAATACTAAACCGTTGATTCGGAAGTAAAGGTGATACTTAGCGCCTACAGAGAGTCCCGTTAGCTGAGATTGGGGCGGAAGAGCGGTACATCATAATGGTCCGGAGAGGGCACAGGTCAAAGGCTTTAAGCCGAGTATCCCGTGACGGAAGGCCCCGTTAGAAAGCCCCGGGTATGTTGGTACCTGAGATAAGTGCACAAGTGATTGTGAATCAAGGTGGCACCGCGGATTATAAGATGATTCGTCCTTGACAAGAAAGCAGTTGGCTTTTTGTCGGGGATTTTTTATTGCCTCCCTCAGGAAGTCAGCAGGACAAATGAGAAGGAGGATACCGATATGAAATTCTTACCCGAGATCGACACGATCAGGAAGATCGCTGAAGATGGCCGCTACAAGATCGCGCCCGTTAAGTGTGAGATGATGTCCGACATGAGGACTCCTATCGAAGCACTGAAGATCCTGAAGGGCGTGTCAGACCACACTTACATCCTTGAGTCAGTTGAGAATCAGGAGAGATGGGGAAGATATACATTCCTGGGATTTGACCCTACTCTTGAGATCACCTGCATCAACGGTCACCTCCATGTTGGAAACGAAGAATACATAACAGACGATCCCGGCAGTTATATCCGGAAGATAATGGCTGACTATAAGTCGCCTGTCCTGGAGGGTATGCCTACATTTACAGGCGGACTCGTCGGATACTTCTCATACGATTACATCAAATATGCTGAGAAGTCGCTTGATCTGGATTGTGACGATCCCGGCAACTTCAAGGACTGTGACCTCATGCTCTTTGACAAGGTCATAGCATTCGACAACTTAAAACAGAAGATCATTCTCGTCGGCAATGTCAGGCTCGATAGGATCGACGAGGATTACGCCAAGGTCACATCTGACCTTGAAAGAATAGCAAACCTCTTAAGCACCGGCACGCCTGCCCCGGAAGATGGGGGCAGGCTGCTGTCGGAGGTAAGGCCCCTTTTCAACGAAGAAGAATACTGCTCAATGGTCGAGCGTGCCAAGCACCACATCAAGGAAGGAGATATCTTCCAGGTGGTCCTTTCCAACAGGCTTGAAGCTGATTACGAGGGATCTATCCTTAATGTCTACAGAGCCCTCCGTTCGATGAACCCTTCACCCTACATGTTCTATTTCTCCGGCACCGATGTCGAAGTCGCAGGCGCCTCTCCCGAGACCCTGGTCAAGCTCGAAAACGGTGACCTCTACACATTCCCTCTTGCAGGTACCCGTCCGAGAGGGAAGACCCCTGAAGAGGACAAGGCTCTGGAAGAAGAGCTCCTGGCTGACCCAAAGGAACTTGCTGAGCACAACATGCTCGTTGATCTGGGGCGTAACGACATCGGCAAGATCGCGAAGTTCGGATCCGTTGAAGTCATCAAGTACCATTCGATCGAAAGGTATTCCCACGTCATGCACATAGGATCCACGGTAAAGGGCCGCATCAGGGACGATAAGGATGCCTTAGATGCAGTCGATGCGATCCTTCCCGCAGGAACGTTGTCGGGCGCGCCCAAGATCAGGGCCTGCCAGATCATCAACGAGCTCGAAGGCAACAAGCGCGGGATCTACGGCGGTGCCATCGGTTACATCGACTTCGGCGGTAATCTTGATACCTGTATCGCGATCCGCCTTGCCTATAAGAAGAACGGCAAGATCTTTGTAAGATCAGGTGCCGGCATCGTATACGATTCCGTACCCGCCAAAGAGTACCGCGAATGCATCAACAAGGCAGCCGCAGTCATAAAGGCGATCGAGAACGCCGACGAGATGTGAAGGGAGGAAGATAAAGATGATACTGATAATAGATAATTACGACAGTTTCTCATATAATCTCTACCAGCTTATAGGTGAGATCACACCCGATATTGAAGTCATAAGGAATGATGCACTTACAGCTGATGAGATCCTTGCAAAGGCTCCTTCGGGAATAGTCCTGTCACCGGGTCCCGGACGTCCCTGCGATGCCGGCGTATGTGAAGAAGTCGCGATAGCTGCGGCGGGCAAGATCCCGGTCCTCGGAGTCTGCTTAGGGCACCAGGCCATCTGCGAAGCTTACGGCGGTGTCGTAACATATGCCAAGGAACTGATGCACGGCAAACAGTCAGACACCGTGGTCGATCGTGAATGTAAGCTTTTCGAAGGATTGCCTGAGACGATAAAGGTAGCCCGTTACCATTCGCTTGCGGCAGAGGAGGCAACTCTCCCTGATTGCCTTAAGGTAACCGCCAGGACGGACGACGGCGAAGTCATGGCGGTAAAGCACAAGGACTACGAGATATACGGATTGCAGTTCCACCCCGAGTCGATAATGACTCCGGACGGGAAGAAGATATTAAAGAACTTTATAGACATTGCCGGATAAGGAGGGCACAACAATGATAAAAGAAGCAATTGAAAAGATCGTAAACAAGGAAGACTTGACCTACGACGAGGCATATACCGTCATGAACGAGATCATGAACGGCGAGACGAGCCAGACCCAGAATGCGGCGTTCCTGGCAGCTCTTTCGACAAAGAGCGCCAAAGCCGAGACGATCGATGAGATCGCAGGCTGCGCTGAGGCAATGCGTGAGCATGCAACACCTCTGGACCACCCGGGCCTCAAGACGATCGAGATCGTCGGTACCGGCGGAGACCGTGCAGGGAGCTTTAATATCTCCACGACTTCCGCTTTCGTGGCAGCCGCAGCAGGCGCCAATGTTACCAAGCACGGCAACCGTGCGGCATCGTCCAAGTCAGGTACCGCTGACTGTCTGGAGGCTCTCGGTGCCAACATCAATCTTGAACCCGACAGCTGTTCAAGGCTCCTTAGAGAGAGCGGCTTCTGCTTCCTCTTCGCCCAGAAGTATCACACTTCAATGAAGTATGTCGGAGCTATCAGAAGAGAGCTCGGCTTCAGGACAGTATTCAACATCCTGGGTCCCATAACTAACCCGGCTCATCCTGAAGGCTACCTGCTCGGAGTTTACGACGAGTATCTGGTGGATGTTGTTGCAGAGGTTTTGAAGAGCCTCGGCGCCGAAAGAGCAATGGTCGTATTCGGTCAGGACAAGCTCGACGAGATCTCCATCTCTGCTCCTACGACCGTAGCCGAACTCAAGGACGGCGTCATCACAAAGTACGAGATCACTCCTGAGCAGTTTGGTCTTGAGAGGGGCACGAAGGATGAGATCGTCGGAGGCAGTCCCGAAGAGAATGCCGAGATTACACGCGGTATCCTTGCAGGAAAGATCACCGGAACACGCCGCAATATCGTACTGATGAACGCAGGTTCAGCGATCTATGTTGCAGGCAAGGCCGACAGCATCGCAGACGGCATCAGGATCGCAGCGGAGATGATCGATTCCGGTAAGGCAGCAGAAGCGATGGAGAAATTCATCGAATTATCCAAGAAGGTTTGATATGAGCGATATCTTAGAAAAAATAGCAGAACATACCAGGATCAGGGTAGCAGAAGCTTCTGCCAAAGTGCCAGAAGAAGTTCTGCGCGATAAGGCCTATGAGAAACTTGTATCGGGAAATGGCAGGGTTCCTTCATTTACGGATGCCCTGGCCCGTCCCGGAATGAGCTTCATCTGTGAGTGCAAGAAAGCATCACCTTCCAAGGGGATAATAGCAGAAGACTTCCCCTATCTTGATATTGCCCGTGACTACGAAGCAGCAGGCGCTTCGGCTATCTCGGTCCTCACCGAACCCGAGTGGTTCAAGGGGTCCCTTAGCTACGCCGAAGAGATCGCATCGGCAGTATCCATCCCGGTCCTCCGCAAGGACTTTACGGTATCGCCTTACATGATCTACGAGGCATACCTGGCAGGCGCATCCGCAGTATTGCTCATCTGCTCGCTCCTTGATGAGAAGACTCTCGCCAAATACAGGACTCTGGCCGAAGACCTGGGGCTTGCTGCCCTGGTCGAGACCCACGATGAGGATGAGGTTAAGATGGCGATAGATGCCGGGGCCTCGATTATAGGTGTAAATAACAGAAATTTAAGAACTTTTGAAGTAAATGCTGCCAATTGTCTCCGACTTCGTGATAAAGTACCTGATGGGATACTTTTCGTGGCGGAGAGCGGGATCAATTCCCACGATGACATAAAGCTCTTGACCGATAACAAAGTCGATGCAGTCCTGATCGGCGAAGCCATGATGAAGTCACCCGACAAAAAGGCCTTCCTGGCCGAACTTCGAGGTGAATGATGACTAAGATCAAGTTCTGTGGATTAAGGCGTGAAGAAGACGTCAGATATGCGGCCATGCTGGATGCGGATTATGCGGGATTCATTATGTCGCAGAAGTTCGCCCGCTACGTAAGCCCCGAACAGGTCCTGGACTGGAAGGCATTGTTGCCTGCTAAGACCCAGACCGTCGGCGTATTCGTAGATGAGCCCCTGGATTATGTTGCTTCCTGTGCACAAGACGCAAGACTCGACCTGATCCAGCTCCACGGAAACGAAGATAACGAATATATAGAAACCATAAGAAGGAGAACGGGTCTTCCCGTGATCAAGATGATAAGACCCGAGTCCGAAGAAGATGTCAGGATCGCCCGTGAGAGCGTGGCAGATTACATACTTCTCGATTCCGGAGTCGGAGGTACCGGCAAGACCTTCAACTGGTTCTACGCAGGAAGGCTCACCAGGGACTACTTCCTCGCAGGAGGCCTGACTCCCGATAACATTGGTGAGGCTATAAGGAAACTCCATTCCTTTGCCGTCGATGTCAGCTCCGGTGTCGAAGATGACGGCGTAAAGGACTTTTCGAAAATGACAAGATTTGCCAGGGAGGTAAGAGCAAATGAGTAACCCCAAGGGAAGATTCGGGATACACGGCGGACAATATATCCCCGAGACTCTGATGAATGCCGTGATCGAGCTCGAAGAAGCATACAACCATTATAAGGAAGATCCGGAGTTCAACCGTGAGCTCACAGATCTGTTCAATAACTACGCAGGGCGCCCCAGCATCCTCTATTACGCAGACAAGATGACGCGTGACTTGGGCGGGGCCAAGGTCTACCTCAAGAGAGAAGACCTGAACCACACGGGTTCCCACAAGATCAATAATGTTCTGGGCCAGGCCCTTCTTGCAAAGAAGATGGGCAAGACCCGCCTTATCGCCGAGACCGGCGCGGGCCAGCACGGTGTCGCAACGGCAACGGCTGCAGCCCTCCTTGACATGGAATGCGTTGTCTTCATGGGTGAAGAGGACACGATCCGCCAGGCTCTGAACGTATACAGGATGAGACTCCTTGGTGCTACTGTCATCCCTGTTAAGACCGGGACCCGCACCTTGAAAGACGCCGTATCCGAAGCGATGCGCGAGTGGACTTCAAGGATCTCAGATACCCACTACTGTTTAGGATCGGTCATGGGACCTCACCCCTTCCCGACGATCGTCCGTGACTTCCAGGCGGTCATCTCCCGCGAGATCAAGTCACAGATGCTGGAAGCAGAAGGGCGCCTGCCGGATGTTGTTATGGCATGCTGCGGCGGCGGTTCCAATGCCATCGGTTCTTTCTACCATTTCATAGAAGATGAGTCCGTCCGCCTTATCGGCTGCGAAGCAGCTGGCCGCGGTATCGATACTTTTGAGACGGCAGCTACGTTAAATACAGGCAAGCTCGGAATCTTCCACGGCATGAAGTCCTACTTCTGCCAGGACGAATTCGGCCAGATCGCACCTGTTTATTCGATCTCGGCAGGTCTAGACTATCCGGGCATCGGACCCGAGCACGCGAATCTCCATGACACGGGACGCGCAGAGTATGTGGCGGTTACTGACGAAGAAGCAGTTCAGGCATTCGAGTACCTGTCGCGCACTGAGGGCATAATCCCTGCCATCGAGTCAGCTCATGCAGTGGCACATGCCATCAAGCTCGTTCCGACTTTGGATAAGGACAAGCTCGTAGTCATTACTGTCTCGGGACGCGGTGACAAGGACTGCGCCGCCATCGCCAGATACAGAGGGGAGGATATCCATGAGTAATATTGCCAAAGCCTTTGCATCGGGCAAAGCGTTCATACCTTTCATAACATGCGGAGACCCCGATCTTGATACGACATACAATATCGTAGTCGAGGCTGCCCGCGCCGGAGCCGACCTCATCGAGCTCGGGATCCCTTTCTCGGATCCTACCGCTGAGGGCCCCGTGATCCAGGAGGCATCGCTCCGAGCTTTGTCTTCCGGGACGACTACTGACAAGGTCTTCGATCTTGTAGAAAGACTGCGTGAGACAGTGACTGTCCCTATGGTCTTCATGACATATGCCAACGTCGTCTTCTCCTATGGCTCCGAGAGATTCATCTCCCGCTGCGCCGAAGTCGGCATCGACGGCCTGATCCTGCCCGACATCCCCTACGAGGAGAAGGGCGAGTTCCTTGATATCACGCGAAAGTACGGAGTAGACCTTATATCTCTTATTGCACCCACATCCAATGACAGGATATCCATGATCGCATCTGAAGCCAGCGGCTTCATCTATCTAGTCTCGAGCCTGGGCGTCACGGGTGTCAGGAGTGAGATCACGACTGATATTTCTTCTCTGGTGGCTTCTATCAGGGCAAGTTCTTCCGTTCCCTGCGCCATCGGCTTCGGCATCTCCACCCCCGAGCAGGCCTCTGCCATGGCTGAGTGCGCTGACGGCGTCATAGTGGGTTCCGCGATAATGAAGATCGTTGCGCAGTACGGCAAAGATGCCCCTGAGCATGTCGCCGAGTATGTCAAGTCCATGAAGGATGCGATAAGTTAAGAAGAATTTTCCGGGAGATCGAAAGAAAACTTCATAGTGAAAATGTACATAATGTGAGCCCATTTGGACTCACATATTTCATATGTACTTTTCGCGCGAAAGGTGTACAATCTCGCGGTATGCTTAAATTCGTAAAGAAAGATCCGGTATTGGTAACGTCAGGGATACTTGCCATAGTGTCCTGCTTTTTCGTGCGGCCGGATCAGGAATATGCAGGATATATCGACTGGCGCGTGCTGGGGATCTTATTCAGCATGATGCTCGTCGTAGCCGAGCTCGTGAGGATAGGTCTTTTCAAGAAACTGACGGACATGCTCCTGGAGAAAGTCCACACTTCAAGGGCAGTGTCTCTTATCCTGGTCTGGCTCTGTTTCTTCATGGGCATGATCCTGACGAACGACGTAACTCTTGTGACGATGGTGCCTTTCGCGATCGGCGTTATGAATTCATTTGACGACAGGAAGAGCACGACATATACGCTTATCCTCATGACGGTCGCTGCCAACTTAGGAAGCATGCAGACCCCGATCGGCAATCCTCAGAATCTTTACCTCTACACTAAGTACGCTGTTCCTCTTGGAGACTTCCTGAAGCTCATGCTCCCTTATTCGCTCCTGTCTTTGGCGCTCGTAACGGCAGCGGTATTCATACTCTGCAAGAAGACCGTGTCGGGCAAGAGAGAGAAGGAACAAAACAAGTCTCTGGATAGGCCCAGACTGATAATAAGCCTTTTGCTCTTCGCGCTCTGCCTCCTTGTTGTTGCCAGGGTCATTGAATACTGGATCGTACTGCTGGTCCTTATAGCCGTCATGATCTTTATGGACCGCAAAGCATTTCACTATGTGGATTTTACGCTCCTTATAACTTTCGTTTTCTTCTTTGTCTTCGTAGGCAACATGGGGAGGATAGATGCCGTAAGGGAAGTGATAAGCAATGTTGTCGAGACCGAGCCTGTCCTTACTGCAGCCCTGTCTTCGCAGGTTATAAGCAATGTCCCGGCAGCGCTCCTCCTGTCAGCATTTACCAGGAACGGGCAGGCTTTGATAATCGGAACGAACTTAGGCGGATTAGGTACCCTGATCGCGAGCATGGCAAGCCTCATTACTTACAAGTTCCACAGCGCCATGCCCAAACCGGAAGATAAGAAAACACCGGGATATATCCCGGCATTCACGGTCATCAACATTATCTTCCTGCTGATACTCTTCGGCTTATATCTGCTCTTAAGCAAACTTTAAGATACTGTAAAGAAGAAAGATTCCCTCTGGTCGAACCCGGCTTTGACTGTCTTTCCGGTACCTTTCTTGCCGGGATTAAGATCAGCAAGTTCCGTGAGGATGTATTTTTTTGCATCCGGTGCAATGCTCCTTAAGAGACGTTCGCCGGATGATATGGAGGTATCGAAAGAGATCCCTAAGAACCAGCGGCCGGACGTATCAAGCTCACTAAGGTCAGCAAGTGATATCTTAACGGCAAGACCGGCCCCGTCGTAGTTATATTCGTAGACCCTGAAGTCATCCTGGCAGACCATGGTCCCCTTCTCTTTCGTAAGTTCAGGGGAGGGCATTGGCGTTGTATCAAGAGCGATCTTCCTGCCTGTAAATTCACAATAGAGGAAAGCTTCGATCCTGCGGTCAGAGCCCGGCGCTACGTTGATACGGGGCTGATAGACTGTCAGGTCGATATTAAGAGCCTCGTCGTCCTTGCGAATATCCGTGATCCTGGTGAGGGGGATGTCATCCTGCAACTCTTTTGCTGCAGGTGTCATGGACTTTTTATAGATTTCTACCGGCAAGACCAGCATAGGCTTGTCACCCAGCTCTATCACCGGCATTGTCCTCCAGGCAAGACGTTTATGATTCATCAGCTGCAGGAGACCTTCGCGGTCGCCTGAGACGAGTAGTTTGTATTTTGTTTGGTGATAGAGTGACATCTTGTCCAACGCCTCCGGTGTTATCTCCTCTTTGAGGAAAGTCCCGATCAAAGAAATAAATAGCTCCTGGCTGGCTCTGTCCATAAGATAAAGGGACAGCAGTGTAGATTCTATGGCCATACAGACGACCCTCTTTTGCAGGGTTATCAGCAGTTCATCCGTTGCGGGATCATCCCTTTTATCACGGAGAAATATCAGGACATTTCTTTCCATATCCAGTTTGTCCTGCAGGTTCTTAAGCAAGTCGGTCCTTTGGGTGATCGAAAGGAATTCTCCATCCCGGATCCTGTAGAAATATCCAAAACTGTGTATCACTGATACCCTGTCAGAATACCAGTGAAGTCTGAAAGACACAGGACCGTCTTCATAAACGCGCCCTTCAGGGAATGAGAGATCATGTTCGTCCCAGAAAGACCTGAGTATAAGCTTGTTCCATACGGCAGTATCAAAGACCAGGTTGGGATCCTGTCTTATGGAGGTTGTTGCCATGGGAGGGCTCGAAAAAGCTTTCTGATACTGCGGCGATACAGGGGTTCCTCCGCGTTCGTTGTAGCGGGTAACATTGCATATCGTAAGCGGAGTTTGATTCTTCTCGGCCATATAGAGCATATCGCGGTAGATCCAGCCCGCTACCTTGTCGTCTGAATCCAGAAAGGCGAGATACTTGCCTTTTGCAAGAGAGATGCCGTAGTTCCTTGCGCTGGAAAGACCGCCGTTCTCTTTGCGGTAGTAGAAGAACCCGGGGGTATTCTCTGCATACTGCTTTGCCATATCCCCGCTGTTGTCAATGCTGCCGTCGTCTATCAGCAGGACCTCTGCGTCGATCCCCTTTACGGCAGCTGCCGCTGAATCCAGGCACTCAATGAGCCACCTTCCGGTGTTGTATATGGGGATGATGAGGCTTAGTTCCATGTGTGGTCCTTTCGATGAGAAATGCCGGTTTGAGTTTTTTCCTCTAGCGATTCTATACTTTTGCCCCGGTCATTGCAACCTCGAGGGACAGGGTGCCCTAATGATGCCTCAATATAACAAAACCGCACAAAAACATCCCGCTCCAATACCCTTAGTTTTGCCTTCTTTTCGCATTGTTTTGAGAAACTGTCTTGATATAATGGGAAAGTACAAATCCCCAATAACAAATGAGACGCAGATATCGCGTTTTCGGGAAAGGACGTTTCTATGAGCGAGTATCTTGAGATCGTAAGCATTATCGGCCGCGAAGTGATCGACTCCCGCGGAAATCCGACGGTTGAAGCAGAAGTTACATTGGCTGACGGCACTGTTGGAAGAGCCATCACGCCTTCCGGTGCATCCACAGGTGAATTTGAGGCTTTGGAGCTTCGTGACGGTGATATGAGCCGCTTCGGAGGCAAGGGCGTTACCAAGGCGGTCAATAACATCAACAACATCATTGCAGATGCCGTTATCGGCATCGACGCATCAGACATCTACGCTGTTGACGCTGCCATGATCGCAGCTGACGGCACGGAAGACAAGAGCAATCTCGGCGCTAATGCCATCCTCGCAGTCTCCATCGCAGCATCCAAGGCTGCAGCTGCGGCTCTTGATATCCCTCTCTACAGATTCTTCGGCGGTGTAAATGCCAACAGGCTTCCCGTTCCCATGATGAACATCCTGAACGGCGGCGCTCATGCCGACTCTTCCGTTGATACACAGGAATTCATGATCATGCCTGCAGGCGCTCCTTCTTTCAAGGAAGGTCTGAGGTGGTGCACGGAAGTTTTCCACACACTCAAGAAGCTCATCAAGGATATGAACGACGTTACGGCAGTCGGTGATGAGGGCGGCTTTGCTCCCAACTCTTTGAACGGTGACGAGGCAGCTATCGAGCTCATCCTCAGGGCTATCGAGACAGCAGGCTACAAGCCCGGCGAGGACTTCGTTCTTGCCATTGACGCTGCTGCATCCGAGTGGAAGAGCGAGAAGGGCATCGGTTTCTATCACCAGCCCAAGTCCGGCAAGGAATTCACATCTGACGGACTTATCGCTCACTGGGAATCCCTGGTCGAAAAGTATCCTATCATCAGCATCGAGGACGGTCTCGATGAGGAAGACTGGGAAGGCTGGCAGAAGATGACAGCTAAGCTCGGCAGCAAGGTTCAGCTTGTCGGAGACGACCTCTTCGTTACGAATACAAAGAGACTTGCAAAGGGCATCGAGCTCGGTGCAGGCAACTCCATTCTTATCAAGCTCAACCAGATCGGTTCTGTCTCCGAGACGATGGAAGCCATCAAGATGGCTCACAAGGCCGGCATGACAGCAGTTGTTTCTCACCGTTCCGGCGAGTCCGAGGATACAACGATCGCAGATCTCGCAGTTGCCATGAACGCATGCCAGATCAAGACAGGTGCTCCGTCCAGATCAGAGCGTGTTGCAAAGTACAACCAGCTCTTAAGGATCGAGGAGAAACTCGGCGTATCTGCCGTATATCCTAAGTTCAATGCATTCAACGTAAAGATGTGATCTTAACATAAAGCTGATAACTAAGAGAGGGTGCCTTGCGGGCACCCTTTTTCTTGTCGGATAATTGTCAGGTTTATATGATAACAACAAAAATATATCGAAAAACAATAAAAAAATCTTGAAAATCAGAAAACACCATGTTAGAATCCTAACTGTAAAGATACTGATCGGGGGGAACAGACATGGATTATTCAGATGAGAGGATGACATCAGGGGACATCATATTAACTATTTTCTTCCTTGGTTCTTTTTTCCCATATGGCCATATTATCTATACCGGGATCAACGGGATATATTTCGGCTTGCAGGGATTTGTCCACGCATACGGGTTGGCAGCCATGATAATCGATGCGGTCTACATGACGTTTTATCTGCTGTTACCCATATGCCTTATCTACCAGATCTGGTACGCCGTTCATGTTATGAAGAAGCACCGTATTCTGAAGATCATATCACTTGCCGCAGTTGGCACTGTTATATTGGGATTTATAATCGTTATTCCGGTCTCAGACTGTATTGTTAGGGCTGCTGCAGAAGAGGATCCGGTAAGGATCCGGGAGTACCTTGCCGGTAAATATGGTGAAGAGTTTGCTTCAGATGTTAAGATCGTGGCAAGCGGTGATTTTGACAGCTCAACAATATCCCGTTATTACAATGTTTATACTGACGTGCTTCCTGTAGGATCATATTTCACAGTACATAACGATCCGCCGCGTGACGATGTATATGTTGACGATCTGATTGAGCAGTTTACTGAGGCCAATCCCGGTTATGAAGAAGATCTTTCGGAATATCTGGACAAAAAATATGGTCTGCCGGATGACATGGATCTTGATATGTTCATAAAAACGATCGATCTTTCCGGCTATTGCGACGGTGATGATTATGAAGTTCTTTTCGACAGGACCGATTATGAGATAAGCGGGATCGATGTGCACGTTCTTAAGCATACATATGCAAGTGTATTGGAGAGTATAGGTCAGGTCCGGAAAGATATATATTCTTCTATCAGCGATAAAGTGGACAGGTTATTGGTGCTGTATATAGAGGACAGCGGACATCGTGTGGTCTATGCAAATTTATTTGTTATCGACGGTGAGGAACCTTATGTTGAGATCAGGGATGATTGGGGTGACGTTTTCGGAAAGCCTGTTGAGGATTACAGGATCGATCTTGAATGATCAGGCTTCCCTGGGATTTGCCTTATAGACTTCCATCTCATGTGTCTTGCGCTGTCCCTCGGGGGGCATGGTCATGTAGTCGCCGTACTTGCCGGTAAGATACTCGTCGTAAGACATGGGAATGGGATATGTGCGGTCCTCGAAAGGTACACGGATGATCTTTCTTGCTGATGCCCCGTCGCATCTTTCGCCCATGCCGTCGATGGCATATGTAATTGACCCTACATAACGGGCAGTCTTATAATCGCCAAAGGATCTTGCATAGGCATTGAACTTCTTTATGTAGCGCCTGTTGCCGACGATCCTTGCAGGTATTACTGCAAATGTCTTGCCGATCGCGCGTGCAAGCGATGTGCCGCGGCCTAATCTTGCACGCGACATGCGGATCTTGAAGAGGTACTTCTCTGCAGTCTTCGCGCATCTTAAGCAGGAGTTGTCTTCGGAAGGCCATGCATCCTGGGGGAAGACATCCACGACAGCCTTAAATATCTGCATTGAAGGAAGGATATATTCCGTCGATCCGCGGGATACCGTAAGGTCATTTATAACGAGTTCCGCGAACGGCAAAGTGTATGTTCCGAGGTCGCCGGAGATAACGCCGATATCAGGAGTCAGACCGTCTTTGGCAGTGAGTTCTATGAATTTGTCGTAATCTTCTCTCGGCATGCCTATGTCGATGTCATCGTCCCAGGGAATGAAGCCGCAGTGGCGGAATGCGCCAAGGAGGGATCCTCCGACCAAGTACCAGGTGAGACCGTGCTCCGTGCAGAACCTGTCGAAAGCATCAGTTGCCTTGAGGAGTTCAGCCTGGAATTCTTTGAGGCTGAGCTTAACGGGACCTTCAAAATCAAGATCGTATATTACGTGAGCTTCGCTTTTTTCGGGCGGAGGCGGTGTCATGTAGTCTGGTCCGTAAAGAGCCTTGAAGTAAGAATCGTATCCTGCAGGTACATTGAACTGTCTTCCTTCGAATGTCGCAGCTACGGGCTTGGTGTGTTCTTCACGCAAATAGAGTTCGCCGAAGAAGTGCTTGCGTCCTGAAGGAAAGGTGACATAGCGGGAAGAGGTGTTCTTGCATCTTGCAAAACATTTCTGGGCCGCCCGGATCCTGTGCCTTACGAATGGCGCGAAAGGCGCTCCGATCGCACTCTTAAGCTTAATGGAAGAAGTCGCCTTACTGTTGCCTTCTGCCAATGCCAGATATTCAGCCTTCCTGTCGTGGATCCTGATGCAGGACAAAAGGAGACTGTTGAAGTCACAACCTACACCGTGGAAGAATCTAAGGACAGGATTGTCGTAGGTGTTTTCCAGTATCCAGATATCTATCTTGATGCCGCACTCCCCGTCCCTTTGGGAAAGGCTCTCACGGAATGTGGTCCCCCGCTTTTGCACCTGACAGAAAGTGTAGATATAATCAGGGGTACGGTCGGGTGCCATGACAAGATATTTGTCTCCCAGTTCTGCCTCGATCGCATCGAGTAAGGTCTTGATATAGCGACGTTCAACATTGATATCGACATCGTCATCCCAGGGTATGAATCCCTTATGGCGGATGGCGCCCAGAGCGGTGCCGCCTCCCAGGAGGAAGGGGATCTGATGCCGGTCGCAAAGGTCAGCTATATCGAAAAGGATCTCACGCGTAACAGACTGCACCTTGAGAGTCTCTTCAGGTGTAAGCGTATGAGTTCCCTTGCGGGAAAGCTGTAGTTTGAATATGTCAAGTGTTGACAAAGACGGCATTATCTAACGTGTCTCCTCCATGGATATCAGCCTTTTGAATACGCATATTATAAAAGCAAAAGGGGCTTAATGCACCCTGTTTATCAACTTTGCATAAAATAATATTTATGTTTTTGTTCCAAAAGCCCTGCAACACTTGAACTTTTGACCGTTAATAAATAGTATTAAGTTCCCGGCGTGCCCTAGTCAGGCCGGGTGTTTTACGACTAATATTATTGGAGACGGAAAAATGAAGACATCATTTTCGACATTGGCTTGCCCGGACTACCCCTGGGCCGAGATATATTCTATGGCGAAAGACTTGAACTTCGACGGCATCGAGCTTCGAGGTTTGGGCCAGGATATATTCTCATATAAGGCGGCGCCTTTTCGCGATGATAACGTAGATGCTACCAAGGCAAAACTCGACTCATTGGGGATCGAGATCCCCTGCCTGTCTTCTGCTACAGTCCTGTCCGATCCCGATAATATCGACATGGTCATCGAGGAAGTCACTTCTTATGCCAAGCTCGCATCCAAACTGGGATCCAGTTACATAAGGCTTCTGGGCGATAAGAATCCCGGCCCCGAGAAGGCTATCGATGATGACGTAGTATATAACGCGCTTCTTAAGCTCATTCCTATCGCTGAAGAATATAACGTAACTCTCCTTGTCGAGACGAACGGCGTATATGCCGACACAGCAAGACTTAAGGCTCTCCTGGACCGCGTTGCAAACCGCAAGGTTGCAGCTCTCTGGGATATGCATCACCCGTACAGATATTTCAACGAGTCACCCGCAACGACTGTCGCTAACTTAGGTGAACTCATCAAGTACACACACGTTAAGGACAGTGTTATGGAAGGGGATAAGATCTCCTATAAACTGATGGGCGAAGGTGACATGCCGTTAGACGAGATGTTCGAGGCATTGGATTCCATCAACTATCAGGGTTATGTTACTTTCGAGTGGGTATACAGATGGGCGAAAGACCTCCTGGATGCAGGTATCGCTGTACCTCACTTCGCATCCTTCATGGAGCCCTATAAGACCCGTCACAAGCACAGCCTTCAGCGCGACACACGCGACACGGGTTACTACCCCTGGCCCAAGGAAACACTCCTTGATTACACTTTCCCGGACATCCTGGACCGTATCTGCGAGGAGTTCCCTAACCAGTACGCTTTCAGATATACGGAGCTTGACTATACAAGAACATATCCTGAGTTCCGTGACGATGTCGACAACTTCGCAAGAGCACTGCTTGCAATGGGCGTCGGCAAGGGCGATCACGTTGCCATCTGGGCAACGAACGTTCCCCAGTGGTATATCACTTTCTGGGCAACGACCAAGATCGGCGCCGTACTCGTAACAGTTAACACGGCATATAAGATCCACGAGGCAGAATACCTCTTAAAGCAGTCCGATACTCACACCCTCGTCATGATCGACGGCTACAAGGATTCGGATTACATCGCGATAATGAACGAGATCTGCCCCGAGCTCAAGGCATCCCGCCCGGGCAACCTCAATTCCAAGAGACTTCCCGTCCTGAAGAACGTCATCACCTGCCAGTCCCGCGTTCCCGGCTGCTATACCTGGGAAGAGGCTGTTGCAGAAGGCGAGAAGGTTCCCTACACGGAAGTCGAGAAGCTCCGCCGCACGGTCGACAAGCACGACGTCTGCAACATGCAGTACACATCCGGTACGACAGGCTTCCCCAAGGGCGTTATGCTCACTCACTACAACGTTGTTAATAACGGTAAGGCCATCGGCGACTGCATGGATCTGTCCACGGCTGACCGCATGATGATCCAGGTTCCCATGTTCCACTGCTTCGGCATGGTACTCGCCATGACCGCATCAGTTACGCACGGTGTTACCATGAGCCCTATCACGGCCTTCTCACCCCGAAAAGGTCTTGACTGCATCAACCGCGAGAAGATCACCTGTTTCCACGGTGTTCCGACGATGTTCATCGCAATGTTGGGTCACGAGAACTTCCCTAAGACCGACTTCTCATACATGAGAACGGGTATCATGGCAGGATCTCCTTGTCCCATCAAGACTATGGAGGAAGTCATCGAGAAGATGCATATGCCTGAGATCGTTATCACTTACGGTCAGACAGAGGCTTCTCCTGCAACTACCATGAGCAAGACAACAGATACGATCGAGCAGAGAGTTAATACTGTTGGACCCTCCATCTTCGGTGTCGAGACCAAGATCGTTGATCCCGAGACAGGCGAAGAATTGCCTGACGGTGTTCCCGGCGAGTTCTGCGCAAGGGGCTACAACATCATGAAGGGCTACTATAAGATGCCCGAGGCAACAGCCGCTGCGATAGACGAAGACGGCTGGCTCCATTCGGGTGACCTGGCCTTAAGACGCCCCGAGGACGGTTACTACAAGATCACGGGCCGTATCAAGGACATGATCATCCGCGGCGGTGAGAACATCTACCCCAAGGAGATCGAGGACTTCCTCTATACCTATCCCAAGATCCGTGATGTACAGGTCATCGGTGTTCCCGATAAGGATTACGGTGAAGAGATAATGGCATGCGTTATCCTGAATCCCGGCGAGGAAGCAACGGAAGAAGAGATCAAGGACTATGTAAGAGACCACATGGCTAAGCATAAGGTTCCCCGCTACGTCGACTTTGTTGACGACTTCCCGATGAACGCAGCAGGCAAGATCTTAAAGTACAAGATGCGCGAACAGGCAGTCGAGAGAAGATCCTTAGAGGATGCCAACAAGATAGAGACAGCTTGATAAGATTAGTTACAAGAATAGGATGCCGGTAAACGGCATCCTTTTTTGTCTGGCATTGTTCATGCCCTCTGCTCACAAAGATCGCTCAAAAAAACCTGAAAATTGAGCAAAACAGGTGAGTAACCCGCTATTTTAGCCCTCTGCTCACAAAGATCGCTCTAATAATCCCGAAAGTTGAGCAAATCAGGTGAGCACGGCTTTTCGAGACAAGTCCGTCAGACAGACTTTGTAACACAAGAGCTTATTGGGAGTTGATATAATACTTTTAGAAGGTCATTTATCGGAGGAGTCGGATGAATAAGACGATAAACCGAAGTATATATAGAAGATCAATTATTCTTGCAGTTTCTCTTATTACTGTTTTATCGGTTATGGCCGGCATTATAAGTGCGTCAGTTACAACAGTATCTTTGTCAGTTGAATATGGTCAAACTGATGCCAGATCTATGCTGTCTATGGTAAACGAATTTAGAACAGGTGATGATGCCTGGTACTGGAACAGTGACAACACAAGCAAGACCATATGTACTGATCTACAAGAATTGGTTTACGACTATACCCTCGAAACTATTGCGATGCAACGCGTTGCGGAGTTAGTTCTCAGATTTGCTCATCAAAGACCAAATAATACTTCTTATGCTACGATCGTTGTTAATGGATTTAGCTCCGAAGGTGAGAATATTGCCATGGGTTATGGCGGAACAATGGAAACAGCCCGGGATGCTTTTACAGCATGGCAGGAGAATGATGAAAAGTTCGTAGGACAGGGACATAGAAGGGCAATGCTCTCCAAGTATTTTACTGCAGTAGGTATAGGCCATGTTGTTTATAATGGAGCTCATTTCTGGGTTCAGGAATTCAGGAGTGAAGCAACTACACCCAATACAGAAACTCCGGCAAACAATTCCAGCGGGACTGCTGTTGTCAGTTATGAAAGCGATGATATGACCCTGGGAGCATTTATAACTCCCCTCACTTATTATGGAACAAACTATGAAGGTAATTATGGCATGTCATATTCTCTTCCAACAGTCAAAGTCTATTTGACTGAGGAGCCGAATATGGTTGCCATGTATGGTGGAAGTTACTACGATACATATGTTGGTGAATGGGTTGAAACCACATATGTTGCGGATATTCTTTCAGGATTTTATGTTGATGGGGCAAATGTTACATGGTCATCCGGAGATGAATCAGTTGCTGTTATAGAAGGTGATTCATACAGAATAACCGGTGTAGGGAGAACAAATCTAACGGCAACTGTCAGTTACGGTGGTGAAACAATATCCAAGACTATGACAGTTACGGGGAAAATAAAAAATATAAATTCATCTGATACTACTGTCAGTATTCCGCCTGCGGTATATAACGGAAATGAACAGGATCCGAATGTTACGGTACAGGTGGGTAACAGAGTTCTTCAAAAAGATGTAGATTACTCCATAACAAAACCTGCTTCCTGTATAAATGCTAAAAGTTACAGTATTACCATTACCGGCAAAGGGAATTATACAGGTAGTATTTCTGGATCATTTATAATCGCTCCATGTCCTATCAGTTCTGAATCAGTAGTAGTTGATGAAATCCCCACTCAGCAATATACAGGTTCAGTTGTCAAACCTAATGTGCGAATAGTATTTAATGGGATAGTACTGACAAATAATACTCACTACAGTTTGCAATATGATAATGCGACATCTGGAACGTCAAATATCATTATATCCGGAAAAGGGAATTTCAGCGGGCAAAGAGTAGTTTCATTTACAATAGCAACTGCTACACCTACTCCGACTGCAACACCGACAGCCACGGCTACACCAACAGCTACGTCAATACCAACTGCTACGTCTACTCCAACAGCCACGTCAACACCTGTCCCGACGGATAAGGAAGCACCAACAGATCTTCCGATCCCTTCCGGCACTCCTACACCTGCAGTAACTGTTCCGCCGGATACAGATGATGTCGACATCTCATTTGATATTGATTCAGCAATCGTAGTATCAGGTGATACATACAAACTTAATATCAATATCACGGGTGGCGGAAGAGAAGATATTGTGTGGACTTCTTCTGATAAGAAGATCGCAACAGTTGACAGTAACGGCAAGATCGTGGCCAGACAGGCCGGATCTGTTACTGTTACTGCAATCCTTGGAGGTAAGAGCGCAACCTGTACTTTGCAGGTCCTTTATAAAGACGTAACCAACCCCAAGGATTTCTGGTATTACCCGACCAACTATCTGACCAATAAGGGTGTTGTTAAAGGTTACGATAAACAGACGAAATTTAAACCTGCCAACATGTGTACCCGTGCCCAGATGGTAACGTTCATTTGGAGACTTCAGGGTGAACCGGAACCTGATTCTTCCACATGCAAGTTCAGTGATGTCAAGAAGGCGGATTACTTCTACAAGGCATGTATCTGGGGCAATGAGAACCATATTGTTGAAGGTTATAAAGACGGAACATTCGGTCCTCAGATAGTGTGTGCAAGAAAGCATGCAGTTACATTCCTGTGGAGACTCGCCGGCAAACCCGAACCTGAATCTTCTGTCAATAAGTTCTCCGATGTAAAGAAGAGCAATTACTTCTATGAGGCAACACTTTGGGCATCCGAGAAGAAGATCCTCGCAGGATACAGTGACGGTACATTCCGACCTGACGGTGACTGCCTGAGACGACAGATGGTAACATTCCTATACAAGTACGACAAATACATTAACGGCAAAGGATGACGATAAGATCCAAACTTACAGGAGGTAAGCGTATGTTGAATATCAAGAGAACAGCGGCGTCTTTGATAATGGCAGCTGCTATTGCTGCCGCTATACCAGCACTGACTTATGCACCGTTGGCAAAAGACAATCTGTCTGCAGCAACAGAGGCGGAGTCGGGAATAGTATCCCAGGAGAAGAGCCTGTCGGAACTTCGAAGACTCTATAACAGCATTACGACATACGATCAGCTCTTTGCGACTGAAGGATCTAATAAATCCCCTTATAAGATCTATACTCTGACTAAGGATGCCAAGCAGACAGGAGAAGACTGGATCAACTACTACCGCTATGCTGCGAGGGTAGCTCCCATATCCCTGGATGAAGACCTTAATACGGATGCTGCCCACGGCGCACTTTTGGATGCGGCATACGGAACCCTGTCGCACTATCCTTTTTATGACGGATCTTCGTACAACAGACCTTCGGGGATGTCACAGGCTATGTTCAACAGGGGAGAATATGCGACCCAGACTTCAAACTTGTCTTACAGGGGATCCTCTTCAAGCAACAATACTTATGTCATAGGATCTTCTATTCAAGGACAGATGTCTGATTCCAGCAGTGAATCCAATATCAACTGCGTCGGTCACAGAAGGTGGCTTATCAATCCCTATACACAAACAATGGGGATCGGGAGCGCTTATGCAAATGCCGGCTACCATGTGTACTACACTGATGTCAGAGTGTTCAGTTCCAGCTACAATGATTTCTATAGTTCTTCTTACGGGCAGAACAAGACAACATCCAATCCCGGTGATTATTCTTTCATTGCATGGCCTGCATCAGGATACAATCTGTCCGAGACGTTCAGTCCGAATGATCCCTGGTCCGTATCACTGAACACTAATATTTTTTCTGCGCCTGATGCCTCCGCCATAACAGTAAAGGTCACGAGATTGAGCGACAATAAGACCTGTACTATAACTGGTGCTGCATACAGCAGTTTTGCCAAGAAATATCTTGTCACAAGCAACATGGGTTATGGAGCAATACCTTATTGCTTCATCTTCTCACCCGGAACGGACTTCCTCGGAACATCAGCTCTTTCGGGCAAGTACAAGGTCAGTGTATCCGGATTGAAGACTTCTTCCGGAGCCGCAACGACATTGGATTACACGGTTGATTTTGAACCTGCAAAAGGCAATGATCCGACAGCAACGCCTACACCGAAGGCAACGGCCACTCCTACAGCAACACCTATACCGAAGGCAACAGCCACCGCAACACCTACACCCAAGTCTTCTTCGGGTTCATCTGATTCCGGAACGAAGATATCGATGTCTTTATCTGGCACGATCGTTTGCGGCAAGAGCGCGAAAGCTTCCGTTACCGTATCTCCTTCCGGCAAGTCCGTGACATTCGTATCTTCCGACAGCAAGGTTGCGACAGTTGACTCTTCCGGCAATGTGAAGGGCATCATGGCGGGCAAGGCTACGATCACGGCAAAGACATCAGACGGGGCAAAGACATCTATAACTGTCCAGATCCTTTATAAGGACGTTACATCTTCTAAGGATTTCTGGTATGAGCCGACTTACTATCTAACCAATAAGAGCGTCGTCAAAGGTTACGATAAGCAGACCAGGTTTAAGCCTGCGAACGAGTGTACGCGTGCCCAGATGGTAACGTTCATATGGAGACTTCAGGGTGAGCCTGATCCCAAGTCATCTGCCTGCAAGTTCTCCGATGTAAAGAAGACGGATTACTTCTACAAGGCTTGCATCTGGGGCAGCGAAAACCATATAGTCGAAGGATATAAAGACGGCACATTCGGTCCTCAGATCGTGTGCGCGAGACGCCACGCAGTCACCTTCCTTTGGAGGCTTGCAAAGCAGCCGCAGCCCAAGACGAATACCAATAAGTTCAAGGATGTTAAGACGAAGGATTATTTCTATAAGGCGACTCTTTGGGCATCCGAGAAGGGGATCCTCGCAGGCTATTCTGACAACACCTTCCGCCCGAACGGCAAGTGCCTGAGGCGCCAGATGGTAACCTTCCTCTATAAATACGATAAGTATGTTAATGGGAAGGGATAAATAATTTTTCGGTAGTATAATAGAAACAATATGTTTTTTGGAGGAAAGGTTATGAAGAGACTATTCAATGCAAGACTTACAGCAGTCCTGATGTCGCTTGCGATGGTTGCAGCCGTTGCTGCGATACCTTTCGGCAAGGTAGCGGCTGACGGCGGAGTTCCGATCAATGAAGATACTTTCCCGGATCCTATGTTCAGGGATTATGTAAGAGGTAAGTTCAACCAGGATGAAGATGAAGATTTCCTGTCAGATGAAGAGATAAGTAATGCTAAGTGCATCACATACGATGACATGGAAGAATACATCGATATCGGGACTGTCGGTGCCATATCAGACTATACGGGCATCGAGAAACTTACTTCACTGGAAGATCTTGCTACTGAGGGCGAACTGGATAAACTTGATCTCAGCAAAAATACTGCACTCGTATCACTGGGTGTATATGGAGCACATTTAAGCAGTCTTGATCTCAGTGCCAATACGAAGCTTGAGACCCTCTGCCTGTCCGGTAATAATTTCCGAAAACTGGATCTGTCTTCCACCCCTAATGTTGAAAGACTTGTGTTAAGTTACAATGAGATAGAGGAGCTGGATATAAGCAAGCTCACAAGTCTCAATATGCTGGATTGCTCCGACAATAAACTCACTGATCTTGATATAAGTAAGAATACGGCTCTTGTAACACTCTGGTGCAGCGATAACCGTCTGACGAGCCTTGATCTTAAGAATAACACACAACTGGAAGTGTTGGGATGCAACTCGAATCAGCTTACAAGCCTTGATACTGGCAATAATGAGGCTCTTTCTAATCTTTATTGCGGCAGCAATAAACTTAAGACACTGGATATCAGTAAGAATGAGTATCTGACCAGCCTGCAGTGCACCGGTAACTATCTGAAAACACTGGATATAAGCCGGTGTCCCAATCTTGTAGAGACATATACCAGCGGAGAAAAAACAGTTCATGAAAGTTGGGTTTACTGGGAATTAGAATGGGACTGGATATACTACACGTTAGCGTGTGATCTTAATGTCGAGATCAAAGCTGATCTGCCCCCGGCAACCCTCTCCAAAGTTCCTCAAGCCAACAATCTTGTTGCAAACGGTAAAGCCCAGGCTCTTATAACTGCCGGTGTGGCCGTTGACGGAATACTGGAATATGCGATCGGCAAAAGCGCAACGAATGCTCCCTACAATATAAACGACTGGTCCGAGAAGATCCCTACGGGAACTGATGCGAAAACATACTATGTATGGTACAGGGTCACGGCCGACGACTATCACACGGATATCGAACCTAAGTGCATTGTCGTAAAGATCGCAAAACCCACATCAACACCTACTGCGACTGCTACTCCGAAGCCGTCGATCAAGCTTAATAAGACATCGGCAAATGTTGTCTGCGGCAAGACCGTCCAGCTTAGGGCAACAGTCACTAATTCCACGGCTGCCGTAAAGTGGACCAGCTCCAACAAGAAGATCGCAACAGTTGACAGCAAAGGTAAAGTTAAGGGCCTGATGGCAGGTTCAGTCACGATCACTGCAATAGTTTCCGGCCAGACTGCAAAGTGCAAGATCCAGGTCCTCTATAAGGATGTAAAGGACAAGAGCGAATTCTGGTTCACCCCGACGAATGATCTTACTAACAAAGGAATTGTAAAGGGTTACGACAACCAGACAAAGTTTATTCCGAACAACGAATGTACAAGAGCCCAGATGGTTACTTTCCTTTATAGACTTAAGGGAGAGCCCAAGATCAAGAACGCCAAGAATACATTCAAGGATGTTGAAAAGGGCAGGTACTATTACAATGCGGTTCTCTGGGCAAGTTCCAAGGGTATCACGACAGGTTACAAGGGCGGTTTGTTCAAGCCCAGTGAAGTCTGCACGAGAGCCCAGACTGTCACCTTCCTCTGGAGGATGGCGGGCAAACCCGCTCCGAAAGCCACGAAGTGCAAGTTCACAGATGTAAAGAAGTCGGATTATTTCTTTAAGCCTGTAATCTGGGCATCCGAGATGCAGATCGTAGCAGGTTACGAAGACGGAACCTTCAAGCCTCAGGGTAAGTGCTTAAGACGTCAGATGGTTACATTCCTTTATAAGTACGATAAGTACGTACAGGGAAACTGATAAGACCAAAGAACTGATTGAATTTAGAGGTTGTCTCATACAGGAGACAACCTCTTTTATATTTGTGAGCGACACAAAAAATATAACAAAAGATAACGATTTATTACCTTTATTTGATCGGATCGGGGGGAGTAGTTGACATAGGAATTATATACGAGTATAAGATGTGTAGTTAAATATTAAGCAAAGGCGCTTATTGATGTGGGAAGATCCCGCTGTCGATAAGCGCATTTTTTATGCAAAAGTAAAGGCGGTATTTTGCAATGGTCAATAACTACAGAACGCAAGAAGCTTACCCGAAGCAAGGACTTTACGATCCTTCACAGGAACATGAGAACTGCGGTATCGGAGCTGTTGTAAAGATCGACGGGACGAAGTCCCACGAGGTCGTTGACAAGGCGCTTCGTATCGTTGAGACGCTGGAACACAGAGCCGGTAAGGATGCCGAGGGCAAGACCGGTGACGGCGTAGGTATCTTGCTTCAGATATCACATGAGTTTTTCGCAAAGAAGGCTTCCGAGGCAGGGATAACAGTCGGAGGCGAGCGCGAATACGGCATAGGAATGTTCTTCTTCCCCCAGGATGAAGGAAGGCTTGAGTCCGCCAAGAAGGACTTTGAAGAAGCAGTAGCAGGGGAAGGAATGGAGTTTTTGGGCTGGCGCAAAGTGCCGGTCGAACCTTCGGTATTGGGCAGCGTTGCTCATGAGAGCATGCCCAATATCTATCAGGGATTCGTAGCGATCCCTGATGGCTGTGAAAAGGGAATAGAATTCGACCGCAAGCTCTATTTTGCGAGAAGGGTTTTCGAGAAGAAGAATGAAGATACTTATGTATGTTCCTGCTCTTCGAGGACGATAGTTTACAAGGGCATGTTCCTCGTAGGACAGCTCCGTACATTCTATACAGATCTTATGTCCGGTGAGTATGAATCTGCAGTAGGTATCGTTCACTCAAGGTTCTCCACGAACACTAACCCCAGCTGGCAGCGTGCCCATCCTAACCGCATGATGGTACATAACGGCGAGATCAACACGATCACGGGTAACATGAACAAGATGCTGTCACGTGAGAACATCCTTCACTCCAAGTTCCTTGACGGAAGATATGATGATATATATCCCATGATGGATGTCACGGGCTCTGACTCGGCCCGTCTCGACAACACGATCGAGTTCATGAACATGGCAGGCGTTCCGCTTCCTCTCTGCGTCATGATGACGATCCCCGAGCCCTGGCAGCATATCGATACGATGGACCGCAATAAGCGTGCTTTCTATCAGTACTATGCGACCATGATGGAACCTTGGGACGGCCCTTCTTCGATCATCTTCTCCGATGGTGACGTAGTTGGTGCGGTCCTTGACCGTAACGGCCTAAGGCCTTCCAGATACTACCTGACATCAGACGGATTCCTGATCCTCTCATCAGAGGTCGGAGTATTGCCTGATATCCCTGTCGAGTCAGTTATAAAGAAAGACCGTCTGCGCCCGGGCAAGATGCTCTTAGCTGACCTTAAGAAGGGCGAGATCATCGATGACGACAAGATCAAAGAGGAATATTCCAGAAGGAATCCTTACGGTGAGTGGCTCGATCACAACATGGTCGCCTTGAAGGAATTATCGATCGAAAACCATAAGCCGATAAGGATCCGCGGTGAGGAACTCCTCATGCAGCAGAAGAGCTTCGGCTACAGCTTCGGTAACCTCAACAACGAGCTGATCCCCATGTGTCTTAACGGGTCCGAGCCTACGGCAGCCATGGGTGTCGATGCGCCTGTCCCGCCGTTGTCCACTCAGGATCCTCCGCTCTTCGATTACTTCAAGCAGAAGTTCGCCCAGGTTACGAACCCTCCTATCGACTCCATAAGAGAGAAGGTCGTAACTGACACGACGGTTTATTTGGGCATCGCAGGCAATATCCTTGAAGATGATGAGGATAACTGCCGCGTATTGAAGATCAACAACCCGATCCTTACGAACCTCGACATGATGAAGATCCGTGACAGCAGGATCCAGGGCTTAAAGACAGCTGACATCTCGATGCTCTACACCAAGGACGAGACCTTGGAGCAGGCACTGGAAGCCCTCTACAGGCAGGCTGATGAGGCCCATGAAGACGGAGCCATAATCCTGATCCTGACCGACAGGGGCGTCGATGAGGACCATCTCGCGATCCCGTCGCTCCTGGCTGTTGCAGCTCTTGAGACATATCTTGTCAGGACAAGAATGAACACGGCTATATCGATCATCCTTGAGACCGGTGAGCCCTGTGAAGTCCACCACTTCGCAACCCTCATGGGATTCGGTGCATCAGCCGTTAACCCTTACCTGGCACTCGACACGATCCACGATCTCATTAGCCGCGGTGTTGTCGACAAGGACTACACCCAGGCATCTGAAGCCTATATCGGTGCAGTTGTTAACGGCATGGTCAAGATCGCATCCAAGATGGGTATCTCCACTCTGCAGTCCTATCAGGGCTCTAAGATCTTCGAGGCTCTGGGTATCGGCAGCGAACTTATGAAGGATTACTTCACGGATACGGCCAGCCGCATCGGAGGCATTACGCTTGCCGACATCGAGAAGAGAACCCGCAAGCTCCACGATACGGGCTTTGATCCCATGGGTCTTGATCCTGCTGACGAGCTCCGCATCATCGGCCGCCACAAGTCCAGGAGCAATAAGGAAGAACATCTTTATAATCCTGAGACGATCCACCTCCTGCAGGTCGCAACCCAGAAGGGTGATTATGAGACTTTCAAGAAGTTCGCAGGGATCATAGACAGTGAAGGCAGACATATAACATTAAGAAGCACATTGGATTTCAAGTTCCCTGAGGGCGGCGGAATCCCGATCGAAGAAGTCGAGAGCGAAGAGTCGATCATGAAGAGATTCAAGACCGGCGCCATGTCCTACGGTTCCATCTCCAAGGAAGCACATGAGTGCCTGGCTCAGGCCATGAACATGATCGGAGGTAAGTCCAACAGCGGTGAAGGCGGCGAGGATTACGACAGGATCGCAACAGCCGGCACCGACCACGATACATGCTCTGCGATCAAGCAGGTTGCATCAGGACGTTTTGGTGTTACATCCAAGTACCTGATCTCTGCAAAAGAGATCCAGATCAAGATGGCCCAGGGTGCAAAGCCCGGTGAGGGCGGACACCTTCCTGCAGGCAAGGTATATCCCTGGATCGCTAAGACAAGGCACTCCACTCCGGGTGTTGCCCTGATATCACCTCCGCCTCATCACGATATCTATTCGATCGAAGATCTGGCGCAATTGATCTACGATCTTAAGAACGCGAATAAGGACGCAAGGATCTCCGTAAAGCTCGTATCTGAAGCAGGCGTCGGAACGATCGCATCCGGTGTTGCCAAGGCCGGTGCAGGCGTCATCCTGATCTCAGGTTACGACGGAGGCACGGGCGCTGCTCCCGCAAGCTCGATCCATAACGCAGGTCTGCCCTGGGAGCTGGGTCTTTCCGAGACACATACGACATTGATCAGGAACAACTTGAGATCCAAGGTCGTAATAGAAGCAGACGGTAAGATGCTGACAGGTAAAGATGTCGTAATAGCAGCAATGCTGGGTGCCGAGGAATTCGGTTTTGCAACTGCTCCGCTCGTATCCCTGGGCTGCATCATGATGAGAGTTTGTAACCTCGATACGTGTCCTGTTGGTGTTGCTACACAGAACCCCGAGCTCCGTAAGAGATTCCGCGGCAAGCCCGAGTATGTAGTTAACTTCATGACCTTTATCGCAAGACACATGCGCGAGATCATGGCATCTTTGGGCATCAGGACGATCGATGAACTGGTCGGAAGATCCGACCTCCTCCGCGAGAAGGAATACGATGAAGACAATATCAAGTCCAGGATCGACATGTCAGAGATACTGGATAATCCCTTCGCAGGCGACCTTTCTGTCAAACAGCATTTCGTTAAGGAAGATGTATTCGATTTTGAACTCGAAAAGACGATCGATGAGAAGCTAATCATTCCTGAATTTGCTTCTGCTCTTGAGAAGGGCGAGCCTTGTGAGGTAACGGTTGATGTTACCAACCTCAACCGTACTCTTGGAACTCTCCTGGGTGCCGAGATCACGAGACGCTACTACAACACTTTGGAAGAAGATACTTACAAGATCAACTGTAAGGGTGCAGGCGGCCAGAGCTTCGGCGCCTTCATCCCCAAGGGTGAGAGCATCTTCCTTGAAGGTGATGCCAACGACTACTTCGGCAAGGGCTTATCAGGCGGCAAGCTCGTTCTCTTCCCGCCTAAGAATTCCGTATTCAAGGCAGACGAGAACATCATCGTAGGCAACGTTGCATTGTTCGGTGCGACGAGCGGTTCTGCGTTCATAAGCGGTGTTGCAGGCGAGAGGTTCTGCGTAAGGAACTCCGGTGCGACGGTCGTTGTTGAAGGAACGGGCGATCACGGCTGCGAATACATGACAGGCGGTGTTGCCGTCATACTGGGTAAAGTCGGCAAGAACTTTGCTGCCGGCATGAGCGGCGGTACGGCCTATGTCTACGATACCGAGTGCGACCTTTATACCAAGCTCAACAAGCAGTTGGTCGGATTTGCAAGGCTTAAGGATGAAGAAGATATAAAGTTGCTTAAGGACCTGATCACCAAGCATTATGAACTGACGGGTTCCGTGAAGGCCAAAGAGATCCTCGATGATTTCGATAACGAACTTACGAATTTCAAGAAAGTCGAACCCTACGACTACACCAAGATGAGAACTTCCATTGCATCTCACATGGCAGAGGGTAAGACGCGCGAAGAAGCTGAGATAGAAGCTTTTCGTGAGAATGCGGCAAAGAGGTGATCAGGATGGGTAAAGCAACAGGTTTTATGGATTATGAAAGAGTAGATAATCCGGCAACGGATCCTCTCGAAAGGATCAAGACATACAGGGAATTTCATCAGCCTATAGATGAAGAGGCAAGGCGTAAGCAGGGTGCCCGCTGCATGAACTGCGGTGTTCCTTTCTGCCAGTACGGCAAGCCGATCTGCGGAATGGTATCGGGCTGTCCTTTGAACAACCTTTGTCCCGACTGGAACGACATGGTCTATAAGGGTTCCTGGGATGCGGCAGCAGAACTCCTGTCGATCACGAACCCCTTCCCGGAGTTCACATCGAGAGTATGCCCCGCCCTTTGCGAGAAGGCCTGCAGCTGCGGACTTAACGGTGATCCCGTAACCTGCAAAGAGAACGAATACGCGATAATCGAGAAGGCATTTGCATCAGGTAAGATGACTCCCCACCCGCCCCGTGTAAGATCAGGCAAGAAGGTAGCAGTCGTTGGTTCAGGTCCTTCGGGTCTGTCCTGTGCATACTTCCTCAACAAACGCGGTCATGAAGTAACGGTCTATGAGAGATCTGACCGTGTCGGAGGACTCCTTATGTACGGCATCCCCAACATGAAGCTCGAAAAGCATGTCATCGAGCGCCGTGTATCCCTGATGGAGCAGGAGGGAGTCAAGTTCGTAACTTCCGTTAACGTAGGTGTGGATATTACAGCCGATGAACTGAAGTCACAATACGATGCAGTCATCCTTTGCTGCGGTTCATCCCAGCCCCGTGATATCAATGCACCCGGAAGGGATGCCAAGGGGATCCACTTCGCAGTTGATTTCTTAAGTTCCACGACCCGCGCACTCTACGATTCTGATCTTACCGAAGGCGACTATATCAGCGCAAAGTATAAGCACGTCGTTGTAATCGGCGGCGGCGATACGGGCAACGACTGTGTCGGCACATCCATAAGACACGGATGCCGTTCCGTAGTCCAGCTCGAGATGATGGACAGGCCCCCGGAAACACGTGCCGAAGACAACCCCTGGCCCGAGTGGCCCAAGGTCCTCAAGACCGATTACGGTCAGGAGGAAGCGATCGCAGTCTTCGGTCACGATCCCAGAGTCTACGATACGACTGTAAATCAATTTATCAAGGATGAAGAAGGCAACATAAAGCAGATCGAGACTGTAAAGCTCAACTGGGAGAAAGACCCATCTACAGGCCGCATGAACATGTCCAAGATCGAGGGATCCGAAGAGATCATCGATGCGGACCTAGTCCTGATCGCAGCTGGCTTCGTCGGAGCCCAGTCCTACATCGTTGATGCGTTCGGTGTAAACGTAACGGCACGCAACACAGTCGATACGGATAAGTTCATGACCAATGTCCCCGGAGTATTCTCCGCAGGCGACATGAGACGCGGACAGTCGCTCGTTGTCTGGGGTCTGCGTGAAGGCCGCGACGCCGCAGAGAGCGTTGATCAATATCTTAAGAAATGATCTCAACATACCATACCGCTTTTGGGACAGCGGATCGCCTTTTCAAACGGGCGGTCCGCTTTCTTAATGGATTGCAGGAAGTTATAATATAATCCTGACATGCATCACCGAAAGGACTAAGCCATGGACATTACACGTTACATAATCTGGGGCGGACTGACAGTTGCATACCTGGTGATCCTTTTCCTGATCCAGTATCCTCTCCGCAAGCGCCGCCTCATTCCCGTAAGGATCCTGGTCCTTATCGTAAAGATCGTGGCTGATCTTGCCCTGGCTTACCTTCTCATGGTGAGTGAAGCACCTGTAATGTATGTAATCGAATTCTATCTTGCTCCTCTATATGTCGCACTGTCCGGTGACATTGCCGGAGACCTTCTGACTCTTCCGGTGGTTTTGGTCCGCAGCAGGAAGAACAATGCCATGTTGCAGAATATCGTGTGCATGTTCTGTGCGCTGATCTATCTTGCGTTTGGTACAGCGAACATGCAGATCATCACGGCCAACAGAACGACCTTCAGATCAGGTAAACTCCACAATAAATACAAGATAGTCTTTGTGTCGGATCTGCATTATGGTTCGGCCCAGGATAAGGACACGGTCGAAAACATGATAGTCAAGATCAGTGTTGATAACCCGGATCTTGTCATACTGGGCGGCGACATAGTTGACGAATATACGACGAAGGAAGAGATGGAGCATGTTTTCGCCGAGTTCGGAAGACTTAAAGTCCCTGTTTATTTTATCTACGGCAACCACGACCGTCAGATATCTTCTGCAGCGATCGGCGGGCGGAAATTCAGCGATGAGGATCTTACCGCAGCATTAAGTTCCAACGATATAATAGATGTCCGTGATGAGTGCTTCTACCCCGGTGATGATCTCATGATCATGGGCAGGGAAGACGTAAGTTCGCCCGACCGCAAGGATCCCTCTTTTGCAAACTTCGGATCATGCGATGAATATATAGTAGTGGCGGATCATTCACCTTATGAGTTTGATGAAAACTGCAAGATGTCCATCGACCTTCAGCTGTCAGGGCATTCACATGCGGGTCAGATCTTCCCTCTGGAGTATCTTTATAAGCTGGCAGGCTACCAGGCATACGGGACCTATGAAAACGGCAACGCAAAGCTGTTTGTCAGCTCGGGCGCTGCAGGATGGTGCTTCCCCTTCAGATCCCAGGAAGGCTGTCACTATGAGGTCATAACCTTAGAGCCCGCAGGTTAGATTTCCGCTAACAATGGAACGGCAGATATCGATATGTACTTCATTTTTCGAAAATCTGAGATTTGAAGTACACTTCTATCTCATCATCCCTTGATAGCAGCAGCTACCAACCCATAGAAGAGGGGGTGCGGCTTGTTGGGGCGGGACTTGAACTCGGGGTGGAACTGGACGCCGACGAAGAATTTCTTATCGGGATACTCCACTGTCTCAACGAGCTGCCCGTCAGGTGAGAGGCCGCTCAATACGAGACCTGCCGAAGTTAAGTCATCACGGAATTCATTATTGAACTCATATCTGTGGCGGTGACGCTCACTTATCGCAAGAGAGCCGTAGCATTTCTCCATGACAGAACCGGGCTTGATCTCACAGGGGTAACTGCCGAGACGCAAAGTCCCGCCCTTGGAGATCTCGTCGTTCTGGCCGGGCATGAAGTCGATTACCTTGTGCGTCGAGTCGGGATCGAACTCGTTGGAGTTTGCATCTGCAAAGCCTGCAAGATTACGTGCAGCCTCGATGACTGCGATCTGCATGCCGAGGCAGATGCCCAGGTAGGGGATATCGTTGATGCGGCAGTAGTTTGCAGCGTCGACCATGCCTTCTGTTCCGCGCATGCCGAAGCCCCCGGGAACGATGATGCCGTTGATGCCGTCAAGGACCGATCCGACATTCTCTGCGTTGATCCCTTCTGAATCTATCCAGGCGATATCGACAGACACACCGAGTGCGTAGCCTGCGTGATGCAGAGCTTCAGCAACTGAAAGATATGCATCGTGGAGCTGGACATATTTACCGACGATGCCGATCGTAACTTTGCCGGAAGGATTCTTGATGGAATCTACGAGAGCTTTCCACTCGGTAAGGTCAGGCGCGGGTGCATCGAGCTTCAATTCGCGGACAACGATGTCAGACAGTCCGGATTCCTCGAGCATGAGAGGTGCCTCGTAGAGGACGGGGAGGGTGCGGTTCTCGATGACGCAGTCTTCCTTGACGTTGCAGAAGTGGGCGATCTTGCCGCAGATATTAGCATCAGTTATAGGTTCATCGGTACGGAGGATTATTATGTCAGGTGAGATACCCATTCCCTGGAGCTCCTTTACTGAGTGCTGGGTAGGCTTGGACTTGTGCTCGTTGGAAGCCTTGAGGTAGGGTACGAGAGTAACATGGATATATAAGGAATTCTCCTTGCCGACTTCGTTGCCGACCTGACGGATGGCTTCGATGAAAGGCTGGCCTTCGATGTCACCTATTGTGCCTCCGATCTCCGTTATGACTACATCAGCATCAGTCTTCTTGCCGACGCTGTAGATGAAGTTCTTTATCTCATCAGTTATATGGGGGATTATCTGAACGGTGCTCCCAAGGTACTCGCCGCGGCGCTCCTTGGCGATGACGTTGGAATATACTTTACCGGTCGTAAGGTTGGAGAACTTGTTCAAGTCCTCGTCGATGAATCTTTCGTAGTGACCTAAGTCGAGGTCAGTCTCAGCGCCATCTTCGGTGACGTAGACTTCACCGTGCTGATAGGGACTCATGGTACCCGGGTCAACGTTGATGTAAGGGTCGAGCTTCTGGGCTGCTACCTTAAGGCCTCTTTGCTTCAGGAGACGGCCCAAAGATGCTGCCGTTATGCCTTTACCCAAGCCGGATACAACACCGCCTGTTACGAAGATATATTTTGTCATGATGCACCTCCCGTATATTGACTGATTATTTCTTCTGCTATTTCTGCGCGGGGCAGGCGGTTGTTCATCGCCTCCCGTTCTATGAATTTATGGGCATCGTTTTCTGAGAGGGATTCGTTCTCCATCAAAAGGAGTTTTGCTCTGTTAACGAGCTTTATCTCACGTATCTTCTCTTCGAATGACGCGTTCTCTTTCTTTATCTTGTGGAGTCTCTCGTTGGTTGCGCAAAGGAGCCTTAAGGACTGTGTTAATGTCTGTCTTGTCGTGGGCTTTGCGAGCGTCAGGATCCCGTAATCTGAGACCTTGTCGGAGATCTCATCGAAAAACTCCGACTTGACGCAGAGGAGGACGCCTGAGCCGGATCCGTTCGCGGTATCGATCGCGAAATCAGCACCGAACTCATCTGTCAGGGGAGTATTTACGATAACGATATCGTAGGAACAATCGTTGAGCCTGCGGCGTGCCGCACCGACCGACGATTCGATATGGACCGTATCGAATCTGTCGGGAGTGAGCACATCCTTCAGGGCGAGATTGAACTTCTCACCTGAAGATGCCACGAGCACGGAAAATGTCCTTCTGTCCGTCACCTTATAACTCCTTTAAGTCATCCTTTGCAATAACAGTCGATTATCGACTGCTCGAAAATGTTCTTAACAAAATCACTCGATGCTGCAGCGACTCTTGCTTCTTCAAGAGATGCCGGGAGCATCTTGAATCTTTCCCTGTCTTCATATCCTAAAAGATCGACATCGATGTCGGCAGCTTCACCCAGCTCGAGCTTGCGGCTGATCCCGTCCAATGCCATCTCGATCAATGCGGAATATGCAAGATAAGGGTTGCATCCGGCATCGGGAGATCTTAGCTGGGCATAGTGATGACTCCCTTCTGCGGGCGGGATCCTGATGAGCTGTCCGCGGTTTTCCGAGGACCAGGATATGTAACGGGGAGAACTGTCTTCGCCAAGTCTTCTGTAGGATTCCTCAGTGGGGTTGAAGAAGACCATGGTGTCCGTGATCCTGTCCAATATACCCGCGATGGCTGACGGTATGACGGACTGGACATTCTCTCCTTCTATCCTGAAGTTGATGTGATAGCCGTTGCCGGGGCGCCCTGACAACGGTTTGGGGCTAAAGTCCGCATAAAGACCGTTCTTTGCAGCTATCGTCTTTACGACCATCATGAAAGTGCTTGCCTGATCTGCTGCCGTAAGAGGATCGGAACTCGTGAAGTCGATCTCGTTCTGGCCCGGGCCTGCCTCGTGGTGGGAGTTGACCGGAACGATGCCCATCCTCTCCAATGTAAGGCAGATCTCACGTCTTATGTTTTCGCCCTTGTCGGCAGGCGCTATATCCATGTAGCCTGCATTGTCGAGAGGGATCTGGGTGGGGTTGCCTTCTTCATCAGTCTTAAAAAGGTAGAACTCCATCCTCGATCCGATCTTAAAAGTAAGACCTTTATCTGCTGCTTTTGCGATACTGTTCTGAAGTATCTTGCGCGTATCGTTGGGGAAGGGTTTGCCGTCCTGGAAAGTTATGTCGCAGAACATCCTTACGACACGGCCGTTCTCAGGTCTCCAGGGAAGGAGAGTGGTCGTTGAAGGATCCGGGTGAAGGAAGAGATCAGAATATGCATCCTTGCCGAAGCCTTTTATGTAAGAAGCATTGATGGGGAGCCCATGCTTCAGAACACGTTCAATGTCACCTGACATTACGGAGATGTTCTTTTGTACTCCGGTTACATCGCAGAATGCCAGACGGATAAACTTGATATCCTCTTCTTCAATGTACTGCATTACTTCATTGGTCGTAAGTTCCATTAACTTGCCCTCCGATTTTTATAAAAAGATCGTTGTTACGTTATATATTGATCTGCCGCCTTTTACTGTCAAATGATGAGATCATCATTTAAAAGAAAGGGCGCTCACCCGGGGGCGGTTAAGCCTCCGGATGAACGCCATTGTTCATAAGAAAAAATCTATCACTTATAAGAATTCAAGTCAATTGCAGCAAGTGCAAAATCGTTTAGTTTTTTTGTACATATCGGTGTTGACAAGATAAAGATCCGGAGTTAACATAGCGACAGTTAAGCAATAAGCAAACGGCAAAGGCGCCGCAGATTAGTAATCTGTGGTGCCTTTTTCTTTTGCAAAACCGTAAAGAAAAGGAGTGACGAAACATGAATAGCCCGGACAAGATTTTTGGCGAAAACGTTTTTTCGGAATCAGTCATGAAGGAAAGACTCCCCAAGGAGACTTTCAAGGAAGTTGAACGTGCGATCCATCACGGACACCGTCTCTCACCCGAAGCAGCCAACGTAGTTGCAAATGAGATGAAGCAATGGGCGATCGAGAAGGGATGTACACATTACACCCACTGGTTCCAGCCCATGACCGGCGTAACAGCCGAGAAGCACGACAGCTTCATCAATCCTACAGATGACGGAAAGATCATCTTGAGATTCTCAGGTAAGGAACTTACACAAGGTGAGCCTGATGCATCTTCTTTCCCTTCCGGAGGACTTCGTGCAACATTCGAAGCAAGAGGATATACAGCATGGGATCCTACTTCCTTCGCATTCATCAAAGAAGGCGTCCTCTGTGTTCCTACAGCATTCTGCTCATACGGTGGTGAGGCACTCGACAAGAAGACACCTCTCTTAAGATCGATGGAAGCCATCAACAAGCAAGCTATGAGAGTTATCAAGCTCTTCGGCAACGACGATGTAACATCCATTGCAACGACAGTCGGACCTGAGCAGGAGTACTTCCTCATCGACGAAGAAGGATACAAGGCAAGAAAAGACTTGATCTACACAGGACGTACACTCTTCGGTGCAGCTCCGCCGAAGGGACAGCAGATGGAAGACCATTACTTCGGTGCCATCAAGCCCCGTGTACAGGCTTTCATGAAGGATCTGAACGATGAACTCTGGAAGCTCGGCATCCTTGCAACAACAGAACATAACGAAGTTGCACCTTCACAGCATGAGCTCGCACCTATATTTACTACAACGAATATCGCAACTGATCACAATCAGCTCACGATGGAGATAATGAAGAAGGTCGCAGGCCGCCACGGTCTTGTCTGCCTCCTCCACGAGAAGCCCTTCGACGGCATCAACGGATCTGGTAAGCACAACAACTGGTCGATCAGCACGGATACCGGAGTCAACCTCCTTGAACCCGGTGACACACCTTATGAGAATGCTCAATTCCTGCTCTTCCTCATCGCTGTTATCAAGGCAGTTGACGAGTATCAAGATCTTATGAGGATCTCGGTCGCATCAGCAGGCAACGACCACAGATTGGGCGCTAACGAAGCTCCTCCGGCAGTAATCTCAGTATTCTTAGGGTCCGAGCTCACAGAGATCCTTGAAGCCATCGAGAACGATACACCTTATGGCGCTAAGGAGAAGGAACTTCTTAAGGTCGGCGTACATGTTCTGCCTAAGTTCCCGAGAGATACGACTGACCGTAACAGGACATCGCCTTTCGCATTCACGGGCAACAAGTTCGAGTTCAGGATGTTGGGTTCTGCCGCATCCATCGCACTTGCAAACACAGTTCTCAACACGGCAGTTGCAGAATCACTGAAGCAATTCGCAGATAAGCTCGAAGGCGCAGAGGACTTCACCGGTGCTATCCACGATCTTATCAAGTCTGAGATCAAGGACCATAAGAGGATCATCTTTAATGGTAACGGCTACGATGCTTCCTGGATCGAAGAAGCAGAGAAGAGAGGACTTTCCAACCTCAAGACAACACCCGATGCTGTTGCTCATTACCTTGACAAGAAGAACATGGATCTCATGATCTCCCATAAGGTTTATTCCGAGGCAGAGATGGTATCCAGACACGAGGTCTTCCTCGACAAGTACTGCAAGCTCCTGCACATCGAAGCACAAACGATGGTCGAGATGGCAAGCGAGGATATCCTTCCTCAGGTATCTGCTTACTCCACATCACTTGCAGATTCCATCATCGCAAAGAAGGAAGTCGGAGCAGACACAGTTTTCGAGAGTGAGATACTTGGTGAGATCTCCGGATATATGAAGGATGCATACCAGGCTTATAAGGATCTCGGATCCAACCTCGAGACCGCTGAGGAGAAGGAAGACTTCGTTGAGAAGGCAAACTACTACAAGGATGTCATCATTCCTGATATGGATAATCTCCGTAAGGCATGTGATCAACTTGAGACAAAGACATCAGCTGAGTACTGGCCCTTCCCTACATACGGTGACCTGCTCTTCGCAGTAAGATAAAAAGCAAAAGAAAATTAAATATGATCGGTCTATGGCAGCCCGGCTCTTGATCTGAGACGGACTGCCATATTCATTGAAGGAGGAAAATATGGATATAACTGCTATCAAAGAATTAATAAATACCGAAGTGTTCGGTATATGGTTTCTGATCGGTGCAGCCCTGGTATTCTTCATGCAGGCAGGCTTTGCGATGCTGGAAGCGGGCTTCTGCAGATTTAAGAATGCAGGTAACATACTGATGAAGAACCTGATGGACTTCTGTATCGGTACAGTATGCTTCATCTTCCTGGGATTCGGTCTCATGATGAGCGAGGATATGTTCTGCGGTTTCGTAGGCATTCCTAACCTCAACATCTTCACTGACTTCCAGGGATTTATGGAAACAAACGCTGCAAGCTTCGTCTTCAATCTCGTATTCTGCGCTACCGCAGCTACGATCGTATCCGGAGCTATGGCTGAGAGAACGAAGTTCTCATCCTACTGCGTATACTCAGCTGTCCTTTCCCTGATCGTATACCCTATCGAAGCAGGCTGGACATGGAATGCAAACGGATGGCTTGCAAACTTGGGCTTCATCGACTTCGCAGGTTCTGCATGCATCCACACCGTAGGTGGTGTAGCAGCTCTTATCGGTGCCATCATGGTTGGCCCCAGGATCGGTAAGTATGTAAAAGACAAGGCCGGCAAGGTTACAAAGGTAAACGCTATCCAGGGTCATAACATCCCGATCGGTGCATTGGGTTGCTTCATCCTCTGGTTCGGCTGGTACGGATTTAACGGTGCTGCCGCAACTGACGGAACACAGCTCGCAGCTATCTTCTTAACAACAACGATCGCTCCTGCAGTTGCTACAGTTACTTGTATGCTCTACACCTGGATCAAGAACGGTAAGCCTGATGTCTCCATGTGTATCAACGCTTCCCTCGCAGGCCTCGTTTGTGTAACGGCAGGTTGCCACGCTATCGACGCAGCAGGTGCTATCGTTGAAGGCGTTATCTCCGGACTCCTCGTAGTTTGGGTAGTTGAATTCTTAGATCTTAAGCTCCATATCGATGACCCCGTCGGTGCATGCGGAGTTCACCTGGCTAACGGTATCGCAGGTACTATCCTCACAGGTGTTCTTGCAACCAACACATCCTCACTGGGTGTTGACGGTCCCGTCTATGCCCTGATCCACGGCACGAGCTTTGCTGACGGTATGAAGGTCTTAGGCGTACAGTGCCTGGGTATCGCATCCATCGTAGCCTGGACAGGCGTCATGATGATCATTACATTTACTATCATCAAGAAGACAATGGGTCTTCGTGTATCAAGAGAAGAAGAGATCGAAGGATTGGATTCCACAGAGCATGGTCTGCCTTGTGCATATGCAGGTTTCCACTTTGCTCCTCAGGCTATCGTTGAAGGTGAAGCTGCTCCCGTTATGGTAACAGGAGAAACACCTGAAGCAGAGGCTGTCGAAGTCAAGGAAGTTCCTTCCTTTGAAGAACCCGTTACAGCTGACGGCAAGCGTTACACCAAGCTTGACATCATCTGCAAAGAATCCAAGCTCGACGCTCTCAAGAATGCTCTCATGGGCATAGGCATAACCGGTATCACGGTAACTCACGTAATGGGTTGCGGCGCTCAGAAGGGCCGTCAGGAATTCTACAGAGGTGTTCCTGTCGAAGCATCGCTCCTTCCTAAAGTACAGATATCAGTCGTCGTAAGCGCAGTACCTGTTGCCAAGGTTGTTGAGACTGCCAAGAAGGCTCTCTACACAGGTCACATCGGTGACGGTAAGATCTTCGTCTACAACGTTGCAGACGTAGTCCGTATCAGAACAGGTGAGACAGGATTTGCCGCATTGCAGGATACATAAGACATATACCTCGGGGTGTTCTTAAGGGCACCCCGGAAACACCTTCTTTTTACGGTGGAACACCGGTGAAGATGAGCGAAACCGCCTTTGCTTGTTGGATCCGGTGTTCTTCTTATGTTTGGCTCATATTTGTGGCATGAGGGACGGCAGCTTATTAAACGGGGATCGAGACAGCGTGAGTCAACTCCTTATAGATATCTTTAAAGAACTGAGATTGGTCTCTTTTGGCCGGAGTGACTTCTATTATTATGATCTTGCCGCTGGAGAAAGAAAGACTTTGACACGGAAGATCCTTAAGGGAAGGAACTTCTATCAGTGCAATCCCGTAATCAGCCATTTTGCAGCAAAGATCATTCTTTGATTTTTTTGAAGCAAGGTTTGACTTATTGTCGAATTCAGATAATGCCCTGTTTAGTTTCCTGTTGTCGACGGGCTTTATGTCAAGATCACGTGAGAGAAGTCTTGCTTTTTGAGCCCAAGTGATCAGGGCGGCATCATGCTTATCATTAATGTCGAATTTGTAAGAAAACATATTGATAAACTGTTCGCTTTTGAGAAGGGTGAGATCGACTACCTCAAAGAATTTTCTGAGATTAATGGTTTTTTCCACTTGATCCCGGGTATCCGGTATCCATCCCAGACCGGCTATCTCCTTGTAAGGGAAACATCTTGCCAGATCCATTTCAGATCCGATGTTGTTCTCTGTATTGATCCTGATGATGCTTTCCCTATAAACAGATTCCAAGTTGTTCCAAAATTTTGCGGGAACACCAAGGACCATTTCCAGTCTGTTTGCCATCTCATGAGTTAATTGGACTTCGCCATTGATCAGTTTGCTGATATGTTTCTGGGACATATCCATCCTTATGGCGAATTCTTTCTGAGTCATGTTCCTATATTCAAGTTGTTCTTTTATGGTTTCACCTGGTGGTATGGCAATGCTTGTTTTGCTCATGATCATATTGCACCTCGCATCACTAGTGATAGTCTACTATTTCCAATATATTGGCTATATGTATCGTATCTCCATATTCCTCAAAGATAAGTCTGTAAGGATGGACAAGATCCATTGCATATTGTCCGTTACGGTCATGTTTAAGCATATGACATCGACCTATTTGAAACCTGACCATCATTTCAACATCATCAGCAGCATATATCTCGTTTATCCTTTGCCTGATCTTAAATGCCATTCTTCTGCCATATGCTCTCTCTGCAGCTTTTAAATCGGTGCATATCTTCTTCAGTTTATTGTTCCTGTATACGATCTCCAAGTTGCTGCCCCGTCTTTAGGATTTACCTCTAAGGTAAATCCATTATCGTGCGATCAGCCGTTTTTGTCAACCTGAAATTTACCTTACAGGTAAAAACAAAGAGCATCAAAAACTCTTCTCTGCTCTTTCAGCAGTGAGCCGTCTCTTCTCCAGTGTCTTCTCGAAAAGAAGATCCGATGTTTTTGGGAGATCTTCATAGACGACTTCCGTTCCTTCGCAGGTGATTCCGCCCGGCGTTGCAACTCTTCTTACGACTTCTTCGAATGACATCTCTTTTTGGAGCATCAGGTCTCCTGTTGCACTCATGGTGTTAAGGACCATCTTTACGATCTGATCTTTTGGAATAGAAGTATGTGCTTGAGCAGAATTGCAGATCACATCGAAGATGGATGCTATGAATCCCGGCATGCAGCTTACGAGTTCAGAGCCCATTCCCATCTCATTTTCTGGAAGTTCTATGACTTCTCCTATGCATCCGAGAAGACCTGAAAGATTTTCCTTATCTTCTTCTGTTGCGTTCTGATCAAAGCAGACAAGAGTCTGGGACCTTCCGATCTCAGCCGTAAGGCTCGGTATGACCTTCGCTGTCTTCCCGGGGAAGACTTTGTGTATTGAATCGAATGATACGCTGCCGTTTAAAGACACGAGCAGGGCATCAGGAGATATAAAGTCACGGATCTCTTCTATGACTCCCTTGATATCAGAAGGTCTTAAGCATAAGAATATGATGTCAGATGATCCTGCAAGATCCTGCTTGCTTAATATGGTTGCGATCTCTTTTGCTTCTTCCAGTTTGCTTTCTGTCCTGTTTGATACAAGAAGATCAGATCTTTCTATCTTTCCTGATTCCGAGAATTTCCAGAGCAGCATCCTGCCCATGCTGCCGTATCCGATGATTCCGATTTTCATTTCTTACCCTTCCTTTGATGGAGAATGATAAGATGATTTTAACATTCTCTTGTTAAATGCGTCACACATTGAGATGCGGGATAACATATAATCAAAGAAAAATCACAGGAGGCAATATGCAGCAGCGCAAGGGTTATTCGATATTAGGTTATGGCTGCATGAGATTTACGAGCCATAACAACAAGATAGATCTTGAGAAGGCCGAGAAGGAGATCCTCAAGGCTTATGAACTCGGCATCAATTATTTCGATACGGCGTATATCTACCCGGGGAGCGAAGAAGCCTTAGGCTACATTTTCGAGAAGAACGGTCTCCGCGACAAGATAATCCTGACGACCAAGCTCCCCCAGTATTTCATCAAGAACCGCGAGGGCCTGGATAAGTATCTTGAGACTGAACTCAAAAGACTCCGTACAAGTTATCTCGATAACTATCTCATGCACCACATGACCGATATCGCCCAGTGGGAGAAACTTGAGAAATTGGGTATCCGCGAGTGGATAGAAGAGAAGAAAAAAGAAGGCAAGATAAAGAACATCGGATTCTCTTTCCACGGTAATACGGAGATGTTCAAGAAGATCTTAAATGCTTACGACTGGGACCTCTGTCTTGTTCAGTACAACTACATGGACGAGAATTCACAGGCCGGCAGGGAAGGCATTAGGGAAGCCAATAAGAAAGGTGTTCCCGTATTCATTATGGAACCTCTGCGCGGCGGCAAGTTAGTTGACCTTCTGCCCGAGAAAGCCAAGAAAGAGATAGCCGAAGATCCCCACGGCTGGTCTCCTGCCGAGTGGGCTTTCAGGTGGCTCTGGAACCAGAGCGATATCACTTGTGTTCTGTCGGGAATGAACTCGATCGACATGATCGAAGAGAACTGCCGCATCGCATCCGAAGCCCGGGAAGGCGGATTTGGTGATGAAGAATTTGCCATGATCGATAAGATCAAGGAATACATTAACGAGAACACCAAGGTTGGATGTACGGGCTGCAAATACTGCATGCCCTGCCCGCAGGGTGTTGATATTCCCGGGATCTTCTCCTGCTATAACCATATGTATTCAGAGAACAAGAGTGCGGGGAGAGGCGAATATTTCCAGACAGTCGCTTTAAGGATCGATCCTGCTGATGCAAGGAGATGCATAGAATGCGGCAAGTGTGAGATGCACTGTCCCCAGTCCATTCCTATAAGAGAGAAACTCAAGGAAGCAGATAAAGCATTGCTGCCTTTCCCTTATAGAGTGGCTTACAAGATCGCCAGGCACTTCATGGTTGGCAAAAAGGGAAAGCGCTAGGGCTTTCATTCACTGACTTGTTCATTTTTGCCCCCGAAAATGAACGATCCGGTGACTGCGTTCAAATGAACATGCGGATCCCGCATAAAAGAAGCTGCCCTGCAAGGGGAATCCCACTTGCAAGGCAGCCGGTCATTTGGGGGCTTCTTTGTATCTAGTAAGGATTTATCATGTTCTTTCTCTGTCGCGTGTTGTTGCCTGCTTACGCATTGCAAGAGTAACTTCAACTTCGATCACTTCACCCTGACGGTATACGGAAAGTGTTACGACATCGCCTTCCTTGCCTGATGACAGGATGGATCTTAATTCGCTCTGACCTGAGATCTGCTTGCCGTTTACTGCCGTTATGACATCGTTCTGCTTAAGGCCTGCCTTGTCTGCAGGGCTTCCTTCCTCGACACCGTATACTACGGCACCTTCCATGATGTTGCGGAAACCTTCGAGGTCATAAACCTGAACACCTATATAGGTTTTCTCAACATAACCCTTGTCGATGATGGAGTTGATGATGTCACGGACGCTGTTGATCGGGATCGCGAAGCCGATGTTGTCGATCGATGCTGATGTTGCATCACCTGAATACTTTGCGTTGGTGATGCCGATGACTTCACCGTATGAATTGAAGAGTGCTCCGCCGGAGTTGCCTGAATTGATTGCACAGTCGGTCTGGATCAGGTTCATCGCGGTGTTCTCGATCGTGATAGAACGGTTGAGTGCGCTGATCGCGCCCTGTGTCAGGGAGAATGTAAGCTCACCCAAGGGGTTTCCTATTGCGATAACGTTGTCACCGACATTCATGAGATCGGAGTCACCTAAGACAACGGGGGTAAGGCCTTCTGCTTCGATCTTCAACACTGCAAGATCCATATCCTCGTCGTATCCTATGAGCTCGGCGCTGTACTCTTTGTTGTCGTAAGTCGTGACCTTGATCTCGTTGGCATCTGCTACTACATGGTAGTTTGTAACGATATAACCGTTATCCGAGAGTATGAATCCCGAGCCTGCAGCCGCAGCCATCGTCCTGTAGCCGAAGTAATTGGTCTCGATCGATGTGGTGATACCTACGGTCGAGTTAACGTTTGCGGCATAGACTTCAGATGCTGTCATCTCTTTGCCGGTATTGACCTTTGACATGGTGAGTGCCTTGGCATCGCGTTCTCCCTGAAGTGCGTTGCCGCCTCTTCCGGAATCCTGAGTCAGCTTATACTGGTCAGGTACAATGCGGTCCTTAAAAGAATCTACAAGATACATGCTTCCTGCCCCCGTGATACCTCCTATGAGTGAACAGCAGAGAGCCAGGGCGATTATCTTTCCTGTGCCGCCCTGCTTCTTTCCGGGCTGCTCGGGGATCTTGACCATTTCTCTATTAAATTCCTGATATAAGTTGTTGTTTTCCATCTTTCCTGTCATTCCTTCCGTTTGGATTTGACCCCATTATGAACAGCGAACTTAAAATCAACTTGAAATCATCTGTGGCTATTTTGAGGGAAGGAAAATTATTTCGGGACTTTTCCCCGTTTCAACTTGATTTCAGGAATGGGATATAATATACGCTATATAAAGCTATCTGGAGAGCATATGAGAATACTTATCGCCGAAGACGAGATATCCACAGCCAAGGCTCTTAAGCTGATAATGGAGAAGAACAAGTTCTCTGTTGATATCGTGCACAATGGTGACGATGCCTGGAGTTATATAAGGACGGGCTCTTATGAAGTCATCATCCTGGATATCATGATGCCCGGTATGAGCGGTTTGGAGGTATTGGAAAAGATACGTGCCAATAAGATCAATACTCCGGTTCTTCTCCTTACTGCAAAATCCGAGATCAAAGACAAGGTCTTGGGACTTGAGACCGGAGCTGACGATTATCTTGCCAAGCCTTTCGCGTCAAGTGAACTTATCGCCAGGGTCAAGGCATTGGGAAGAAGAAGTGAAGTCTATTCTGATTCCGTTAAGTCCCTTGGCAACTTAACCCTCGACAGCAACAGGTATGAGATCAGGGTAGGAGATAATTCAGCATCTCTTACTAATAAAGAATATCAACTTATAGAACTCTTTATCCTCCATCCGGGATTTGTCTTTTCGACGGAGCACCTGATGGAGAAGATCTGGGGCATCGACTCTGAATCGGATATAGATGTAGTCTGGACTCACATAGGATTTGTCAGAAAGAAGCTCAAGGCACTTAATGCCAATGTTGAGATCAAGACCATAAGAGGCGCCGGCTATTCTCTGGAGGTAACTGAATGCTGAAAAAGATCAGGTGGCGTTTCATAGGAGCCTCAATGCTGGCCTTCTTCCTGGTCATCTTCCTTTTGGCAGGTCTCGTAAACGTATTCAATTATGTTTCGGTGACGAGAAGGGCTGACGAGACGATCGATTTCATCTATGAATACGGGCAGCTGGATCCTTGGTCGCGCGACCGGAGCAGCAGTATGGGAACCTGGCCTCCTATGGGGGCTGTCGGAGGATTTCCCGACGAAGAAGCCAACTACATGACGAGGTTCTTCATAGTTGCCGTCAATTCCGAAAACATGATCATCGGAACATCCAGAGAATATGTTGCTTCAATATCTGAAGAAGATGCGGCAGCTTATACCAACAAGGCTCTCTCAAGACCATTTGACCGGGGTTACGTTGACGGCTACCGTTATATAAGATCTCAATACGGGGATGCGACGATAATCGTTTTCCTTAATTCTTCAAGAGAGATCCAGTACATGAGATCGCTCTTCCTTTTAACGCTTGCCATATCGGCAGGAAGCCTTTTGCTTGTATTTGTCCTCGTCTTATTCCTTTCGAAAAAAGCGATAAGGCCTATCGCCCAGAACATGGAACTTCAAAAGAGGTTCATAACGGACGCGAGCCACGAACTTAAGACTCCTATAACGTCGATATCAACAAGCCTCGATGTCATTGAGATGGAGCACGGCGGCGATGAATGGACCGAAAACATAAGGCAGCAGGTGGGCCGTATGACCGGGCTCGTAGGTGAGATGGTCACCTTGTCGAGACTTGATGAAGTAAAGCCCGTGTCGGTCAAGGAGAACTTTGACCTGACAGGCGCCGTATGGGAGATAATCGAGGTCCATATCCAGCAGGCAAAAGCATCCGGTAAGACGATCGAGACCAATATAGAAGATAACGTAACGATGGTGGGAGAGAAGGATTCTATCCAGCAGATGATGTCTGTCCTTATCGATAACGCGATAAAGTATTCTGACGGAGGAGAGCCCATTAAGATCAGTCTTAACAAGGTTCACGGCAAGGTTAAGATAGTCGTCTTTAACAGCTGTAATTATGAGAAGGCTCCTGACACGAACCGTCTCTTTGACAGATTCTACAGACCCGATGAATCAAGGAATTCCGCAACCGGCGGCAATGGTATCGGTCTTGCGATCGCAAGATCTGTTGCTGATGCCCACGGCGGTAAGATATCTGCCGCATGTCCTGACGGCAAGTCGATGACGATCACGGTCATTCTGTAAATAGTTATATTTTCTTTTTTTATTTCAGGTTCATTTAAGGTTGCCCTGATATGCTTTTTCATGATAAAGCAAAAATCATGTCTGGAGGCATATATGGGACATAAGCGCCGCAAAAAGAAGATCAAGGGATCAACGATAGTAAAGGTTATAGTTGCAACCTTGCTTATAGCTGCCATCCTGGTGGGAGCTGTGATCATCCTTAAGGACCGGGTAAAGACCCAGTTCGCAAAGGACAATAGTTCGAGCATCAAGACGGCAACCGTTGAGAGCGGTTCGATCAGTACAACAGTCTACGGTTCGGGAAGACTTTCTGATGACGATGTTAAGACTCAGGAGATCCCGGACGGAGTTACTTTAGACGAAGTCAAGGTAGCTGTAGGAGACAGTGTTAAGAAGGGTGATGTCATAGCATCCGTCGATCTTTCAACCGTTCTTTCCGCAATGGCTGATGTCCAGTCTGACATCGAAGATATCGATAAGAAGATCAAGGATGCATCAGATGAGGAGATCGAGGATAAGATAACATCCCAGGTCGCAGGAAGGGTCAAGAAGATCTACGCACAGAAGGGCGATGACATATCATCCGTCATGTCGAATAACGGAGCTCTTCTCCTGATCTCAATGGACGGCTATATGGCAGTCGATATCGATGCTGCAAGCCTTGAAGCAGGAGACAAGGTCAAGGTCACGACATCCGGCGATAAGACTTACACGGGTCAGGTCGAGAAGAAGTCCGGCAATACGGTAACGATCCTCGTAACGGATAAGGGACCCAAGTTTGAAGATGAAGTAACGGTCAGGACCAATGACGGGGATGAACTCGGAAAGGGCAAGTTATACATCCACGATCAGTTGTCCGTAGTAGGTTATGCAGGAACTATCAAGTCGGTTTCTGTTGAAGAGAACGAGAAGATAAAGGCCGATAAGACCCTCTTCAAACTCAAGGACACTTCATATACGGCTAATTACGAGCAGTACTTAAGCGACCGCAGGGACCTTGAGGATGATCTTCTTGAATTAACGGCTATATATAGAGACGGAGCCCTTCTGTCTGAATACGAGGGAATAGTAAAGACAGTTCCCGATACTGATGATTCATCATCAAGTTCTGAAGAGGCTGTTACTGTTTTCGAAGTTCGTCCCGATGAGACCATGACGGTGGATGTATCTATTGATGAGACAGATATCCTCTCCCTGTCGGTAGGCCAGAAAGCAGACGTCACCATTACATCCATTGAAGACGAGACTTTCGAGGGAGTGATCACGGAGATAGATAAGTCCGGCGAGAGTTCGAGCGGAGTTACATCCTATACGGCATCAGTTCAGATCGACAAAAAAGAAGGAATGCTCGCAGGCATGAGCGTCACGGCATCCATAACGATCAAGAGTGTCGAGAACGCCCTGATCATCCCTCTTGATGCATTGAAGCAGACGAGCTCTACGGCATATGTTTACACATCTTACGATGAAGAGAACGAGAGCTTCGGCGGAATGACCGAGGTCGAGACAGGTATATCCAACAGCAGTTATATAGAGATAACGAGCGGCCTTTCCGAGGGTGACACCGTTTACTACAAAGAGACAGAGACCACGAGTTTCTCAGGCCGTGGCGGATTCGGTGACGGCAGCGGATTCCCTGGTGGCAGTTTCCCCGGAGGCGGTGATTTCCCCAGCGGTAACTTCCCCGGCGGAGGTTCTTCATCAGGCGGCTTCCCGGGCGGCGGCAGTTTCCCCGGCGGATCTTCCGGAAAGAAAGGGAGCTGATAATATGGGCAAGATGATAGAACTTCGTAATGTATGCAAGAACTATTCCATCGGCAAGGAAGTCATCCATGCTTTGGATCATGCGTCTCTTGTCATAAACGAAGGCGAGTTCGTAAGTATCATAGGTCCTTCCGGAAGCGGCAAGTCAACCCTGATGAACATCATCGGCTGTCTTGATATCGCTGACGAAGGTGACTATATCTTAGACGGGATCCCGATCGAAGATTATACGGAAGATGAGCTCGCGGATATCCGCAACGAGAAGATAGGTTTTGTATTCCAGAACTTTAATCTGATCTCAAAGCTCACCGCTGAAGAGAATGTCGAACTTCCGCTTATCTACCATAAGATCAAGCGCGGGGAGAGAGACAAGAGAGTTGAAGAAGCCCTCAAGAGAGTCGGCTTGGAGCAGCGTGCAACCCACTATCCCACTGAGCTTTCAGGCGGACAGCAGCAGAGAGTTGCAATAGCAAGGGCTCTTGCCACAAAGCCTTCCCTGATCCTGGCTGACGAGCCGACCGGCAATCTCGATTCTCAGACGACTATAGAGATAATGGAACTTTTCAGGGACCTTCATAAGCAGGGAAATACGATCGTCCTCATAACTCACGATAACAATGTCGCGATGCAGGCGGAGCGCTCCATCAACATCCTGGACGGCAGGCTTACGGAGGTAGCAAGATAATGCAGACATTAAGAATGGCATTAAAATCCATCGGAAGCAACAAGCTCCGCGCGCTCCTGACGATGCTGGGCATCATCATAGGTGTCATGGCCCTGGTTATCTTAGTAAGCCTTGTTAAGGGCGCAACAGGTTCCGTTACTGATTCGATATCGGATCTTGGAAGCAATATGCTTACAGTCACGGTCTCGGACAACAAGGGCAATCCCGTAGGTCTAGATGATCTTGTCACCTGGATGGCAGATCCTAAGATAGGAGAAGCCGCATGTTATTCAAAAGAGAGCATGACGGCAAAATATTCCGGCACATCCGAGACTGCGGATGTTTACGGTATAAGTCCTTACTACGATAAGATCCAGGCATTAAATCTCCTCCTTGGAAGGTTCATCAAGAGCTCTGATGTTACGAACCATACTTACGTATGCGTAATCAATGAGACGATGGCAACGGAACTGATCGGCTACACGGACTGCATAGGTCAGGAGATCTCACTGGGCGGCGTGAAGTTCACGGTCGTAGGCATCATCGAAGACAGTGACACTTCCTTGACCAGGGCTTTCTCAAAAGATTCCTATGTAGCTTACATCCCTTATACGAGCCTTGTCAGGATGAGCGACAGCCTGACTCTTGAGGTAACGTCTTTTTACATCAGCGCTCCCGAGAACGGAAGCATGACAGAAGCCGAGGACCGCATGACCCAGATCCTGATGGCAAGATTCGAAGACGACGATGATGCCTTCAGCGTAAGCAAGCAGGATGCCCTTGAGAGCACGATGAGCAGCGTAACATCTGCACTTACGATCCTCCTGGGCGGCATCGCAGCGATATCACTTATCGTCGGCGGTATCGGCATCATGAACATCATGCTGGTAACCGTTACCGAGAGAACGCGTGAGATAGGCATACGTAAGGCCATCGGCGCAAGGAAGCGTTACATCATGCGCCAGTTCCTTCTGGAAGCCGTTGTGCTCTGCATGATGGGCTGCGCCATCGGAATAGCCCTGTCATGGGTGACATTGAAAGTCATCGGCATCGTTGTATCGAGCCTTTCTATCTCTTTCAATATGGACATAACTGTAATACTCATAGCAGTCGGATTCTGCTTCCTTATAGGAGTTATATTCGGACTCTATCCTGCCAACAAGGCAGCTAACATGAAGCCTATAGACGCACTTCACTACGGAGGATGATCGAAAATGAAATTATTCAAGTCAAAAGTATTTTATATAGTATTGATCGTGATATTCACGTTGATATTACTAGCAACACTCATCATAAGATTTGCAGTACCATCAGGCAGGTCATCGTCCGGATTCGGTCCCGGTAACGGCACACCGCCGAACTTCGACTCATCGCAGGACTTTGGAAACTTCCCTGACTTCCCGGGTAACGGAGGAGAGCGTCCTGATTTCGGCAGCGACAGTGACTTCAGCATGCCGTCTGATTTCACGCCTCCCGAAGGATTTGATATGCCTTCTGACTTCGAAAGGCCGTCAGATTCCAAAGACAGGGACAGCGAAGATGCCGACACGGATTCTGATAGCGATAATGACTCTTCTGATCGTAAATTCCCCGGTGGATTCGATCCTGATTCATTCCCTCAGGGAATGCCGGGGTCCCGTGGCGGAAGAAGCGGCGGTTTTGTCGGTACGGTAAAGAAGATCTGGATCCCCGTATCCGTCGTCTGCGTACTGGTCGACGCATTTGCAGTCTTCATGCTGATAAGGATCTCAAAGAAGAAGGGATCGGATGATTCATCTTCCGGCGCTGCCGGCGGCGACTCTGACAAGGAGGGTGACCAAAGAAGTAAGAAGCCTTTACTCTTCCTCCTCCTGATCCCCGTAATAGTAGTTGCTATAGTTCTTAAGATGATCCCGGCAGGCGGGAGCGGTGTGACATCCTCTATTGAGGTAAAGGAAAATGTCATCACGGCTGAAGCGGCTTCCAAGGTCTTAAACAAGGTCTTTCTGTCGGGCGGATCCTTAAGCGAAGAAGATTCAGTTTCTTTCTCCTTGCCGGGTGATGTCAAGATCATCTCTTACGCCGTTTCAAATGGTGACATGGTGGAAGAAGGAGATCTCATCGCAAAAGTCAACAAGACATCCGTCATGACTTCCATAAGCGATATCAGGGATCTTATAGCAGATCTTGATGAGACTCTTGCCAAGAATGCAGATGAAGAAGATTATAAGAAGATCAAATCTCCCGCAGCAGGTCGTGTTAAGGCGATCTATGCCGAGAAGGGAAATTCCATCTCTGATACCATGGCTAATAACGGCGCCCTGATCCTTCTGTCACTGGACGGACTCATGAAGGTCGATATAGATCCTAAGGCAGGCTTGAGCGTTGGTGATACAGTCGTCGTACGCCTCTCAGATTCCACTGAGAAGAAGGGAAGGGTGGCACAGGTTACGGAAGATAAAGTCACGGTAACCCTTACAGATAAGAAGACGGAACTGGGTGATAAGGTAACAGTTCTCACAGAAGACGGAAATACTCTGGGAACGGGCGAACTTGAGATCAACAGCTGTCTTAAGATCACAGGCTATCAGGGCATCACGAGCAAGATCTTTGTCGAAGTGGGAGATTATGTAGAAGCTGATGACGATCTGATCAAACTGACAAGAACAGTCCATTCAACTGACTACAGTAAACTTACAAGCCAGAGGGAAACTCTGACAGAGCAGCTGAACACGCTTTTCGAGATATATAAGACGGGTGAGATCAGGGCGGAGAAGTCCGGCATCATCCAGGGCCTTGATGAAGACATCGGGACAGAAACTGAAGAAGAGACAGAAGTAAAAGAGAAGAATTCTTCAGCTGTTTTCTATTACGATCCTGTTGTCCCTGCCGTCACGGAAGATGAAGAGGATACCGAACCCACTCAGCCTGCTGACACCAACGATAAAAAAGACAATAAGGACAGCGGTGATAAGACTCAGCCGACTGAACCATCTTCAAAGACGGACCCTACAGAACCCGCCAAGACCGATCCGACCAATCCTTCAGATAACAGCAAGCCTACTGATGCGACCCAGCCCGGCAATACTTCCGATCCTACTCAGGCAACAGGTCAGGATCAGACCAAGCCTTCAGGCAATTTCCCTTCCGGGGACTTCCCTTCAGGCGAAATGCCGACAGGGTCTGACGGAACAACGGATATAGCAGCTGATCAGACTGATACGGCAACATCTTACAGCACGGATTCTTACACGGTATCCGAGACAGAGATCTACCAGATCAAGCCTCAGGAGAAGATGAGCATTGATATAAGCGTTGATGAACTTGATATAGGAGCCGTTAAGGTCGGAGAAGATGTTATCGTATCCCTGGATGCACTCCCCGGTCAGAGCTTCGACGGCAGGATCGTATCCATCGACAGTGAAGGAACATACGACAGCGGAAATACCAAGTATACGGTGTCCATTGAACTTGACAGGACTGAGCAGATGTATCAGGGCATGAATGCAGGCATAAAGATCGCAAGATCCGATGACAGTGAATACCTGACAGTACCTGTGGCTGCCCTGATCGATGAAGGCGGCAAGACATATGTCTACACAGGCTACGACGAGGAAACGGATGAATTAACAGGCCTTACGGAAGTTACGACGGGCCTGTCGGATGGAGAGAATGTAGAGATCGTATCAGGGATCAATTCCGGTGACAAAGTCTGCTACCGCTATGCTGACACGATCGAATACAATTTTACGAGGAAACTCTGATCAGAGTTCCCGCGTTACGATGGAGATGCCTTCGGGCTGCTTAACTACGGCGATCTGGAAATCGTCTTCGTAGATAAGTTCGCCCGGCATCTCATCTGTTTCTGATATGAAGAGTTTTACCCCGTACTTTTTGCACATATCGCGGTAGAAGGTCATCTCTTCCCAGATCCTGTTGCCTTTCTCGCCTTCCTTGAACCAGGTGATCGCGCCCTCGGGATTGCCCTGATCGTAGAAGGGAGGAACCGGAAGGACTTCTTCGAAGTATTCGCGGTTGCGCCAGTATTCTTTCTCTTCTTCCTCCGTTAAGGTCTTGCTGTCAACGAGCTTTCCTACGGTGGTGAAGATGCCTCTGGGCTGCTTGGTTATATAAGCATTGTCTGCCGTGTGAACTCTGTAGTATTTCATTTTCCGCAATAAGCGACCGCATCTGCCTGGAACAGAAGGCCGTCTTTTCCTCCTACGTGTGCAAATTCTGTCTGGATAGATTTACGGACCGGATATTTGCCGTTGAATCTTTCCTTTATTACTTTCTCCATGACGGGAATGTTCCATACATCCCTGAAGAGACAATCCATCTGGACAACGTCTTCCAATGTCAGGCCGACGATCTTAAGTCTTGCTTCCATATTATCGAAAGCGCCGTTCACCTGATCTTCTATGGATCCGCCGATGTTGCCGACACAATATCCCAGGAAACAGAAATCACCTGCCTTGATGATCCCTGAGTGTGCCCATTCTTCGCTTATGTCATACCTTTCGATATTGCCCATTGATGTCCTCCTTATCCTATGTTAATTCTTCCGGCTTCTTTGCAAGGTAGAGGATGTAGGTATCCTTAAAGACCACCTTGTTGCCGTTCTCCATAACGGTTGTTCTTAAACCCTCGTAGAACTTTGTCTTGTAAGGTTCCGGTATAACAAGATGGTCGCAGTGTGTTCCGCAGAAATTAACATATTCGTCTGCATCCATCTCGCGTGTCCCGTAGAATTCCTTCCTCTGGAAATCAGTATATCCGAAATTAACTGCGTTATCGTATTTGAATCCGCTGTGAGGGTATTTTATCTCCGGCTTAAAATATTCGTCGTAGATCTTCTGGATCTTTTGGTAGAGATCTTCATTAGTGCATCTGTAATCACCGTAAAGAAGGATCATGGCAAGGGTGCCGCCGGGCTTTAGGAGTTCAAAAGTCTTGCTGAAAGCAACATCTTCCGGGATCCACTGGATGGTCGCGGCAGAATAGATCATGTCAAACTTCTGTCCTTCAAAATCGTGAGTAATGAAGTCGTCGTTTACGATATGGAAGTTCTCCTTATCGCCGTATTTCTCCTTCATCTTTTGGTAGAGATTCTCACCTAATTCGATCGCATTGTAATCACAACCCGTGTTAAGTATGGGATCGGTCGCCTGACCTGTTCCGGGGCCTAATTCAAGAACGGTCTTAGCGGGACCTATCCCGGCGTATTTGATCAGGGAATCAAAGAGCTCCTGACTGTATCTGACCCTGTACTTATCGAACTTGTCCGGTATGGTATCGAAAACTTTTCTAAATTCCATTTTGATGCCTCACAACTTGTACTGCATGAAGTTGCCGTTCTTAACGAATCCGAAATCAGTATAGAGCAGGACTCCCATATCTGATGCCGTTATCTGGACTGTGCCGCAGCCTGCTTTCCTTGCTTCATCTACCACACGGGAGAGCAGGTCTTTTGCTATCCCCATACGGCGGTAATCAGGGTCGGTAAACATACTTGAAAGCAAACCTAACTTACCTGTAGGACAGCCGAAGTAGGGAGGCTTTTCAACGAAAGACATCCCGCTTGTTCCCACGATCTTATCACCGTCCATAGCAAGCCAGGATACGAATGTTCCGTCAGCCATGTGCCGTGCATAGTAATCCTGAAGATAGGGAACAAGATCTATATCTTCCGTGGCTCCTTCTTCGCGGAGCTGTCTTATCCTCATGCTTATGAAAGTATCCAGTTTATCTTCAGTAAGAAGGCAATAACTGATCATGTAAGTTCCTCCAGTATCTTTCCGACAGTCTCATCGTAACAGGAATCTATCAGGACGATCCTTTCTCCCGCTTCTTCAAATCCAGCAATAAATCTTTGGTTATCTTCTTTGATCAGATCTATGGTTAAGTAAGATTCATCAAGTCTTGATTCGATGTCTGAAGCGTGGGATTTTATATCTTCAAAATTTGCATCGATGTATTCGTCTGTCAAGGCTAGGCAGATGAACTTTATCTTCGACAGATATTCACTATCCAGATCTTCGCGCCAGTCAAAAGGGATATAGCATCCTTCGACGATCAGGTCCTGACTGTTCTCGATTGCCGTCTTGATCCACTCCCTTACGACGGGCCAAAGATAATCTGTCAGTTCATCATCGTCATCCGGTGTAAGATCAGTATTGCCGCTCCTGATAAGACCCATCTTCAGATGATCGATGGACAGGTAAGGATAGTGAAGTCTTTCAAGCAATTGCTGAGCCAGTTTTGTCTTGCCTGTATGGGTGGCACCCGTGATCAGTATTATCATTTATTTCCCCCTAAAAAAATGTCAGGCATTCCACTTATAAAGGCCTGCGTATATGCCGCCTTTTGCCATCAGTTCATCGTGTGTTCCGCTCTCTTCGATACCGTTCTCGGTGAGGACCAGTATACGCTCTGCGTTCCTTACTGTGGACAGACGGTGGGCGATTACGATCGTTGTCCTGTTCTTGGCAAGTTTTTCCAAAGACTCTTTTACGATGTTCTCGCTCTCGTTATCCAGTGCGCTGGTCGCCTCGTCGAAGATCAGTATCGGAGGGTTCTTGAGGAATACTCTTGCGATGGAAAGCCTCTGCTTCTGACCGCCTGAGAGTTTTATTCCCCGTTGTCCGATATCAGTATCGTAACCGTTGGGAAGCTCCATGATGAAGTCATGGGCATTGGCAAGCTTTGCTGCTTCAATGATCTCCTCACGCGATGCGCCAGGCTTGCCGTAGCTTATGTTCTCGAGGACGGTTCCTGCGAAAAGATATACATCCTGCTGGACGATACCGATGTGGTCCCGGAGGCTCTTGAGTTTTAAGTCACGGATGTCTTTGCCGTCGATCTTTATAGATCCGTTAGTAACATCGTAGAACCTTGGTATAAGACTGCAGAGCGTTGTCTTGCCGCCGCCCGAAGACCCTACCAGTGCAACATAAGAACCAGCCTTGATGTCAAGATCTATGTGGCGGAGAACCCTGTGCGCTCCGTCCTTATACTTGAACGATACATCCTCAAAAGTTATATCGCCTTTGACGTCTGTCAGTTCAACGGCGCCTTCCTTGTCAACGATATCAGGCTCAATGTTCAGGATCTCCATAAATCTCTCAAAGCCTGTGTAACCGTTCTGGAACTGCTCCGTAAAATCAACTATGACTCTTATCGGTTCAGTGAAGATGTTTATGTAGAGAAGGAATGCGATGAAGTCAGGTATCAGGACCTTGCCGTCTGATATGAGGATCGCACCTGATACGATTACGAGGATATTGACGAGAAGTATGAATGCCGTCATGCCGGAATGGAAGAGACCTAAGTACCTGTAACTGCTCCTCTTTGCTTTGAGGAATGCATCGTTGCCGACCCTGAACTTCTCCTCTTCGATCTTCTCGTTGGCGAAAGATTTGACTACTCTTATACCGGACAGATTGTCTTCGATCTGGGTGTTGATATCTGCGACCTTTCTTCTGTTCTCTCTGAAGGCCCTGCGCATCCTCTTGTTGAGGAAGAAGACGAAGATGAACATGAAGGGAACAAGTATAAAGGCTGCCAGAGTAAGATACTTGCTTATACCCATTAGGATCACGAAGGCGCCGATTATCTTTATGAGCGATATGATTATGTTTTCGGGACCGTGATGCAATAGCTCGCATATCTCGAAGAGGTCGCTCGTGATCCTGCTCATGAGCTGTCCGACTTTCTGGTCGTCAAAGAATGAGAATGACAGTTTCTGGTAGTGACTGAAGATCTCGGCGCGCATGTTGCGCTCCATCTTTGCCCCCATGACGTGACCTATGTCCGTTATGTAGTAGTTCGCGGCAAACTGTACCATAACAAGGACCACCAGGATGATCCCGAGATATATGATCCTTTCTTTGGCACCTGTCTCAAGATAGATGACCTCAGACGTTATGTAGCGGACAACAAGGGGGATCGCGAGCGCTATAGCAGAAGCCAGCACGGCACAGAACATATCCAGAAGGAATGTCCCTATGTATGGCCTATAGTAGCTGATCATCTTCTTAAGATTTTTTAACATTACGCACACTTCCCTTATAAAGATGTTATCCATTGTATTCCTTTTACAGGATTTGGACAACCGACAGCATAATTCCCCAGGTGTTAAGCCGGGTATATAAACCACAGGTTTTCTTTCAAAAGATAATCCTGTTACCCAACGTCATATAGACAAGAGGATCAATCATGAGAACGATCAATAAGTCTCGTACCGGGATGATGAGTTGTCCATGGACTTACTTCATCGTAATGAGATCATATCCGCGTGACCCGATTCCTATCTTCTCCGCATGCTCAAGAGTTTCTGCCCAGGAGACATTGGGATTGTTGTTATGCCATACGTCACCGTGGTCGTGGAAGTCTTCTCTTGCCATGTTGTCGCCTAACTGGCTGTTCCTTATGGGAGTTGCCTTGGAGCAAAGGTCAACGCAGGCCTGATCCAGAGCGACGGGGTCAAAGGATGCGAGCATTCCGATATCGGGGAGGATGGGTGCATCGTTCTCACCGTGGCAGTCGCAGTTAGGTGATACATCGGTGATGAGACTGATGTGGAAATTAGGTCTTCCGCTTATTACGGCTGCCGTGTATTCCGCCATCCTGCAGCCTAGGAGCTGGGGTGCATCCCAGTTATCGTTTTCGATCGCATCGAAAGCACAGGCACCGATACAGCGTCCGCAGCCCTTGCACTTGTCGGGATCTATCCATGCCTTATTGCCGTCGTAGCTGATGGCATCTGATCCGCATTCCTTGGCACATCTCCTGCAGCCTTTGCAGAGTTCGGTAATGACGTGGGGATGTCCGCTCTGATGCTGCTGCATCTTGCCTGCGCGGCTGCCGCAGCCCATGCCGATGTTCTTTATCGTGCCGCCGAAGCCTGCTGCTTCGTGCCCCTTGAAATGCGTTAATGAGATGAAGATGTCCGCATCCATAACCGCACGTCCTATGTATGCTTCCTTGCAGTACTCACCGTTAGGCACGGGCACGATGATGTCATCCGTTCCGCGAAGACCGTCAGCTATGATTATCTGGCAGCCTGTCGTAACCGTGTTGAAGCCGTTAAGGTTGGCGCAGTCCATGTGTTCCAAGGCGTGTTTACGGCTTCCAGGATAAAGGGTATTGCAGTCGGTAAGGAAGGGAAGGCCTCCATTGTCCTTGATAACATCAGCAACGGCCTTTGCGTAGTTGGGTCTTAAGTATGCGAGGTTCCCCAATTCCCCGAAATGCATCTTTATCGCGACGAACTTATTGTCCATGTCGATCGTATCTATCCCTGCAAGGCGGATAAGTTTTTGGAGTTTTGCAGTGAGGCTTACCCCTAACCCCGTCCTGAAATCAGTAAAATATACCTTAGAGTTCCCCATGCTAACGCCCTCCTTATATATCAGGATCCATCCTCTTCCCCTTCATTATTCAATTATATCAGACAGGAAAGGCTTTTCGGGATAGCCCCGAAAAGCCCTTCGCCAAAAAAAGCATGTTTTGTCGCCAAAAATTGTTGATAAAATCCGATAAATCGGCGATTCGCCGGAAAAAGAGTTTTTATCGCCAAAATTTGACGATGCGTAATCAGATTGTAACAAAACCGGATCAGATCTTTCTTACCGGAACAAGTTCTATGTATCCTCTTTCTCCAACAGGTTCAAGCTGGATCCTGGGGTTTTTGTCATCCCATTTATATCCTATGAACTCAGGGTTATATTTCTTCTCTGCATCCCAGATCTCATTGATCGCAGATACATATTCTTCTTCAGCGAAAGGTTCGCCCCTGAAGAGAAGATATGTGGAAGCAGGAAGATCTATGGTCTCAAAACCTTCGGGGATAACTCCGTCGTAGTCAGGCTCGACTTCAACACCCTGAACATATTCATTCGTAACAGGATCGCGAAGTTCTTTGGGAAGAAAGAGGCATACCGGTTCTCCGCTGATGGACTTGATGCTCGTTAAAAGTCCCCAGACATCACATCCCACTTCTTCGCAGTAGCTCCAGTATTCAGTCGCATTTACGCCGCGCTTGATGATGACTTTTCTTGCTGGCTTTTCTATAACCTGAATAAAAACATTTCTTATCTCACTCATATTGATATCATTCCTTTCCTTGTCGATGATCAGTGAAGGAGTAAAGAGCCATACGGGGACCGGACTTAGGGAGTACTCTTTGGGGTTACAGCCGAACTCACGTCTGAATGCGCGCTGGTAACCGTCAACACTTCCGAATCCCATATCCATCGCAACGTCTATTATCTGACAGTCTTCATCGCGGAGCCTTAAGGCTGACTTGGACAGTTTGAGGCGCCTTATGTAGACTGCCGGAGTCATCCCAAGATATTTGATGAAGAGTTTGCGGGCATACCACGGAGAATAAGAAGACACCTTGGCAAGATCAGCGATATCTATCTCATGCATGATGTTATCGCTTATGTATTCCTGCATCTTGCGTACGGCAGTTCTTTGTTCATCCATGGCTCATCTCCTTTCTTACGCATATGCTACCGCAAGGAAGAGAATAATATCCCGACTTTTTTTGCTCACCTTGTTTTCGGATTATAACATTAGGGTCAGAAAGAAAAATCCAAATAATATTTGAATGTTCATAAAGACTACACATCTTTTTTTTAGAATGCGGCTGTAAAAAGAAAAACCCGGATAAGAGGGGGAGGGAAAACCTATGAAAAAACATTATCTTTTAGCTTGTATGCTCTTTTGCTTGATCCTTCTGACGGTCTTTGGCGTGGGAGTAATGATCTTTACTTCATCCCAGCTCAGCAAAGTCAACGAAGAATTCATCAATCTGTCAGCACACAGTCAGATCCGTGATGATGACAGGGAATTTGATGATATGGATCCTCTTATGGCTTATGCATACGGCAACTGGGAATATTATAGTGATCAGCGCAAACTTACCCGTACAGGTCCATGGGAACATTTAAGTCACGGTAAGATCGTTACCAATACAAGGGGCTTCTACGGCGCAATACTGGATGTCGACAACGGTTTCAGACCAATTGCGGAAGTTCAGAACTTTATGGAGATAACAACGCTCAAAGAAAACGGTCCGGATTATGAACCTTATAGCGAAATCCGTATTGCACTCGTTGACGACACCTTTGATCAGGATACGGATCTTTCTGCTGATCCTGATGATGCTTCAACCGTTTCCATGACCGGCGGAAAATGTGACGGTGTCTACGCATTTGACGGAACATTGTCCTGGTATGAGGAGGGAGAGACAAAGACATTCTATCTTTCCCGCCCGAAGAATGCTGACCTCGCCAAGACTGTTCCCTATGAAGAATGGGATGAGTTCCACGAGAATCTTTTCGTAGAGCTTTATACTTTCGGAAACAGCGCAGCAAAGAAAAAGATGAATGGTGAAGCTAAGGAAGTATTTATACAGGGACTGGAACTTAATAAAGATAACTTTGGTGCTGACGGACTCTCCGGAACTTATGCATTTACAAAGGGAGATATCACAACGACCTATTATGACATCCACGTCTATAACGTCTCTGGCAGGACCATAATGTTGGCCTATGCGGAAGTATTTAAACCTTTGAGTTTTGTATTGCAGGAGAATCTGGATGTATATATTTTCTTTGTTCTGGTACTTCTCATAATGGAGGGTGTGGTCGTAATGAACTTTGTGGCGCTCTGCCAGGCACAGAGGAAATTCGAGATCAGGAGCCAGAGGCTCACGCACGGTATAGCTCACGAGTTAAAGACACCTCTTGCGATCACGAAGACCTGTGTCGAAAACTGGGAATATATAGACGAGGATCAGCGCCCTGAATATTCGAAAAAGATAATCACTGAAGTCGACCATATGTCAGGTCTTATTACAAGACTTCTGGATCTGTCGAAATATAGCAGCGGTCAGGTAACGATAAATCCCGAGACAGTCGATCTTATGACGCTTACAAAGAGCATCTGCAGCAGGATGAGCGATATCGTAAAAGAAAGAAAGCTCGACATTGAAATATCTCATGACTGCGATGAATATCCGGTATCGGCCGATCTTGATATGATGAATATCGTCTTAAACAATTTCATCTCGAACGCGGTCAAATATGCTGATAAAAAGATCCGGATAGATCTGGCTCAGTCGGGCAGAAAGATAACGTTCTCCATAACTAATGACGGCGCGAAGATAGCAAGGTCAGATCTTAAGAAAGTATGGGATGTCTTCTATAAGACAGACGAATCCAGGAGTGATAGAATAGGTAGCAGCGGGGTGGGACTGTCTGTAGTAAAGAACATACTGGACTTGCATAAAGCAAAATACGGCTGCAACAGTAATGATCAGGGGACTGTTTTCTGGTTCGCAATGGATTCGGTTAAGAAGGAAGATTTGTAATGTATCGCATATTGATCGCAGAAGATGACGACACATTAAGGAATATCCTTGAGATGTTCTTCAGCAAGAACGGTTTTGAGACGGATGCCGTCAGCAACGGTATCGATGCCTGTTCATATGCTGATAAGAACAGATATGACATCGTGATCTTAGACATAATGATGCCCGGCAAAGACGGCAGGGAAGTCTGTAAGTTTATCCGTGGCAAATACGATGTCCCGGTCATATTCCTCACGGCTCTGGGAGGCGAGGACGATATCGTCAAAGGTTACGAAGTCGGTGCGGATGAATATATCAGCAAGCCCTTCTCGAGCAAGGTCCTTCTTGCAAAAGTAAATGCGCTCATAAGCCGCTATCACGGTCTTCTCGTAAAAGACGGCAGGATCACGGTTGACGAGATCACGATAGAGCCTGCAAGACGTTATGTTGCGGTGGAAGGCAAAGCCTGTGAACTGGCTCCCAAGGAATATGAACTTCTGATGTATTTTCTCGATAACCAGGGAATGGTCCTTACGCGCAACCAGATCCTCGATAAGGTCTGGGGCATGGATTACGAGGGCTACGACAGGACCGTCGATACACATATAAAGATGCTGAGGAAAGCCCTGGGCAAAGCAGGTTACCACGTGGAGACCGTGATCAAGTCCGGTTACGTCTGGAAGAACAGGAACTGATCAGATTATATTCTTTATTCCTTCGCATCTGACTTCTGAATATATTGAGATCTTAAAGAGCCTTACTTAATCAGGCTTCTTTGCAACGATCATGAATCTGTGGATCGTACCTTCTATGACACCCTCTTTTTCGATCTTTTCCTGAAGCTCGAAAAGCTTATCCAGGCACTTATCTACGGAGAAATCCACGAACTCCCATTCGATGATCCTTGCAAACCATACGAAGGCTCCGACATCGTAGAACTTTATCGGTCTGAACGCTTCATCGGATCTTATTATCTCGAAACCTGCATCTTCAAACTCCTTTTGCCGGACAGTAAGATTGTTGCCAATGAAAGGCGCGGGAACTCCGGGCAATACCATCTCGACCAGGTCGTGATCGTTCCTGTCACCGACCTGCTGGGTCACGAAATATCCTCCCGGTTTAAGCAGTCTTTTTACTTCCACAGGGTCAAATGCTCCGTGGCGGTTGATCAGGATATCAAAGGATCCGTCTTCGAAAGGGATCTTAGAAGGGTCGCTGCAGGCCTTAAGATCTATTCCGAGAGGGAGGAGAGTCTCTTTGCAGAGCTCAACATTCGGAGGATAGCCCTCTGTTGCAGCTGTCTTATCGTAAGGGTGATTAAGCGAGAGGAGGAATTCGCCTCCACCCGTGTCGTAATCCATAAGATACATGTCGTCTGTGAGATAGTCACGTACCAGGGATTCATAATCCCAGGGCAGGTCCTCATCTGATTCGAACCTTCCGTCCAGGTGTGAGAAATCCCAGCCCTTGATGTGAGCAATCTTCTCTTCTTCTTTCCAGCTTCTGATCAGTTCTTCTCGTATCATGTGTAATCCACCTTAAATATGCTTTGAATAAGTGGTAATGCTAAGGCAGCCGCTCCGCACCACCGTATCTTTGTAAGTAAATAAGCTTTGAATATAAGTGGGAGTATCAGCCAGTTCGTTAACTATCTCCCACATGATGTTTGCCGGATATTCAATAAGTTTGGAAGGGGCAGGGTCGCAAAGTACGGACTTAAATCCTGCGCTGTTTGCGATTATGGAAGCCCTGTCCATGTGATAGTCGCTTGTGATAATGACGACAGGAGCAGCAGGGTCTATAAGGCCTGCAACATTGGCAAAGTTTTCCTTGGTGCTCGTTGCCTTATCCTCAAGGATCATTCTGTCTTCTGCGACACCCTTTTCGGTCAGGAGTTCCTGCATTATGACAGCTTCCGTTTTGCCTGTTACGTCTGCATTGCCGCCTGTAAGGATGAGCTTTGCATCGGGATTTGATTCGCTGAACTGACGGGCTGTCTCGATACGGGATATGAGATCATCCGTAGGCTTGCCGTTCTGGAGAGCAAGACCTAATACGATCGCATTTTGCGCTGTCGGAGTATCGTGTGTATTAGCATGTATGATGATCTTGCCTAAAGTAAAGAGAACGAGTCCGCATGATAATATCAGGACGATCCTTAGAAGCCATGCCAGGGTCTTTACGACCACTGATTCTGCCTTCGACAGGAACCCTGTCCTGACGTCTATTGAAAAGAGCAGGAAAATCAGACAGATCGCGAGTTCTGCCACAAACATCATTGCATAAGATTCGACCAGAACAACGGACAGGATTCTCTGTACCATGATGACCGACAGCCATATGGTAAAGATAACGGTTAATGCTATCAGCAGGTCTCCTATGACTCTTCTTGGAACAGAAGGTCTTGATCTTCTTGATGAATAATATGACATATTTGTCCCCCCAAAACAATACTACTTCGGATATTATAACAATCAGACCGGTTTTATAAAATAGTGGCAATTTTGCATTAAGTTTTGCTTTAGGATATTATTCTTGATTTTCATTGCTATAATGTCGCAGACAATAACGATCAAAGAGAGAATTTATATGAAGAGAACGATTACGGCATTTATGATATCTGCGGTCATATCATTAGCTCTTGCAGGATGTTCAACCGCTACTCAGGAGACCAGCGGGACTGTTACCTATGAGACATCCCGGATTACTGAACAGACCACTTCATCCCAAACTTCCGAAACTACGACTGAAGCAACCACAACTACGGAAGCCAGGGGACACTTCGAGTTTAAGCCCATCGTTTGCGGGCCGATATTCAAGGAATACATGGGCGAAGACCTCTACAGTGCTTACTGCAACTACATTAATGCAGTCAGGGCCGGAGAAGATACTTTCGAGGTCAAGGATCAGGATACTTACGACTGGATGATAGGTCAGTTCCCGGGTCATTGTTACCCTGTAGTAGCTGAATATACGGATTCCATGTATGCAGGTTCAGTCAAGAAGGGGATAGGTACATTCCAGTATCTTATCCCCAAGGAAGAGTTTAAGGTCAAGAACGCCGAGTTCGAGAAGCTTGTTACGGATATCCTGGACGAGAACTTAAGGGACGACTATTCAGACTTTGAGAAAGTCCTCGCTCTCTATGTCTATTTTTCGGAGAACTATTCCTACGATTACGATACTTACTATGAGCTGAACGACCATTATGTTGATAACCTCTCGGCATACAGGTTCCTTACGACTGGTCACGGGATCTGCAGCGAGTGCGGTCCTGCGTTCGCATATCTTCTCCTCCAGGCAGGAGTGGAAGCTGATGTTATCGGCGGAAATACGGAGTATAGCGGCGAAGGACATTCGTGGTGCTATGTGACGATCAACGGCAGGCATTATCATGTTGATCCGACCTATGCGATGCAGTCGGATGTCAATTTGAGTTATCTCATGATGACCGATGAAAGGCGTGAGAATGATGACGGCTATAAGAAGAGCAAGAATACCTTGGCCTTCAGTAAAAAGGGTGAGCTCTATGCAGATAAATTCGATGCGGATGATGACTTTTTCGCGCCGTTAAAGGACGGTCATCTGATCTCATGGGATCACGATAAGAAGCTTATCTACTATACAGATATTGACGGTCAGGAGAAGACTTTCGATTATTCGCCTTTCGGGTGAGTTAAGGCAAGGACGATTATCGCCGAGAATACAAAAGTTATCCCAAGGATCGCAACAGGACCTATTGTTTCCTTCATAACAAAGAAGCCGAAGAGAGTTGCTGCGGCAGGTTCAACTGTCGCAAGGACAGCAGCCTTGCCTGCTGTCGTCCTGTTAAGACCGAAAGTATAGAGCAGGAAGGGAACGACTGCAGTAACGATCGATGTGAGAAGGACGAATCCAAAGAGGTTAAGGAGATTCCCGGCGGCGTTGATCTTGTTTAGCAGGTCAGGCGGATCTGCGACAAAGACCGAACCTGCTCCCGCTATAAGAAATGTATAGCAGGTCATGGTAAGAGGAGAATATTTCTTGAGTACAAACTTTCCGAAGATGCTGTAAAGACCGTAGCCAAGACCCGCGCCCAATCCTGCAAGGATCCCTGGGACAGATACTTTGCCGCCGAATCCCGAGACCAGAACGCAGCCTGCAAAAGCCAGTATGAGGGCAATGATCTTTTGCAAGGTGACTTTCTCCTTCAGGAATATGATAGCCAGTATCATTACCCAGATCGGGGATGTGTAGAGAAGGATGGCTGCCGCAGACATCGTCATGAGATTTATGGCGGTAAAGTAACAGCAGGTAAAAAAGAGGATGCTGACAAGTCCCAGAGCCAGGAACCACGGGATATCGCGCACATGGATCTTAAAGCCCTTAGGATCCCTGATAAGAAGGATGATGGCGAAGATGATCCCGGCCAGGGTGAGTCTTAAACAGGCGATCTGTATCGAACTGAACCCAAGGCTCGTAAGGTGACGGACAAAGATGCCCATGCTGCCCCAGAAGATGCCGGCGATTATGATCAGGACAGCTCCTAAATGGTCTTTCTTATTCATCGGTCTCTTCAATGTAGTCAGGGTTGAGTTTTCTTAAGACTTCCTTGACCTGAGGCATGGCTTCGAGCATGACTTCCACGCACTTGGGATCGAACTGGGTCCCCTTGCCTTCTTCGATTATCTTAACAGCCTTCGAAAGAGGGAAGGGAGGCTTATAGATCCTGGATGATGTCAAAGCATCAAATACATCCGCAACGGCCATGATCCTTGCTGACAGAGGGATCTCGTCGCCCGCCAGTCCTTCAGGATATCCTTTTCCGTCCCAGCGTTCGTGATGGTAAGCCGCCATGTTGCGGGCTTCCCTTAAGAAGTTCTCGCCCTCTACTTCGCTGATCGCCTTATCCAGTATCGCTTTGCCCGAAGAGGTATGAGTCTTCATGATCTCAAATTCCTCATCAGTAAGCTTGCCGTTCTTATTGAGTATCGTATCCGAGATGTTTATCTTGCCAATATCGTGGAGCGGTGCTGACTTGATGACATCTTCAATAAAACGGGGAGTCAGTATGTCCTCGTAATAACCCTTATTCTTTAAGCCCTCCAGGATGATCTTTACATAAGATGCGGTCTTCTGTATGTGGGCTCCCGTGTCCTGATCGCGGACTTCGACCATGTCTGCCATAAGTATCATGAGTCCGTTCTGTAATTTCAGGATGTCTTCGTTATACTGGCGGATGTCACGCAGCTGTCCTGCCATTTCTGTTTCCATGTCGCTTATGGCTTCGTAGAGGTCTCCGATCTCATTATTCGAGCGGATATCCAATTGCGTAAGCTTCTCCGCGCTTTCATCCATTGCATCCTGATCGCCTATATTCTTTATGTAATCGTGGGCGGCATTGGTTATGCTCGTGATGGGGTAGAGGAGGGAGTATTCGATCCTGATTATATAGATACCTGTGATTATGAGGGTAAATACTGATGCAAAGATCAGTACAGTCCGGACGTATTCGACAACTTCAGAGCTCCTGTCCCTGGTGTCGATCTCGACGCAAAGAAGTCCCGCCGGGTTGCCCTTGCTGTCGAATATGACCTTGTAGCCGTTCATCATATCACCGTATTCATCAGAATGCCCGTCAAGGGTCGAGCTCTCTTTCTGCCCCTTTCTGACTGTCTCCTGAAGTATACGGAGGGTCTCATCCTCAAAGCTCCCCTCTTCGCAGGGAGTCCCTAAGTAGGTGTATGTTCCGCCGTTTTCCAATTCTTCTGTTGTCTTGGTGTTTATGGCATAAGTCAGACTGTGAATATCGTCTATATCATCGAAATATATAGCATACAGATACTTGATATCGGAGTTTTCCTTGATCTTATTCAGATGCCCCCTCATCTCCTCATAACTGTCAGGCATATTGCGGGAAGCTATCATATCCCCGAAAGAATAGTATTCAGTAATGCTGTAGGCATTGTTAAGGACCGTTACCGCATATTTTACATAGTTTTCTCTTACATGTTTTTCGAAAAGATGGCAACCGATATAAACGATAACTATGGTGAGAACAAGGATCACTATGACAAAATTTAGCGCTGCCGCAAGTTTTATGCTTAATCCTTCGTGTTTCTTATCTTTCAAAGTCAGCACTCCTAATATCTTGAACGAGGGTGTTTACATGCTTACCAATATAATATTATATCATCTGTTGAACTTGCGGCTCCCCCGACCTGCGTTGCCAAATTACGATTTTGATTGACAAGAATGGTCCTGACATCGTACTATCTGACTAATTAAGACAGATCATCTGATCTTAGTTTGGGGGATAGTTATGACAAGCAGGAATAAGAGGATTATCATCACACTTGTATCTTGCGCGATCTGCCTGCTTCCTTTGGCTGCAGGCCTGATCCTTTATAACAGGTTGCCTGAACAATTGCCGGTCCATTACTCCATCGAAGGCGAGGCTGATGCATTTGCAGTTAAGATAGTGGCGATCTCCTTGCTGCCCGGCATATGCGTACTGCTTGCGGTCTTATCGGCAACAGGTATGAGCTTTGTTAAGGACATGAAGTTATTGACCTTTGCTGCGGTCTTATCCATAGGTCCGCTCCTGTCCTGTTCCTTACAGGCCATGATCTTAGGAGGAACGATCCTCCTCCTGATCGCATCGGGGCTCTATTCGCTCATAGTCGCCAATGCCTGATCTCAAAATTCAAAGTGCAAAAGATCTTCTGTTGATCCTACGACATATGTAGCAATGCCCTGAGGATCTTCTTCGCCCTTCCTGTTGATCCAGCAGCTCTTTATTCCTGCCCGGTTTGCTCCGGCAACATCGGTCTCGTAGAGATCTCCGATGTAGATAATGTCATCTTTTTTCTCCGGCGGGTTATCGCTCAGAGCGGTCTGAATGGCGAGTTCAAAGAACTCCTTGCAGGGTTTTATCCTGCCGAATTCTGCGCTCGACCAGACCTCTTTGAAATAACTTCCTATCCCGAATCTGTCCAGTACGATCTTAAGTGCACTGGCCGAAAAACCGCTGTTGGATACAACATACATCGGTGTATTCTTTTGTTTGCATTGTATAAGGAATCTGTCGATCCCGGGACTTAGTTCAAAATCATTGCAGGCCATAAGGAAATCTGCTTCTTCGTCAGGACTTATGGGGCTGTATTCCACCCCGAACTTCTCTGCATACATTGGTAATTCTTCGCAGGCGAATGAGAATTCTTTCCCCTCGGCATGCCTTTCCAGAAGAAGTTGCAGCAATTCTTCGCCGTATTCGGTCATCTCTTCAAGGCTGCATCTGTCCTTATAGTATTTCTCCCAGTAGAGCTTAAGCCCCTGATTGAAATCAAGTCTTCTGCTTGTAAGTAATGTCTCAAAGTAGTCGAAGATAAGGATCGCCATTCTCTCCCCCTGATCTATATGTTCCTCTCTATCCAGCTTGCAACGCCGTCTTCGTCATTCGATAAAGTAACATCATCTGCTATGTCGAGAACTTCCTTAATGGCGTTAGATACGGCAATACCTTTCCCGCAGAGCTTCAGCATATCGATATCGTTCAGGTCGTCTCCGAAAGCCACCATGTCCTTAAGACCGATCCCGCTAAGTTCTGACATTGCTTTGATCGCACAGGTCTTGCCGGAATCTTTCGGCAGGAATGAATACCATTTCTCGCCCCTGTAGCATTGCAATCTGCAGCCTATGAGATCTGCTATCTCCCTTGCTATAGTTTCATCAGGCAGTTCGGCAACGATCTTGTTCGCCTTAAGATCAAGATCTTTATCGTATTCAAAGTAGACTGCTTTATGAAGTTTCTCAGAGCTTGAGATGAACTTGCTGTTCCAGTAGACCGTTTTGCCGCAGGCGACGGTTATCTCTGCTTCGGGCATAAGGTCAAGCAGGGTGCGAACGATCCTGTTGCTGTCTTCTATGGTGAATTCACAACTATAGATACACTGTCCTTTGGAATGGATGAGAGTTCCGTCTGTTGTGATCTCATAATCGGGTTTCAAAAGGTCGATATAGCGCTCTGCGCCTATCCAATATCTGGCCGTTGCGATCGCGAAGACCATGCCTTCTTCCCTGTATCTCTTCAGTACTTCGAGAGTATGGTCAGAGATATTACCGTCGCTTCTTAGTAATGTATGGTCTAAGTCTGTCAGGATAAGTTTGCTCATGGGTCAGAAATAATGCTCCTTCAATCTGTAATTAGTTCATCTGGAGGTGTTTGTCATGCGAAAAACTGATCGACAGTTATTTTTCGAACAAAAGAAACTTCCCCCGTTCGAGACTGTCAAAACTGACACCGCCTTTCTGCTGATAATAAGGACTGTAGACTTTCTCAAAATGGATCCCCTGCAGATCCTTCTCAATGTATCTGAAGCCGCAAGATGAGATCTCTTCGATCAGCTTCTTATAGGTGTATTTGCATTTCTTCTTATTCTTGTCACGGAAGTTCGACAGATGGAAAGGGAGGACCGCCAGGATGCCGCCCCTCTTTAAGGTCCTGTGAGCTTCTTCTGTCATCACAAAACGGTGAAGGCCGCCGTATGTTTTTTCTTCCCCGTGAAACATGTCCGCATAGATCACAAGATCGAAAGTGTCGTCATCAAAATCATGGCGGTAATCTTCACGTCCCGTAATCGTGGTGATGCAGCAGACCTTATCGTTTGCTGCTTTCTCGTTGATGTGATCCAGGCACTGCTTGTTGATGTCAGCCGCATACACTTTGCATTTCTGACCAAAGGCATGAGCTGCTGCAAAAGAATAGTTGCCGGCGCCGCACCCGTAATCCAGTATTACAGGGTCAGACACATCAAGGATCGAAGATATGATCTTCGCCCCTTCGTTTTTCTCCCAGTTATTTACGTCGTCGAAAATGCTCATTATCATCTCCTCAGGATAAAGCTTTATTTTCTTTCTTAGCTTTCGCGGTACCGATCGAAGAAAGAATATGCAATATAGAATTGGTCAATCTCATTTGAATAACCTCCCAGCTAGAGTTTAGATTATAGCAATTAAAGCTGCCTTAATCCATTAGGGTCCCGATCAGTCTCACTGCCTCATCAAGGCCCTTTTCGCTATGGATCTTTTCTGAGATCTCCTGTGCATTTCTTTTCTTTATCTCGTATGTATCGTTCATTTCTTCAATGGCCTGGATGATGTTCTGCTCGCTTAAGTCTTTAGCTTTTAATGCTTTTACGGCAACATCTTTTTTCTCGAGCTGCATAGCAAATCCCAACTGGTCCAGAACATGCGGAACAGGTATCGAGGGTGCGCCATAGATCATGGTGGCTGCAGTGGTTCCGAATCCGCAGTGATGGATCACGAACTTTGCCTGTTTGAAAAGCCAGCTGTGCGGAACACTCCCGACGGCGATCATGGTACCGGGCAGATCATAATCTTTGAGCGTCTTTTGGAAGCCCTGGATGATTGCCCGGCATCCGGTCTTGCGGAAGGCGTTAACAAACATATCCAGCTTTTTTCTGTCGGCTTCAGTTTCAAATGACATAGCACCCAAAGCTAATACTACGGGCTTATCGCCGCTTGCAAGGAAAGATAAGAGTTTTTCATCGGGAATATATTCTTCCTCATCATCAAACCAGTATCCCGTAAGAACATTCTTATCTTCCCAATAGGGATTTCTGTCTAAAACATACTTGCTTATGGGAATGAGATTGAGCTTATCGGACATGACTTCATCGGCTGATCTTACAGGCTTTAATCCGTATATCTTACGTATCTTATTCACGGGTTTTGCCGCCTGCTTTTCGATGAAACCGCCGATGAGTTTTTCTCCGAATTTCTTTTCTTTTAATTTCTCACCGATCATCTCGGTCTGCAGGGTAACGTTGACCGTGGGTATACCCAGCAGACCTGCTTCGACCGCTCCCATCTGACTATGGGTTATGACTATGAGGTCCTTGCCCTCGCAGAGTTTATAAACCTCCTTTGAAGAACCTTCTATTATCTTCATTATGAAGTTCATGGTCTTGAGTATGCTCATGACAGCATTACGGGATTTCCCGCGTATGACAGTTGTCTCTTTCTCGATATCTATATCAGGTCCCACAGGTTCGAAATGTACACCCGATGCCGTAACAAGTTCTCTCCAGCAGGGGTGCGTTCCGAGAGTTACTTCATAGCCTGCTTTCATCAGCGCTTTTGAAAGATATATATAAGGCTGGACATCACCTCTGGTGCCCATAGTAAACATAGCGATCTTCTTCATGCCGAAAACCTTCTGGTCATGTATTCATGAACTTCTTTGTAGTATGCTTTCTTCCGCTTTTCCGTCAGTTCGCCGTTAAGAAGATATTTGAAGGTGAGCATGGTCATGTACGAATGATAGTCTTTTACGATCATCTCGATATCCATGTCCGAAAAGGCTCCTGTCTCAGCCCATTTTTTGAAGACGTTCAGTTGTATCTCATAGGGATCCGTAAAGAGCGTTTTTTCATATAGAGTCCTCATCTCTTCATTGTGGAACTGCTCGATCATCATGAGCCTCAGCATCAGATTGCAAAACGGATCGAAAAGGTAGCTGTCCATCATATAGGAATCCATCATCTTAAGACTCTTGTCTTCATCGTTCTTGCTGTCAGGATCAGCGTCTATCTCATCAACATGTCTGAGCAGGCTGTCGATGTGGGATTTGAATTTCTCCACCAGTGAATCGAGAATGTCCTTTTTGTTCTTGAAGTGGTAGTAGAGCGTACTCTCTTTTATCCCGACTTCACCGCATATATCCCTGACCGATACAGCCTCATAGCCTCTTTCTGAGAACATATGAAGGGCTACATCCATGATCTTTTCACGAGTATTCATAAGATACCTCTCTAACAAGTGTTAGAGGGATTATATCTAACGACTGTTAGATTGTCAACAAATTGATCTCTTGTGTCAAAAAACCGGTATAAAAGAAAAGCTCCCGGGTTTATAGTTATATTTGCGGGAACAGGCTTGCTTTGCGATATCCTAAAGCAAACTTCAGATCAAAAGAGGTGGTTCTATTTCTGCCATTTTTGTTAAATCCGCAAAGCCAATAAATTCAAGCATTTGAGTACCCTAACCTACTTCAAAAATACGGCTTAATCCAAACTTAAACCACAGATTTTTTTACATAGGGGAACCAACAACATAATAGACCGGGTACAAATGTCGTAACCCGGTCTTTTTTCATTTGTTATAAAAATATCCTTAAGCTGTTTGTCTTAGTCGATTTTATTGCGAGTTATCGCTCCAACCTCATAACATCATAACAGAGATAATCTCCGTTATCAGTCTTTACAGTATTATACTCAGTCTCCTTGTATCCACGCTTCCTATATATTCTTTTTGCTGGAAGTGATGCATCCATCTCAACAAAAGAATAGTTCTTGAGTATCTCTTTCTCAGCGAAGTCTAAAAGAGTTCTTCCATATCCTTTGTGTTGACAATGGG
>JAGAAI010000092.1 GCA_017615325.1 Clostridiales bacterium | reverse complement strand
TATCAAACGTAACACCGTCTGCGGCTCTCTTCTTGCCGTAGATCTTGGTGATATTCTTTATGCTCAAAGCTGTCTGTCTTTCTTCTTCCATCTTTATCTCCTCAGATCACCGGGGATCATTCGTTCCAATATAGATCCACTACGACCCATTCACCGTTATATTCTTCCATCATGATACTGGCGGGGATCACCCTGTCCGTTGTCTTCCCGTCTGACAGTTTTATCCTGGATGAGACGTTAAGGTCGATGCGGACCATACCCTTGCTGATCAAGGTCTTGTTAAATACCGGAGTAAATGAGACCTGTTTAGGCGCTACGCCATCGTAAAGAAAGTCGATCATGAACGTTCTCGCATAAGCCTTGATCTCGTCTTTAACGGCATTGCTGTCGAAAAGATAAGGCTTAAGTTTCTCGCATTTAGGATCAAGTGACGCAAGATATTTTTCCACATTCCGATCGAATTCGACCTGATCGGTAACAGGCAGTTCATCGGGCCAGGTAAATACGGCAGAGAGTTCTGTAACAAAGAGTTTTGCCCGATCTTCAGCAGACTGCTTTCGCGACGAATATGTGACCATGTCGGCAATACATATCCCGGCTACTAAGACTGCGAGTAAGAAAAAAAGAACGATCCCCCAGTTGATCTTCTTTCTGACCTTCATATCGATTCCCCCAAATGATCAAAAAATACAACCGGGATTATATTATCATAACGGTATTTATTTGCAAACAAAGAAGGACTTTAGAAAAGGTCCTCAGAACAGAGGGAACATGGCTTCAGCGGCCATGATAAGGAGCGACAGCATTATCATCATAAAGGGCAGGCCGTCGGTGTACTTATTCTTTTCGACGAATATCTGTCTTCTCCTTATAACGGAGATAAGTCCGCTTACAAAGAAGTCGCCTGCGCATGCAAAGAAAAGGAAAAGACCTATTATCGGTATCGAGGGTTCTGCCTCAACACATTTCGCGAAAGGAACACAGACAAATGCAGATCCTGTAATAAGTTCAAACAGGAAGAACTTTGTACCGAAGATGGAATTGACGTCACCCGGTCTGCTGACAGCCACCATAGCAGTACCCAGGATAACTGCAGACAGTATCGCAATGGGCATCATGTAGGGCGCCATCATTGCTCCCAAGAACATATAGACCAGATAGAGTATCGCTGCAGTTACGAAAAGTGACACGATATATTCCAGTCTTGCAAAGAAGAACCTTCGAAGCTCGGATACATCTGCGACAGGAATATCCCAGTATTCGGTGAGCCTCTTTGAAGTAAAGAACATCGGAGCTTTTGTGATCACTGTTATTAATGCAGAGAACCCTATCAGGAATAATACCGACATCAGAGTCGCGGCAAATACCGTCCTTCTCTCAGGGATACCCGCCAGAACAGATCCGAAAGATGCCGCCAAAGACGCAAACAGAGCAGGCATCATGACTTCATTCCAGAACGAGGGTCTCTCTCTTTCATCCTTACCGTCAGGCGTGATGACGGATAATGCTGCAAGACCCGCTGCCATGGGGATAAAACATAAGGGGAACACGGGAGACATATAGAAGATTTCTCTCATCTTCTCCGGAATGTATTGCAGGAGATTAATATCCGCAAAATAGACTCCCCAGCATATCAGAGGACAGATAAGGAAAAAGATGCTGTTTAATATCGGCTTACTGAATCTTATAAACCTGATGCTTACGGAATAGAAGGCTGTGCATATCAGGAGCATAAGAAGCGAAGTTATATAGTTATTGTCACAGGCGATGGCAAACGAGAGAGACAGGATCGTAAGGCCCATGAATACCGACGCCCTGGTGGTCATGAACCTTGCGGGTTTGACGTGCTTAGCCGTAAGAACGGAATCGCGCTCGCTCTTGTTCTCAATATCAAAAGGTGTATTGTTCTTTACGTCCTGTATCTTCATCTTATACCAGCCAGTTCAGATAGTCCTTGAGGAACTTGTAACAGGTGTTAAGACTTGTTACAACAGTCCTTACTTCCCTGTAGAAGCCCGGAGGCGCCTCAACGAAAGTTGAGATCTCAGCTATGGGCAGATCATCTATGCTTCCCACCAGGTCAGACTTGTCGTTATCATCATTCTTTCCGTCCTCACCCGGATCGAGATTTACTGCAGACTCGTTCCCGGTCGGATTTGTCTTTTCCGTATCTTTATCCTGATCTTCAGGCTTCTTGTCTTCTTTATCCTTGGGATCATCATCGTCCTGTCCTTCTTCCTGCTGTTTCTGGTATCCTGCTTCGATCTGCCTTACGCCGATCACGGCATAGGCCTTCTTGTTCCCCTCAGAATCCGTCTTCGTCAATGTGTAGACATCAGGATCATCCTGGAAAGATATAACGATGTAGCCGTCTTCATTTACGATCCCCAGATCTTCAGCGGTCTTTCCCTTAACTCTCGATACGATATTGCCCAGAGCTTCAAAGTAACGTTTCTTGTCGAATCCCGCTTTTGAATTATCTATGCATTCTTTGGCAAGTTCAACGAACTTCCTGATATTACATGTAACTCCTTCAACGAGCTGAGTCGTTCCGTCTGACTTCATTGCAAGTTTCTCGGGCGACTGGAGCTCTAACATGGCGTGACAGACATTGTAGGACTGGGTTGCCCAGTTCTCGCCCGAGACCGTATATGCTCCTGAAAGGCTCGATAAGCTTCTGAGTTTTGTCGTGGGATCTATATTGAAAGCATCCCACTGGATACGGCTTATCTCACCCTTGCTGACCTCTATCTCAACAAAATCTATATAGCCGTCTTTATCGGCAGTCATGGACTGGGCGTAGTAAACACCGTTGATAAGGTCACCCGTTAAGACCTGCTTCTCACTATCGTCATCAGGAACATCTCCCTCATCAGATATTGCAACAGGGATTATGCTTCCGACAAGACAGTCTTTAACCATACCGAAAGCATTCTCATCTGTTATAAGCGGGGCTTCTTCATCGGATACATGTTCGATGCCCGTAACCAGTGAACTCTCATAATCGATACCTACGAGAAGATGGACAGATGTATTGTCATCCGATACGCGGTCTATATCAATGACATATCCTGCGATATTATGCTCTGAATCGTAACCCAGATAACAGGCTTTGATATCAGGATAATCTTTTAATATCGCAGTATTAAGAGGTGCATAAGAGGATGCCGGCAAGACAGGCGTAAAATCTCTTATATATTCTTCCTGAAGTCTCTCGTTCTCCTTGGATCTTGATACGAAGTAACCTCCGACAACGATTATGGCGGCAATGATCATGACGATCGCCGTCTCGAAAACGAATCTCCTTATCCCGTTTCTCGTCATCATAAGAGATCCACCTCCCTCGAGCGCTTTCCCCTGCGGGAGATACTCTTAGAGAAATAGTCGAGAACGAACGACATGAAGTTGACCGCGACCACGGGAGCTGTCAGCATCGTGACATCGGGTACCCTTCCGTAAAGGATAAGTGTCAGTATCGCACAGACAACACCTGCCGTCGTGGCCGACAAAGGTCTTGAAGGCATAGTGGTATAGTCACCCAGGCAGTAGACCGCAACGAACATGACTCCTGACGAGAGGATGAACAGCACATAGAGGTGAAAGCCCTCAGGCGTAAATATCGTGGAAATATGGGTCAGCGGAAAGCCTGCAAGGAGAGCTATCATGTATCCTGCAGGAGCATATACCCTGATCGTGCCCTTGACCAGCATAAATATGAATCCCAGTATGATCATGAGGCAGCAGGACACACCGAGAAGGGATCCTGCAAATCCGCTTATGATCTCAGGGTATGACAGCTGAGAATAATCCTGGACCGAAGGCTTGCCCGATATGATGGATACAAAGCCGAACCAGTTATCCAAAGGCTTTACGGTCTCGGCAAAGGATGACGGATATACAGTCTGGGTAAAAAGGATCGCAGCTGTTGCAGGAAGAAGGATATTGGATCCTGCTCCTCCGAAGAACTGCTTTACGATGACAGAACCGAAAATGATCCCGGCAAGGACCGCGATAACGGGAGTCTGAGGCGATAAGAGCAGACCGAATGTCAGACCCGATACGATCGAGCTTACATCAAAATACTCGCCTTTGACATGTCTTCTTATGAGTTTTGCAGAGAAGATATCGGTAAGCATAAAGCCTACGACAGATATCGACAGAAGGATTATCGCCCTAAGGCCGTAAGCAAAGACCGCAAATACGACACAGGGCATAAGGGCCGCTATGTGGGTAAGATAGATATAGGGAGCGTTTTTCTCCGTATGTATGAAGGGAGCTATCATACCTTCTTACCTCCCTTGAACGGCAGATTGATCTCATTGGGATCCGATACTTTCCTGTCGTCCTCATCCTCAACGAATTCTTCAAGCAGCGACAGTTCGCCGATGATATCCTCTTCTCCCTCTTTGTGACTTCCGCTCGAGAATGATGTGTTATGCAGAAGCGAGTTCTCTTCTATGATCCTTCCTGCAGATGCAAAAGGAGCTATCATGGATGCAAGATCGATACCGGCAGGACATATGAAAGAACAGGTACCACAGGCGATACAGTCTCTTCCTCCCTCTTCGGCAGCCTTCTGTGACAGGCCCTGGATGAGCATCTCGTAAACGATGTTGGGAGACAGGCTCATGGGACAGGTCTCTGAACAGAGACCGCAGTGGATGCAGGGAGTCTTCGGAATGAAGTTCCTCGGTGCTATCGTAACAGCTGATGTGATCTTTATGACAGGAGTATTCTCGGGATCATTAGTCTCGATACCGGTAAGGCAGTTGCCCCAGATTATCCTGTCATTAACAGGCGTGCTCCCTATCCCGCTGTTGATTATCTCAGACAGGGGCGTTCCAATGGGAACGAGCACGTTATTCCTGCAGTATGAATCAGTGCAGACTGACACGATCCTCTCGGTCATGGGCATGTTGTCTGCCAATGCCCGCCAGATCGCATAGATGGTGGAACAGTTGAACAGGACCGCTTTGCACTCTTCTTCCAAGATCGCACCTTCGGCAAGAGTTTTGTCGTAAAGGGCTTTGGCAACCAGTCTGTAATAACCCTGGGGAAACCTGTCGCGGAAAAGACAGATCTCGTAACTCAATCCCTCAAATTCATCTTTAACGGAATCTATGGCCGACTGGAGCATCCTGATCTCAGACTTTCTCCTGTGGGATATAAGGAATCTTACCTTCTTTGCGCCACATGTAGACGCAACGGCAGAAGCGCCTCTTACGACATAATCGGTATATTCGTTGATAACTGTAAGATCGCATGTTGCGAAAGGCTCGCTCTGCAGGCAATTTACCAGCAGTTCGTTGACCCCGTGTCTTCTCGCTCTTGAGATCTTTGCAGCCGAGGGGATCCCCTCACCGCCCATTCCGCAGATACCGGCCGCCCTTATGATCGCGACCGTCTCCCTGGCGGACATGTTTATGTGAGTGCGGGGCCTTATCGATTCGACCGTCGTCTTCTTCATGTCGTTCTCGATGAAGACAGCCATACAGGATATTCCGTTCGGAAGAGTGACCGGCGCAACATCCGTAACCGTACCCGATATACCCGAATGCACGGGTGACGCAAAGGTATGGGGCTTAGGCATGCCGACGCATTGTCCGACCTTGACCTTATCGCCCTTCTTGACGACCGGTTCACATGGAACGCCATAGTTCATCTTCATCGGCAGGATTATCCTCGCAGGGTTGATCTTCTCGAGCATTACTTCACGAACAAAAGGCGTCCTTCTCGAAAAGTCGAGAATGCCGTTCGAGATAACGCCTTTTGAAAATGAATATATCTTGCCGTTTGCCATAATCTCTTGGGTTAAACGGATCGCAAAGTCCTGTTAGTCTGTATAACCTTCCAGCTTCTTGGAGCTTGATGCGCGGGAGAGCTTACGGATAGCCTTTGCTTCGATCTGTCTGATACGCTCTCTTGTAACGCCTAAGTGCTGGCCTACCTGCTCAAGTGTCATGGGAACACCGTCCTTGAGACCGAACCTGAGTTCGATTACGCGTCTCTCTCTGTCGGAAAGGTTGCCCAGAGCCTTGATGAGGTCTTCCTTAAGGAGAGTCCTTGCTACTTCCTCATCGGGAGCAAGTTCATCGTTGGAGATAAAGTCGACCAGATGGCTGTCCTCTTCCTCGCCGACAGGCTTGTCGATGGAGATGGGATCCTGGGAGATCTTCTTGATATCCCTGATCTTCTGGACATCCATGCCCATTGCTTCTGCAAGCTCATCGTCCGTAGGTTCGCGGTTTAAGTCCTGAACGAGCTGACGCTGGACACGTGTAAGCTTGTTGATCGTCTCGACCATATGTACAGGGATCCTGATCGTTCTTGCCTGATCGGCAATGGCTCTTGTGATAGCCTGGCGGATCCACCATGTTGCATATGTGGAGAACTTGAAGCCCTTCTGGTAATCGAACTTATCGACTGCCTTGATGAGACCTATATTACCTTCCTGGATAAGATCCAGGAGAGCAAGACCACGGTTCATGTACTTCTTGGCGATCGAGACAACGAGTCTTAAGTTGGACTCGATGAGCTTGTTCTTGGCTTCCTCATCGCCTTCAGCCATCCTCTTTGCGATATCACGCTCTTCATCAGGCTTGAGAAGATCTATCTTACCGATCTCCTTCAAATACATCTTGACCGAATCATCTACGGAAAGGTCATCGATCGATGTGCCTTCGATATCAGCATCCAGATTGGATTCTCCGATCTTGATTCCGGCATCTTCGAGTTCGGTCGTGAGCTTGACCATATCATCAGCTTCGATCTTAAACTCGAAAGCTATATTATCAACGTCATTATCGCTGATCGTGTTATCGTTCTTTGAAGCAAACTTCTTCAGAGCTTCGAGAGCCTTCTGATATTCGCTCATCTCGCCCGAAGCTTTCTCCTTCTTTGCTTTCTTATCAGCCTTAGCGGGCTTTTCAACCTTATCAGCCTTTTCTGCCTTAGCAGGTTTCTCAGCCTTTGCGGGCTTTTCAGCCTTAGCAGGTTTCTCAGCCTTTGCAGGCTTTACAGCCTTAACGGGCTTCTCAGCCTTAACGGGCTTCTCAGCCTTTGCAGGCTTTACAGCCTTAACGGGCTTCTCAGCCTTTGCGGGCTTAGCGGCTGCCTTTGCAGGCTTAGTTGTTGCCTTAGCGGGCTTTGTTGCTGCCTTTGCGGGCTTTGTTGCTGCCTTAGCAGGCTTTGTTGCTGCCTTAGCAGGCTTTGTTGCTGCCTTAGCAGGCTTAGTTGCTGCCTTTGCGGGCTTTGTTGCTGCCTTTACAGGTTTTGTTGCCTTAGCAGGCTTAGTTGTGGCCTTAGCAGGCTTAGTTGCTGCCTTAGCAGGCTTTGTTGCTGCCTTAGCGGGCTTTGTTGCTGCCTTAGCGGGCTTTGTTGCTGCCTTAGCGGGCTTTGTTGCTGCCTTAGCAGGCTTAGTTGCTGCCTTTGCTGCTGCCTTGGTCTTCTCAGCCTTAGCGTTCTTTTCCTTAGCCTTGCTCTGTGGTTGTTGCTTTTGTTTCAAAGAATTCGTCCTCCTTAAACTCAGCACTTGCATTCGTAACAGTATAGATACCCTTGGGGGTATAAAGTTCGAGTGTAACCTTTGAATCAGCATCAGACGTGAAGTTGCCTGATCTATTCCTTAGATCACAATACTTGCTGAAGACTTCCTTTGCCTTCTCCTGGGTTACGTCATCCGTCGTTGCAACCTTAATGTTCTGGCAGGTCTGACCGAAAACGCTGTAACCCTTGCTGTATCCGTCATCACTTACGGATGTATCGACCTTTATCGTCCCCTCAAAGACCTGGCCGATAGATGTGGTTATCTTGTTCTTGAGTTCCGTTCTGGAAAGATACATAGGCAGGGCAATAGCGACTACGATCGCAACAGCAGCCGTTATCCCTATGATGAGTCCGATAACAAGACTCTTAGGTGCCTTGACATCCTTGGCCTGTACCTCAAACTCATTGGGCTTCAACTTGCTGTCACTGTCATCTTTCTTTGACGAGGTCTTATCTCTGGCTACGGCCTTCTCAACCATATCCGGGTATACCGGTGTCGCATAATAATGCCTGGTTTCATCCGTCTCCTCGATCTTCTCGTTCGGGAAAGTATAATCGCCCGGGTTCTCCAATATCTTTACTGCTTCCTCCGCAGGGAAAACCAGGTGGCAGAATACACACTCGCACTTATCATCCCTGTTGTCGAAAACTATGAGAGAACCACAGTTCTTACACATTCCTTGAATAGTAGCCATATATGCCATCCTTCTGCTTGTACTTTAGCACTGATATCAAGGCTGAAAACCTGATCCCGTCCGACGGAGGGCATAGTTCCGCTTTATAACAGCGCAACGTATAAGATACATCAGGCAATGTTAATTGTCAAGCAACTCTTATAAAATAATTAAGAAGTATGTATACACTACAGCATTCTCAAAAATATGCAATAGATGCTATAATAAGACTCAATGATTAAGGAGGGATAAGATTATGTACGGAAAGAGAAATTATGATTACGTCGAGGGCGCTGTTAAGAGCGATCTTCAGAATGCCCGCAACGCACAAAAGCTTCAGGATGCCGGCAGGAACATAGATGAACTCAAGAGCGAGATCACAAAACTCGAGATGATGGTTCGAGCCATGTTCGACATTATGAAGGAGCAGGGTGTCACAACCGATCAGATCAACAACAGGATCAAAGTCTTGCTGGATGATAAGATCGCCAAGGGATTTACCCATACAGATTCCATTCCCTGCCCCCGTTGCGGCAAGACAGTCCGCGAATCTCCCGGCACACCCATGATGGGAAGATGCATGTTCTGCGGTGCCACAGCCGTCTTCTATCCTTTCATTGATGAAGATCAGGCTGCCTCTGCCGAGGCGGCATCCGAAGACAACAACCCCGTTAACGATCACATGTTCGACGATCTCCTCTGATCGCGCTTATTGACAATGCCCAGAAGAAGATCAGAATTATTCCCGGACCTTAAGCCCTCAACAACAGAAGAGGGTTTTATGCTCGAGGCGATAAAAGAAGCCGAGAAAGCGATCAAGCTAAAAGAATGTCCTATCGGCTGTGTAATAGTCAAAGACGGCAAGATCCTTGTAAGAGCTCATAACTTAAGGCTTACCAGAGGCAACGCCATTGCCCACGCGGAAGTAATCGCAATAGATAAGGCCTGCCGTAAGATCGGAGACTTCAGGCTTAACGACTGCGATATGTATGTCACATTGGAACCCTGCACCATGTGCGCCGGTGCCATAATCCAGAGCCGTATCCGCAAGGTATATTTCGGAGCCTATGAACCCAAGAGCGGCGCCGTCTGTTCCTGCAATGACATCTTCAATGTAGAACACGGTCACAACCACAAGGTCGAATTCGAAGGCGGCATCCTCGAAGAAGAGTGCTCGATCATGATGAAGGACTTCTTCCGCAATATAAGGATCAGGGACGCTAAGAACTGATAAAGACACAGGAAATCTGTTGCAATTAAATGAGGTCTGCCCGGAAATCCGGACAGACCTTATACATTTCAAATGTCAGTTAGTCTCAGCCTTTACCATTAACGTACTTGTCGTACTTATAAAGGAACGTTACCATCTGGCGCCTGAGGCACTTACCCTGAGGCTTGAATGTGCCGTCACTGTATCCTGCAACGATCTTCTGCTCGGATGCCCAGATAACAGGATTATAGAAGTAATCCTTCTTCTTCACATCGGAGAAC
>JAGAAI010000091.1 GCA_017615325.1 Clostridiales bacterium | reverse complement strand
CTATTTGGTAATAAAGATATCCCGCCCCTTAAAGAAACTATAGAAGAAGTCGAAGAAGAGTATCAGAAGGGACTTATCTTAAAGATGACTGATCCGAATGGAGTCATCATAGGATCTGTCCGCGCTTATGAGGATGGCGGAACTGTTTATATAGGCAAGCTGATGGTCCATCCTGACCACAGGCGTAAGGGCTATGGGAAGATGCTCCTGTCGGAGATCGAAAAGTATTTCCCCGGCAGGCGCTATGAACTATTTACAAGCACCAGAAGTGTTGACAATATCCGCCTTTATGAGTCTGTCGGATACAGGGAATTTGACAGGAAGAAGATAGACGAAGAATTGGAATTCGTATATATGGAGAAAGCGTGAGGTGACAGCATGATAAGAGAAGCAACAAGAGATGATCTGGATCAGATGATCGAACTCTACCGTTATCTTCACAAGGACGAGGTTCTTGAGAAGGATGAGATTATCTTGAAGGCCTGGGATAAGATCATGTCAGACCCTGATCATCATCTTATCGTCTGGGAGGAGGGCGGCAAGATCGTGTCGTCTTGCGTGTGCGTGATAATACCTAACCTTACACGTTACGGAAGGCCCTATGCCTTTATCGAAAACGTCGTAACACACGAAGACTGGCGCGGCAGGGGCTTTGCATCCCAGTGCTTGGGTTATGCAAAGGAACTTGCCATAAGAGCCAACTGCTATAAAATGATGCTCTTAACGGGTTCGAAGAATCCCGCGACTCACAGGTTCTACGAATTCGCAGGATATAACAGCTCCGATAAGACGGCTTATGTCCAGTGGCTCTGAGGCTCATATGGCGGATATAAGACTTCTTGAACCTTCGATAGAATACGCAGGGCAGATAGAGGATTTCCGCAATGAGGTCCTTGAGGCTGATGCTGATTGCGGTGATATCTTTGCCGGCTGTTTTGGCATGTCTGATATGACTTCCGGGGAAGACTGGATCAGGATAAGCAGACTGTTAAGAGATCCCGCGACCTCAATGGAAGCAGGTGCGAAAGTCGGCGAGATCTCCTACCTTGCAGTAAGGGAGAGCGATGACCGCCTTGTCGGGATAATATGTTTGAGATTTCACATCGATCATCCGATCTTAAGCGTCTGGGGCGGTCATGTCGGTTACACGGTAAGGCCTTCCGAGAGAAGAAAGGGCTATGCTACCGAGATGATCCGCCAGGTAATAGGGAAGGCCAGAGAACTTAGGATTCCCAAGATCCTCATAACCTGTGATGATACTAATACGGGCAGCGAGAAAGCAATAGTTAATAACGGCGGTGTCTATGAATACAGCGTTGACGTTGACGGTGCTAATGTAAAAAGGTTCTGGATCGATAGCGGGATGCAGGGGAGCAGATGAGACTCGATAATGACAGGCAGGATATCTTCATATCAGACGAGAAAACGGTCGATCAGATCCGCTATTCCATGATCGTTGAAGAATACCGGACAAAGATCGAAGATCCCTCTGATGATGCAGCAGATGAAGGCTCTGAAGATGCCCTTCCCAAAGTCTTATCCAAACTTCCTCTTATCGTTGTTCTTATCCTTTTTGCAGTCGCGGCTATCATGTTTGCAAAGGCAAGGATCGTACCTGCTCTCCTGATCTGTTTTATAGGGATCCCGATCGTAAATATATGCTCAGTTTTCATCAAGGGCAGTAAGAAAGATGACATCAGGAATGCTGTTATCACCAGCGTTTTCTGCTTTGTTATTGCTATCCCATTGTTCTTTAGCAAGACGATCGGCACAGTGGCTTCGATCCTGCTTGCTGCGGCTGTTCTGACCGGCCTTACGGGCATAGCTCTTATCGCAAGTTATATCGGGTCTGTAGTCAGGAAGAGGAAATACAAAGTTACAGTCCCCGCAATATGTACGGGTTACGCAAGGACTGTCGCGAAAAGTCCCGAGGCTCCCAAAGGACAGAATATCTATTACTTAAAGACCTCACCTGTTTTCGAGTACAGCTACGAAGGCAGTGACTATGTCTCGATTTATGATCCAATGACAGACGGAGGGGATTCCGATATCGATATGGGGCCTGTTACGATCAATATAGATCCGGATAGGCCTGAGGATCTATGGAGAAGCGAAGGCAAAGCCGTTCTGGCTAAACTTATCGCAGGTCTCTCGCTCCTTTTTTCTGCTGTTATCCTGGCAGTTATCGTATTTGCATTAGGTTTTGTCAAATAGTCAGTTTTTCGCGCGAAAATTATACAATTTACAACAGGCGAGCCTTCCCCTTATGTGAGATAATATGTCGAACTATTTTATTAGGAGGAAGAGGCAAACAAATGAAATCAAAGTTTACGACGATCCTGGTGTCTGTCCTGGCTGTTGCCATGATGCTTTCTGCATGTAACACGGCAACTCCTGCGGAAACGACACCTTCCGAGACGGAGACTTCCACTACAGCCAGCGAAGAGACAGAAGCTTCGGCAACTGAGAAGGAAGATCCGCTCCTCATCAAGGAAGACTTCAAGAGCGAAGATCAGAAGTGGCGTGTTAACGGAGACTGTAAGATCGAAGTTAAGGACAACAGAGCCTTCATTACCGAGAGAAAGACCAACAACTCCGGTATCGAACTGCCTATCGATGCATTCAGAGGCAACAAGGTTCATGCTGAGGCTGCAGTTAAGAGCGGCAACGATTCGATCACCTTGTCTTTGAGATACAACATCTTCGGCAACACATCTTACGTAAACATTGCGTTCCTTAAGCCGGACGAAGATATCATCATGGGTGTGGGCGGTGATATCACGATCCCTGAGAACGCAACGGATATCGTTATCTATGTTGAGGCAAACGACGTCAAGGACATCATCGTGTCCAGCATGTCTGCAAAGGTCGTTGGCGAGTATAACGACCTTACCAATACTCCCGTAGCTGAGCTTAAGGATCCTTCATCTTACGAGTCCCTGGCAGAAGTTTACAAGGATTACTTCAAGATGGGTGTAGCGGTTCCCGCAACCGTCATGACCAACACCAACGATCAGTTCAGAAAGCTCGTTACGACAGAGTTCAATTCCGTAACATGCGAGAACGAGCTCAAGCCCGAGAACGTACTCGATACGGCTACGACTCTTGCAGATCCTGCAAAGTACAATGAGTGCCCTGCTATCCATTTCGATGCAGCCAAGCCTACTCTTGACTTCTGTAAGGAGAACGGTCTCCAGATGAGAGGTCACACACTTATCTGGCACTCACAGACACCTTCCTGGTTCTTCTACAAGGACTACAATGTCAACGGTGAATTAGCTGACAGAGACCTTATGCTCAAGCGTATGGAAAACTACATCGATTCTGTTACCAACTGGTGCGAAGAGAACTATCCCGGCGTCATCTATGCATGGGACGTAGTTAACGAAGCTGCAGGCGACAACGGCGGTGTCCGTGACAGCTACTGGACAAAGACAATAGGCGAGGACTTCGTCGAGCAGGCTTTCAAGTTCGCAAGAAAGCACGCTCCCAAGGGCGTGGAACTCTTCTATAACGACTACAACGAATATCAGCCCGCAAAGCAGCAGGTCATCATCGATATGTTGAAGCCTATTGCCAAGGCTGGCAACATCGATGGTATGGGTATGCAGAGCCACATCAGCGCAGGTCTCATGGGTGAGACATATGTCAATGCCATGAACAAGTACGCTGAGGAACTGAATGTCAAGATCCATGTAACAGAGCTTGACGTATCCGCACCTAATTCCCAGAATGCCATGTACGATCAGGGCACTTACATGAAGTCCCTCTTCGAGGCTATCATCGCAGCCAAGAAGGCAGGCACTCCCATCGAGTGCGTTACCTTCTGGGGCCTTACGGACGAGATGAGCTGGAAGTCTTCTGACAGACCTTTGCTCTTCTACGGAGACATCTCTCCCAAGCCTGCATTTGAGGGCGTTCTCTGTGCTGCCAAGGGCGGAGAAGTAACGAAGCCCGATGACTATGTTGAGGTCAAGAGCGACTTCACTCCCATCAAGGAAGACTACGAGGATCAGAAGTACATCGGTAAGCCGAGAGCAAGCTCTACCCAGAAGATCGTAGGCGGTGCTTTTGACGGTGACTACTGCCTCGAGAACTCCGGCGGAACAGCTGAGTGGGACGGCTACTCTATCGACATCAGCAGGTTCATCGGCCAGAAGATCAAGTTCTCATTCGCAGTCAAGACAGAAGCTCCCATGGTCTGCCTCACAGGTGATATCGACGGCACATGGCCTCATCTCATCGAAGTAGACACATCGAGCGGTGAATGGATCGAAGCTTCAGGCGAGTGGACAGTTCCTTCCGGAATGACGACTCTTGCTGTTTACTTCGAGACGACCGACATGTCTTCATTCTGCCTTGATAATGTAGTTATCGAGATCGCTGAGTAAGACATAAGAGCTCATTAGCTTATTGCCGCCTCCGGGCTTCCCGGGGGCGGTTTTATTTGTGGTGACTGTAAAAGTGACGCTGCAGTCACCTTTTTGGCTTTTCGCAGCAGACACTGTAAATGGCGATTTTTGCAACTCTACAGTGTCTAAATAGAAGGTTTGCAGTGTCAAGACACTGTAAATGGCGATTTTTGCAACTCTACAGTGTCTAAATAGGAGGCTTGCAGTGTCAAGACACTGTGCAGTGGAATAATAAAGGCTTTACAGTGGAATCGAAAAGCTGATCCTCAGTGTCCCGAATTCTTTACGAACATATCGATGACTGTCACTGATTCGGGCCATTCCGGATGGGCTATGGGGAAGACGTGGTGCATCACGCGGTCATCTGCGGATACTGCCTTGTAGTAGCTGTTAGCGATGCCTGCCTTGTCACAGGCTCTCTTGAAGTAGTTGCATTCCTTTAACATCGTGTCCTTGTCGCCTGTGATGTTGCTGACGGGGATATTGCCTGTCCTTGCAAATGACTTGGTCATGGCCTTTGTGAGGTCGAAATAGTGCCAGGGCAGATCCTTGCCCATATAGATGCCCGGGAAGAGCTTGCTGTCGTGCGCATAACCGCCGCAGATTAGGTTTGCTGACAGGCACCTGATCTCTGGATCTGTAGTGATGTTAAGTTCCTCTCTGATAACAGGATCGTTGCAGAGCAGGGCGGAGAGCAATGCGAGATATGCCCCTGCCGAATCGCCCGTCGTATGGATCCTGCTTACGCCGTATTCCTTGTTAAGGAATGCGAGGGCTCTTACAAGTTCTGCAGCCTGGCCTGCAAGATCGGTATCAGGCATAAGAGTATAGTTGACGTTTGCAACGGGGATGCCTGACTTTAATGCCAGATGCATTCCGTAGTTCTTATCGAGGAGCTTATCGCCATAGACGAAGGCGCCTCCGTGGATAAGAAAGAATATCTCGTCGAATCTGTCTTGTATCTCTCCCGGGAAATAGATATCAAGAAGGCCGCTCTTTCCGGTCATGTTGTCGTAGACAATATCAGGCAAGATGCTGACGCCGTCAGGGTAGGTCTCGTT
>JAGAAI010000090.1 GCA_017615325.1 Clostridiales bacterium | reverse complement strand
TCTTCTGACGGTGTGATCAGCACCAAGAAAGCCGGAACCGTCAAGATAAAGATCCTTTATCAGGGCAAGTGGAATGAGATCACCGTCGTTGTCCTCTATCAGGACGTCAAGGACATAGGTAAATTCTGGTACGAACCCGTAAACGCATTGACGGCAAAGAATGTCGTTAAGGGCTACGACAAGCAGACGAAGTTCAAGCCCGCTAACGACTGCACAAGAGCTCAGATGTTAACCTTCATGTGGCGACTTCAGGGAGAACCTGCCCCCAAGGCTTCCAGCTGCAAGTTCCCGGATATCAAGAAGACAGACTACTTCTATAAGCCTGTCATCTGGGCCGTCGAAAACGGCATCACCACCGGCTACTCCGACGGCACCTTCAAGCCTCAGAATGTCTGTACGAGAGCACAGACCGTAACTTTCCTCTGGAGAATGGCAGGCAAGCCCGCGACCGACGGAATAAAGAACAAGTTCTCAGATGTAAAGACCGGTGACTATTTCTATAATGCTACACTCTGGGCATCCAACACGAAGATCCTGGCAGGATACGATGACGGCACCTTCAGACCTCAGGGCAAGTGCTTAAGACGTCAGATGGTAACCTTCCTTTATAAGTTTGATAAGTACGTCAACAAGAAGGTCTGATCATTATCCTTAGTCTGACCTAAAATTTTGTTAGGGGTGTCACGACTTTGATTCACTGAGTTCCAAATCAGTGGAACAAATCCGTGACACCCCTGCTTATCTGGCTGATGCTCGCGTTTTCGCTCACAAAAAGGTCCAAGAGTCGAGCAAAAGGTTGTCACAATAAAAACTGTCTCTCAGAATAAGATCACCTAAGAGACAGTTCAATTAATTAACTTAACTTAAAACTTGATCAGTTGAATCAGAAGATCCAGTTAAGGATGTTGTAGAGAAGAACGCATGCAGCAGAGCAAGCAGCAAGTGCGATTCCCTTCTTATCGGCATCTTCATCCTTCATGAGTTCGAGAAGGATCAGGCTGGAGATGACTGTCCATGCAACGACACCGAAAGCCTGGAAGAGATGATAGAATCTGTAAGATACAACGCCGATGAACGCAGATACTACAAAGAAGCAAGCGGGATATACTGTAGCCATTCCGAGCTTACCAAGGATATCAAGATATCCTGCCTTCTTAATGAAGATCTTTGCGATCCCTGCCTTAGCAGCAACACCGCCTACGACAACAAGGAAGAACATCATAGCTGTCTTGAAGTGGGATACACCGGAATAGTAATCAAAACCGCCTACGGGCAGGAATGCCAGGGTAAATGCAACCATAGCAAAGAAACCTGCAAATATGATGCCTGAGATCCTTCCGGCGCCTTCAACGCCTGAAGGAGTAGATACAGGCTTAGTAAAAGTCTTTCCGATCAACTTGAACAAGAGACCGAAAGGATTCTCGCCTGCCGGTGCCTGCTGAGCAACAGGAGCAGCATAAACAGGCTGTTGAGCCTGAGGTGCAGGTGCAGCCTGAGGTGCGGGAGCAGCTTCAGGAGCAGGAGCAGCCGGTGCCGGTTCTGCGGCGGGTGCAGGTGCAGCAGCTTCAGCAGCTGCAGCAGGGGCCTCAAACAAACCGGGATTATTCTTCTTGAAAACTTCACATGTACACTTACCGTCTGTTAACGGCGTGCCACAATAAGGACAAAAACTTCCCATACAAAACCTCCTTAACGATAGTTATGATCGATAGTTTTATATTAACATAAAATTTCTAATAAAAAGCAAAAGACTTTACATAAATCGTTTCAAGTTTTATAATCGGATAGATTCGTCGATGAATCGGCACGTTTGCGTAGCTCAGCTGGATAGAGCGACCGCCTCCTAAGCGGTAGGCCAGCGGTTCGAATCCGCTCGCGAACACCAGTGTTTTCAGGGGCCAGAGAAATCTGACCCCTTTTATTTTACCCTGAAAGCTAATATAGATTCATATAATTATATTTGTGATAACTATCCCTCAAGATGGCACTTATCTTCTTTTATATGTCTTATTATAGGCCAAGGTCATCAATACGATGCAAACGAGGGCGATAACAAGGATATAGAGGGTTGAACCGGCTCCTGTAAACGTTGTCCCGAACGACTTGGCGTTGAAACTGAATACCTCTTTGATGGCAGTTACAAAAGCACCGTTATCCAGTCCGTTGATATCGCTGTTGATGCTCTCTGTGACACCTGAGAGAAGCACATTCCTTAACATGGAAGTGATGTGACTTGCAGGAAAGAGGTTGCAGACAGACATTACGCTGTCAGAGAACCGTGATAGAGGGATGTAAGCGCCTATAACAAATCCCGAAGCAGCCGCCAGTATACCGAAAAATGCAGTACTTGTGGAAGAAGATCTCATCAGGAGCATTACTACCATAAAGAGTGAAGTCGAAGACAGCGATCCCAGCAAAACGATGCCATAGCTTGCAGCAACAGAACTTGCAGGCATATAGACATCCCCCATGATGTTAAGGACTATGAGCCCTATTGTAAGGATAAGGCTTGTCAGGAGAAAAGCCGAGACAGATGATGCCGTAAAGTAGGAGAGGATTATCTTCCAGCGCTTAAGAGGGGTTGAACAGATGTCGCTGTCAACGCCATTCTCCCTATCTTTAACGATCGTCTGAAGGCATGTGTAAGGCACCGTGATAATGGCTGATCCAAGAACTCCTGAAAGAAGGATCCCGTTTGCGAACATCTCGATGTCGTTTGAATTGACTATGTTTTCGAGTCCCTTCATCGTGTCCGTCATCGCATCCACGAATGTTCCCTTAAGGAAGAGCAAATAGAGCACGAATACGATGATCGATGTTAAAAGAGAGAAGAATACCGCCAGGATATCCTTGAAAAATACGAGAAGATTTCTTCTCGTTAATCCGATAAATTCCTTCATTTAAGCAAGCTCCTTTCCGGTGAGGTTTAAGAATACGTCATCCATGCTTCCTTTGATGTATTCATAATCTCTGATAACTTCTTTATGTTCGTATATAAAGTCTGTTAAGATCCTGTCCGTCTGTATGTTGTAGTGATCAGCATCGTATGAGAAATCCTTGCTGATGGTCGTGATCAGAGCTTCTGCTTCTCTGTTCTCGGGTGTGTACCAGACCAGTCTGGAATGTGCATACATAGACTTCAGTTCAGCCGGAGTTCCCTTGGATACTATGCGGCCCTTATCTAATATCACCACATGGTCAGCATCACGAGTCTCCTCCATGTAGTGGGTCGTAAGAAAGATAGTCATCTTCTGCTCTTTCCTTAAGTAATTGATGTAGTCCCACACGAGTTTTCTGGATTTGGGATCAAGACCTGTTGTCGGTTCGTCGAGGAAGAGGATCTTAGGCTGATTTATAAGAGCCCTCATGATGTCGACTCTCCGCCTTTGGCCGCCTGATAGTTTATCGTATCTTCTGTTCCAGATATCCTTCATCTCGAACTGTTCTGCAAAAGGCTCAAGCCTCTTCCCGATCTCTTTTTGCGTCAGGCCATAATAGGACCCTCTTGTTATGAGATTATCCTTAACGCTTAAGACTTTGTCCAATACCGAATTCTGGAAAACGATGCCGTTGACTTTACGGATCTCATCGTCTTCTTTGCCGAGCTCGTATCCTGCAATGTATGCCGTACCGGATGTCTTTTGCAGGATCGTAGTAAGCATGTTGATAGTTGTTGACTTTCCGGCACCGTTTTCTCCCAGGAACGCGAAAAGTTCTCCCTCTTCCACGTCGAATGATATGGCGTCGACTGCGGTGTGCCCATTGTAGTTTTTTGTAAGATCTCTGACTTCGATGATTTTCATGTCGATTCCTCCTTTGCAAGGTCAATTTAACCTATCCGGAGGCATATGAAAACAGTCCCGCTACCAAGTTGCAGGAATGTGTTACCAAGTTGCAAAAAAAGGATTATTCTTCGTCTCTTATGTCGTCTAAAGCCATGTTGATCTTTTTATCATCACGCTTATATAACCAGATGGATACAGTCCACACGAAAACATAGACCAGGAAGAATATGACGGTCACCATGATAAAGCCGCCAAGGTTCGTGAACCACCTAAAAATCCACCCGAAGAGGCTAACGATCAGATAGAGACCCAGGCAGTGAAAGGCGATCCTTACTATGTATTTCTTCCTGGGGATATCCGTATCAGTAAGGAAGAGCACCGTCGGGACCGAACAGAGGGCACCGGTAAGAACGATCGACAAGAGCTGTAACCAGGACAACGAAAACGAGGCCAGGTCGTCACGTCCGAATATGCTGTAAACAAGGCCTTCGATGATGATGCCTGTTAGGATCGCGAAGGAGATCATCATAGTCTGTGTAAACCAAAGCTTTAACTTATTCATCCTATTCCGAGCCTCCTCTTGACTTCCTTTGCGTATCCTCTTGATATGACTACTACCTCGTCATTTAAGAGTGTTGCATCTATCCTGCCGCTTATCTGGGACTTAACGTTACGAACTTTTTTAAGGTTGATTATCATCGATTTGGAGCATCTCATGAAATAGCCGCCCAGCAGGACTTCAAGCTCATAGAGCCTGTATTTTGTGTCGTAGCAGCCCTGTCTGGTATAGACAAATGTTTTCTTATCAACGGACTCGATATAGTAGACGCTGGAGGCCTTGAGGATATAGGTCTTCCCATCCTGACTGACGGCAAAACCCTTGGCATCACCTTCCAGGAGTTCTACAGCACCGGAGATCTCGTCCGTGATCTCAACAGCCTTTATTACTGCCTCTTCCTGATCTTTGCTGTCAACCTTTTCGATATGGACGCGCATAAAATGCTCCGATCGTATAATTCTTACCCAAGGTCAATTATATCACGGCAAACATCCTGATAAATCATTGACATAAGTACCTTTTTTTCTGTCAGTCCCATGATAAAAACCCGGCACTATGGCCGAGTCTTTATGAAGGGGGTGTTTTATGAAGACTGTTATTTGCTTAACTGGCTTCATTATCTGCCCCCTACCTTAAATCAACCTAAAACCGATTGTGGCAGAAATGAGTTAATCGTTCTTGCTTCCTGCCTCACTTAAACTTATTCATAAACAGAGTAGTGATAGCACTAAATGCCTTTTGCTGGGTCATGTCTTCTGCGCCAGCTGTTGACAGGATCAAATAGACTCTGCCATATTCTTCCGTCTCGAAAGCGCCGTTAAACGTGATATAACAGTAGATGGATCCGGTGTGTCCGTAACCTGTCTCCGTAAATCTCTGGAGCGCACATCCATAGTTATCGGTCCAGTTCTTCATTTCTGCCAGGGATCCTTCGCTCACGATGTTTCCTGCAACTAATGCCCTGTCAAAGGCCAGAAGGTCTGCCATACCGCAGTGGATACCGCCGTCTCCCCTTTCCTGTCTGGGACCTACGCTATATCCGTCGGAGTTGACATATCCGGCTTTATATAACTCATCAAATTTATAAGGCACACTTGTCTCATCACCGGTCTTCATTGAAGATGCATGATCCATACCGCACTTATCGAAGATATTCTCCTGCAGATAATCACAGAATGACATACCGGATACCTGTTCAACGATCATGGCAAGAAGATGGTAATTGGTATTGCTGTAACTCCATTTGCTCTTGGGTTCAAACATAAGAGGT
>JAGAAI010000007.1 GCA_017615325.1 Clostridiales bacterium | reverse complement strand
TAATATTTAATTGTGTCTGAGGGGGCACAGAAAAAGGGGGATAACAATGAAAAAGTTTTTACCGTTTATCATCATGATACTGGTGGTAGTAACAGCACTAGTAGGAGTAAATTTTATATCTGCCAACATGGACAAGAACGACCCGGTGGGTCCCGGGTTCATGTTCTCGGCAACAGACCGTAAGGGTGCGCCCGTAACCGAGGAGATCTTCAGCGAAAACAAGATCACAATGATCAACCTCTGGGAGCCCTGGTGCGGCCCATGCGTAAGAGAGATGCCTGACATCCAGAAGCTCTACTCCACCTACAAGGACGACGGCTTCATGGTAATAGGCGTCTATACCACCGGCGGGATGGAGGATAGGGTCGACCAGGTCTTAAGATCTGCCAAGACCAAGTATCCCATAATCATGGACACCGACAGTTTCAAAAAGTTCAGAACAGGGTCGGTCCCGACCACGTTCTTCGTTGACAGCAAGGGCCAGGTCATCGACATGAAGATGCAGTCTTCCAAATCCGGCCAGCCTGTTGTCGTGGGTTCGAGATCCTACGAAGACTGGGAAGCCATGATCAAGCCCTACCTTAAGTGACGCTGTCTGATATAATCAGGATGTAACAAGGAGAACCATATGAGAAAGTATCTTCCGGCAGCAATCCTGATAGTCCTTGCAATAGTGCTGATAGTTATCGGCATCGTCTTGCAGCAGCCGGATTCCGTTCTCCATAAAGCCATAAGGATATGTATGGAGTGTGTCGGCCTTGGATAGAAAGAAGATAAGATTCGGCATCCAGGCCGCGGCGGCACTGATCCAGAACGCCAACATCAGGGGTTTCCTCACAGGCAGGATCTACGAAGGAGCAACTAAGTCCGTTTGCGTCCCGGGCCTCAACTGTTATTCGTGCCCGGGCGCGATCGGCGCCTGCCCGATAGGGGCCCTGCAGACCCACCTTGCCAGCATGAAGTTTAAGTTCCCCTACTACATAGTGGGACTCCTTATCTTCTTCGGCGCAGTCCTGGGCAGGGCCGTCTGCGGTTTCTTATGTCCATTCGGATTCTTCCAGGACTTGATCTATAAGATCCCGTTCTACAAGAAGAACCGCTTCAGGATAGATAAGTTCCTAAGATACCTGAAGTACGTGGTTCTGGCGCTCCTCGTCATCATCCTGCCCATAACTTGCGACCTGATCCCCTTCTTCTGTAAATATGTCTGCCCGTCCGGCACCATAGCGGGGATCTGGCTCGCGGCAGCAGATAAGAATATCAGGTCCGTACTAGGGCCGCTCTTCAGCTGGAAGCTCATACTGCTCCTGATCTTTATCGTGACCGGGCTTATCGTAAGAAGGCCCTTCTGCAAATACGTCTGCCCGCTTGGCGCGATCTACGGCTTCTTCAACAAGGTCGCGATCTACCGCATGACAGTAGACAGGGACAAGTGCGTCAACTGCGGGGCCTGCGCCAAGGCCTGCCAGATGAATGTCGATCCTGTGAAGAACCCCAACAGCATGGAGTGCATCCGCTGCGGCGAGTGTGTTGATGCATGCCCCTATAAGGCTCTCCACATGGGATTTACTCAGGGTAAGAAGAAGGAAGCTGCCAAGGCAGGCGACTAAGATTATTTTCGACGATCCGGGCAAATAGCCGTAGCAGATGATGCCTCTCCCGTTGTAAAATGAATTCATTATCGGGGGAGGTAATTGTTATGAAAGTATTGATCCTTAACGGAAGCCCTACTAAGGGCGGCAACACCCGGGCAGCATTGGACGAGATGATCAGGATCTTCGAAGAAGAAGGCGTTGAGACTGAGTGCGTCGATCTGGGCAAGATGGATATAAGAGGATGCATAGGCTGCCACTCCTGCCGCAGGACCGGAAAGTGCGTCTTCGATGATATCGTAAACGAGATAGCTGTCAAGTTCGAAGAAGCGGACGGCCTCGTGCTGGCGTCGCCCGTCTACTATGCGTCACCCAATGCGACTCTTATAGCCTGCCTCGACAGACTCTTCTTCAGCTCTCACTTTGACAAGACCATGAAGGTTGGAGCGAGCGTTGTAGTTGCAAGAAGAGGGGGACTTTCTGCAAGCTACGATGTGCTCAATAAGTATTTCGGCATCAGCGGCATGCCCATAGCGCCCAGTCAGTACTGGAACAGCGCCCACGGCGGAGCTCCCGGCGAAGCCAGGGAAGATGCCGAAGGAATGCAGACCATGAGGACTCTTGCCAGGAACATGGTATTCCTCATGAGATCCATCGCCCTGGGCAAAGAACAGTTCGGGCTCCCCGCCAAGGAATCCTGGCAGGGAACAAACTTCATAAGATAAGGAGGAATAATAATGGCAATCCTGGTGGCATATTTCAGCGCGAGCGGAGTTACGGCCAAGCTCGCGGCAAATCTGGCAAAAGCAGTTGGCGCGGATCTTTTTGAGATCAAGCCTGAAGTCCCTTACACAAAAGCAGACCTTAACTGGATGGATAAGAACTCCAGGAGTTCAGTCGAGATGAACGACAGGTCATCCCGCCCTGCGATAGCGGCTGCTGTAGACAATATGGATCAGTACGATACAGTCTTCGTAGGCTTTCCGATCTGGTGGTACAGGGAGCCTTCCATAATCGACACCTTCGTTGAAGCCTATGACTTTACGGGCAAGAAGTTGATCCCTTTCGCAACCTCGGGCGGTTCAGGATTGGGAGAGACTTCTGCTAACCTCAAAGAACTTGCTCCGGGAGCTATTGTCGAAGAAGGAAAGAAGTTCCCGGCCCACGCATCCGAAGCAAGTCTTAAGGAATGGGCAGAAGGTCTGATCTGAAGATCGCAGAGGACAAAATCCACCGCAAAAAATAATTTATTTTACGGACTTTTTTTCTGTATAATTAGAATGATTTTTATTTTTCAAAGAGGTGCTTATGAAGAAGAACGAACGTAAAGACCTTATCACGACGATCTACACGGCAGATCCTTCTGCACACGTGTTTAACGGCAAGATCTATATCTATCCCTCGCACGACGAGGACCTCGACATCCCTGAGGACGACGACGGCGAGCAGTATGTAATGAAAGACTATCACATCCTCTCCATGGATTCCCTGGATTGCGAATGTGTGGATAACGGATGTGCCATCAGCGAGACAGACATTCCCTGGGTTGGAAGACAGCTCTGGGCACCTGATGCGGTATATGCCAACGGCAAGTACTATCTTGTTTTCCCTGCAAAGGACAAGAACGAGATCTTCAGGATCGGCGTAGCTGAGTCCGATTCACCTGTAGGTCCTTTCAAGCCCCAGGAGAACTTCATCGAGGGAAGCTATTCGATCGATCCTGCAGTCTTCGTTGACGACGACGGCAAGATCTACTGCTACAACGGCGGTCTCTGGGGAGGCCAGCTCGAGATGTGGCAGTCAGGCTCCTTCAATCCCGACGAGCACCGTCCCGAAGGCGACGAGCCCGCATTGGGACCCCTCGTTGCCCAGTTCAACGAGACGATCGACGCTTACCTTGCTCCCCCGAAGATGCTCACCATCCTCGACGAGAACGGCGAGCCTCTGAAGGCAAAGGATGAGGACCGCCGCTATTTCGAAGGTCCCTGGATGCATAAGTTCAATGGTAAGTACTACCTGTCTTATTCGACAGGTACGACTCACTATCTCTGCTATGCCGAGAGTGATTCTCCCGAAGGTCCCTTCACATACAAGGGCAGGATAATGGAGCCCGTCATAGGCTGGACGACACATCACTCCATCGTTGAAGTCGACGGCGAGTGGTATCTCTTCTATCACGATGCAAAGAGATCCGGCGGGTGCTCACACAAGAGATCAGTCAAGTTCACCAGACTCAACATCGCAGAGGACGGCACGATCGAGACGATCAAGCCTTACGATCACGAAGAGTAATATCTTAAAGATACTGACAAACAAAAACGCTCCGGGATTTTCCCGGAGCGTTTTTTAACGCAAATATCGCAAGGATCATTCTCTTTTTTGATAATTATCTTGAGCTGCAGATATGAGATAATTAAAGATACAAAGAAGGAGGGCAGAGGGGTATAAGATGCCGTCACATAATTCATTTTCCTGGACATTAAGATACACGCTGCTTAACGCTGCTTACTTTATCGCGTTCTGCACGGTGCATGCATATGCAGCCGTCTACCTTCTTGCGAACGGATTCAGCAACACTGAAGTCGGTGTATTGCTTGCGTTAGCAAACATCACGTCAGCCGTATTCCAGCCCCTGATCGCCGCGGTGATAGATAAGCAGGGGTTCCTTACGAACAAGCGCTTCATACTGATATCGGTCCTCATAATGCTCGCGGGATCCCTCGCCTTGATGGCAGTCCCCGGCATGAAGGTTCTTATCTTTATAATATTCGCTCTCATCTACATGATCCAGTTCGCCTACCAGCCCGTCATGACGGCCCTCTGCTTCGAGTATCAGAAGAAGGGCTGCGGCATCATATACGGGCTCGCAAGAGGCTTAGGTTCGGCGAGCTTTGCCATCACTTCGATGTTCATAGGCAGGATAGTCGAAGAGTCGGGTGTCATGGTATTGCTCTGGGTGACCGTGGGAGCCATGATCCTGTCGGTTATAGTCATACTGACTTTTATCGCTCCGAAAAAAGATGCTCAGGAACAGGATGAAGATAACAAGCCTAAGGGCAAGGCTCACAATAATTTCATATCCTTCGTAAAGACTTATCCGGCGTTTACTCTCTTCCTTGTAGGCACT
>JAGAAI010000089.1 GCA_017615325.1 Clostridiales bacterium | reverse complement strand
GGGATCGCATTGAGGAGAGTAAACTTCATTCCCGGAGGATTGGCATTGGCTTTTGCTGCGAGATTTCTTCCGAGTTTGCCCAAAGGCACTACGAGTGCGACAATGACACCTACCGTGACTGACATCAGGATGTTAGAGATGTACATTGCCGGAACCGGTGTCAGCTTGGCTGCATCGGGATTGCTCTTCAAAACAAGGAATGCTGCCAATGCTCCCATTGCTGCCGATATTATTATCGACATAACAAGGCCCATGATACGTTCTTTCTTCTTCATGTCTTTTACCTTCCTTTCAATTTTAGCTTCTTCGTAATTGATCAACATCCTGCAGTCTGACTTGGGGAAAGTACAGCAAGGATGGATATACCCGTTCTTGCGGTCGTATTCGCGGCGGTGTTCGACTTTAGCGGGAGTATAGACCTCACCCGAGCTCAGGTTGGAACGGCAGAATCCGCACTCGCCGCTCCTGCATTTGCTCGGTGCCTTGATCCCGGCGCGCTCCAGGGCAACCAAGAGGGACTCATCGGACCTTGCAGGAACTTTGCGCTCCACGCCGTCATTGGTCACGACCGTGAGTTCGAATGTCTTTCCTGAATACTGTCCCGTAAATTCGGAATCGCGGTCTCCAAGCCTGTATTCGCCATATGCATCGAAGCGGACAGACTTGCGTGACAGTCCAAGTTTATCTGTCTCGCCCTGAATGTAATCGTACATGCCCTGTGAGCCGCAGACAAATACGGAATAACTTCCGCTGGCACCACCGTATTTTGCAATCAGTTCTGATGATATGAAGCCATGTTCGAACCCTTCTTTTTCCTCATCGGATAAGACATGGACAACTTTGATCCGGTCAGACCGGGCACAGAGGGAATCGAGTTCATCACGGAAGAGGATCTCTTCTTCAGTTCGGCTTCCGTAAAGGAGTGTAAGAGAGAAGGATTCAGTGCCGTCAGCAACAGCCGATGCGAGCGACATGAAGGGTGCGATACCTGATCCCCCGGCAACACCGACAATATGTGATGAGTCTCTGAGAGGTTCGTAATTGAAAAAGCCGGAAGGTGCGGAGATATCAAGCTTATCTCCAACTTTGAAATTGCTGTTTATGTATTCGGAAGCAAAGCCGTTCTTCATGTTCTTAACGACGATGCGGTATGTCTCTGCTAAAACTTCTGATGGGGAAGAGCAAAGAGAGTATGGTCTTGTAAGTACAGAGTCTCCGATCTTAAGGGAAAGGCTTATATACTGGCCAGCCCTAAAATATGCGAGCTTATCTGTGCCACAGGAGGGATCAGCTGTCAGGCTATAGCACTTGGCCCCCGGAAGTTCCTGTATCTCTGATATTACAACGTGCTGGACCTTAGGATGCAGGTTCCTTGCAAGCACGTTGGCATTGTAGTCGTATTTGGGAAATTCGTCGGATGCTTTCTCGATTACCGCGCGTCGCTTCGGGACGAGCTGATCAAAATTCTCCGCCGGGATCTTGTCAAGGTATGTCTTATCGCTCATCAATTGCCACCTCCCATCACGTAACCTAAGATGCGGAATGCCGTTCTGTTACCCGAAGTGTAGGTCGGGAAATATCCTGACAGAGAGGAAGCGTGACCGCCTACGAAGAAGAGTCCGGGGATCGTAGGCTCAGTGCCCTCGGCAACGAGTCTTGTGGACATGCCGTCCCATCTTAACGAACTGTAACCGTAGACAGAACCTTGCGGAGTCCCCATGTATCTTGCAAAGGTTACGGGACTTGCTATCTCGATCTCCTCGATATGCTCACGGATCTTAAATCCCATGATCTTCTCCAGATTTCCTATCATCTGATCAGCGATCCTTCTCTTGGTCTTAACATAATCTTCTTCAGTTACATCGGCCCATGCATCCGCTGTGTAGGAGATCGTTAAGATCATCTCGCAGGTGCCGATCGGTGAACAGTCGGGAACGGCGATATTGAGACAGCAGACATCAAGAGCATAGTCTGAATATTCGAGCGTGACCGATGAGTCGTAGATCACCTTGGAATCTGCTGTCGTACTGATAAAGAGAGTGTAGTCTTTGATCCCTATTTCCTCAGGCGGCGCATCGAGCCCGAGATAGACAGAGAAGGCTCTGAATCCGTACTCCCGCGCATTGACTTTCTTGCGTTCAAACGGGGGCACCAAAGACTTGTCATCGATAAGTTTGGAATAGATCACCTCGGGGAATGCGTTCGATGCAATCGCGGTGCATAAGAACCTTCGTCCGTCGGCAACTTCCACTCCGCATACCGAGCCTTTGTCAGTAAGGACTTTAGTAACCTCCGTATCAAAGAGGAAAGTTGCGCCCAAGGAAGTGCAGCGCTTCACGATCGCAGCGGACAAGGAATGAGATCTTGCACGCGGCGCATATGCACCGTTTATGAAGTAGCCGTATACCATCATGAGATAGCGGGATGCATCAACGGTGTTGATGTCGATGCCCTGGTATGGCCAGTAAGCCGTCATAATGTCGATGCACTTGTCGCTCATGCCCAGGACGCGGAACAGTTCTCCCGCTGAGATCGTCATTATCTTCATGAAGTTGGGATGCTCATTCCTTAAGACCTCTGGATCTGGATTCCCCTTTGCACTCCCCCAGTAATTAAGCCCTGCTGCCATGTCCTTATAGACATCGAAGAAGCGTTCCATCGCCTCAATGTCTTCAGGGCAGGTCTCGCGGATAAAGTTCATGACATTTTCTTTGCCGTGAGGGAATGTTACGTCGAGTGACCTTACTCCGTCTTTCTCGACTATATAGCGGAAAGCATCCTTTATCGGGACCATGTCAGTCTCGATGCCCAGCTCGTCAAAGAGGAGGCCTAATTCTCCGCGGGCTTCACCTTCACCGAAGTCCGGTATCTCATGAAGCGACGCATCGAATTCGAATCTTCCGCGCACAAAACTCGAAGCAGCACCACCGGGAAGATTGTGTTTCTCTATTACCAGGACTTTAAGTCCCATCCTTGATGCGCGGCATGCTGTCATGAGACCGCCGTTACCCGCACCGATCACGATCAGATCGTATTTGCCTGCCAAAGTAACACCCCCTGACTATATGCATCTAAGGTCATTCTAACACAAGAGGGGGAATGGTGTGCAATGGACAAATGAGATTATCGTTTTATGGTATATAATATTTACAGTCATTGCGAAGGAGGAGATACAAAATGGCATATGACAGCAGTGATCTGACAAGATATGTTAAGGAACTTACAACTCAGATGGATAAGTTCGACATTGTGCTCAGGGCCTACTACGAACTGATGCAGGAAAAAGGGATAAGCCAGGAACAACTCAATACCAAGATCGATGATATCCTCGCACGAAAAGTTGAAGTTCAATATGGCGGAAGGAAGAAGCCCTGTCCCAAGTGCGGTAAGATGGTCGGAGAGTCCAAGACCAACCCGATGAGAGGCAAGTGCATGATCTGCGGAACGGATGTCGCATTCTATCCTTTTGAAGATGACGTTAAAGAAGACGAAGAAGCCAAGCCCTATGATCCTTCTGAAGATCTGGGATTCTGATATTCCCGGAGGTTTCAATGAACGACATACAATTTGAAGAATATATCCGCACTGAACTCACTAATAAGATCAAGATGACCGAGGTCATCTTGCGCGCTTACTACGAACTGATGTTAGAAAGTGGCATAACAGCAGACGAGATCAACCAAAAGATCGACGAGATCATCTCAAGGAAAGTCAAGGGCGATTACAACAGATTCATAAGAAAGAATTGCCCCCGATGCGGATCTATAGTGACAGAGTCCTATACCCAGCCCTATAGGGGAATGTGCGCCAAGTGCGGCACGAAAGTCATGTTCTATCCTTTTGACGATGGAAAGGAAGAAACAAAAGAGACTGATCCTTTGGCCTGTCTGGATTTCTGATATATGTTAGAAGAAAGCCGCAGGTTCTACGACGAGCAGGTAAAACCCAT
>JAGAAI010000088.1 GCA_017615325.1 Clostridiales bacterium | reverse complement strand
TTTGGAAGTCTTCTGACAACAGCATCGCAACTGTCGACAACAACGGCGTTGTTAAGGGTAAGAAGGCGGGGAAGGTTACCATTATTGCTACCTCGGGTAACAAGAGAGGAACATGTACTGTTACTGTTCTTTATAAGGATGTAACTGATTACTCTGCCTTCTGGTTTGAACCGACAAACTATCTGACCGCCAAAGGTGTAGTCCAGGGCTACGATAAGCAGACTAAGTTTAAGCCAGCGAACTACTGCACCCGAGCCCAGATGGTGACGTTTATCTGGAGGCTTGAAGGTCAGCCTTCGCCCAAATCCGATAAGTGTAAGTTCTCGGATGTGAAGAGCACAGATTATTTCTATAAGGCCTGTATATGGGGGAACGAGAAACACATAGTAGAAGGTTATAAAGATGGAACATTTAAACCCCAGAAGACCTGTGAACGTAAGCACGCAGTAACCTTCCTCTGGAGACTTGCTGGGCAGCCTGAGCCTAAGAGCAGCAATAACAGGTTCTCTGATGTAAGGAGCAGTGATTATTTCTACAAAGCAACTCTCTGGGCATCTGAAAAGAAGATACTTGCAGGATATTCCGACGGCACCTTCCGTCCAAATGGTGACTGCCTGAGACGGCAGATGGTTACCTTCCTGTCTAAGTACGACAATTATGTAAAAAATAAATGATAGCCCTTCATTTATTACCCACGTAAAGGGCTGGTCTCAAGGAGATTATCGTCTGCTTGAGACCGGCTCATTTTTTGTTATGCTTCCTGATGTTCACGACTTTGATTCACTGGATCGCATTTTAGTGGACGGAATGCGTGAACAAGCCCTCTAAAAAGGACTCTGTTCACGACTTTGGTTCACTGGATCGCATTTTAGTGGACGGAATACGTGAACACATCTGTTAAGACGTGAAGATGGCGGCTCGCATTCACCGGGATAGTCATTTTCGAGCCTCAAAGTGACTAAGCCAGTGACTTATACCTTACTTAACATCAAAGAGGCTGCCTCATAGAGACAGCCTCTGATCGAAGTCATTATAAACTCAGAAGATCACTTCTTCTTTTTCTTCCTCTGGTTGTCGGGACGCGTTACGTTATCGACTGTAACGGGCTTGCCCTTGTTGCCTGTGATGGTTTCCGTGGCAAACTGTGACTCGGAAGTCTTATCGCCGAAAACATAATCCTTTCCGGGAAGAGCTGCATTTGCGATGATACCGATGAGGGAACCTGCTGCAAGACCAGAAAGGGAGATGACAGCAGATCCGACAGGGATGTTGATAGCGCCTGCAGAGCAGTATGTAACACCGATGGAGAGGACCAGGATAAGAGCTGCGATGACAACGTTGCGTGTCTTGCTGAAATCGACCTGGTTCTCAACGATGTTCCTGACACCGACAGCGGAGATCATGCCGTAGAGTACGAGTGAGATACCGCCTACAACAGGTGTAGGGATAGCTGAGATGACAGCAGCGATCTTGGGTGAGAAGGAGAAGAGAACTGCGAAAGCCGCAGCGATGCGGATAACGCGGGGATCGTAGACCTTGGAGATCGTAAGAACGCCCGTGTTCTCACCGTATGTTGTGTTAGCAGGAGCTCCGAAGAGGGAAGCCAATGTTGTTGCGAGACCGTCACCCATGAGAGTTCTATGGAGACCGGGATCTGCAATGTAGTTGATGCCGACTGTGGAAGAGATAGCGGAGATGTCTCCGATGTGCTCAACGATCGTAGCAAGAGAGATGGGAACGATCGTGATTATCGATGTTGCAAGTACATGTGTGTTGACGCCGTTGGCGAAGATGGAGAAGACGGTATCCTTAAACTGGAAGGGGAAACCGATCCATGCCGCATTCTTGATGTTTTCGACGGCGCTTACTGAGAAGAGCTGGAAATCAGGTGAACCTGCCAATGCGTATACCATGTTGGGCTGTTCAGCTGTTCCGATATCAATTACCTGACCTGTTGTCAGAGTAAGGATGATTGCCAGGAGGCATGCTCCGAGGATTCCTAAGATGATAGGGACGATCTTGATCATGCCCTTACCCCAGATGTTGCAGATGATTACGATGAGGATTGCGACGATGGCGATCAGCCAGTTGGTCATGCAATTCTCAACGGCGCTCTTGGACAGGGAAAGACCGATGGCAATGATGATAGGTCCCGTAACGATAGGAGGGAAGAACTTCATTACCTTGTTGATGCCGAAGAGTTTGATGAGTCCTGCCAGGAGCAGATAAACGAGTCCTGCGCAGGCAACGCCGAAGCAAGCGTAAGGCAGGAGCTGTTCCTTGGTAAAGCCTTCGACTTCAAGTCCTGCGATGGAGAAGTATCCTGCGAGGAATGCGAAAGATGAACCCAAAAATGCGGGAACCTTTCTCTTTGTCAATAAGTGGAAGAGAAGAGTTCCCAAACCTGCAAATAAAAGTGTTGCTGATACGGATAATCCAGTAAGAGCCGGTACGAGTACCGTGGCGCCGAACATGGCGAACATGTGTTGTAGTCCGAGGACGAACATCTTGCCGGTGCCTAATTTGGTGGCATCGTAGATGGCATCAGACTTTAGACCTGCCCCGGACGGGGCAGAAGAGACAGACTTGCCCATGAGAGACCTCCTTAATTAAGTATTGTATTTATGTTAGAAATAAACTTCTTCTAAGTCAATTGACATATTTCTACTAAAGAGGGGTATAATTTTTGTGAAGTACGAGCACCGCACGGCCGGTCAGAAAGCAGGTATATGATGTTGTATAAAGATTACGATAATGTTTATGTAATGGATCACCCTCTTATCAAGCATAAGATCTCCCAGCTCCGTAAGACTTCGACCGGAACGCGTGAGTTCCATGATCTTGTTGAAGAGATCGCTACCCTCGAAGGCTACGAGGCATTAAGAGATCTCCCTCTCGTTGAAGAAGAGATACAGACTCCTCTTGAGACGGCGATGTGCCCCGTAATCGACGGTAAGAAACTGGCGATCGTTCCCATCCTCCGTGCAGGTCTCGGCATGGTGTCAGGCGTTAAGGCTCTGACTCCTCTTGCCAAGGTTGGTCATATCGGTCTTTACCGCGACCCTGAGACGCATGAGCCTCACGAATACTACTGCAAGCTTCCTGAGTTCATCGACCAGAGACTCGTACTCGTTGTTGACCCCATGCTCGCAACCGGTGGTTCAGCAGTGGCTGCCATTGACTTCATCAAGCAGCGTGGCGGCAAGCATATCAAGTTCATGTGCATCATCGCGGCTCCCGAGGGCATCGAAAAGCTCATGAGCGCACATCCAGACATTGAACTCTACATAGGCAACGTCGACAGATGTCTCAACGAGAATGCTTACATCCTGCCCGGATTAGGCGATGCAGGAGACAGGATCTTCGGTACCAAGTAATATATGCCGGACACAACAGTTGCCCCCACATCCCTAAGATGCAAAGTCTGCGGCGGAGATATCGTTAACGATTATCTTGCCGGCGTATGTGTCTGCGCAAATTGCGGGAACAAATGGTCCATAGCAGACCTCATTCCCGATTATTCCAAGTATTCCAGGATCATATCCGGGATCAATAAAGCAAGTGAGACTTTATCAGCTGCAACGACCGTTGCCGCGACCAACGAAGCCAAGCTCCTCTATAAGACAGCCTCATCCGAGTGCGGAAAGATAGGTGATGCCGTATCGGCAGACCTTCTTAAACTCTGTAATGAAGGCCAGGCCAAGGCAGCGGATCTTGGCACCTATATCAGGGGTAAGGATTACTTCAACAAGGCATCCTACGATTCTTGCGTAAGGGAACTATCCAAGCTCCCTGGCTATAAGGATTCTGACGAACTCATCAGGCAGTGCAAGCTAAAGATAGAAGAGGAACGCCGCAGGCAGATCCCATGGGCTGTCGTATTCAGTCTTATCCTGCCTGCCATACTTGCTATCTTCCTTAAGGAGAAAGCGGGAATGCCCATTGGCGCCGTTATCCCGATCTTCCTGGTCTGTTCTGCGGGATTGGGATATGTCTTATACCGCGGGGGAATACCTTCGATAATCATCAAGATAATATCGTTCCTCTGCGCGACTCCTCTTATAATATTCATGGTGCTGGCTTATGTCTTCCATGTGGGAGTGGTGCCGTCGGCGATCATTGCGATCGCGCTGCCGGTCGTAAGTTTTGTCTTATTCGCAATGTTAACTGAAAAAAATAATTAAGGAAAGGAATGTTTGAAGTATGGCAGAAGCTATTAGTGTAATCAAGTATGAAGGCAGTAATGAAGTACTGGCTCATAAGCATCCCAATGAGGATTTCACGATCGGCTCGCAGCTCATCGTTCATGAATCCCAGGAAGCACTTTTCTTCCGTGACGGTAAGGCTTTGGATCTTTTTACCGCTGGAAGGCATACTCTCGTAACAAATAATATCCCACTTGTCCGTGATCTCATGAAGCTCGGCACCGGTGGTGAAAACGTATTCCATGCTGAGATATACTTCATCAACATGGTCACCCAGATGGGGATCAGATGGGGCACAGACAGCAAGGTAAGACTTTTCGATCCCGCATCAGGTCTTAATATCGAGATAGGTGCATCAGGCAACTTTAATCTGAGAGTCGTCGATTCCCGCAAGCTTATCTTAAAACTCGTCGGTACCACTGAAGGTCTCATTCAGAGTGAGGTAGCAGGTGACGGTCTGTCTTATGGCAATTCCATGTTCAAGGCCCTGATCAATAACCGCGTAAAGTCAAATCTTGCCCGCATCATCAAAGAAGAGAATCTCAACATCTTAGAGATCGACGCATATATGGATGTCCTTTCCGAAAAACTCAGACTCGACATCAATGAGACTCTCGTTGAATATGGACTCTTTATGCCGGAGTTCTATGTGACTTCCATCGTAACACCCGATGACGATCCAAACTTTGTCCGCTTGAAGCAGCAGTTTGCAGATAAGACCTTGAAGGTCCGCGAAGAGGAGATCAGACGCGCTGAGGCAGAGGCTGCCCAGGGCCGAAAGATCGTCGAAGCCCAGACCGAAGCCCAGCTCAAGCAGGTCAATGCCCAGGGTGAGGCCGATGCTCTCATGATCAAGGCAAAGGCCGAGGCCGATGCATACAAGATGCAGGCAGAGGCTGAAGCTGAAGAGATGAAGATGAAAGGCTACAGCTATAAGGATGAGACTGCAAGACAGGTCGGTCTCGAAGC
>JAGAAI010000087.1 GCA_017615325.1 Clostridiales bacterium | reverse complement strand
GCCTAAAGGCTCACCTTCTGTTGCTCCGCAAACATTACAGGTCTTAGGCTCTGTACATGTTGCATCTGCCCAATCGTGGCCCAAAGGCTCACCTTCTGTTGCTCCGCAAACATTACAGGTCTTAGGCTCTGTGCATGTTGCATCTGCCCAATCGTGACCCAAAGGCTCACCTTCTGTTGCTCCGCAAACATTACAGGTCTTAGGCTCTGTACATGTTGCATCTGCCCAATCGTGGCCCAAAGGCTCACCTTCTGTTGCTCCGCAGACCTTACAGGTCTTGGGCTCTGTGCATGTTGCATCTGCCCAGTCGTGGCCCAAAGGTTCACCTTCTGTTGCTCCGCAAACATTACAGGTCTTAGGCTCTGTACATGTTGCATCTGCCCAATCATGGCCTAAAGCATCAATTTCTACCGTCTTGATATCTTTCTGCTCTTTATTGTTAGGATCATCTGCTGCAGCTACTATTGCAGTGTATACGGTCTTTCCAGCTTCTGTACATGTGGGATCAGTCGTTTCAGATTCAACAGTTGCATCTAAAGACATGGTATGTAAATTGTTATTCTCACACACATAATTTGCCTTGGCTGCCGTGTAACCGTTTTCATCGTCACCCGTCCATGTGAAATCTACAAACTTCCAAACATGAGGATCGCACCTCTTGAAATGAACTTCGTTGTTTGTCTTGTCGATGTAGTAATTTCCTGAATCATCCAGGAAGAAATCGTTAGGATCATTATTAGGATTGTAGTTATTGTATCCGGATGTTGTCGTAACATTAGTAAAAGTCGTGCCGTTGAAACTGATACCTATCTGAGATCCTGATTTGATCGCGGAGTTAACCGTGATAATGGTGGTGGTGTTAGCACTATTATTATTGTTTCTAACAACATTAAAATATACATTACTAGCGTTTCCGTCTGTATCTTTGTTGCCGGTAACATCAATAACTGCATCACCGCCAAGATTAAGTTTTGATCTTACTGCGGCAAGATAAATTCCTGATCCTTTATTATCGGTTATAGAGCCACCATTAAGATTGAATGTACCTCTTGTGTTATTACCGCCGTCAACATAAACGCCGCCACCCTGATTAGCACTATTTCCGCTTATGCTGCCACCGTTCATGGTAAAAGTAGTATTCTGACCAACATAGACACCACCGCCTATATAAGCATCTGTCTCTCCATAATTGCTCTTACCGTTGTCTTTAATAACACCACCGTTCATTACAAAAGAACCGTTTCTGCCGGTACCCGAACTATACTGAATGTATACACCTGCACCTTTACCGGCATAGGTGTTGCCACCGACTTGGTAACTGGATACATTATTCTGATCGATACAGCCTCCATTCATGGTGAATGTTCCGCCATCGATATTAACTGCAGCACCGTTTCCTCCGTATGATGTATTCTTTGTAATGGATCCGCCGTCCATCGTAAACTCTCCGTAAGGACCGACGTAGATAACAGCGGTGTAGTACATGTTATTGCTTTCGTCGAAATCGCTATATACACCGGTTATCTTACCGGAAGCGTCCGCACTGGAATCCTTGAGAGTAAAAGATGATACAGGTGCCGAATCATCAACATCAATATCAACGATACCGTTCTGTGTCCTTTGTTCGTGATCGCGGGATATTGTACACCCGTTGAGGTCAAGTGTAACCTTCTTACCGCCATCAACTACGATTGCAAGATCGTCGACAGAAAGATCCATATCCTGCGTGATCTTGATCGTACACTCATCGTTGGCTTCGACCGCAGCAAGTACATCAGCCCAAGTACCTGCTTCAATGACATTTGTATCATCAGCAGAGACCGGGATGACCATGATGTTAAGGGCAGTCAATGCAGCAACGGTAGTTGCGATCAACTTCGTTTTAATATTCCTTCCCATACAATTTCCTCCCTAAAATAGAGTTTTACATATTTCATTTTACTAGATTAAGAGGAATAGAGAAAGAAGCGATCGGGGTCTTTTTGAGGAACATATTGTAAATGGGCAGTGAAAAGGCTGCCCGGAGGTAGCCTTCCGGGGATATCCGGATGCCCGTAAATGCATAAAAAATCAGCCTGTCAGATATCGATTTTCGGGCAGGCAAATGCTATCCTGTCCTAAAGAACGCAAAGACTATCTGTAAGATCTTACCTGACCATGAACATCCTTAGCGAGAAATTTTACTTTAACCCCTTTGTAAGGCCCTTTATCCGCCTGTCATGCAACTTGGCAAGGGCAAGGGATTCCCGGCGCGACAGGAAGATCTGCGGGCGCTCTTTGGGAAGATTCGTTCCCACGCCTTACGAAGACAGATACGGTGCGACAGGCAGCCAGTCAGTCCCCTACGCCGGCTTAGAAGAGATCATGAACCGTGTCAGCTTTAAAGAGGGTGATTCACTAATAGATATCGGCTGCGGCAAGGGGCGCGTCCTCGCTTATCTTAAGTCTTCAGGCTGCAAAGCTTCTCTTACCGGGATAGAGCTTAATCCCGAGGTCGCCTCGGTCGCATCTTCCTGGTCAAAAGATATTCCCGGTATCAGCATCATATGCGGAAATGCTTTTGATATAGACTTCGACCAGTATACTCACTTCTTTATGTACAGGCCAATGGATCTATTCACATTCCTCTCATTCATAAAGAAACTCGAGGGCTCTCTTTCCCACCCCGTGACCCTGATCTACTACGCCGATATCGAAAGCGGCTCCTATCTGGAAGAGCGGGAAGGCTGGAAGATCCTGGCAAGAGATAAAGTATTCTTTAAGAATGGCTGCTTTATTCATCTTGAACCCCAGCGCTACTCGATCTACGAGTTCGTCCCCTCCGCGAAGCAGTAAATGCCCAAATCCGAAGCAGTACTGCTTCGAAAATCAGCGGTTACTGCTTCACAGATCATCTTCACCACAAAAAACACAGCCGCCTTCACAAAGAAGACGGCTGTGCGCTTCGTTATTGCTAAAAGGTCATCCCTTCTTGTTTACGAACTTATCGTACTTATAGAGGAATGTTACCATCTGACGTCTTAAGCAGTCTCCGTTTGGTCTGAATGTACCATCAGAGTATCCTGCAAGGATTCCCTTCTCGGATGCCCAGAGTGTTGCAGTGTAGAAGTAATCACTCTTCTTTACATCCTTGAACTTGTTTGCAGAAGATGCGGGCTTCGGCTTGTTTGCAAGTCTCCAGAGGAATGTAACCGCATGCTTTCTTGCACAGACGATCTGAGGTCCGAAGGTCCCGTCCTTGTATCCTTCTACGATATGGTTCTCGTTACCCCAGATACATGCCTTGTAGAAGTAATCCGTCTTCTTTACATCCTTGAACTTGCATGTCGTTGTCTTAGGCTTAGGCTCTCCCTGCAGTCTCCAGATGAATGTTACCATCTGTGCTCTGGTGCAGACATTGGCAGGCCTGAACTCTGTCTGGTTAGCATAACCCTTTACTACACCCTTTGCCGTCAGGTAGTTTGTAGGTGCATACCAGAAATCCTTGCTGTTGGTTACGTCCTTGTAGAGGACAGTAACAACACATGTTGCACTCTTCCCTGCCGCCGAGGCTGTGATCGTAGCCTGGCCTGCCATCTTGGCAGTAACCTTGCCGTTAGCATCTACTGTTGCCACCTTCTTATCGGAAGACTTCCATGTGATCTTATCCTTGGAACCTGTAAGAGTTGCCTTCAAGGTCAGATTCTTACCGCAGACAAGATCAGCTTTTGTCTTGTTGAACTTGATCGTAACTGTTGATGCCTTTGTAGGTTCAGCAGCCTTGGTGGGTACAGCAGTAGGCTTTGTTGCAGGCTTATTAGTCGGCTTTGCCGGAGATGTAGGAGCAGCCGAAGGTATGGTCGTAGGCTTGGCTGCTGACGTAGGTGCAGCTGAAGGAGCAGGTTTAGTCGTAGGTGTTGCTGTAGGTTCGGGACTGGGAGTAGGCTTTGCCTCGAATATCGCCTTCACCTCAACATCAGCTGTTCCGATGGTGAATGTGGCAGTCTCACTGCCGGGATCAGAAATCGTAATCCCGCCCTTAACTACCTGCCATTCCTTGAAGAGGCATCCTTCATCAGGTGTGGCTGTCAGTGTGACTTCTGTTCCTTCCAATCCTGACGGAACAGATGCCGTTGCGGTTCCGTTATCTCCTGCAGTAACGGTTACCTTGTAGTTCTGCTCGATCAGGACTTCATTTGCGTTGGCACCATCGCTGTCAAGTATCGCGTTTTCCTGATCATTAAGCTTACCGTTTTCGGGGATTAGGATCACCATGTTTTCGCCAAGAGTGATCTTATTGGAATTAGTTACAAGAGATCCATACTTGCCTTTTGCATAGACTGATCCTCCGTCGATCACGATACCATTATGCGTAAGCGCATAAGCGTTGTTCGATTCAACATGTACATTGCTGTTGCTGAATGAGACTGATCTGCCTTCGATACCGTTATAGTTGGCATTTACAGTAAGATTACTTCCGTTTTGGACAGAAAGTGTCTTAGAAACATTGATACCGGTAATCCCGCTTGCTTGAACAGTACTGTTATCAATGGTCAGCGTCGATATATACATAACAACATTGTTTGAAGAGCATTCGACAGTACTGTTATCAATAGTCAGTGCTATTGTTGAAATAGTATAATTATATGAAGAACACTCGACAGTACTGTTCTTTATCACAATGCTGTTGACGCTGCCGGAGTTATCATAAAGTGCTGCTTCGGATTGTGATTTTATACTGACCTTACTGTCGGTAATAGACATTCCTTCTCCATATGAATTCAAACCATACATACCTTCTGCAGTAATAGTTGCACCACCACATATCGTAATGCCTTTAGCGTACATGGCTCCGGTGTAACTTTTTACCTGAAGGCTTCCACTGCCTTTGATCGTTATGGGAGCATTATATGAATAGATCGCAAATCCGCTACCCAATTGTTCTACAACGTTATTCCCTTTGAGGACTATCGTCAAAGGAACATCTGTTCGGATCGCCGCAGAGTAGTTAGATATCTTCGCGTTTTCAAGGTACAAAGTTCCGCCGGTCTTATCTCCTACATATCTCCATCCTTCACCGCTGGTAAAAAAATCTGTTAGATTTTCGCCTCCGACAACAACTCCATATATTTCCGCGTCTTCAAATCGGGCATGTATTGTTACAGCTGATTCAGGCATAGTAAAGCTGTAAGTCCTATCCCCCTTATCGGTTACCGAAATCTGATCACCGTTCTGATCTGTTACATTCAAATCCCTAAATGCAGTGTACTTATCATCATCCCATATGGAAAAATCGACTGTTTCACCGGGTGCAAAATCAGTCTTATCTATTCTTACCCGGTTGTGGGCGTCAATATTGACATGGAATGTACCTTTGAGAATGACTTCTTTTGCTATTTCATTATTGCTGTCAACTATGGTCTTGCCGTCACTGCTGACCGCACCGTTCTCAGGAACCGTGATAGTCATGTTTTCTCCGAGCGTAAGGCTTCCATCTTGGGAAATGACTGCATTGCCATCGGTGCATTTTACACTTACTGTTCCGCTAAACAATTCAACCTTATTGAAAAAATTTAAGCCATCCGCATTCTGTGCCGTAATGTTGATCTTACTGTTGCTGGAAGAAAAGCTTTTACCGATCACGCCCAAAGAATCGCTGTTAACTGTTATTGAACTTCCATTCTCTACCGTGCATGTGTCTGTAAAGATTCCATACATTCCCTGAGCAGAAACAATACTGCTGTCAACGGTAAGCTTTCTTGTCAAAACACATGATTCTTGCAGTGTAGTACAGTTAACAGAACTGTTTGTAATATTGATCGTACCACCAGTCACATAGAGCGCATTAAACGTTCCATTTACATCTATGGCACTGTTTTCGATAGTTAAAACTTCTGTCGTCGCAATACCGTTATCGCTTTTAAAGATATTAATATGGGCCCCATCGCTTATCTTGATATCACTTTTCCCCATGATGGTTCCTTGCAAAGAAAGGCTTCCGTCTCCTTTAATCACAAGAGAAGAACCTGCATTAATACTGTTTCGGGCAGTGGTGATAAGCTTGTTCTCTCCAACGAGAACAACAGTAAGAGGGATGAGGCTATTGACAGCATCATTGTAATGTTCAAGGTTTATCCCATTAAGAGTCAATGTTGCGCCATTTTCGTCAACTTCACAGGACCATCCGCTTCCGGAGTCGTTTTCTCCTGCAACCTGGTGTTCACCGATCCAGACCGGGTATTTGTCAGGATGTCCGAATTCAATATTCACCGTTACATCTTTTGCGGGCATCGTAAATGTATACTTGCCATCTTCATTTTCCTGAACAACAACCGACTGTCCGTCAGAATCCTTAGCCGTGATATTCTTAACGATATAGTAGAATGTATCATTTACGGTAACGGTAACCGTATCACCTTCATCCGCCAACGGCTTATCGATCGCAACAAGATCCTTTTGCCCGTTAGTAACGGCCTTTACTTTGCTTTCCCTGACAAATACATCTGTTGCACGGGTTCCGTCACTGTTCGCGAAATAATACCGCTTATTGTGGTTTTCGATAACAGTTTGGACAGAACCATTTTCAGGTGATACTATATGCATTTCCTCGCCAAGTTTAATTGTATAGGGATTACCGACAGTTGTTTCAGAACCGCTGGCTCTGAACTTCCCTCCGTTCAATTCAAGATATAAAGTATCTACACCCTGCGTTTTTCCACTTATGGTAATATCACTGTCATTTGAGGTAAGACCTGTTGGCGCCACAACAGCGACTCCGTTGTCACTCTCTGCTACTATCGTACTTCCATCATCTGCTTTAATCTCTGTGGTATTAATACCATAATCGCCGCCGTGGGCAGTAACCGTACTGTTGTTGATGGAAAGCAAGCAACCTTCCGCATAAATACCGTTCTTTTTTCCATCGCATACCACAGTACTGTCAACAATATCAAATCTGTGCCATTTTTCACATCTAAACCCATCGACACTGCTGTTTACTGTTATATTGGTTCCGTTTATTATTATGCCATTTGCGTAGATTCCGGCTGTAATTCCAGATACATCCAGACTGCCCTTTCCTTCTATTGTGATTTCACTGGTGGAATAAATTCCGAAGCTCAAACCTTCTTCCATTTTGTTCTCACCAACAAGAACGATCTTCAGAGGAACTGTAGCATTGATTCCATAGTAAGTACCTTTGGAAAAAGTCGCATCTGTTAATGTCAGCGTTCCGCCTGTCTCATCACCTTCGTAAGACCATCCGTCACCGGAAGTAACCGCTGACGTCACAGCCGTATTACCTACCCAGATAGGATAAGTTTCTTCTGCAGCAACCGGGATAAAGAAAGCCATCAAAATGGCAACACCAGATAAAACACCAGCCATTAAATGCCTCATGACATTAGTACCCATATCGTTTTCCCCCTAAAATAAAAGTTTTGGCGTACCAGTAATATGACTATTGGCAAACCTTACTATGATACACAAGAACTTTGCGCTTGTAAATCGTTTATTGCTCCGCCTATATATACTCCCAAAAAGAGGTCTGCCCGGCAGCCCGAACAGACCTCTTTAGCTTTAATTATCAGTTAACCTCAGCCTTTCCCGTTTACGAATTTATCGTATTTGTAGAGGAAGGTTACCATCTGGCGTCTCAGGCAGCTGCCGTTAGGACGGAAGGTGCCGTCGTCGTAGCCCTCCAGGATCTTTGTCTCGGAAGCCCAGAGCGTTGCCTTGTAGTAGTAATCACTCGACTTAAGATCCTTGAACTTGTTGGTCTTGGTCTTGGGAGCGGGCTTACCTGCAAGTCTCCAGAGGAAGGTAACTGCATGACGCCTAGCGCAGACGATCTGCGGTCCGAAAGTGCCATCCTTGTATCCTTCAACGATATGCTTCTCGTTGCCCCAGATACATGCCTGATAGAAGTAATCCGTCTTCTTGACATCAGAGAACTTGCATGTAGTTGTCTTAGGCTTGGGCTGACCTACGAGTCTCCAGATGAACGTTACCATCTGGGCTCTTGTACATACGTTGGCGGGCTTGAACTTCGTCTGCTTGTCGTAGCCCTTGACGACGCCTGCCGCGGTCATGTAGTTCGTAGGATTGAACCAGAAGTCCTTGGCATTCGTAACGTCAGTATAAAGGACTGTTACTGTACAGGTCGCTTTCTTTCCTGAAGCTGATGCAGTGATGGTGACCTGACCTGCTGCCTTTGCCGTGATCTTGCCGGTTTTGTCTACAGTTGCCACCTTCTTGTCGGAAGACTTCCAGCTGATCTTGGCATCAGAGCCGGTCAAAGTAGCCTTGAGTGTCAGTGTCTTGCCGCAGACAAGATCTGCCTTTGTCTTGTCGAGCTTAAGAGTAGCAGTTGATGCCTTTGTGGGTTCTGCAGCCTTTGTGGGCTCTGCTGCCTTGGCAGGGGTAGCTGTCGGCTTGACAGTAGGTGTAGCCGTCGGCGCAACAGTAGGAGTTGCCGTAGGAGTGGTAGTCAACTTCGCAAGACCCCTTGTCTCCTTGGCATCACAGTTCTTGCATTCGCGGGTCTCAACACCTTCTGCATCAACTGTAGCAGGTGTTGTTTCTTTCCATTCACCCCATTCGTGGCCTGTTGCGGTTATAACTTCTGTTACCGGTTCAGTCTTGAAATCCGGCTCTTCAAACTCAACCGTATAGGTCATCTCACCGTCTTTCGTGCAACCCACAGGTACCGTAATCGCAGAACTTGAGTTTACTGTCTCTGACTGGTCGTGAGAAGAATCTCTTCCACAAGTCCTGCTTGCAGTGCAGGAGCTCTTGTCATCTGCCCAGCTGTAGGAAATCTCACTCCATTCGTGACCTAATGCATCAATATCTTCCAATTCCTTTGTCTGTGTTGTAAAGGGTGCGGATGTGAATTTGGCTGTAAATAAGTGTTTTCCTTTCTCAGTACAGGTTGCATGTTTGCTTACAGTCTTTATGCCCACTACTATGTTTTCCGTGGATGTTCCACAGATCTTGCACGTGAAAGATCCTGTACAAGTCTTATTATCCAAACTCCAACTGTATGTCGGATCACAATCCGGGTGGTTGCACTTTGTCCACTTGGCATAGAGCGTGAAATTGCCCGTTACGGGTGTAGCAAAATCATATACCTTATCAGCAGAACATGCCGAATCCAAATACCATCCTCCGAAGATCCAATCTGAAAAATACGTAAGATCTTCAGGCTTATCGACCAGATTGCCGTATGGTATGTACTGGGCATCCGGTGCAGTTCCCCGGTCATTTGCATCGAAAGATACAGTACAGTCAGTCAGAGCAAAAGCCTTGCTGATGGAATAATCCTCTCCTTCGTATCTTATCGTATACTTTGCAACATATTCTCCTTTTATTGAAGGAGCTTTAGCAAGTGGATTATCAAGATCATTCTTAGCAAAATAGACGATATCATCTTCATTTACCGTGAGTCCCGTATTTATGACAAAAAACTCACCGTAAGTCAAGGCAGCCTTCACAGGCTCACCCGTCGCAATCTGATCATCGATAATGATCTTGAGTTCCTCATTCATACCACAGGGACGAACTGTGGTCGTACATGTTACGGTCAGGGTGTCTCCTGAAGGCGACAGTTTTATCTTATGAAAATGTGGATCAAGATGTACTTCACCCCCATTAAGGCTGATCTTTAAGTCATCCTTGTCTGAGAAGAAGAAATCACCCGGATCTGCGACTACACCGTTCACGGTATTGTACTTTTCATAGTCTCTGGTTACCCCGTAGTAAAAAGGAGCGCCTTTGTCGGGTTCTGATACACCGATCTTTGTTCCTTCCTTCAATGCGCCTGTTATGTGGATATCATTGTTATAATATACGCTATAAGAATCCGTGAAGTAAACATTTTCTTCATATTCAGGTTTAGTACTCGTAAAGACCAGATTGTCTTTAACCACAACACAAGAGTCTCCCGTAAGGTTCAGATTGGTGAACTCGGTTTGTTCACAATCAACATAGATTCCGCCACCATAAACAGCGGAAGGAATATACTGATTCTCTTGACAGCTATTCCCGGTGATCGTCCCCCCCTTAAGATTAAATGTTCCTCTTCTCCTGAGGTAGACTCCGCCACCATGCTTGCCGGTTTGGTTATCAGCGATCAAACCGCCTTCCATATCAAAAACCGCATACGACGATACATAAACTCCGCCACCGCCTTCACTGTCTTCATCGGCACCAAGAGCATAGTTGCCAACTATCTGTCCGCCTTTCATCGTAAACTTAGCATAGTCATGCACGTGTACACCTGCACCTAAGGGATTGGAATTATCGGTAATAACACCGTTATTCATCGTAAAAGTAGCATAAGTGTTTGCGTCCTCACCATTAATAAACACACCATTGGCATTACCACTCGATATTGTACCATCATTCATCACAAAACTTGCCTGACAATCCAGATAGACTGACCCGCCCATACTCTCATCAATGGTACCACCATTCATTGTGAAGTCACCGGTACTAGCGACGAAGACACCTCCGCCATGTGTAGAGGCAGTTCCGTTATATATGATACCGCCTGACATAATAAAGGATCCAGCCACATAAACGCCGCCACCCAGGTTTTTATCGTTACTCTGAGCGATATTATGCCCCATCGAGTCATTGGTTCCAATCCTTCCGCCCTTCATTACAAATGTACAGCCTTCATCAACAAAGACTCCGCCACCGCACCTTGGAGCTCCATTATTGTTATAGAGCCAGTTTCCATTGCCTCTTATCGTGCCTCCGAGCATCTCAAATCTGCCCTTGATCTTATCGTCTTTAATTCCATCAGTTATACAAACACCGCCGCCATTACCGCCATTGGTGCCATTATTAACTGCAGCATTGTTATGGTCAATACAACCACCTTTCATGATAAACTCGCCGCCGCCAACAAAGACACCTCCGCCTCCGTAGCCGGAAGTAAGACATTGGGCTATGGTCCCGCCTTCCATAGTAAATACGCCGTAATCATTAACAACTATACCTGTTGGATTGGTGCCACCTCTAGCACCTGTAAAAGATCCTGTTCCGTAAGGGTTTGCGGATGACACACTGCTGTCTTTTAGAGTAAACAAAGCTTTCTCGTCAGCGGACCCTTCAATCTTCACATAACATCGACCAGTCCACATTTGCGTGCTCCTCTTAACAGTGTGTCCATTAAGATCTAAGGTAATATCCTTGCCGGATGACACACTTAGCGCGGCTGTGATATTGGTCAGGTCAAGATCTTTTAAAAGTTTGATCTCGCACTTATCGTGCTCATCAATTGCTGTTTGGATCGCATCCCATGTATTTGCTTCAATAGGATCTCCGTCTTCTGCCCTTGCAACTGCCTTGGGAACGCAGATGATACCCATTATCAACAGAAGAGATAACGCAACTGAAGCCATTCTTGTCCTGGTGGAATTCTTTAACATAAAGTTCCCCTCCTAAATTTAGTCATTATAATTATATCGGCTGGGCAAAAACAGAGTCAAACTACAGATTCCTCTGATAGTGTTGCTTTTCCTATATTTTTGACAAAAACTATCAAAGATCGGACCACAGCAGTGCCGTGATCCGATCTTGATAGTCAGTTATAAGAGTTTATCCCTTCCCGTTTACAAACTTATCGTATTTATAGAGGAAGGTTACCATCTGGCGTCTCAGGCAGTCGCCGTCAGGCTTGAAGGTGCCGTCAGAGTATCCTGCCAGGATTCCCTTCTCGGATGCCCAAAGAGTTGCGGTATAGAAGTAATCGCTCTTCTTGACATCCTTGAACTTGTTCTTGGAGGATACTGGCTTCGGCTTGTTTGCAAGTCTCCAGAGGAAGGTTACTGCATGCTTTCTTGCACAGACGATCTGAGGGCCGAAGGTACCGTCTTTGTATCCTTCTACAATGTGGTTCTCGTTGCCCCAGATGCAGGCCTTGTAGAAGTAATCCGTCTTCTTTACATCTTTAAACTTGCATGTTATCGCCTTGGGCTTAGGTTCACCCTGCAGTCTCCAGATGAAAGTTACCATCTGAGCTCTTGTACAGACATTGGCAGGTCTGAACTCCGTCTGATTGGCATAACCTTTGACTACACCCTTTGCTGTGAGGTAGTTGGTAGGAGCATACCAGAAGTCCTTAGTGTTGGTTACATCCTTATAGAGAACAGTAACAACACATGTTGCGGTCTTGCCGGCTGCAGATGCCGTGATAGTTGCCTGTCCTGCCATCTTCACAGTGACTTTCCCGTTTACATCAACTGTTGCGACCTTCGTATCAGAAGACTTCCATGTAAGCTTATCCTTGGATCCGGTTAGTGTTGCCTTCAAGGTCAAAGTCTTTCCACAGACAAGTTCTGCCTTCGTCTTGTCGAGCTTCAGGGTAACTGTTGCTGCCTTTGTAGGTTCAGCAGTAGGCTTCTCTGAAGGTTTAACCGAACCCGTCGGGCTTGCTGTAGGATCAGACTTAGGTGTCACAGAAGGCTTACCTGCAGGAGTTACAGTTGCAGCATTTGTAGGTACAGGTGTTAGTTGCAATGATACTGCTTTTGTCGGAGTCGCAGACGGCACTGTAGTGGGCTTAGGTGTTGCCGTTGCAGTAGGAGTTGCAGTAGCCGCAGGTGTTTCCGTAGGAGTCGGCGTAAGTTTTGCAACAGCCTTGGTCTCGGTCTTATGGCACCTTATACATTCACGTGTCATGACGCCTTCAGATCCGGTCGATGCGGGAGTCGTTACCGTCCACTCGCTCCAGTCGTGTCCCAGAGCAGGAGTAGAAGATAAGACTTCCTCCTGTTTTGAGAACTTATCGTTAGTAAATGTCGCCGTTACTACTGTCTGTCCTGCGTTCTCACACGTGGCTGGTGTGTCAGTCGTTACCGTGTCAACTTCTTCTTCCTGGAATACAGTGGGATCATTGGTGGCATAGACAGTTGCCTTGACCTTGCTCTTGTCGCCTGACCAGGAATAAACTGGTGTTCCCCAGATATAGTCTTCAACAGTGATATCGACAGTACCTGTTAAGACTTCATAGTTAAGGGGATCTGAAGGAGTAAACCTCCAGGCGTAAGAATATGTCCCAAGTTTAAGTTCCGTCACATCCTCGCTCAGAGCAAGAGTTCCTGGAACTGTCTCCTTGCTGTGGCTTAGTGTCACGGCAGTTATGTCTGTCGTTCCAACGACCTTATTTGCAGTAACGTCACCCAGGTCAGGTGTCGCCCTGCGGATGGTAACGGAGACGGGCTGCTCGCTTATGTAATCACAATGGTCTTTATCGCCCGTGATCTTGTAGTAGACAAAATAGGTCTTGGCATTCGTGGCAGATATCGTATCGGAATACTCTGTTGCATTCTTTTCGAGAGAATAAGCTATCGTACCTCCCGTGATTTCTGCCGTGACAAGCTCCTGAGGCTCGCCCGTATATACAAGACTTGTCTTCCCTGTGACTTTATATACAGGCATCGGGAGTGTGAATATGGTCTCACCGCCGACTTTCTTAACCAGGTAATTATTCGAGTCGTCAGTTATGAATTCCCTGTAGGTGTAGCTCTTAAATCCAGATGTAACTTCCACACTCTTAAGCTCCGTACCGGGGCCCTTGGCGAGCGTGACGCCTGCCCTGGCGTTTTTCGTGATGGCTCCGCTGATATTTATAACGGCGCCTTCAGCCAGGAAGATATTACCCTCTACATTATCTGTTACAATGGGAGTTCCCTTGAGATTGAGCGTCGAAGAAGCTGACTCCGTCTTGATACCATACTCAGCGTTGCCCTTGATATTGCCGGATTCCATGGTTAAGGAAGAACCTGACTTGATAAGGACTCCAACCGAGCCTCCCGTGATCTTGCCCTTATTGCCGGACTTGCTGTCACGCAGGGTAAGACCTGCTGTCTCGCCTCCGACGATCAGGGCCGGTGAACCGGTATCCGCGCGGTCAAGAGTATGGCCGTTAAGATCGATCGTTATGTTCTTGCCGGATACATTAAGCGGCCGGTCGCTTGACAGAGCCTTGTAATCACGGCCAAGCTTGATGACCGCGCCGTCGGAAGCGGCGTCGATCTCATCCTGGAGTTTGGACCAGTATGTTCCGAAAATTGCCGTAAATGTCTTAGGACCATTTAACTCGACCCACTGACCGGGATAGTAGGTCGTGCCGTCACTTTCCCAAGCAATCAGTTCCTTGCCCTCAGGCGGAGTGATCGCAGTCGCAGGAGGTGTAAGATCTTCGGGAAGCACTATAACTGCATCCTTGGTGGAAGGATAGATTGTATCTCCTCCGCCACCTTCTCCGCGGGCCAATGTATATGCTGCATCAATGGGGCCTAAGATGATATATCCGTGGACATTAATGTTGGCAAGGACAAAATTGACGGGGTCATCTGCGAAGAAGTTATCCATCGATGCATAAACATTCCCGTAACTGTCTTCTATGGGTCTGGAGATCTGAGCGGGGAAGTTGAAATACATATCCCCCTCTTTCAGTTCATAGGTAATGCCTATCTCGGCATCAGGATTGAGCGCGGTGCTGAAGTTGACCACTACATTCGTGTTTTCGCTGACGGATCTGTCCTTGTTGCGCAGATAAAGATTATTGCTCTTATTATTTCTGGTGCAAATGTTGTCTTTTATTATCGTGGATCCTCCGACGCCGAAAGGCACGCCTCCCTGGACAAAGACTCCGCCGCCTTCGAGGTAAACTTCGCGGGTGAGACCGTTGTTGAACCTATATGTAAATTCCTCTCCGCTGCACTTGTTGTTCGTTATTACTGTATTGATAAGCGCAGTATACTTGCCGGCATAGATCCCGCCGCCGACCTTGGCCGCATTGTTTTTTATCTCAACACCTGACGTGTTGAGCTGAACGGACTGATCCGTGTCGGGATTACAGATAGCTCCGCCGTATTTACCTGCTTTATTGTTGGTTAAGCTTCCGCCCTTTACTGAGACGTTACCTCTGTTACAGATAGCTCCGCCGTTTGATTCTGCCTGATTATTCGTTACGTCAACATCGATCAGGGCGACTCTGGTCTTGGGGTCGTAATCCATGTTGATGCCACCGCCGTTCTCGGAATAACCGCCTTTGATCGTACCGTTCTTTAAAGTAAAGTTGGCGCCGGACTTAACATAGAACACGCTTCCAGTATCTTTCTTACTGGTAAGATTACGGTTCAGAGTATGTCCGTTAAGATCGATCGTGATGACCTTACCTTCCGGGATCGTAAGCTGCTTATCGGAAGATTCTGCAGTAAGATCTGCGGACAGCTTTATCGCGGATCCGTCAGCGGCATTGTTGATCCAGGTCTGAAGAGAATTCCAGGTAAGAGTCTGCCACTGAGCTGTAAGTGTTATGTCAGCTGATACCGTTATCTCGGTGCCTGCAGGAAGAGGAAGAACCGCATTATTATATTTCCAGCCTTTGAATGCCTGGCCTTCGGGCTCTCCGAATGAGTTGCCCGGGAATGTATAAGACGATCCTTCAAGTACAACAACATCAGCCATTGTGCCTGTTCCGCCGTTGGCTATGAACTTTATGGTGCAGGGGTGTGCTCCGCAGACCGTGCAGATATTCTCGTCATTCAGGATGTGAGCTTCCGCGTTATCGGAGACATCACAATATTTACATGTCCTGGTATGGTTTGTCTCGTCGATCTCATAGATCTCCTTGCTGTGACTGCACTTATATACATACGCATAGAGATCTCCAGAGCAACTGTCGTATCTTTCTGCACTTAAAGCGAGAAAAGCTGATGCCTGATCTGATCCGGTCTTGGCACACATATCAGAAGCAATGGTCAAGGATCTCGTGGAGTCGCCTGAGAGTGCATTTGCTCCTCTTCCGATCGCACCGCAGGTTCCGAATCCGCCTTCGGCATAAGCAAATACCTCTCCGCCGCTGATCGTTACCTTGCCGGCAGCCGGGCTTCCGGAATAACCGGTCGTCCCGTTGGATCCGCCGATACCAGCACCGCCGCCTCTGCCGCTAGCGTGAAGGACGCCGCTGTTTATAACAGTCGTACCGTTGCTGATACCTGCTCCTCCGTACTCACCGCCTACCGCTGTGACATCGCCGCCGTTCATGGTAAAGCTGGCGCCAAAATCTTTATTTCCGCTGCCTCCGATACCGGCCGCACATCCGTAAGCAACAGCTTTCAGGGTGCCACCGTTGACCGTGACCGTACCTCCGGCTGTATAGAAACCAGTCGTCATTATGCTTTTGGAGGACATTGCTCCGCCGATACCGGCACCGCTGCCCTGATCTTCAACGTAACTGCCGTATGCTTCGACATATCCGTTGTTCTGGATATATTCGATCGATGAGGAACAGCTGTTATTTGAATAATAGGCCCTGCCGCTGCCGATACCTGCCGCATACTGACCGCCATACGCATAGATCTTACCGCCGTTGATAACAAGCTTTCCGCCTAAGTAATAGTAATTCCCTCCGATACCTGCCTGATTCTGACCGCCTCTGGTCTCGATCGTTCCGGTCTTCCCGTTCTGGCACCAGACCGTCAGGGTATTGCCCCTTAAGAGCTCTATACCGCCGTTGACCGTAAGTTTTGCGCCGTCGCATAGGATAAGGTTGACATTACCCTTTATCTTAAGATCATTGACAGTCAGGTTTTCCGTTACCACATACCAGCCGCTGCCAAGTTCTCTGTCAGCAAAAACATTGACGATCAGGTAGTCATTGCAGGTCAGGGGGGTGCCGTCAGCGTCAATGTAACCGAGCTTGTTCCTTACCATAACTGAAACCTGAGTATCATGGTCGGGTGCTGTGAAAGTCCAGTCTTCCCTCCCTGAGATCTTCTGCTTCTTATAAATTGTCCCGTCACTCTTTGTTACGACATAGTATGCAAACTGACCGTCATTCAAAACAAAGCTGTCCTTTAAGTTTACTGTTACTATATCGCCTTTCAGCGTCCAGAAAACATCCGGTGATCCGGCTGCAACATCCTCTCCCTGTTCGGTCTTAACGGTCAAGGACAAATCTGATGAATAATCCATCCTGTTCGTAGTGATATATTTTGCAGTCAGTAATACAGCCTGCTCTCCATCTGTTTCAGGCATATAAAATCTGTACTTAACATCACTTATCTTGTTTAAGGGGAATGTATAAGTCTTCCCGGAATATACGAAAGAATATTCGAATCCTGTCGTCCTGTATCCTGACTTGCCGTCATTGCCGTAAAGTGCAGTCGTTACCGTTACCGGTTGTCCCGGCACTGCAAAACCATCGGACGGGTCGATCGAAAAATGCACGGGACTCTCACTTGCCGTAATTGGCCGGCCGATATCGCTCATGACATCGCCCCATGTAGCTTTTACTGTCAGATCTTCATTTACAGACGTGAAATCCTTATCCCAACCGGTAAAAAAGTATCTATCCCTGCCCGGAATATCGGGTGCCTCTGCATCCTCCCCGGGTTTCACGTTCTCTTCCTTTAAGATATTCCCGAAGCCGTCTTCGAAAACGACATTATATCTGTGCTCATTAACCGTAACTTCGCAAAGGGCACTTGCCTCACCGTAAACAGCAGATACAGTTATAGTTGCAGCACCTGCTTTAACGGCTGTAACATTACCTTCATTATCAACAGTTGCAACCGAAGGATCGGACGAAGACCATACGACTGACTTGTCTGTCGCATAATCAGGCAGAACTGTCGCATTAAACTTATATGTCTCGTTTTCGAGCAAGGTGATCTCAGCCTTATCAAGAGTTATATCTTCAGGATCAACGAATTCATCCTTGGAAAATTCTGCCGTAACCCAAACATCAGAATCCGGCATAACGAAAGAATCACCGTAAACTGAGACCTCATCGCCATTAGCACAGGTTACGCTAACGGATGACAGCTCATAATACGTATCAGGCGTGAAAGTCAGTGTAACCGTATCACCCGGAGCAGCCTTGCGCCTGTCACAAGTAACCTTACCATTGGCAATATCAGGATCTAGCGATATCTTATACTGCTCACCTGATACAAGACCTGCTTCATCATCAACAAAACCTACGACAAGGTCATCCGCATCCGAAGTAAAGAAAGCAGACGGAAGATATTTGTCATCCAGATTATTGAATCCGTCAGTGAAAACACCGGGGACGGACATGGAGATACCGATATCAGAACTGGAGAAAGAGGAACTTATCTTCAGTGTCTTTCCGCTCCTTAAGTAAAGATTATCCTCTTTGCCTCCGGCCTCATTGTCACTTACCAGAACTTTATCATCTCTGGACGAACTGTTAAGCACAAGGCACCCGTCGTTATAAAGGATACCGCCGCCCGTAACGGCTGCATTGTTTCCGCTGATATCAGCATCATACAAGATACAGCCGTCAGTTCTGCAATTATTCAGATAGAGTCCGCCGCCGTTACGGCCTGCACTGTTTCCCGTAATAAGGGTATCATGCATTAATGCTCCGCTGGAATCCTCACCGGTTACATATAATCCGCCGCCGTTCAGGTTAGCATTGTTGTCCTTTATGCTTACGTGAGCCAAAGCATATAAGCCGTTGTCGCAATAGATTCCCCCGCCATACAAAGCAGTATTGCCGGATATCTCTCCACCGCTGATGTAACAGATACAATTGGAAGGACTTATCCTAATTCCGCCTCCGTTACCTTCGGGATTCATGTTTCTGCTGATAAGGCCCCGGGTCATGATAAAACCGGAATGATCCTCCAAAACAACTCCCGATCCTAAGTTGTCCGAAACGGATCCGCCTTCTATGTTGATACTCCCCTGTGAAGCGTAAATACCTCCGACAATATTGCCGGACACTTCCCCGCCGCGAAGATATAATGATCCGTCACCTTCGAACTTGATTCCGTAGTCTTTGCCGCCGGTTATCTTTCCTGCCGCAAGGGTTTCTTCACAATCTTCAATATAAAGACTTTTACCATGCGTATTTCTTATAACAGGAGCATCGTCATCTCCCGTGTATCTGATATCGTGTCCGTTAAGACAGAGATATGTATTATTATCCACAGGAACTTCCCAGGTGCTGCTGATCTCAACATCCCCGGTCAGATAGTAGTTCCCGCCGGAAGATGGCAGACTCTCCGCTGAGGTCCATGCCTGATATTCATTATCGTCATGCTTATGAACTTCATCCGCCCTGCTTGTTAAAGGAACGCTTGCGATAACCATCGCAAATGTCAACAATGCCGCCGTCACCTTTGCTGTTCTCATAACATACCTCCAAGATGCTCAATGACTTTCGCACCTTATATTATAAATTCAGCATTTTGTAGGAACAACCTACAGATGATGTCCAAGATGTAGCCTTTAAGTTAATCTTTTCGATGAATGTTGCGCATAAACAAGGGGTTTGTTGCGCATTATGCGCAACATCCGGCTTGATCCTGTTGACTATTGGAATGTTGCGCATAAATCGTGGGCTTGTTGCGCGTAATGCGCAACATCTGTGCCATTTATGCGCAACCTCAGCCGATAACAAAGGCTGCCCGAAGGCAGCCTTTTGCTTGAGATTCAGTTGTAAGTTATTACTTATCTTACCAGCGCCTCGGTCTCCTGTGCGATAGCGAGCTCCTCGTTGGTGGGGATAACGCATACAGTAACCTTGGACGAAGCCTTGCTGATGATGGCTTCCTTACCGCGGAGGCCTGTATTGATCTCATCGTCGATCTCAACGCCTAAGAACTCCAGGTCCTTGCACATAGCGGCTCTCATGGTGTCTGTGTTCTCACCGATGCCTGCCGTGAAGACGATGACGTCAACGCCGCCCATGGCAGCTGCGAAAGATCCGATGATCTTCTTGCCCTGATATGCGAACATGTCGAGTGCGAGCTGGGCCCTCTCATTGCCTTCGTTAGCGGCCTTTGCGAGGTCACGGAAGTCGGAAGATACGCCGGAGATACCCATAACGCCGCTCTTCTTGTTGAGGAGAGTGTCCATCTCGTCAGGTGTCAGGCCTTCCTTGTTCATGATGAAAGGAACGATAGCGGGGTCGATGTCACCTGTCCTGGTACCCATGCAGATACCTGCCAAAGGTGTAAGACCCATGGATGTGTCAACGCACTTGCCGCCGTCAACAGCTGCGAAAGAAGAGCCGTTGCCAAGATGGCATGTGATGATCTTAAGATCCTTAGGATCCTTGCCAAGGAACTCTGCCGTTCTCTTGGAAACATATCTGTGGGATGTGCCGTGGAAACCATAGCGGCGGATGTCGTACTTCTCATAGTACTCGTAAGGCAGAGCATACATGAAAGCCTTCGGGGGCATTGTCTGATGGAATGCCGTATCGAAAACAGCTACCTGGGGAGTGCCTGCAGGAAGAACGGACTCGCAAGCCTCGATACCGATGAGGTTAGCGGGATTGTGCAGAGGTCCTAAGGGGAAGCACTCGCGGATAACGCGCTTAACGTCGTCGTTAACGATAACGGACTCGCTGTAGTACTTACCTGCGTGGAGTACGCGGTGGCCGACTGCTGCGATCTCATCGACGGATGCGATTACGCCGTACTCGGGATTTACGAGAGCGTCGAGGATCATCTTGACTGCGACCTTGTGGTCAGGCATGTCCTGCTCGATGACGATGGCCTTGCCGCCGTCGGGATTATATGTGAGCTTGGAATTGCCGATACCGATACGCTCGGCGTTGCCCTTTGCAAGGACCTTGCCGTTGTCGATATCGAAAAGCTGGAACTTGGCGGAAGAAGATCCGCAGTTGATAACGAGAATATTCATGTGATAACTCCTTTTCGAAAAATATCAGCCCTGAGCCTGAGCCTGAACTGCTGTGATTGCGATAACGCCAACGATATCTGCTGCAGAGCATCCGCGGGACAGATCGTTAACGGGCTTTGCGATACCCTGGCACATAGGTCCGTATGCCTCAGCCTTTGCAAGACGCTGAACGAGCTTGTAGCCGATGTTGCCTGCGTCGAGGTCAGGGAAGATAAGAACGTTAGCCTTACCTGCAACAGCGGAATCGGGAGCCTTGGAAGCGCCGATGGAAGGGATGATCGCTGCGTCAGCCTGGAGCTCGCCGTCGATAGCGAACTGAGGGTAATCAGCCTTTGCGATCTTAACAGCCTCAACGACCTTTGTAACGTCGTCATGCTTTGCGGAACCCATGGAAGAATGTGAGAGCAATGCAACCTGGGGCTCCTTGCCTACGAGGAGCTTGAAAGACTCAGCAGAAGAACCTGCGATAGTTGCGAGCTCTTCGGATGTGGGGTTCTGGTTGAGACCGCAGTCACCGAATACGAAAGTGCCGTCAGCGCCAAGGTCACAGTCGGGTACGACCATAACGAAGAAAGCGGAAACGAGCTTTGTTCCGGGAGCTGTCTTGATGATCTGCAGTGAAGGTCTCAGCGTGTTAGCCGTGGAGTGGCATGCACCGGAAACGATTCCGTCGCCGTCGCCCATCTTGACCATCATGCATGCATAGTACATATAGTCGCCAAGAACAGTCTCTTTAGCCTGCTCGGGTGTCATGCCCTTAGCCTTACGGAGTTCATAGAAACCGTTGATGTATTCTTCGGTCTTCTCATATGTGAAAGGGTTGATGAATGTTGCCTTGGATACGTCCAGTCCCTCGCTGTTAGCCTTGATCTCCTCATCTGTACCGATGATGATAAGGTCAGCGATGTCGTCCTTTAAGATCTCAGCAGCCGCCTCGAAAGTACGTCTGTCCATGGACTCGGGAAGGATGATCTTCTTCTTGTCAGCCTTAGCTCTTGCCTTGATGTCGTCAATGAATGCCATGTGGAAGCCTCCTTTATATAAAACAAAAATATTATTGCCGCTCAAAAGTATACTCTTAAGGGGCGGGCTTTTCAAATGATATATTGACATGAAATGAGGTGATAGCAGAAACAGGCCAAAACGGTAGCAGTAACTGCTAGCAAAATCCACATTTTTTGCAATCATTCAAGGATAAAAAGCAATGGTAGCATTAAATGCCGTTTTTGATTGCAGTTACTGCTACCAAATTTGAAGTTTTCTGCTATCACTTATCGGGATCTTTGATTCCTGTGTCATCCCTTCCCATTCACAAACTTATCATATTTGTAGAGGAAAGTTACCATCTGACGTCTCAGGCAGGCGCCGTTCGGCTTGAAGGTACCATCTTTATATCCTGCAAGGATCTTCTTCTCTGATGCCCAGAGAGTTGCCTTGTAGAAATAGTCCTTCTTCTTGACATCCTTGAACTTGTTCTTCGTTGACTTTGGCTCGGGCTTGCCGGCCAGCCTCCAGAGGAAGGTGACCGCATGCTTTCTTGCGCACACGATCTTAGGCCCGAAAGTTCCATTCTTGTAACCCTCAACGATATGGTTCTCATTGCCCCAGATGCAGGCTTTGTAGAAGTAGTCGGTCTTCTTAACGTCCTTGAACTTGCAAGTTGACGTCTTGGGCTTGGGCTCCCCTGCGAGACGCCATATGAAGGTCACCATCTGAGCGCGGGTGCACTTGTTGCCCGGCTTGAACTTTGTCTGCTTATCGTAGCCTTTGACAACGCCGGCAGCTGTCAGGCAGTTGGTCGGCGCATACCAGAACTCCTTGGACGAAGTCACATCCTTGTATAGAACGGTAACAGTGCACGTGGCACTCTTCCCTGCAGCGGAAGCAGTTATGGTCACAGTGCCCGCCATCTTGGCAGTTACCTTGCCGGAATCGTCGACTGCAGCGACCTTGCTGTCGGAAGATTTCCATGAGATCTTCGCGGACGAGCCGGTGAGAGTTGCCTTGATGGTGGCCGACTTGCCGCAGATGACAGAGGTTTTCGATCTGTCGAGAGCGATCTTTACAACAGGTGTCGGGGTCGCGGTAGGACCGAGATTGACGAGCCGGACTTTGGAAGCAGGAGTCCCGTCAGGACTGCAGACTGTTTTTTTGCTGCTGTCATAACGACCGTTCTGAGGTTCCGTTATCCTGATATAGTCAGTCACCAGCCCTCTTGCACTAAGAGCGGCTTGTCCGGCGGTTTCTGTCTGTAATAAGACGGACTTAGTTTTATTGGAGATCGTGATCTTGCCGGATGAGGTAACAGCTTCGCCGCCCAGGCCGGTAAGCTCGAGAGAGTTTCCGTTGACAATGATGTTCTGTGCCTTCATGGCGGTCGTGCCCGCTTTGCCCGTTATCTTGCTTCCTTCTGTGAAAGTTATATCTTTATCGCACAGGAATATCTCACCGCCGTTGATAAGATCAGCTTTGCCCTCTACCGTCAGAGGTTCGGTCGATTTGAACAAGGGAGCGTTATTGCTGCTGTAGTCACGCAATGATGTGTCGGTGTTATCAAGATCTGTAAAAACAAGCTTGTTCGAGGAAGGATAATATCTCACAGATCCTTTAGCACGGCTACTGAAGAGGTCCGCCAGATTGGAATTAGAGTTTAACTGATTTCCGGAAACATACAGCGGATAATACACGATGTCTTTATTAACGAAATGATATGTTACAGTTGAGTAAGATGTTTTACGGTCGCCGTTCTCTCCAATTGCGGCAACATAAACAGTTATATCCTGCTCGGCAGCATTTGAACTGACATTCCTCAGAAGATAGAAACTGTTGGTGTTTACGTAGTTTATCGTGACAGAATTCCCGGCAGCGCCTTTGAGCCGGTATGCAACAAACACCCGGTAGTCGGTGCAAGCAGGATAAGGATCCCAGCTTATTAGACCGTCTGTTATATCCAGATTCGAGAGGAGCGGGAGTCCGTGAGCTTCATAACCTTTTATTTCCGTTAGGACTTCGCTCTTATGGTATCCTCTGACATCGCTGTAAGCGAAGATCCTTATCTTGTAGTCGTGGGTCCCCTCCTGAAGGACCAGATATGACGGCACGCTTGCCGACGTAAGACGGGAATAACTGTCTCTATATGAATCCCGTCCGTCGACGATCACCTGTACTTCATAAAAGATCTCTACACCGGCGGCCACTTCGCTGTCCTGAAAGTCCCATGTCAGCTTATCGCCGCTAAACCTGATATTCTCCACTTTGTTCAGCTGATGGTAATTGTGGACATACGTGCATTCATATCTGTACTTGTTTCCTAATGTGTCGCTTGTACTCAAAACACATCTATATGTTCCGGCCGCCATCGCGGCACTCCCGCTGAACAGTTCATAAAGATCGACAGAGGTCACGCTTTTATAAAAAGAAAACCCCACCCGGCTCGTTTCCGATGAGGGCGTATAAATATCCAGATCGATACCCCCGTAAATGTCTTCAATCGTGTCCCAACTAATAACATCCCCATTCTTTACAATGTTCGGAAAAGGAAGATAATCATCTGCGAAAACCTGATCCCGGGCAACGATCTGCACCCACGCCAGCAGTATGACGATCAGCCCAAGGCTCACCAAAATCTTTATCTTTTTCATCATGCTTTTCATCCTCTCCCGTTGATGTATTTATCGTAAATAATTGATCTCCGCATCACCCGCAGGCAACATACACACCAAGGTTCTCCGCAGCATCGAAAATGAACCTCGACTCTTCCTGCCTGTAGATCATGTAGAGGGCGACAGAGGAAGACTTGGTCGCGACTTTCATGCCCTCGAGGTTGCACATCATCTTGTAGAGCGGGGCATCTCCCATCCTGTATGCGAGCAGGAGCACCGTAGGACCTGCGTCACGGCAGTTGTCTTCGCTGAAATTGCCGGTCGTGATGTAGTAGTAATTTGGGATCATGCCGTTGTTTAAGACAAATTGGGATATCCAGGAAATATCGCTTGCGGGAAGCAGGCCCATAGCAGCAAGGTTCGCTTCTGTCTTCATGGACTCGGGAACATCGACCGCGCCCGCTTCGCCCGCTGTATAGACATAGTTGATGCCGTTCGCAGTCTTCTCGTATGCATATGCGTAAAGCCTTATGGAATCGGATACCAGCGCGCCCGTCACGAGCTCCGCGGCCTTGTCGTAAGTACCCGCCGGCAGGAATCCGTTCATCTCCAAGCTCTTTATCAGCGGCAGATTAACATCCGACAGTTTAACGCCCTTGAGTGACTTCTCGGGACCTGCCTTGATCTCTGCCTCATCTTCGTCCGTATCGATCTTTCCGGCAGGATCAGCATCCTCATATTCCTGAACGGTCAGATCCTCAGGTTTGATCTGCCCGTCTGTATCGAAAAGCGTTGCAACCAGCCCCTTGATATATGCCTCATCATTGCGGTTGCCGAAGGTCGCATAGAACTCCAGATACGCATCGAGCCAGGCCATCTGGGATGTGATACTGCTCTTCCCTTCCAGAACCTTATCACCCTCAAAAGCATCGTCGTAAACAGCAGCAAGATAAGACCCGTCTTCCTGAAGGTAACGCTTGTTGATCTCATTGCGCAGTTCCACGGCCTTGCCTCTGTCGCCGTTCTTGATATAGGCCTTGAGGAGAAGCGCCTGATCTTCGAGTCTGTAGGTCAGGGTGTTCTCGGCGGGCTGGGTCACAAGGCGGCCTGCGATCGTATATTGGGAGGGAATGAGCTTGCCGTCGTTAGCGTTTTCGAGCATGAGGTTCTTGGTCCTCGAGAAAAGGTAGCCGGTAATTATGTTGTTCTCGGATGCGACCTTCTTGCGGTCGATGTCAGACTTAGATGTCTCGCAGAGCTTGATCCTGCCGATGTTGCCGTAGATGTTGGAATAGATGAGGTAGCCCGCGCCCCCGAAGAGAAGAACGGCACCGATCACCGCCGCTATGATAAGCTGGCGGGTCGTGAAGTTTGAAAGGAAATCTGTTAGCGGATTGGTCTTTCGCATTGCAAAGCGGGTCCCTTTTGAAATATAATCTTCTCGATTATACCAAAAGGAGCGGCAATTCAAAATATGCGCGTCATAGGCATTGTTGCGGAATTTAACCCCTTTCATTCGGGCCACAGATACCTGATCGACAAGGCGAAAGAAGAAGTCGGCGACCCCCGGGCCATCGTTATGCCCGTCATGTCCGGCGCCTTCACCCAGCGCGGTCTTCCCGCCATGCTGCCCAAGCACATCCGCACCCGCCAGGCTCTTCTCTGCGGCGCTGATATAGTTCTCGAACTGCCATTCACTTTCGCATGCGCGCCCTCCGAAAGGTTCGCCCACGGAGCCATCGCAACGATGACAGCATCCGGTGTCGTGACAGATATAGCTTTCGGCATCGACTGCGAGGATCCCTCGATACTTGAAGAACTCGCAGGCTTCGACTTCGACAGCAATGAAGAATATAACCGCATTATAAAAGAGGAGATCGAAGCAGGCCAGTCATTCCCTGCAGCCCGCGCGAAAGCTATAATCAGCTGCCTTTCCGGGAAGACTTCTTTCGCTGAAGACAAGATCGCAGAAGCCCTGAAGTCCCCTAATTCCATACTCGCATTGGACTACTTAAGAGCATTGAAAGAATGTGATCCCAAGGGCCGCATCCAAGTCCACATGATCAAGCGTATCGGCGCTTACCACGGCGGCGGAGACGGCTTCGCATCCGCATCCGATATAAGGAAGCTTGCAGGTGCCGATAAGAGCATGTCATCTCTCATGACCAAGCTCGGCGGCAAGATGCCTGAAGAGTCGCTTGCAGTCTGGCTCTCAGCCATGTCGCACGGCGGATTCACCCCTCTTGATGAGGAAGAATACTTAAGGAGGGTAATCACATCCTGCACCTTCAGCGACAACAGCGCCTACATGACCAACGGCCTGTCCGGATATCTTAATAACATCCGCGAAAGCCTGCGCCCCGGCGACCTCGCCCGCTTCGACGAGATAGTTAACACCCGCCACTTCACTTTGGGCCGCATCTACCGCGCGATGGCTTCCTGCTATGTCGGCCAGGATGCATCAGTCCTTGATATCAAGAACCCTGCATACATAAGAGTCCTGGGCTTCGGCCGCGAAGGCAGGTATTGCCTTAAGATAATCGGCAAGTGTACCAAGCTCCCCGTTATCCACAATCTCTCGGACTTCGCCGAATACGGCGACAACGCTGAGCTTAAGACTCTCTCTTCACTGGATATAAAATCCTGCGAACTCGCAGGCTCCCTGCTGGGTCTCCCTTTCGAATATGAGTGGCAGATGCCGCCTGTGATGGTGTGATCTCCCTGATTTGCGTCACCATTGAAACAACAATAAAAAGGCCGGCGGTAAGGTCGGCCTCCGAAAGTATCCGATCAATCTGTATCAGGTATACTTAACCTCAACATACCTTGTCTGGCCGCAGTAAGGGCAGGCCAGGGTGTTGTTGTACTTATCGAGCTTCATGGTCGCGGAGCACCCCGGGCAGACAAGGTCTGTCGATGTGTCCTTGAGGACCACGTTCCTAAGATAGTTCCTGCCGGTCCTGTCAGTCAGATATTTCTTGATGTTGTAGATGCAGCGGTCCTCCGATTCGCTAACAGCCGAGTCAGCCCTAGAGATAGCCTCAGCCAGGGTCAGGAAAGATGCGAGGATCTCGGGATTTGCCATGTTCATGTATCCTTCTACGAAAACAAAGTCCGGTGTAACATTGTTATATATCTTTGTTATCTCGTTCTTTGCCTCCGGGATATTGGCATATCCGCCTGCGATCTCATTGTAGATCAGATCGAGCTCGCGCTTCTCCGCATCAGTGACTGCACCGTCCGCGCGGGCGATGTAGCAGCAGATGGCGAGCTTCGCATAAAGGTCACGGAGTTCCTTCCTCTGCTCTACTTCACGTGCCTGATTGATGGCGCGCTGCTGCATGCTGTTCTGAACCGCTCCGGTGATAGCTGCAGTCGCTGCTGCAGTTGCAACCGGGGCTGCATATCTTGATACTTCTCTGGTAACGTTTTTCGCGACATTGTTCGCGATCGTTGCTGCCAATAATGCTCCTAACATATCTATCACCTCATTTCTCAACTAAGGATATTTTACATTGTAGTTATTTCCGAGGCAATAAAAATCGTACGGGGCTCATCCGATTGTTGGAGTATCAACAAAAGACCGTGCCTTTGAGAGCACGGTCTTTGGTAAATTCTGTTAACTGTCTAATCTTAAGATGTTTTGGTTATACCTGTCAAGGAAGGTAACCATCTGGCGCCTCAGGCATTCTCCGTCCGGGCGGAAAGTACCATCTTTATAACCTTCGAGGATGCCGTTCCTGGTAGCCCACCTGACTGGATCGTAGAAGTAATCACTCTTCTTGACATCGGAGAACTTATTCTTATCAAAATCTTTAGGACAACCGGCAAGTCTCCAAAGGAAGGTTACCGCATGCTTTCTGGCACATATGATCTGGGGACCAAATGTTCCGTCCTTGTAGCCTTCAACGATATGGTTCTCGTTGCCCCATATACAGGGCTTATAGAAGTAGTCGGTCTCCTTGACATCAGAGAACTTGCAGGTATCTGATTTGGGCTCAGGTTCTCCCACAAGTCTCCACATGAAAGTAACCATCTGAGCACGTGTGCACTTATTTGCCGGCTTAAAGAGAGTCTGCTTATTGTAACCTTTGACAACACCCAATGCCGTCATTCTGTTGGTCGGCAGATACCAAAAAGCCTTGCTGTTGGTGACATCTTTATAGAGAACCGTAATGTTAACTTTAGCCTTCACGTTATCAGATGTCTGGGCTGTTATCGTTACAAGACCTGCCATCTTTGCCTTCACTTTTCCGTTAGAATCAACTGTTGCAATGTTCTCATCAGAACTCAGCCATGTTACAGCCGTATCACTATCCACCTTGCATGTGGTTGTCTTGCCGCATACAACGGTCTTACTCTTTGCCGTGACGCTTATCGTACTGCAGATAATATCGACATCTTTATCAAAGCATATCCAATAATGCTTGTTGTCTTCATTATCATCCCAATAACGGGATATTACGCTGTTATCAATATCATCATCATCGCCATATTGATCTCTTCCACCTTCATTATAGGCTGTGACCAGTTTGGGACATGAAGAAATATCCAGTTTTGTGATCTTGTTTTTGGAACAATCAAACCTTTCAAGAGCATCATTATTGCTTATATCAAGTGAAGTCAATGCGTTTGACTCGCAAGTAAGAGACTTGAGTTTAGGATTATTTGTCAGATCAAGAGACGTCAACTTGTTACCGTCACAAAAAAGAGTTATCAGTTTAGTGTTTTTCGAGACATCAAGAGATGTGAGTGAGTTACCATTTACATACAAGGTTTGAAGATTCTTACACATGCTGACATCGATCTTTTCCAGTTTGTTGCCTTGACAGTTAAAATGACGCAAATTAGGGCAATTAGACAGATCCACTTGCTTGATCTCGTTATCAGAACAATCTATGCGTTCTATATTGAAACACTTAAAGTCCGGAAATGATGTAAGACCTGTCTTGCGGCATTTCAGGTGTTTAACTGACCTGCAATTGGAAAGATCCGGATCGGAGATCTTTGTTTCTGAAATATCCAGTTCATCCAGAACACAGTCCTTGGGAAGGATTAGATTCTTTACATCATTAGAAACGCAGCTTACATATTCGATCTTAGTATTCTTTGAAAGGTCAAGAGTAGACAGATTATTTTTGCCTGCTAAGTAGATCAAAGACAGATTCACATTCTTCGAAAGATCCAGCGATTCAAGATCATATTGAATGATGTACAGATCCGTGAGATAGGTAAAGTATTCTATTCCCTTCAAATCCTTAGCTGAATCATCATAGCGTTGTATGTCGATCTTTTTGACCTTTTTTATCTCATCCCCGCTCAGCTTATTGTCTTCGTCCTTATCATATTTTTTGACAAATTCTCTGAACATATCATCCGGAAAATTTGTCTCGTTGATCTCGACATCCCCGGCTGCTTTTACAGTTACTGCCGGAACAGAAGCGATACCTGCGGCAAAGGCACAGGCCATGGCCATCATTGCTACTGGTAATAAGATTCTTTTCATGTTTTCTCCCCCTGTATTTTTGTTAAAGTCACCATCCGCCGGTTTGACAGCTCCGGCATTCTTTGCATAACAACTTAATTATATCTTGACAGGATGATTATTCATATCACCCATTCGTACCATTTTTTGATCGAAAAGCAGATCATCCAAAGAACAGGGCTGTCCCAAATAAAATTTTTGAGACAGCCCCTGCTAAGATCAGGATCTATAGATCATTTCTTGTTGATGTACTTATCGTATTTATAGAGGAAGGTTACCATCTGGCGCCTTAAGCACTTGCCCTGGGGACGGAAGGTGCCATCGGAGTAGCCTGCGACGATCTTCTTGCCGGATGCCCAGATAACTGCCTTGTAGAAATAATCCTTGCTCTTAACATCCTTGAACGGATTCTTTGCCGATCCGATCGAAGGCTTGCCTGCCATCCTCCAGAGGAAGGTTACTGTCTGGGCTCTGGTGCAGACGCCCTTGGGGTCGAACTTGGTCTTTGACACACCAGTAGTGATGCCCTTTTCGACGGCCCAGATAACAGGCTTATAGAAGTAGTCTGTCTTTTTGACATCCTTGAACTTACAGGTCGTGGACTTGGTCGCAGGTTCCCCCTGGAGCCTGTAGAGGAAGGTTACCATCTGGGCTCTCGTGCAGTCGTTGGCGGGCTTAAACATCGTCTGCTTGTCGTAGCCCTTGACCGTACCTTTCGCTGTCAGGTAGTTGGTCGGGGTGTACCAGAAATCCTTCTTGTTGGTAACGTCTTTATAAAGCGATGTTACCGTCATCGTTGCCGATGCCCCGTCTGCATATGCAGTGATGGCAGCCGTGCCTGCCATCTTGCAGGTGATGCAGCCCTTATCATTAACCGATATGACATTAGGATCAGATGATTTCCACTTGAGACTGCTTCGAAGAGCTTTGTATGAATATGAAGGATAGAAGAACTCGCCACACTTTTTCTCCATACCGCCGGACTTAAACTCTATCAGGCCTATATCATCGGGGACCTTTGCCGATCCTGTGTCAAACTTTATGTTATCGCTGGTCATTATGGAATAGTTCTCGGTAAGTTTTGAGATGGAGTCACCTGATGTAACCTGCAAAGTGTACAAAGTATAACTAAGACCGTTGTCATCCTTCTGATCTGCCTTCTTTGACCCATAAACATAAGTCATCTGAAGATATAAGTTATGAGAGATATCAACTTTCTCTATCGGGTTGGAATAGACCGATAAGCCTTTAAGATTCGGGCATCCGCTGATATCAAGGGATCCGATCTGGTTCTCGTGAACGAAGAGAAAGGTAAGCTTGTCGTTATTTCCGATTTTTATGTCTTTGATCCCGTTAGTTACACAAACAACTACCGAAAGTTTGGTGTTCTTTGAGATATCGAGGCTTGTAAGGAAATTATTAGAACAATCGAGCCATGCGATTTCCGTGAAGAACTCAATGCCCTTAAGGGATTGGATATTCTTGTCGTTGACAACGATATTGTCCGATTTTTTTATCTCATCTTCTGAGAGATACCCGTCCCCATCCTTATCCAATTGGGACGACACATATGTCCTGAAAGCCTGATCCGGAAAGTTCTTCTCATTGACGGCAACCTTGCCGGGTGCAGCGCTGACAGCCACAGCCAGAAGAACCGTTGTTCCGCAAGCCGCGAAAAGCGTAACTGCAGTCTTGAATACCTTGTTCATGATACCTCTCCCCTTATTGAAGTTCTGAAGTCTGCGCATTCTGCGCCGCTAAGATAGATATTAGCAAAAGCTAAGGATATCTACAACTTAAGATATGGTAAAGAAAATCGAGTAGGGGGAATTTAATCCCCCTCTCACACCACCGTACGTGCCGTTCGGCATACGGCGGTTCAACTTAACTTCAAAGCGTGACGCTCATTGTAGTAATCAAGGCAACTGATAAGACCTGCCCTGCCAAGCACTT
>JAGAAI010000086.1 GCA_017615325.1 Clostridiales bacterium | reverse complement strand
GATTTCGACCCTTCGGATAACGATACGGTAGCTGAATACGAGGCTCCCGAAGATCCTGACATGACAGACAACATGAATGCGGATGTCTATGGGCCGCCGTCCGATTTTGATATGGACGACAATCTTACGCCCGCGGTCTACGGACCTCCGTCGGATCAGGAATGAATCCGGTAGATCCCAGAATAGCAAAACTTAAGTTAAGCCACTTGGACCAGTTGGAAGACTACGTCAAGGGGCTCTACGTTAAGCCCGAATTAAGGCATCTTTTCTTCGAGTTTACCCTGGCCTGCAACGAGCATTGTTTCCATTGCGGGAGCAACTGTTCCGTGCCGGGGCAGAACGAACTTTCAACAGAAGAATTCAAGAGAATAATAGACCAGGTCAAAGAGGACTTTGACATAAGCCGTATGCAGCTCTGCGTAACAGGCGGCGAGCCCCTCTTAAGGAAAGACTTCTTTGAGATAATGAACTATGCTCATGCCGCTGGATTCAGGTGGGGCATGACGTCCAATGCGACACTGATAACTAAGGAAGTCGCCCATAAGCTGGCAGAAGCCGGAATGGGTACAATATCAGTATCTATAGACGGGCTCCCCGAGACCCACGACAGGCTCCGAGGCATGAAGCACGCCTACGACCTTGCGATGAGGGGAGTTCAGAATTTAATAGATGAGAACGCTTTTAAGGCGATCCAGATAACGACGGTCGTAAATCACGAGAACATAAAGGAATTGGATCAGCTCTTTGAGATAATGAAGGGCATCGACATAGATTCCTGGAGAGTCATAAACATAGAGCCGATCGGAAGAGCGCTGGGAAGACCTGAGATGCTCTGCACCGGCGAAGACTTAAGGGATATGTTCGAGTTCATCCGCAAGGCAAGGCAGGACGGATTCCCTGTCGAATACGGCTGCAGCCACTACCTGGGATTAGACTACGAAGTCGAGGTTAGGGACTGGTACTGGATCTGCAACGCGGGAGTCTATACGGCGAGCATAATGAGCAACGGCGACATAGGCGCCTGCCTCGATATAGAGAGGAACCCCAGGACCATCCAGGGCAATATAAGGGAAGACCGCCTTAAGGATGTCTGGGACAAGAGGTTCGAACTCTTCAGGCACAACAAGGCAGAAGACTCAGAGGCCTGTCGGGATTGTGAACATAAGAAATACTGCAGGGGCGATGCTTACCATTCCTGGGATTATAATGAGGACAAGCCCCTGGTCTGCATGAGGAATATCCTCTTTGACTGATAAATAATTCAAAAAAGAATTGGAGAATAAGATGAAGAAGACATTATCTATTGTATTATGCGCGGCATTTATCCTGGGGACTGCAGCCTGTCAGGCAGCACCAGCCGAGACAACGACTGAAGCTACGACAACTGAGGCGACGACAGTCACCACGACAGAAGCAACGGAAGACACGACTACGGAAGAAACATCTGAGACCACGACGGAAGACACGAGGCCCAAGGGTGACGTGGTCTTCTCGACCAAGGACCGGGACGGCAATCAGTATACGGATGAGATCTTTGCCGACCATAAGCTCACCATGATCAATTTCTGGGAACCCTGGTGCGGTCCCTGCGTCAGCGAGATCCCCGAACTCGAGAAGCTATACGAGAATTATAAGGACAAGGGCTTTCTTATCTTAGGTGTATATTCTGAGCCCGAGATGGAGCGCAATGTCGATGAGATCTTAAAAGACGGCAATGTCCAATATCCCATCCTCTGGTACTGTCAGGGCTTCGATAAGTTCCTGACAGGCTACGTTCCGACGACTGTATTTGTTGACAGCAACGGCAAGATAGTAGACTTGGGGATCTCCAACGCAGACAACGGCCCCTACGTGATCGGCGCGAATTCCTACGAAGACTGGGAAGCCATGATAAAGCCCTACCTTGAGAAGTGATCCCACGGAGCGTAGGTACAAGTTAAATATCAGCTGTGTTAGTCTTTTGTCCGGAAGGAGGTAACAGCTATGGATAGATATGTTACCGGAGCTGTGATAAGGAAGCTCCGCGAAAAGAAGAATATGACACAGGAAGAACTTGCAACAAGACTCTTTGTCAGCAGCAAGGCCGTAAGCAAATGGGAGACAGGACAGGGCTTCCCTGATATAAGCCTCATTGAGCCCCTGGCAAAGACACTTGATATCTCGGTAATAGAGCTCCTCTCGGGTGAAGACATAAGCAATACTAACCGCTCGTCCAATATGCTCAAGAGCAGGTTCTATGTCTGCCCGGTCTGCGGCAATGTAATAAGGACGATAGGAGAATCCGTCGTAAGCTGCTGCGGGATCACACTGCCCTTATTGGAAGCGGAAGACCCTGACGGAGATCACATGATAAAAGTCGAGAAGATAGAAGACGAATACTATGTGACGGTGGATCACCCCATGACCAAGGACCACTACATTTCTTTCCTTGCGGCCGTCACGGATAACGGGGTGCAGATCGTAAAGCTCTATCCCGAAAGTGACGCTGAGGCGAGGCTCATAAGGTCGAGGGTCAGGTATATCTACGCTTACTGCAACCGCCACGGATTATTCAGGGTAAATGTCGTATAATGGGCATATGACCCGATCAGAAAAGATAAGCGTAACGATACTCATGACTTCCGCCGCAGCCCTTCTTGCGGCAGGATCTTTCTTTGACCTTGATATCGCGAAGACCGTCCATATGGGCAATCACCCTCTGGCAGTATTCTTCGCAGTCGTCGGAGTCTTCTGCTTCGACGGCTCTTTCATATTCTTTATAGGAGCCCTTCTAAGAAAGCTCTTCCTGTCCCTTAAGAAGAGATCAGGCAAGGTCCTTGTAGCAATTATATGCACTTACCTTGCGGTATCGACATCTACGATAGGCGCGACGGCCCTCTTCGCCGAGTCCTGCCTCGCATTTCTTTTTGATGACCCGCCCAAGACCCTGCCTGAACTGATCCTCTGGGGACTTCTGCTCTTTTTCCCCTTAGGGATAGCAGGCTATTTTGCCAACGGGAAGAACAGTTCCAAAGAAGATATCAGGATCTTAGTCTCGATCCTGATATCGATTACGGCAGCATTCTTTTTCTCCTGGTTTATAAAGCACCTTGCCATGCGCCCCAGGCCCAGGGTGATCCTTAGGGACCTCGAAGGCCTGGAATTTTATCCCTGGTATCTCTTCCGTAAGCCCTCAGCGGACCTGATAGCAAGACTGGATCTCTCATCTGATGATGTCTCTTCCTATTTCAGCGCCCATGCCATGCAGAGCGCCATGAACATGATCTTCTTCCCGGCCCTGCCTTCCGTGATAAAGAGACTCAAAGGTCAGGAAGTAAAGCTCTTTATATTCGCTTCAGTCCTTTGCGTCCTGATATCTTTCTCCAGGATGGTCATGGGTCAGCACTTCTTATCGGACGTTGCGACAGGCGTCATGGTAGGTCTCATATTCACCATTCTCTTCAACAGGATCGTATACCGGGATTACCGTAGATTTGCCTGATATCGGGGCAGGGAAAGATAAAGACTTAGGATATAATCCTCCCTTAATGTTAATCGCGTTACATATTGCGCCCTCTCCTACAAAGGGCTCTTTATTTGCGTTAAAATATGCGCGTTAAGAAAGGCGGCAAGGGAATAATTTATGAAGAACGACAGACTGGTAAAACTTATTGCAACTATCCTCATCGCAGGATCTCTTATCGCAGGGATATCTTCCTGCAACGGCGGTGACATAACTCCTGAGACATCGGAGACGACGGAAGTTACTACGGCAGTAACGACGCCGGCTGCAACTCCTACACCGGAGCCTACTGCGACACCCACTCCCACGCCGACCATAGCCCACGGGCCCCATCAGAAACTAAAAGAATATGAAGCCTTAAAGGACTTAAAGTACGGCATAAACAGCATAAGGGTCTTCTCTGACGGCGACATGGTCGTTGCGACGAGGAATGACATCGTTAACGGCAATTACAAAGGCAGTAACGACGGCACGGTCGCGCTCCACGTAATAGACGGCAAACTGGATCAGGTAACAGCCGAGGTCGACACGACTCCCGGCACCGACATCCTGGGAACGACCAAAGACGGCAGGATAGTAACTTACGACAGCGAGGATTACGGTATAACAGTCTGGACCAAGGACCTTAAGACTTCAGACAAGATCGGCAAGGCCAATTACGGGGCTGTCTATAACCAGGAGGAAGAAGTAATAGTCTTTAACCGTTACGCTTCAGTCTGCAAGATGAGCCTTGACGGAACGGTCACAAGGTATCTGGATAAGCTCTATTCCACCAGGTGCTTAAACTACGATCAGGAGAGCAAGAGCGTAGTCTTATCGGCTGACGACGATAACGATAATGCAGCTCAAACATTCAGCCTGCTTTCTCTTGAAGACAGCAAGGTGGTAGATGTCGTAGAAGATAATAACTACGGCGAAGCTTATTTTTGCGGCGGGAAACTTCTGCTGTCCTACCCATATGAGAAGAAGGCATATGTCGAGGTCAGGGACCTGGACGGGAAACTTGCTGCAACATACAAGTTCAAGTACGGAGCCGAGATAGCAACATCGGATCTTACTGATAAGATGATCGTTAAGATCCCCGAAAAATACGGCTACAACTATGTAAAGAAAACTCTCCTTCTGGCTGATCCTCTTACGGGCAAATACTGTGACACCGGCATAAGCCTTAAGGATACGAACCAGATCGCGATAACCTACGACAAATATTCCGAGCATTTCTTTATAGCCGACTCCGTAAGCCAGAAGAAGACAAAGGCAAGGCTCATAGAACTCTGCCCCGAATGCTTCGATCTTACGGAAGACATGAAGACGGGCGAATTAAAGCACTACGAAAGACCCGAAGACAAGTACAAGTTAGGTGACGGCTATAAGGACTTAAGACAGAAGGCAGACGGGATAGAAGCAAAGTACGGCGTTAAGATCCTGATAGGCAACGAGATCTTAAACCGCGACATATCCTATTCCTATAAGCTTACTTCGATGGAGAAGACTAAGCTGTCTCTGGAAGACCAGATAAGCTACGTCGATTTTGCGCTCGACACGGTGGAAGGAAATCTTAGCAAATACCCTGAGGGCTTCTTTGAGAAGTTCAAGGACTACAGGGGCAAGGGCGGCGTCTGCTTTGCCATGGTCGACCGCCTTGTAAACGAGAACGGGAACTTTTTTGCAAGCGGTGAGTTCGTCTTCAAGGGATCAACGAGTTACATAGTCCTCGATTCCAACTGGCTTGACCATACGACGACCCACCACGAGCTCTGGCACGCTGTCGAGAACATCATATCGATAGTGGATCCGGACTCTTTCTCACCTGAAGAATGGGATAAATATAACCCCAAGGATTTTAAATACACGGAGAACTTTGAGACCTACGATTCTATAGATTACAGTTACATGTGCAAGAACGAATGCTTCGACCTTAACCCCGATGATATCTACTTTGCAAGGCAGTACGGGACGGTATATCCCAAGGAGGACCGGGCAACGATAATTGAATCCTTCATGGGCAACGAGAGCTGGTACGACCCGGATAAATACACGAGCTGCCTGGATGAATTCCTGACCTTCCCCCACTTAAAGGCCAAGCTCGATTACATGGGTGACAAGTGTGAGAAGGTCTTTGGATCAAGATATTGGGAGAACTGATTTTTAGTCAGGCAAACGGGAGGTCAAGAAGGTATAATTATATGGTAAGCCCTTTTCAGAGGAGGAACCATGAGAGAATCCAATATCCTTCTGACATCTTTAGGCGATCTTGGCAACAGGTTGTCTCACAGCTATTTCTATTTTGAGGACAAGGGCCTGACAAGATACTGTGACGGCATAAGCATCGCTGAGGCAGGCGCCAAGTACATAATGTCCAGCAACCCGATAGATGAGATCATCGTATTAGGTTCGCCTTCGACATTTAAGCCCGGCGAAGAAGGAATAAGGATCCCACTGAAGAATTATTCGGGCTACAGTGCCAACAACATAGATTCCCTCTCTGAGTACGGCTTCTTCCTCTACAGGCTCCTCCAGTTCCAGACCGGTGTCGACATGGAAGGAATAGATGTCTTAGAGCAATTGGACCCGGCGAGGAAGGAAGTCCTTATCAAAGCCTATGACAGTTTCCTTAAGGATCTTACCGGCGACAGGCCGGATATAAAGGAAGATGAGATCTTCCATTATCTGGCTCAGGACATAGATCTTGAGCATGACCTCTATTCTAAGATCCCGGATCTTAGCCGCAAGGAGATAAGATGGCTCAAGCGCTATATCTATACCAGGTTGTCACCCAAGTCCCGCTTAAGTTCCCTGGATGTCAATGACGATCTCCTTATAAGCTTCATCCCCTCGGACAGGGATGAGGATAAAAAGATCTTATCGGGTGATAACATAACAAATATAGTCAGGTCCATCTATAAGTCCGGGGATGCCAAGATCAATCTTTATGTTGACATGCAGGGCCTTGAGACCTCGGCAGGCTACAGCATCCTGGCTGTCCTCCAGCTCCTCTCGAACGAAGCTGATTCCGCCTTTGAGATCAGGGAGATAATCACGAGCCACAGATCCCGTGACCGTTTTGCGAGCCCCATCGACAACAACGAGATGGCAAGATATAAGATCAATACGCTCCTGTCGGGAATGGAAGCCTTCATAAGATACGGCAAGGTCTCGATAATCGAGAACTACTGGAAGTCGACGGGCATAAGGAACGATCACATAGACAGCCTTATCAATGCCATGCGCTGGGTCGACGACGGCATCAGCCTCTGCAATATCCCTGACCTGGAATACGGGATAGCCCTTCTTAAGGAAGTTTTTAAAGCCCCCATGACAGGCGAGCTCCCGGAATTTGAGAGCAATGTCTTCCTGCTTCTTGAAAGGGGTATTAAGAGAGACTACGGAGACCTTCTGAAAGAAGATGAACTTAATTGCCTGACCTTGATCTGCTGGGCTCAAAGGAAGAAGTTCTACCAGCAGTGCTTAACGATAATCGAATCAAGGATCCCGGCAGAACTCGTGGAACGCGGAATCTTCTACTATTGGGAGACCGCTGAGGACAAGGATTCGTTTTTGCGGGCCATGAACTACGAATACTACGACACGATCCCGAGATTAAGATACTGCTTCCGCGACTTATCCCACCACTTCGTTAAATACCATGCCAGGAGCAGGGTATGGACGAAGAGGGGGGAAGACATATCCCGCAAGTATCTTGATTACCGCCTGAAGAAACTTAAGGATGATTCCGTAAGGACAGCTCCTCTTCATTCGCTAATAGAAGACCATCCGGAAGAACTTGATGCCCTGATCTATTCTTACTATACGCTGGGTTTTGTCAGAAACTCAATAAACCATGCGGATCCAAAGGACGTGGAAGATATAGATCCTTCAAAGAACGAGAGGATCGAACTCGTTGACGAGACCATATCAGACTTCATAGCAATATATGAGAAAGTAACGGAGATCATTAAGAGCAAAGGACTTTCTTCCTTCAGGGCAAAGACTGTAACATACGAAGAGTTCAGGGACTATAGGATGGCCCATAAGCTCTTCATAACACCCAATAACGGCTTAAGGAACCAAAGCAGGAGGATATCAATACCCGAACCCAAGCTTAAGCCCGGCGAGAAGCTCCTGATAACTTTGGAGATAGAGACGGAAGAAGGCCGCAAAAAGCTGGCAGAATACGGACAGGAGGCGGAATTTTGAGACAGTTACCCAGATTATTTACAGTTCTTATTGCATTAGCCGCGCTTATATCTTTTGCAGGCTGCAATGACACGATCGTGATCCCGGCGACCGAGGCTACGACGACAGAGGCAAAGGGCAGACCCAACCCCTGGGTTATAGATAACACAGTCGAAGAAGCCCTAACCCATTCCGGCATAGATAAGTTTGAGATATCCCCTGATATCAAGATCGGGGATGAGACTATCCACCTTCAGACCATAAAGAGTACTGACGGGATAATAGAAGAGGAATATTTCTACGGGGCAGTAAGACTTATCGTACGTAAGGGCAGGGCGGATGCGGTTTACTCCAAGGAGGAGATAACGGGAGACTTTAACAGTTACCTTAAAAGATGGGATTGCGACATAGAAGGCGTAACGGTCCACTGCAAGGGTGAACGTGACGATGCGGCGACCGTATCCTACTGGGAAGAAGGAGATTACCTCTATGCGGTAATGGCTTATGGTGAAGGCGGAGACACGGGATACGGATTAAATAAAGACGAACTTGCCCTCTTTGTAAAAGGACTAAGATAAGAAAGCAGTGGAGCAAGATGAGAAAGACTATTTTACTGATCCTTACGGCATCAGCATTTATCCTTTCAGGATGCAGCGCGGTAAATGTTGTCCGTCCTGAAGATGACAGCAGTCTGATCCTGCCGGCCCATAAGTATGAGTTGAGATCGGCAAGGGAAGTCAGCGGCAGGCAGGGCATCGCAACTGACGGCAGGGACTTCTGGGTCAGCGGATCTACGACCCTTGCAAGATACGATAAGGAATGGAATCTTCTTAAGATCAATGAGGCCCCCTTCAAAGGCTATGACTTGGAAGTCAACCACATAGGAGACATAGATATCTATGATAACGAACTCTATCTGGGAGTCGAATACTTTATGGACGGGGTGGGAAGTAACATCCAGGTCGCAGTATACGATGCGGATACATTGGAACTGAAAAGAGCCTTCCCCTTTAATGCTGACAGCGGTCAGCTCGAGTGCTCGGGGATAGCGGTCGATCCTGACAGCAAGACAGTCTGGATGTGTTCCTGGGTCGGGGAAGAGAGCGGCAGGTATCTTTATGGCTACGATCTTACGACCGGTTCCTACAAGGGCAAGGTACATATGCATATGCCTCCCCAGTGGATCCAGGGGATCGCATACTATGACGGCTCGATCTACATAACGGCCGATGACGGCACGGCAGACGATAAGGAACCGGACCACTTATACAGAACAAAGATCACCGGAGGAGCAACTGACTGCCTCGTGACCTTGGAGAGGACCTTTGACGATGTTCCCTTCCAGGGTGAGATAGAAGGTCTGACATTTGACGGCTCTTCAAAGACCTTCCACCTGCTCTACAACAGGGGCGCCCGCATAGTCCTGGGCATGCCCAGGGGCTTCTACGAAGGCTACGACCATGAGATCTCGGAGGTCCTGACTTACGGCATCAGATGACCTCTCTTATGCAAGATAATAAACATTTTTATTATAATCTGTATATCGGACTCAGGATAAAACAGTGATATAATGTGAACGTATGAACTTGAAGGAGGCGTGTATATGCTGAACATCAACAAGAATATCGAAGGCAACAAAGCTTTGTATCAACTGGAGGGAAGACTTGATACTGTTACTTCCCCCGATCTCGAGAATGCTCTGAAGGAGAACATCGAGAGCTTAGAGGAACTGGTATTGGATTTTGCCAACCTTGAATATATCTCTTCAGCAGGACTGCGTGTCCTCTTAGCTGCTCATAAGATCGTATCAAAGAACGGTCAGATGAAGCTCACCAACGTTAACAGCACGATCATGGAGATCTTTGACGTTACCGGATTCTCGGATATCTTGACGATCGAGTGATCGCTATATCTGAAGTCGGAGTGATGGGGGCATGCTCTAATGTTGAGGTAGAAGATGCTTCAATAGATGTTTATCAGATGCGGTTATGGATCGTTCAAAAAAGAAGGGTCCGTGACCGCTTTTTCTTTCTTTTGCAAATACTATAAGTCCCGGGAGGTCTTATGATGGAAAACATTAATATAACCCTCAAAGGCAGGATCGATTCCAGCAATGCACCTGCAATAGAACAGGAGATAATGGCAAAGATCGAAGATTCTTCGGGAGCACCCGTAGTGATCGACATGACTGATCTCGAGTATATCTCTTCGGCGGGCCTCAGGGTCCTTCTTAAGGTCAAGAAATCAAACCCTGATCTTAAGATCACGAATGTCAGTTCCGAGGTCTATGAGATCCTGGACATGACGGGATTTACCGAGATGATGAATGTTGAGAAAGCTTATAAGACAGTATCCGTAGAAGGATGCGAAGTAATAGGGATCGGTGCCAACGGCACTGTCTACCGTATCGATAACGATACGGTCGTTAAGGCCTACAACAACGCTGATGCCTTGGAAGACATCCAGCACGAGAGAGAAGTTGCAAGGCTTGCTCTTGTCTTAGGCCTTCCCACCGCCATCTCTTACGATGTTGTCAAAGTAGGTGACAGTTATGCTTCAGTATTTGAACTGTTGAACGCAAGGTCCTTTACCAAGCTCATCATCGCAGAACCCGACAGGCTCGACTGGATCGCAGGAGAATTCGTTAAGCTCTTAAAGCAGATCCATTCAACGGTAGTCCCTGAAGGAAAGCTTCCTTCCATGAAGGAGAAAGCCTTAGATGCGGCTGAGTTCATGCGGGACTACATGCCTCAGGATAAATACGAGAAGCTCGTAAGTCTCGTAAAGGCAGTACCCGAGAGCGATCATATGGTCCACGGTGACTACCACACCAAGAACGTAATGCTCCAGGGTGACGAGGTCCTCCTTATCGATATGGATACATTGGCAACGGGAAATCCGATCTTTGAACTTGCCTATATGTACAATGCCTTCCAGGGTTATTCCGAATACGACCATGAACAGATCATGAGATTCCAGGGCTATGACTTTGAGACAGGAACGAAGTTCTGGCATAAGGTCTTGTCACTTTATCTCGGAACAGACAGTGACGAGAAGATCCGTGAAGTCGAAGACAAGGCAAGGATCTTAGGCTACATCCGCATGATCCGCGGCTCCATAAAAAGAGGCGGCTTGGATGATACCAAGAAGAAGGAAGAGATCGACATGTGGATGAATGAGCTCTTTGAACTTCTCGATAAGACGGATTCCCTTCTCTTCACCATCGATGAGATCGAGGTTGAAGCCACGGTAGAGAACTTAAAGGAAGTCCAGGCATTCATAGATGAGCACCTTGAGAAAGTCGACTGCCCCGTGAAGGCAAGCATGCAGATAAGCCTCGCGGCCGAGGAGATCTTCGTAAATATCGCAAACTACGCATACGCTCCCGACAAGGGGAATGCGACAGTCAGGATCGAAGTTACCAAAGAGCCCGCGGTCATCATCACATTCGTTGACCAGGGCGTGCCTTACGATCCCCTTGCAAAAGAAGACCCGGATGTATCTCTTCCCGCAGATGCAAGAAAGATCGGAGGATTGGGCATCTTCCTTACAAAGAAGACAATGGACGATGTCGTCTACGAATATAAGGACGGCAGCAACATCCTGAGGATGAAGAAGATCATATGACAAAGATAGCCGGGATAGATCTTCATATGCATTCAACGGTATCCGACGGGTCAGACACGCCGGAAGAGATCCTTGCCAAGGCAAAAGAAGCAGGGCTGGATCTTTTTGCGCTCACTGACCACGATGCCATCGAAGGCTGCAAAAGGATAAGAGATATCCTGACCCCGGGAGACCCGGTCTTCGTAAACGGCGTGGAATTCTCCTGCCGTGATGAAGACGGCAAATATCATATCTTAGGTTACGATTATGATCCGGAGTCTGACTACATAAAGAATGTCGTCAGGAGGGGCCACGAGATCAGGATGAACAAGGCAAGGAAGAGAGCTGATTTTGTCGTCAATGAATTAGGCTGTAAGATCCCCGAAGAAGAGATAGAGAGATTCCTGTCACTTCCGAATCCCGGCAAGCCCCACTTAGGGAACCTCCTCGTAAAGTACGGATATGCCCGGGATAAGCAGCAGGCGATTGATGAGTTCATCAACAAGGCAAAGACCGCAAGAGAATACGTCCGTCCCGAGTTTGCGATAGAAGGCATAAAAAAGGCAGGCGGTATCCCGGTCCTGGCTCACCCCGTATACGGCTCGGGCGGCGAGCTCATCATGGGAGACGAGATGGATCAAAGATTAAGAAAGCTCATAAGCTTCGGCCTTGAAGGCGTTGAAGCATTCTATTCGGAATTCTCGGCAAAGATGAGAAGGCAGATGGTAGATTTTGCAGACCGTTACAGCCTTTACATAACGGCAGGTTCAGACTATCACGGCAAGAATAAGATGATAGCCCTGGGAGACAACGGACTTAGCGAAGTTGATAATATCTTCCCCGGCAACATGGAGAGGTTCATAAGGAGGGTCATGCATGACGGCTATTGATCAGGGCAGGAAGATCAGGGCCGTCTTCTTCGATATTGACGGCACCCTCCTCTCCCACAAGACGGGAGAAGTCCCCCAAAGCACGGTCGATGCGATCGGTGAGCTCCGGAGGAAGGGCATCATGACCATCGTTGCAACAGGAAGGCACATGTCTGAATACGAAGGCCTCCCTGTGGCAAAGATAAAGTTCGACGGCTACCTGATGTTAAACGGCCAGCTCCTGCACGATTCTGATCACAAGGTCTATGCGGGCACGGCGATCGATGCAGGCGAGATGGAAGTATTAGCCCACATCTTCTCTGCCAGGAAGATCCCTTTCATCCTGATAGGTGAAGACCAGAGATACATAAACTATGTTAACGATGCTGTCGTTAAGACCCAGGAACAGACCAAGGGGACCATTCCCTCGATCGAGGAATATAAGGGGGAGAAGGTCTATCAGATCTGCGCTTTCGTTCCGGAGAACCAGAAGATCCTCCTGGATAACCTTCTTGACGAGTGCAATATCACGAGCTGGCACGACATGGGAATAGACATAATCCCCAAGGGCGGCGGCAAGGCTGCCGGGATCAGGACTTTCATAGAAGAGAACGGTCTTTTAAGGGAAGAGACGATGGCCATAGGAGACGGCGAGAATGATATCGGCATGATAAGATTCGCGGGCATAGGTGTTGCCATGGGCAATGCTTCCGAAGAAGTAAAGAATGCCGCAGATTACGTAACGGATACTGTAGACGAAGACGGACTTGCCAATGCCTTAAGGCACTATGGCCTTATCGAATGAGGTGGCTTATGGATAATGTAAGATACGACATCAAGATACTTTCAAAGCTCATGTTAAAGCTCCTGCCCGTGCAGATCCTGATCCAGACAGTAGGCGCTGTCAACGGGATCGTATCGAGCTATTTTGCCACGAACTATGTAGGTGTCGATGCCATGAGTGCCGTAGGTCTCTACAGCCCTTATAATCTCCTTCTGAGCTTTGTTTTCCAGGTCCTGTCTTTCGGTTCCGTCATCCTCTGCGGCAAGTACATGGGCCAGAACAAGCAGGACAAGCTCCGTAAGTGCTTTACGGTCAACATGATCTTCACGGCGGTCCTGGCCCTTATCTTCATAGCGGGCTTTGTTGTCATCAGCGTATTTAACTTGACAGGCGGACAGGGCAAGGATGAAGTCGTCCAGGGATACTTTAACAGTTATCTTTTGGGTCAGGCCATAGGTATCCTGCCTCTCTTCATAGGCAACCAGCTGCCGGCATTCTTATCCCTTGAGAACAAGTCGATCCGCTCCATAATCGCAAGCATAGTCTATGTAGCAGTCAATCTCGTTTTGAATATAGTCTTCATAAAGATCTTAAAGCTGGAAGCATTCGGTCTGGCTTTATCTTCTGCCCTGGGTCTCTGGGTCTTCCTTCTGGTCCAGGCACAATACTTCTTTACGGGCAAGTCCCAGTTTAAGCTCCAGTTTGCTAAGATCGACTGGAAAGAAGGACTGTCGATCATCAAGGTCGGCTACTCCGGTGCTCTTAATTCCATTTACCAGACGATAAGGGGCTTCATCGTAAACTGGCTCCTCATCACGTTCGTGGGAACGGTTGCCATCTCGGCATTCTCCACAGCCAACAATCTCCTGGGTATCTTCTGGGCCATCCCCAACGGTATGCTCGCAGTGTCCAGGATGATAATGAGTGTTGCCATAGGTGAAGAAGACAGAAGGACTCTTTCTGATTCCGTCAAGGTCATGCTCACAAGGTACCTTCCCATCATGAGTGCTGTAGCCCTGCTCCTTACGCTCCTGGCAGAACCTTTGACCAATATCTTCTACCATGATCCGTCCCACGAGGTCTACATGATGACCGTCTGGGGCATAAGGATCCTGCCCTGGTGCATGCCTCTGGCCCTGATCACAAACCAGTTCATGTGCTACTGGCAGGCATCATCCCGCCAGGTTGCCGTGCACGTGATATCCATAATCGACGGCTTTATCTGCGTATGTATAGCAACCGCTGTCCTGATAAGCTTTACAGGCGCCAACAGTATCTATCTTGCTAACGTCATCAACGGTATTGTCGTTGTCCTGATGGTAGTGATCCACGGCTTCATAGTGAACAGGAAGGTAACATTCAGGACAGAAGACCTCCTTACGATCCCCAAGACATTCGGTGCAAAAGAAGAGGACCGTATGGATATCACCATAAGGAGCGTGGAGGATGTAGTCTCCATATCACAGAAGGTCCAGTCCTTCTGCGAGGCAAAGGGAGTAGATAACAAGAGGGCGATGCTGGCAGGCCTTGCCATGGAAGAGATGGCAGGCAACATAGTTGAGCACGGCTTTGCCAAGGACAACAAAAAGCACTCTGTGGATACCAGGGTCGTATATAAGGACGGAGATGTCGTCTTAAGACTAAGGGACGACTGCAAGCCCTTCGATCCCGAGCAGAGACGGAAGATGGAGGATGCCGAAGATCCGGCTAAGAACATCGGGATCAGGATGGTCTTTAAGATGTCGAAGAAGGTTGAATATCAAAGTCTGCTGGGACTTAATGTACTGACCATAAGGATATGAGAAGGTAGAGAAGAGGTAGCTTTATGAGAGAAGAGTACAAAGCAGCAAAGAGAAAAGCCGATAAGGCTGTAAGAGAAGCCATAAGGGACGGCCTGTCACCTTATCCTCCGGTCATGGATTCCATCGAAGAGGTGAAGCTTGCCAAGTCCAAGAGATCCCTGGGACTTCTGGAACTGCCTATATCCCGCATCAAGGGCAATAAGGAGGAAGGCAGGAGCACGGCCTTTGCCAATAACTTCATGCCCTTGCTCGAAGAGAACACGGAGTTTGCCATCAAGTGGCAGCAGCTCTACGATTCATATAAGAACGAAGGCATAAGGGACGCAGTCAAGGTCTACGAGTACATGCACCAGTTCTATGTCCAGGAAGGCAACAAACGTGTCTCCGTATCAAGGTTCGGAGGAACGGACTATATCCTCGCCGACGTAACCAGGGTCATTCCGGTAAAGAACGACTCTCCGGAAGTCATCGCTTACTACGAATACATGGAGTTCTACAAGGTCACAAAGATCTTCCAGATCGTATTCACCGAGCCGGGCCTTTACACCAAGCTCGCGGAACTCGTGGGACAGGACTTGAAAGAACCATGGCCCGAAGATCTCGTCAAAGACCTTAAGTCAGCCTACTACAGGTTCGAGAGGGTCATCGGCAAGGAACTGAACGTTACCAACGAGTATGTCCTGAGCAATGCCTTCCTCATGTATCTCTGTCTCTTCCCCCTGAAGACCTTCGACAAGGATACTGATGCCCAGATCTTAAAGAACATAAGGCTCGCCCGTTACGAGCTCTTAGCCGAGAACGGAATGGACGATGTGGAGTTCCTGGCAGAAGCTCCCGGTGAGGTCAGGCAGTCAGGCGGCATAATGAGCATCTTCAGCCGCGAAAAGAAATATACTGCCGATAAACCCCTCAAGGTTGCCTTTGTCTACGACTCGGATCCTGACAGTTCCAGATGGACTGACAGTCACGAGGCAGGCAGGCTCTATGTTGATGCCATGAATGAGGGTAACATTGTTACAAGCCCTTATTTTGCAAATGTTCTGGGCGGTACGGCTAAGGCCCTGGAGAAGGCTGTCGAAGACGGGAACGAGGTCGTATTTGCAGTATCTCCCGACATGACGATGGATGTCCTGAGGGCTGCAGTCACCCACCATGAGGTCAAGTTCCTGAACTGCGCCATAGGTCAGAATAACCCTTCCATCAGATGTTATCAGGGTAAGATCTATGAAGCATCCTTCCTTATGGGCATCTATTGTGCCAACACATATCTCCTGGATTACCCTGAGTCAAGGTCCCACAAGATAGGATACATATCAAGGGATGACAGTGCCACGGAGCGCGCCAACCTCAACGCTTTTGCGATAGGCGTATCCCTGATAGACCCTGACTGCAAGATCGTGGTAAGGAAAGAAAGCGAAGATCACGATGGTGCGAGCTGGCTTAATGAAGATATCAGGATCTATGCTGATATTGAATATTCATCCAGAACATCTTCCATGGAGCGCCCCGGTGTCTATAGGGAGATCGAAGGCAAGTTCGTCCAGTTCGGAACGTCTTACTATAACTGGGGTAAGTACTATCTCCAGATCGTAAATTCCGTACTGAACGGCACCTGGAACATATCCGAGATGATCGACCGCAAGTCGCATGCCACCAACTACTGGTTCGGTCTTGCAACGGGCGTTGTAGATATAAGGACACCCGGAACATCCTATCAGACAGAGAAGATGCTCCAGTTCTTCAAGAACGCCGTAACGGCAGGTCATATGGATCCTTTCTCCGGCGAGATCCGCATCAGGGGAGGGGAAGTCATAAAGGAAGATAAGGCTATGTCAACATCCTGGCTCAATGAGAACATAGACGGAGAACTGTAAGAGATGAGTAAGCCCCTAAAGAAGGACAAAAGATTCAGTCTGTTATTCCAGATATCCATATTCTTCATCATAGGACTGATCCTGACGATCGCCCTTTCATCGTTCATGTTAAAGCGCGTGGCTGACACCAACGTCATAAGGGAGAAGGAGACCATGTCCTCGGGCATTGCATCCGATGTCGAAAGATCCGTCAAAGAGTATGCAGCCTACGACTGGGTCGTAAGATACCTGATAGAGCATAAGGATGATCCCGACCTGGACCTTGAATACGACTATTCCGAATATACCAAGTATAAGATCATGGATCTTATCTCAAGACACGACGGGCTCGTCATCAGCAAGGTAAGCAGCGAGATCGTTAAGGGCTTTTCCGACGAAGACCAGAAGCTCTTTGCAGAGATCGTCTTCAACCGCTGGCTCATGAGGCTGAACGACATCAAGAAGTCTTACGATGTATCTTTCCTCTATTTCTTTGCAACGGATGACAACTACCAGGAGGATATCTTCCTCGTAAGTGCATCCGACGGGACCATGATCCGCGGCAAAGAGATGGGTAATGCCTATGTCCTGGGAACGATGGTAGAGAACAATCCCGATCAGGCATCCGCCTTCAGTAAGCTCCACGATGGAGACCACCTTGTCTATACGAACGGGTTCCTTGACCGCTACCGTTATATGTTCAGGGCAGGTGACATGAATGTTATTACGGGTGTCACATTCGATATAACCGAGATCCGGAGGGAAGTCGAGAACCAGACCTACCAGAGCATCATAAACTTTGCGATCTTCCAGTTCATGCTCTTCATATTCTGTCTGGTGCTTATCTACTTTATCGTGCTGAAGCCTCTCGATAGTGTAAGAAGGAACGTTTACAGATATATGGATGAGAAGGATGGTACCAATGCCAGGGAGAGCCTTTCAAAGATCAAGTCCAGAAATGAGATCGGTGCTCTTTCAACTGCTTTCTCCGACATGACGAGCGAGATCGACGGACACATAACTGAGATCCAGACGATAACTGCAGAGAAGGAGAGGATAGGCGCAGAACTGGATGTTGCGACCAAGATCCAGTCCGCCCTGCTCCCGAGTGATTTCCCCGCCTTCCCGGACGTAAAGGAGATCGACGTTTATGCAACGATGGATCCTGCCAGGGAAGTAGGAGGAGACTTCTACGATTTCTTCATGGTCGATCAGGATCATGTGGCATTGGTAATGGCGGACGTATCCGGTAAGGGTATCCCTGCGGCCCTCTTTATGGCGATCGCCAAGACGCTCATCAAGAACCGCGCCCTGATGGGAGGTGCTCCTTCCGAGATCCTCTACGATGTCAACAAGACCTTGTGTGACGGCAACACACTGGATTTCTTTGTTACGGTCTGGCTTGCCATTATTGACATAAAGACAGGCAAGGGAGTAGCCGCCAACGCAGGCCATGAACATCCCGTGATAAGACGGGCAGGCGGACAGTATGAACTGGTCATCTATAAGCATTCATTGGCAGTTGCAGCCATGGACGGAGTCCGCTTCAAAGAGCATGACTTTGAGCTCCACCCCGGTGACAGGATCCTAGTCTATACGGACGGTGTTCCGGAAGCAACGAATGCTGATAACGAACTCTTCGGCCCTGACAGGATGATCGCATCATTGAATAAGGACCCCGAAGCGAAGATCACGGACGTATTGTCCAACCTTAAGAAGGATATAGATGAATTTGTAGGAGATCATGAGCAGTTCGACGATATGACGATGCTGGTCTTTGATTATGGAGGTCCTGATGCAAACACGTTATAAGACTATCGACATTATGAAGGGTATCATGATACTGTCAGT
>JAGAAI010000085.1 GCA_017615325.1 Clostridiales bacterium | reverse complement strand
ATCTTCTTTTCGGATGCCCAGAGGACTGCCTGATAGAAGTAATCCTTTGCCTTTACATCCTTGAACTTATTCTCTGTCGTCTTCGGTTGCGGCTTATCTGCCATCCTCCAGAGGAAGGTAACTGTCTGAGCTCTGGTGCAGACTCCCTGAGGATTGAACTTAGTCTTGGATACGCCGGTGGTAATACCCTTCTCAACAGCCCAGATGACAGGCTTAAAGAAGTAATCCGTCTTCTTGACGTCAGTAAACTTACAGGTTGTTGACTTTACCTTGGGTTCACCCTGGAGCCTGTAGAGGAAGGTAACCATCTGGGCACGGGTGCAGTCGTTGGCGGGCTTGAACTTGGTCTGCTTGTCGTAACCCTTAACGACACCTGCAGCTGTCAGATAGTTGGTTGGTGCATACCAGAAATCCTTACTGTTCGTTACGTCCTTATAGAGAACCGTAACTACACAAGATGCACTCTTTCCTGCAACAGTGGCAGTAATGGTAACTGTACCTGCCTGCTTAGCCGTGATCTTACCTGCGGAGTCAACTGCAGCAATACCTGTATCAGAGGACTTCCAGGAAACCTTGGAAGAAGATCCCGTTACCGTTGCCTTTAATGTTAGTGAATCTCCGCACTTTACAGAAGCTGTTGACTTATCAAGCTTCAAAGAAACCTGAGGAGTAGGAGTGGGTTTATCCATTACTATTTTGGCGGATAAGTTACAAGCCAATTCGTATTTGTTTCCATTAACATCAAGCTTGTAGTATTGACAATTACTTGTTTCAGACCCTTCTCCCTCCTTAAATGTTTTAATAAGAAGCGAGTTATTCCATATATTTAATACTTTAACTTTAGTATATGTACAATCCAATCTGGACAATTTAGGATTCCCGGACAGGTCAAGACTTTCCAAATCTGACCAATTGCAATCCAGATATTCAAGATCCTTACATTTGCTGATATCGATGCTTTGCATGCTGCCGGAACTGATATCCAGTTTTTTGAGAAGATTATTCTTACTGAGATCAAGAGTTTTTAATTCATTTTTGGTGCAAGTTAACTCAAGTAGTTTTGTATTCTTGCTAAGATCCAGTTCCTTAAGCTTATTGTCACCGCATCCCAGATGTTCAAGATCAGTATACTTACTCACATCGAGTGAGGTCAGTGAGCAGCCGGAACAATACATCTCCTTTATCCCTTTATTCGCAACGACCGTCGTCAGATTATGACAGTCATTGCATACCAAGTGCTCCAGTTTTGTATTAGCCGATACATCGATCTTCCTGATATCATTATTTGAACAGTAAAGATAAGTTAATTCCTTGTTTGAAGTAAGATCAAGTGCTTTTATCGGATTAGAATTGCACTCCAGGTGATCCAGTACGGTGTTCTTGCTAAGATCAAGGCTATTAATAGAATTATCACCACATTTCAAAGTCTTTAATGAACTGTTCTTGGACAGATCAAGCTTCTCTATCCGGTTATTCACACAACTTAAGCATTCCAACTTGGCATTCTTACTGACATCTATTTCTTTAACTTTATTATTATCAAATTCCAATGTCTTCAGATTGGTAAAAAACTCGATCCCGTCGAGTTTTACTAGAGCACCCGATTCCCTGCCCATCCTGTTGATATGATTAAGATTGATGCTCTCAACACATGAAATTTCTGAAACAGAAAGAACACCATCGCCGTTTGAGTCTTTAGTGTTTTTGATATAGTTCCTGAAAGTTGCATCCGGGAAATTGGTTTCATCTATTACAACTTCTCCATCTGCATATACTGTTTGGGAAGGTAATGAAAACAGTGCGAATGCCAAAGCAACAGCTACAACCGCTATAACGGTCCCGATAACAGATTGTCTCATACAATGCCCCCTCAGTTTGTTTAAATGTTCCTTAATCCGTGACGATCACGAATTACCCTGTTGAGCGTAGAATATCAGATTATATATATAACATCCAGTCTTTTATATAGACTTGATCAATTCTTCTATATCTTCTTTTGTAAAATGATATTTGCATCCGCAGAAGTGGCATTCAGTGGTAATGCCGTCAGGATCGTTTTCGAGTTCTGTCAGCTCTTCTTTTCCGAGCGTTATAAGTCCGCTGCTCATTCTCTCCTTGCTGCAGGGGCACGAAAAGGATACCGGGGCTCCCTCGAGGAATTCGATATCGGGATCTCCTAAGAAAAGATCGATTATCTGCGCCGGTGAGAAACCCTCCGACAGGAGGAAGGTGATATCAGGGAAGCCTGATGCCCTGTTTTCAAGGTAATCGATCGTCTTTTCATCAGCACTGGGAAGCAGCTGGATCATGAGTCCTCCGGCCTGGGTAACCTTGCCGCCTTCGATGAGGACTCCCAAAGCCACAATGCTCTTTGTCTGTTCTGATTTTGCAAGATAGTAGGCAAAGTCTTCCGCTATCTCACCTGAGATCAGTTCAACTGAACCTACATAAGGTTCCTTAAGACCAATATCTCTTATTATCGTCAGCATGCCGTTCCCGACCGCTGATCCCACATCGATCTTGCCGGGATTATGGTATTTTGTCTCTATCTTCGGATTAACGGGATATGCCCTGACCTTATTTCCGAAATCACAGACGCATGTAACTCCGCCAAGCGGGCCGTCACCTTTGAGTATTGTCGTCTGGGTATCGTTTTCGCCCTTCATGTTGGATCCGATAAGGAGGGATCCGGTCATGAACCTGCCAAGTGCAGCTGTAGCCGCAGGCGTCGTATCGTGGATAGATCTGGCTTTCTCGCAGGTCGCCGTTGTCCTTACCGCCAAGGCTCTGACCTTGCCATCCAGGCCTTCAGCCTTGACTATATGGTCGCAAGTTACGTCTTCTATTCCGGGAACTTTATAGGGATCAGTTGCCATCCTTATTATCTCCTGCTTTAAATACCATAAATATCCTCTCCTCATCGGGAGCGGGGCCTTCCTGACTTAAGTTGCCGAACATGCCTTTGAATGTAAGTCCTGCTTCTTTTGCTATGTCCTTGAAAAAGTCCATGGGATAGAACTTTTCTTCGAGCACACCGTCGTATCTTAGGTAACGGCCGTCGTCTTCCGCTTCAAAAAGGGTAAGTTCGGCAGTATTGATCTTAGTATCCTCATCGTAGGAATTGACCCAGAGGAGGGTAAAGTCATCGTAGTCCTCGTAGAAAACATTATCCGCCAGGACATCCTTCAGGTGATGCTCAGTTATCACGTCAAATATAAAAAGTCCTTCGGGATTAAGATTGTCTGCAACATTGGAGAAGAGTTTCCTTAAAGCATCCTCATCCATTATGTGATCCAGGGTATCCGTTAAAGAAAGGATCACGTCCTGACCATAGGGCAGTTCGAAGTCTGTTATGTCCTGCAATGTCCAGGTTACTTTGAGCTCGGAATCCCTGTCACTTGCGACCGACAACATACCCGGAGCATTATCAAGTCCTATAACTCCTGCACCTTTATCCGCAAGGAGCGATGCAACCTGTCCGGTCCCGCAGCCAAGATCGCAGATATCCATATCCGTGACAGCCTTTGAAGGAAGATATTTATCTATGAGACTTAAGACATAAGAACATACTTCAGCACAATCCATATCGGACTGCATCTGATCGTAGTAGAGCGCCAGGGCATCGTAGAAAGAATTCATCTTACGGCAAGTAACCCATGGGATCGACCGTGGATCCGTTTACACGGACTTCGAAGTGGAGGTGGGCACCTGTAGATGTACCGGTACTTCCGACTTCACCGATCTTCTGTCCTTTCTTAACTGTCTGACCTTCGGAAACGCTGATCTTACGTGCGTGAGCATAGAGGGTAACGATACCGTTGCCGTGTGAGATCATGCAATAGTTACCGTATCCTGATCCGCCTGTATTCTGGCCCTGGACAGGAGTGCTTACATATATTACCGTTCCGCCTGCAGCCGCACTTATCGTGGATCCGTAAGTTGCACCCGTACCGGAGATATCGATACCTGAATGGAATCTTACAGTACCGTAAACCGGATGTGTTCTGTAACCATACTCTGATGTGATATTCCTGCATGTAACCGGCCAGGACAGAGAAGAATTGCTCTTCTTCTTAGGCTTGGGTGTAGGTGTAGGTGTATCTGTGGGAGCGGCAGTAGTCGTAGTGGTAGTGGTAGTTGTTGTAGTGGTGGTGGTGGTAGTTGTTGTTGTTGTATCATCCGATGAGTCAGATGCTGATGTTGTGGTAGTGGTATCAGATGCCTTTGTATCCGATGTTGTCGTAGTGGCAGCAGTCGTATCTGATGCAGTGCTAGTTGCAGTGGTCGTAGTAGCTGCTGACGATGTTGTCGTAGCTGCCGTCGTTGTAGTGGTTGTGGAAGGATGCTCCTTGTCGTACTGCTTCTGGAGACGTCTTACCATTCCTGCCATGGACTGGGCCAAAGCATCCAATTCTTCTTCCTGTCTCTCCCATTCGGAAAGATCCGTAGAAACATCCTCGAGAGCATCACTGGTAACACCGATGCGTCTTTCGAGTTCATCCAGCTGACCCTGCTTCTCATCAGCGATCCTCTGCATGTCTTCAGCTTCCCTAAGAGCTATGTCACGCTGGAGCTTGGCATCGTCCAATGCGATCTGCATCTCATCTATGGCCTGCTTATCCGCATCGGCTATAAAGGAGATCATCTCCATATTTGTAAAGAAACCGGCAACGCTGTCCGATTCCAAAAGGATCTCGAGCGTTGATTTGTTCTGATGTTCGAACATGACCGACACACGCTGCTCGAAAAGTTTCTGCTGGGTCTCCAGGTTCTCTTCAGCAAGGATAAATGCATCAAGAGCAAGAGCTTTCGTATCAAGTGCGGCCTTCAGCTGTCCGCTTATGATCTCATACTGGGCTTTCTGCTCATCACTTAAGTCATTCAGTTTTTTGAGTTCAGCAGAGAGTTCGCTCTCCTTGGAAGACAGCGCCTTTACTTTCTTCGCCGCTTTGGCGGCTTTCCTTCTGGCGTCATCACGGGCCTTCTTGGCATTTGCGATATCGTCCTTGGTTACTCCCTCATCTTCTTCAAAAACCAACAGATTCTCACTTGCTCTGGTTCCGATATTGTTGATCATGGAGATCGAACCGAAGCAAAGACCTGCCGTCAGAAGAAGAGATGTTATCTTTATTGCGGTATGTTTCATGATTGCCTCCGCTTACACCTTTACGTATTTTCTTACGGATATACCTGAACCTACTGAACCTATGAGCACGCCCATTACGACGGCAACGGCCAGTGCAGCCCAGATTATCCTTGTCGTGGGAAGGAGAGCATAGAAGCTCGAAGTGCTTATCTGGCGCATCGCATTTGCATAGATCTGCTGATATGCGATCGAAGTGATGCCCCAAGCGCAGATAGCGCTTATAAGTCCCACTATTGCACCTTCTATAATATAAGGCAACCTTATGTAATTGTTGGTTGCACCGATGAACTTCATGATCTCTATCTCTGCCGATCTCGAATAGACGGAGATCCTTACCATGTTGGATATGATAAAGAGAGATATTATGAACAGGACGATAAATGCCACGACTGTCGTTATCCTTACGACATTTGATGCGTTCGTCAGGAACTGCATGACACGGCTCTCCTGAGCAACGCGGTAAACACCGTCGTACATTCCGACCAGATTGCAGACATCATCCGCATCGGCAGGATCCACCAGTCTTATGTTGAATGTATAGGGAAGATAATTGTTGTAATCAAAGTCATCCAATACGCTTGCCGAATCGCCAAGGTTCTCCTTATAGGAAAGGTAGTTCTCCTCAGGAGTTGACATCGTATAACTTAAGATCCTCTCATCTCCTGCCAGCACTTCATTAACCGTGTTGCGCTGCTCTTCCGTACACTGAAGTTTCATATAGACTTCGATAGGCGGACGCTGGGAGAGCTTATTCATCATGTTACGGGCATTAAGCGAGAATATGACGAATACGCTCATGATGATGAGCATGAGCAGGATCGTGGTAACGGATGCGACCGTTACCAGAGGGTGCCTTATGATCCCCCTGAATCCTTCTCTTACCGAATTAAAAAACGCTCTTATACTCAACTGTCCTCATCCCCAAGAAGATCAATATCTTCTTCAGGCGTGCTCACTTCGGGAGCCTTCCTGCCCGCTTTCATCTCTTTTTTCGCTTTCTTTAACTCAGCCTTGGCGCGTTTCTTCTCCTCGCGGATCTGTTTCCTTGAAAGAGGTTTTATCTCCTCTTCCTCTTCTTCAGCCGCTTCTTCAGAGGCCTCAGTCTCTACAGGCTCTTCCTTCGCACCAACGGCTTCTTCATCTTTGGTTACTTCTGTATCTTCTGCTGCCCCGTCAGATCCTTCTGTCTCGTCTTCTTTTGCAGCTTCCTCATTTGTCATGGTCTCGAACTGCTCGAGAGATATCTCTGCCGGAACTTCTTCGATGATCGTATCTTCCGCTTCTTTGACTTGGGAAGGAGTAACTTCGGTTATCTCATGAGGCTTATCTTCCAATACGCTGATCCCGGATACGGGCGCAGCCTTCTCAGGAAGGGCCGTTGCTTCATAAGGCACAGGTTTCTCGTCACCGAAGAGGACCTGACCTGCTCCTGTTGCAACTCCCTCGTCACCGCCATAGTCACTGTAATCAGAATCTGATTCATAGCCTTCGTCACCGATCTTAACAGATGAACCTTCAAGACCTGTTACCGTAGCAGCACCGGACGCTTCCAGTCCGCCGAACTCAGCCTGTCCGGGTTCTTCTTCGACCTTCTCGGAATATCCGCTCTCGTTCTCGTCTCTTACGATGAGACCGTCTTCTATCTCTATAACTCTCTGCTGCATCCTGTCTACCAGGTTGCTGTCGTGGGTACAGACGATAACCGTGGTTCCCGAACGGTTGATCTCCAGGAGCATCGCCATGATGTTCTCTGATGTCTCAGGGTCAAGGTTGCCCGTAGGCTCGTCAGCAACGATTATCTTGGGCGTGTTCATCATGGCCCTTGCGATAGCAACTCTCTGCTGCTCACCGCCGGATAATTCCTGAGGGTAGGCATCAGCCTTATCCTCAAGACCTACGACCTTTAACATGATCTGAACTGATCTTGCAAGGCTCTTCTTCGGGATGCCGACGATCTCTCCTGCGAAAGATATATTCTCGGCAACTGTCTTTGTGTCGATCAGTCTGAAGTCCTGATAGATCATTCCGATCTGACGTCTCAAGACAGGGACCAATGCCCTTGACATATGGGATATGTCAAAGTTGTCGATAGTTACCTTGCCTTCAGTTGGATCCTCTTCGCATGTTATGCATTTGAGGAGTGTCGATTTTCCTGAACCGGACTTACCGATAACAAATACGAATTCTCCGCTCTTTACGGTGAAATCGACACCCTTGAGAGCCTCAACTCCGGACTTGTATGTCTTTTTTACATTTTCAAATCTTATCAAACTATAAGCCTGTCCTTATCTGATCTTATTGTCGGACGGATTGTTAAGATAGTCGATATAGGTGCGTACCATCGTTGCCATCTTGAACAATACCGCATCGTCGAACTTTCTTAAGTCCAGTCCTGTCTTGGTCTTGACCTTCTCAAGTCTGTAAACGAGCGTGTTCCTGTGAACAAACAACTCTCTGGAAGTCTCACTTCCGTTAAGGTCGTTGGCGAAGAAAGTATCGATCGTGGTCCTTGTCTCTTCGTCAAGCTGCCTGTATGCTTCGTTAGGGAAAACCTCCTTGATGAACATCTCACAGAGAGGCTTGGGGAGCTGATAGATGAGTCTTCCCAGACCTAAGTTGTCGTATCTTGAGATATTTGCATCGGAATCGAAGATCTTGCTGACCTTGAGCGCCGTCATGGCATCGGAATAAGACTTGCTGATATCCATAAAGGATGAAACAACGGATCCTACAGCGACCTTGGAGTCGATGCCCTCGGATACGAGGCAGGAATGAACGGAACTTGCCGTATCGTCGATGAACTGGTCCCGAAGATCCGCATCGTCTGACTGTTCCTCAACATCTGCGATGATGATCGTTGTCGTATCGTCCATCGCTATGACCGTTGCGACTTCACTGTCGTTATAAAGGTTCTGGAGGATCTCGAAAGATTCGGCGCTCTGGTTCGAATCCGTCCTTATTACGTAAACTACTCTTGAGTTCTTGCAGTCGATCTTATAGCTTCTTGCGATCATGGGAACTTCACTCCTAATCTCGTTATCAAGAAGTACGTTCCTGATGAATACAGTCCTCTCCGCATCTGAACCCTTATCCTTCACGATGAGCTTTATCCACTCAGCGATCAGCATGAGGTTAACCTTAACGTTGGCATCTGTACTGTTTACGTAAGCTATGTACTTGAGCTGCTCGCCTATATAGACCTTCATGTAGGTCTTGTCAGCCGTCAATGCGAAATCATCATTTGAAAGCATTACCGCTCTGAAAGAAGGATCGACCTCGCCTTCTGCCTCATCAGATGTGGATGCAAGAATGTTGCCGGAGCTGTCTAAGACACCGGCATCGTAAGGGAGGATGGTCTTTGCCTGTTTCATACACTTTTTGAGTTCTTCCATATCGGCACCTCTCTAGCGCACATAATTTTGTATATTATAATCTATTGTGCCGAAAATAGGAAACCTGCCTCAAAAAAGCCACACAAGTGTAAAAATACGGAAGAACAATTTCTCCCGCTTCGGACAAGTCCTCGGCGCCCTTATGTCCGCCTGCGGAACTTGCGGGAGAAATCTGTTCTTCCTCAAGATATTATTAATGTTTCTTCGGAATCTTAAGTGACCTTAGATATTCTTTTTGTTCGGGACTTATCCTGTAACTCTCGATGGACTTCTGGATCGCTTTGTTATGGGTCCAGGCATCAAGCTTTTTCTTTTCGATGAATGGGATCACCTTATCGTACTGCTTGGCAAGGGCTGTAGCAAAATACCAGGCGATCATCATGTTAACGTAGTATTCGTCGCTCCTTATGGCAGATACCTTCTTCGGATACTTGATGTCAAAGCCATCATCCAGAAAATGCTCCATCAGCATACCTATGGCAAACCTCACCCTGTAGGTCTCGCCTGACTTTATCCATTCGTCGATATATGGAAGCAGTTCTCCGCGGTGCTTGCGGAAGACCTTGGGGGACATCTGGTCACAGGTGGCCCAGTTATTGACGTAAGTCAGGAAATGGTCGGTGTCTTTAATGACCTGATCGAAATCCTTCATGGAAGAGAGGATGAATGCATGGAGCTGATCCTCATCAAAAAAGCGATGAGGGAGATCATCAAGGAAATCCCTGATATCTTCCCTCTTCGCCAGTTCTTTTGCATAGGTACGGAGTTCGGGGGTCCTCACTCCGATTATTCTTTCCGAAGCCACATTGGGGATGATCTTGATCTGCATCTCCCTGTATTTCTCATCCTTAAGACCTGATAATCTTTTCTCTATCTCTTTAAGGATATCAGCTCCCATATATACGCTCCTGTCAGTTTGAATAAGATCTTCCTTTGCTGTCTCCGTTTACGGTAACTCCGCCGAGTTCTGTCTTGATGTCGAACTTGGTATCTTCGTTGGAAGACTTTACCTTTATGGCGCCAACCTGGCTCCTGGCTTCAAGTTTATCATATTCACCGTCGACTTCGATAACACCGAGTTCAGTAGTAACCTCGCCCTTGCCGAATCTTACTTCATCAAGATCGATGTTGCCCATCTGGGTTTCGATCTCGATATCCTTCATGACCGTGTTATCGAATTCAACATTACCTGCATCCGTATCGAGCTTAAGATCTGCCAGTTCACAGTTCCTGAACTGAACGTTGCCGGCATCTGTCTCGATATTGCATAAGCCGCTCTTTACCTTGTCCAAAACGACATTGCCTGCATCACAATTTAATGTGATCTCGTCCAAAGTAAGATCGTCAAGGTTGATGTTGCCTGCTTTGGTCAATACCTTAAGATCGTCGAGGTCGGCACCCTTTGGAACGATAAGGGTAAGATCACATTTCTTCATTTTCGCACCCATTCCGAAATCGACCAGGCTGAAGCTCTCTTTTGCCTTAACTTTTGCCTTTACGGTATCGCCATCGACACTGACATCAGTCTTAAATTCAGCGGGGAAATCATACTTTACATAGTATCCGTCACCCTCTTCTATATTGAAGTTGACGACATCCGCATCGATATCTATGTTCTTAAATGCCTCAATGCTCTTCTTCTCTGATATGTTCCTCATGTCCTTGCTTCCCAGAAATCCGAGCCTGCAGCCCATCGAGAAGAGGATGACAAATCCCGTGATAATAAATATCGAGATAATGTATAAGATCTTTGCAAGTTTCATTTTCTTTCTCCTTTAATCTATTCTTATTCGCTTGTTTTTATGCCGCCATTCCGGCACCGTTTCTCTTTATGAGAGTCTTCTTAAGTATTATGTGCAGGATCGCTGCAAGGGGCCAGATGATCCAAGTAATCCCCCAGTAAAATGTCGTAAAGCTTACGATCAGATAAAGACATGTTACAGTCGGCCAGTAAACGCCCATTATGAACTCGGCTGCGGGATTAACGTAGACCAGTTTGCCGTCATTTCCTGCAACGGGACGGTAGGCTGATTTCATGCTTTCCTTGTCATTTAAGCTCAGGAGGTTGACATAAGCATAGTTGCAGACCGAAGAGTAAACGATCATGAAGACGCCTATTGCCACCATTATGAAGAGGAGGGGCGCTCCCACCAGGTTTTCCATCCTGGAGAAATTGCTAAGGAGAGCCGACGGCAGCCAGCTGCCTGCGCAAAGCACTATCCCCGTCAAGAGAAGCACTGTCCTTGTCGAATCATATCTTGCGCATTCGTCCTTAACGTACTTTGTTGCATCAACGGATAAGGTGCTCTCCTTGTCATTGATGTGACCCCAGCCCTTGAGCTTAAGAGCTCCCACGATTATCAGGATAACTCCTGCAGCCATGAAGCTGAACATTCCCAGGACTCCGACCATATCCAGATTATCCGGAAGGACCTCTGATGTGATCACGGGGCAGATAAAGCTCAATATGGAAAGAGCAATACCCAGAGCAAGCGGAAGGGCCTGAGAGAACTTTGCTTCGATATATTTCTTGGAATCCTCAACTCCAATGATCCTTTTCTCAGTTGAATCGACCGCCTCGGCTTTCTGCAGCATGACTTCTTCTTCAACTCCTAAGGCCTCGGCAAGCTCATCGAGATTACCAAACTCCGATATTACGCTTCCTACCGCCTCATTCTCTGTCTTCCCTTCGCTGATGAGTTCAGTGTATTTGTCCTCCATCATCTGGAGCAACTCATCTTTTGCCCTCATTACCGAAGGTGTGTTCGGCAGGTTGGCAAACATCCTGTCCAGATAATTTTTAACAGCTTCCATTCTCATTCTCCTTTGTTATGAACTTCTCGATGACCTCTTTGGTCAAAACCCACTCATCCCTCTTCTGTCTGTAGTACTCCATGCCTTGGGCTGTGATACGGTAGTATGTTCTCCTCTTGCCGGTATCCTGGGATATCTGGGAGAAAGATTCTATGTATCCGTTCTTCTCCATTCTCGTGAATGCCGAGTACAATGTCGTCTCCTTGATGATGTACTTGCCGTCTGACAGGTTTCTTATCTGCTTGGATATCTCATATCCGTAGGAAGGGCCCTTGATAAGCAGGAAAAGGATCATAGTGTCATTGTAGCCGCGAATGATGTCACTGCTGATCTCTGTCATCACTTCTACTCCTTTCTTTTTCTTTGGGCCCCGCCGCACGTCTGCAGCGGGGTCAGTTTTTACGGGTTCCCTTATTACCATGACTTCCATACTCCGACTGTCGTACTCCGATTGTCGTAGTATGTCTGTCGTAGTAAAGATAACACCGGCAGGATGGGCTGTCAACAGAAAAATCGAAAATTCCTGATTTTTTCGAAAAAATATAAGAATTTTTGTTCTTTTTGCGTTTTGTGTCCTTTTAACGGGACTTATGATGTGCTATACTCCCCTCATAAAAGAACAAACGAACGTTTTGACGAACAAAACAGAAAGAGGTAACAATATGGCACCGGTAGATATAGCAATCTTCTTCTTCTTCATACTCGTAACAACAAAGGCAGCCGTAGACAGCTACGACTACTGGAAGAATGACGAAGAAGTGTCCGAGCGGCTCAAGTCTCCCGCCGCCCGTGTCCCCCAGGCACACAGACGCCCCACTGTCCGCCCTGTTCCCATAAAGAAGATCGCGGACAGGGAGCCTGTGCGCAGGGCCGCATAAAAACCCCGATATACTTCCACACAAAAGGACTGATCCCATGGGTTTTAGGGATCAGTCCTTTTACTTTAGGGGGAATTCCGGTTGTATAATCTGATCAGGGAAAAAATTTTTTCGAAAAATGTGTAAAAACGATAATGCCCGTTCGTCTTATAGGTGAGATCTCGAAAACTGAGCAAAGGAAGGTTAGTCGATCAATGAACAATGACACCGTGTTGAGACTGTTCGATAGATATGCCGATGATGCTTTCAGGCTGGCATATTCTTATCTGGGCTCAAGACCTGATGCCGAAGATGTTGTTCAGGATGTTTTCGTGAAGCTCATAAGATCCGATATCACGATCACAAAAGGGAAAGAAAAATCATATATCCTTAGCATGGTCGCGAACAGGTGCAAAGACTTTCTAAGGTCTGCGGACAATATCCTGAAAGCACCTTTCGATGATGCGGTCAATCTAGGGTCAGAAACAGATTTTGATGAAGAGGATACGGAAATATATGAGGCGGTATCAGAACTCCCCGATAAACTCAGGGTTGCGATACATCTTCACTACTACGAAGGCTATTCCATCAAGGAGATAGCAGACATGCTGGATATGGCTCCGTCAGCAGTCTCCATGAGGCTTACCCGGGCAAAAGAGCTCTTAAGAAAAAGATTTGCAGGAGGTAGCGAAAATGCAGGATGAGTATGTAAAAGCTATCGATAAGATAAAGATGGATGATGAAAGGAAATCAGAAATGAGAAATATATTGGAACAGGAAGGCTCTTCAGCCATGAAGAGTGCTAAGAAGACGCGCCTCGGCAAGGGCGCAACGGTCGGACTGATCGCAGCTTCACTCGCGGCAACAATGGGTGTATTGCTCCTAGTCCCGACAACGAGGGATGCCATCTCCGCAGGCGTAAGGAGCATATTCAGGATAGAGATCCCCGAAGGAGCCGTGGATTCCGTCGACAAGATGCAGCAGGACAGGGACGAACGTTATATCCCTACGGATGTCGTAGAAGAGTCTGTAGCATCCGAGATAAGCGCGGCAGTATCCAAGCAGGACAAGGAAGAGGATAACTATATCAAATCAGTGGTTGTAAAGTCTGACTACTATAAGGACCCGGAACTCAACGAACTTGCAAATAAGTATGCCGGCGAGCACTACACTATCTTCGATCTTAAAAAGGCCGAAAAGGAAGAAGATAAAGATACTGTTTACTCTAAGCTTAAGACCCACGACTGGTTCAAGGAAGGCTTCAGCATTCACTATCAGACCGGAGACAATGCTTCGGGACACTACTGGAGCATCATAGTCTTCAAGGCTTCCGAAGAGCAGATCCAGGGATTCCTTAAGAACGAGTTTGCGATCATCAAGTACGAACGCAAAGAGCATGGCCAGAAGAAGATCTCCTTTGACGACTTCTGGAAGAAGAACACGGATGCCGAAGGCAACGTTATCTATGAAGGCTCCTGGAAAGGACCCGAACCCGAGATGAAACTCCTGCCTTCAGACAGCGCCCGCTTCATGAACTACAGACTTACCTACGATCCTGCCACCAATCTTGCTATCTGTGAGCTTGAAGAAGGCGGCGGTATAGGCTAAAGAATCAATTAGTGATCCCCCCAAAATAAAAATGACCGGCTTGTCATCTGACAGGCCGGTCAGTTTTATGAACACATTAAAGATTTAGAAAGATACCTGGTTCTTGCCTTCCCTCTTGGACTTACTGACCTTGCGCTCGGCATGGGACAGGAGTTCGTTGAGGTCAGGATCTTTGGGATCGAATGTGACAAGACCTATGGAAACGGTTACCTTCTCCCTCTTGCCGTCAAGGATGATGGGGTTGTTTGATACCTGGTTTACGATCTGCTTGGCAATACCCAGAGCTGCCATCTTGTCCTTATCGGGAAGGACTGCTGCGAACTCATCACCGCCGATCCTGAAGCACGTATCCTGCTTCTTGGTATTGCCGAGCAATACTTCAGCGATAGATCTTAATACGGTATCGCCGTTCTGCTGACCGTACTGGTCGTTGATATAAGTCATGTCATCAACATCCAGGATGATAAGCGAGAAGGTGCTCCCGTCGCCCCTCTCTTCGTAGAAGCCGGTAAGCTTCTCTAACTTCTCATAGAAATATCTTCTGTTGTAAAGCCCTGACAGGTCGTCAACACGGGCCAGAAGCTGCATCTTCTGATATGATCTCTCGAGTTCCTTCTCGAGTTTCTTTATCTCCGTGATATCCTTCGTTGATCCCCATGTCCCGATGATCTGTCCGTCTTCATCGAAAAGAGGGTACTTGGATGCCAGATAGTATCTGACGTTATCCTCGTCGATATTAAGCTCCTCTTCGATATTGAGGATCGGCTGTCCGGATGCCATGATGGCCATCTCAGTCTCCCTTGCCGCCTGGGCAAAATCCTTGGGGAAGAAATCAAAGTCTGTCTTGCCGAAAAGATCCTCCGGAGACTCAACTCCCAACTGTCTTGCATGCCGTGCGCTGTTCCATATGAACCTTGAATCCCTGTCTTTGAAATATACCGTATCTTCGTTATATTTCCTGATCGTCTCAAGGCAGATCTTATCCAGTTCCTGTCTGTTATTGGGATCGGTATAGTCTTTCATGATATCAATCTCCTGCAAAGCGGTAATCTCTTGGGGGGACCCCAATATTTTAACTTATATCTCTCTTCTTTACCAACATGTAACTTATAAGTCCTGCCAAAGCGCCATATACGGCAAAGCATATGAAGGCTCTCGTGAAGATCCAGGCGGAAGAATCGAACCTTAAGTCAACAAGGTTCATGGTTATCATCATGTGCGACAGACTGAAATCCTGAGGGATCCCGTCAAACTTATACTTAAGCCACATATCGGCAAACTGCACGATATAGGATATGGTTCCCATTGAAAAGAGAACTCCGAACGTGATCCCTGCCGACCGGCTCCTGCATATGATGGTAACACAAGCCACGATCAGGGCGAACGAATAGATCAGAAGGTATGTGGCAAGGAAATAGAGGAAGAAGACGGGTGAGAAGCCAAGATCAAAAGTCCTGGCCCAGCAGGTCGATGCAAATGCGCTGATAAGCCAGATCCAGATATGCATTACGAGGACATAAGCTCCCATTGCGATCGCTTTGCCCAACAGTCCCTTCCATCTCTTATCGTTTACAAGAGTGTAATTACGCGCCAGACCGAAAGCGTAATCGCTTCCGAAGAAAAGCCCTGCAAAGATCGCCAGAAACATCAGTTCGTTCATCGTGCTGACGTTATAGCGGAAGACATCACAGGCCGTTGAGTCGTAGTACATTCCCTGACCCACGATCTCTATGTCGTCTTCGTAGTAGGATGCGTTGCTGCTCCTCTCATAGGCGGCTGCGACCTGGGCGATACCGCCTTCCTTGAAGAACGTGTCTATGGCTGAGTTAACATCCATTGTAGCTGCTTCTTCCATCGTATCCTGCGAGATGCCGAAGAGAGATGAGATATTGAATCCCAGGAGGAAAAAGCTGAAGAGTATCGTCGTAATGAAGAGGATCACAAGGATGACCCATGTGCTCTTCTGCTTTACTGCCCTGTATAATTCCATGAGAACGATATTCTTAAGCATAACGTCACCTATCTTATCTTCGAAGAAGTCCCGGTAAGCCTCATGAAGTATTCCTCCAGATCGGCTCCCGCAACGCTTATCGATTCTATGGGGACATCTGCTTTGGCAAGGTTCATGTTGATCTCGGCAGTCCTCGATGTATCAGTATAAACAAGGATCGTCTTCTTGCCCGACACCTTAAAATCTTCTATTCCCATCTTCTTTAAGCCCTCGCAGACCTTGTCTGTCTCTGAGCTCTTTATGACTATGCTGTCGGTACATCTCTTCTCAAGATCTTCCATAGTGGATTCTTCAAGGATCTTTCCGTTATCGATGATCGCATAGTCCGTAACGAACTTGGCAAGTTCCTCAAGTATATGGCTGGAGATTATTATCGTCGTATGATATTTGCCGTTAAGGTATGTAAGAAGGTCACGGACCTCGGCGATCCCCTGGGGGTCAAGGCCGTTAACAGGTTCATCAAGGACCAGTATCTCCGGGTCTCCAACAAGAGCTAAGGCTATCCCCAGTCTCTGTCTCATTCCAAGGGAATACTTTTCGACCTTCTTATGGCATACAAGGGACAAGCCGACAAGTTCAAGCTTTTCCATCATGTATTTCTTATCGGTGATGCCGTAAGCTAAGCATTTCAATTTGAGATTTGCAAAAGCTGACAGTTTGGGATTAATGGCAGGTAGCTCGATCAGGGCTCCGATCTTGCCGTAATCAGGAGCACCACCGTCTTTATAGATGATCTCTCCCGATGTGGGACTCGTCATGCCGCAGATCATGCGCATAAAAGTGGTCTTGCCGGCACCGTTCCTGCCGATAAGTCCGTATATGGATCCGGTTCTTATGTTGAGACTAACCCCGTCGACTGCCTTCTTGTCACGGAATTCTTTGCTAAGATCGCTCGTTCTTATAAGGATCTCGCCCATAGCAAAATACCCCCTGCCTTACTCGGAAGTAATTTCTTCAGAGACGAACTTTACCCCTTCTATAGCGAGCATATCCATAAAATCGGCGTTGGGGAATCTTGCTGTAGTATATACACCCGGCTTGACCCACCTGTCGAGACACATCATCTTGGCTGCTGCAACTGCAACCTTCATCTCGACATCCTTAAGATCAGGATTATCAACTTTATATTCTATGGTCTTCTTCTTGCCGCCGATAGTTCCGCTGATCCTGATCGCAACTACAGGAAGATCCTTGACATCGGGATATGAAGGCGCCTTCTTCTTGGGCGCTTTCTTGGGCTTGGCAGGAAGACAAGCCTTTAGGACTTCCTTGGGAACGACCTGAACGTCACCAACCGTTACCGGATCTTCTGACATAAGTCCAAGACCTTCCAATGCAGCGATAAGATCGTTCCTCTTCTTGACCTTCCTGGCATCTTCCTTCTTGGGCTTCTTCGCTTTGGGTTCATCAATGGGCTGACTCTCCCTTATGCATCTGACATTCTTGAAATCCGGGAATTCCTTTATGAAATCAGTGACCGCAACATCCGTTACGAGTCTATAGTACTTGCTGCCTTCCTTCTCAGGCTTGGTATCGGCAACATACTTCATATGGCCGTCCTGAAGCATAACGGCGCCGACGCCTTCTTCAGGTACTTCTTCTTCAACTTTCTCCTCTTCTTCCTCCTCGGAAGCGATATGTTCTCTATAAAGCAGAACATCGGGAGCAGGTTCTTCCGGAGCCTCTTCCTCTTCGGCTTCGATCTTGATCTTATCGTCCTTGCCTTCTTTGATAAAATCAACGCTGTCGATCTTATCGAAGTCTGCGCCGTTGGCATTGCGGATGCAAGTTGCAAGAAGAGCAGGGTCGTAGCCGCAGCCAGTTACGGCAGTAACTCCCTGACCTTTGAAATGAGCGAAATATTTGAACTGGGTTCCCAGAAGATCCTCTTCCTTGGGGAATTCAGGAACATCATCGATCCTGAAATCCAGATAAGCTGCTCCGACATTGAGCGCCAGGCAGAGTACGTGTTCAGTGACATCCTTGGGCATGAGATTGATTATGAGATCCGGGCCGAAGATCTTGGCCATCATCATGGCTCCGTCAGTATTGGTTACGTCTATTCCGGCGGTAACGATCCTGACCTTGCCTGTCTTGACCTCGTTCTTGATCTTGTTGCAGTCGTTCTTGTCGCGCGACGCAAGACAGATCTCAGACACGCACCTTCCGTCAGCGCAAAGCCTTGAGATCAACGGTTCTGTTATATCCACACAGCCTAAGATAAGAACCTTCTTCATTTGTCCTTCAATCCTTCCCCTAACCGACAGTATGTATAGATTCTATCACGATTCTGCGTTTAGTGCTCCGTCATATGAATATTTATCCAAAAAATCTTCTCCCTTTATTACTTCAGTAAAGGAAGTTCCCGGGAATCCTATCTGTTTGGAGCATTCGTAGATAGCGATGGCGACTGCATTTGACAGGTTAAGACTCCTGCAGCTGGCGGCCATGGGGATACGGAAACACCTGTCCATGTGGGCTGCGAGGATCTCATAGGGGATACCCGTGCTCTCCTTGCCGAAGATCAGATATATGTCTTTAGCAGGGTCAGTTGCCCGAAAATCTATGTCAGAAGGCGGGACCTTGCCATATCTTGTCATGAAGTAAAATTCGCCCTTGCCGCCACAGGCTTCAACAAAGCTGCCGTAACTTTCGTGCATCTCATATTCAGCCCAGGTGATGTGACCCGTGGTGGCTCTCCTGAACTTGGGGTTATCGATATCGAATCCCAAAGGTCCGATCAGATGAAGAGAACAGTCGAAAGCTACGCAGGTCCTCATTATGTTGCCTGCGTTCTGGGGGATCTCAGGCTCAAACAAAACTACATGTATCCTGCTCATGGTCTTAAATTTCCGATCCTATCTTCTCTTCTATCAGGTCTATTGCATGAAGGTATCCGTCGAGTCCTTCTCCCATGATGGTGGCAAAACAGTAGTAGGACACATAGGATATCTGCCTGAATCCTTCCCTTGATGACACGTCCGATATATGAACTTCAACCGCAGGGATCCCGGTGGATTTCAGGGCATCCAGGATGGCAACGGATGTATGCGTATAAGCGCCCGGGTTTATGACTATTCCGTCGACCTTATCGAAATATGCCTGCTGGATGTAATCAACGAGTGCACCCTCGTGGTTTGACTGAAGGCATGTAACGTCGATAGCCTTGGACTCGCAGTATTCTTCGATCATATTGACAAGTGCTTCATAGCTTTCATTACCGTAGATCCCGGGTTCTCTTATGCCGAGCATATTAAGATTGGGACCGTTCAAGACCAGGATGTTCATTTTGCTTCCTCCCCGCTTATGTACTTCAATACCTCTCTTGAAGCCTGATCAAGGAACTCCTGCTGATCATCAAACCTTCCGTAAGAGAGCTTATGGTCACATAACATCTCATATTTATCACGTCTCTGTTCGAAGAGCACCTTGACTCCCTGTGATGCTGACAGGGGCCTGCCGTCTGATGCGAGACCTTCTAAAGGCCTTTCGATATAGAAGACATGTGAATTGCAGCGGAGAGGGAAATAGTTGACATCCCTTGTAACGATACCGCCGCCGCATGAGATGACAAGTCCGCTCTGCGCTAAGTATTTTGCCGCGACTTCAGACTCGTTGGCACGGAAGGCATCCTCACCTTCTGTCTCGATCGTATGGGCAGGCGTTACACCGAACTCTTCTGTGTAGGCATCATCAAGATCAACATGGCGTCTTCCCGTGATGCGGGCGATCTCCTGACCCAATACGGATTTACCGCAGCCCGGCATCCCGATAAAGGTTATGTTCATCATCTCGCTCTCAAGAGTCGTTATGACCTTGTTGATAAGGGCAGCATCCTCATCTGTTATAACGTCGGACACTTCCTTTTCTCCCCTGAAGAACTTCATGGCTTTATAAGCCTGGGCCACGAGCATGGCAAGACCGCCTGCTGTCTTAAGTCCCAGGGCAGAAGCTTTCTGCAGGAACAAAGTCCTCGAGGGATTGTAGATAACGTCAAGGCAGGCCTCAAGGGATCCAAATCTTTCAAGATCAAGAAGATCAGCATCGACTTTGGGGAACATTCCGACAGGAGTGCAGTTTACGATGACCTGGGCCTCAGCGCATTCATCGTAGACATTGGAATAGTTGATCGGAGTCTCAAGGTCGCAGAACCAGATAACGGAAGCGCCCGAAGTCTTCAGGGCATATTCGACGGCAGAAGCCGCACCGCCCGTTCCAAGGACTAAGACCTTCTTGCCGGAAGGATCTATACCGGCTCTTTTCATCATGAACATGAAGCCGTAGTAGTCGGTGTTGTAGCCTAAAGTCTTGCCGTCCTTAAATACAACTGTATTAACGCTTCCGGTGACCCTTGCGGCCTCATCCGTCTCATCGCATCTTGCGAAGGCTTCCCTCTTATAGGGGATCGTAACATTGAATCCGCCGAATACTCCGGAAGAGAAAAGAGCATCAAGTTCATCAGGCTCTCTTTCGATAATCGAGTAGGAATAATCCTCACACATGAGGTTATGGATCTGAGGTGAATAAGTATGGGGAAGGCTTCTTCCCAAGACACCGAAAGCAGGTTTATTCTGATGCTTCTTGGAAATATCGAAGATCGTCTTATAAAGTTCCTCCACATAAGGACGGCTCTCGGAACCTGCAAGTTCCTTGAGTTCTTCAAACTTCTGAGCTTCCCTTGCGGGATCGTAAAAGTCGGTTCCGTCTGCTCTTTTCAGTACGCCGATCTTGCGGCTAATGGCGATCCTCTCCTCAAGGTCAGAAAGGATCTTACGGTCACAATCGTCGATCATGCGGCGTAATTCTTTAAGGTCTTCTCTCATTTTTCCTGCTCCTTACCTGCTAAGATCATATCGTAGAGGGCGATCGCGCAGGCTGCCTCGACAACCGGGACAGCACGCGGCGCGATACAGGGATCGTGCCTGCCTTCGATCACCAGGGTAGTGTCTTTCTTCTCTTTTATATCAACGGTCCTCTGCTCACGTGATATGGAAGGCGTCGGCTTAATGGCAACATCGAATACTATAGGAGCGCAAGATCCTCCGACGGAAATACCGCCTAAGATACCGCCGCTCCTGTTGGTCTCGAGCTTAACCTTATCGCCGTCCATAACGAATGCATCGTTGTTCTCTGATCCCTTAAGCCTTGTTGCTTCGAACCCGTTGCCGAACTCTATTCCCTTGACGGCAGGGATCGCATAGATGATCTGAGCGATCTTTCCTTCTATTCCGTAGAAGAGAGGCCCTCCGATGCCGCAGGGCATGCCGTATACAACGCATTCGATGATGCCGCCTACCGAATCCCCCTCCATGCGGGCTAGATCGATGGCATCTTTCATCTTATCTCCCGCAGTATCGTCAACTACGGGGAACTCTTTTCCTGCAACTAATTCAAGATCTTTCCTGAAACCTTCATCCAGGGGATCAAGATCAAGATAAGACCTGTCTTTGACACCGGCAACTTCCTTAAGGTGGGCTGCTATGGAAATGCCTTCCTTTGCAAGCTGCTGCAAAGCTATGGAACCTGCTATGCAAAGAGGCGCGGTCATCCTGCCGGAGAAGATCCCGCCGCCTGATTTGGATGCATCCTCACCATAGATCATGGGAGCCGTATAATCCGCATGCGAAGGTCTCGGCTTATTCATTATAGAAGCATAATCCTTGGGCTTCGTGTTGGTATTTACGATATACCCGTGGAGGCTGTCTCCTTCTTTTTCGAAGATGACTTCATCGGCTTCCTTCCTGGGAGTTGACCACTTGTTCTGTCCCGGCGCCCTCCTCTTCATGAAAGCCTGCGTCTTCTCCTTATCGGGCTCAACGCCTGCGGGAAGTCCCTTGATATAGACACCGATCGACTCGCTGTGCGACTGGCCGTAGATATCAAGCGATAAGACGTCTCCTCTGTAGATACTGTTCATGCTCATGGCATCATTTCCCTTCTTATTATCTCCGGGAATTCCGGGAAGGATTTGTTCATACATTCTATATCATCAATATCGACTTCGATCTTCAGGATAGCCGCGATCAGGACAGCACACATAGCCATCCTGTGATCGTGGTAAGACGACAGCTTGATGAGCTCAGGAAGATCTTTCTTTGCTTCCTCGCTGATCTTATATACGACCAATGTATCCTCGGTCTCTTCCGTCACGACACCTATCGCAGCAAGCTGTTCCCTCACCGCCTTAACGCGGTCGGATTCCTTTATCCTGAGCCTTGATATCCCTGTGAAGAGCGCGCTGTCAAAAACGAAGGCCGCCACGACCGCCATATAAGGCGTGATATCCGGGATATCGGAACAGTCCCATTCCACGTTTTCACAGTTTACAGCAAGGTAATCCAGGATCTCACGGTCACCCTGATGCGAATCAGGATCAAGCCCTGTTACCTTTATCCCTGTAAACTTTGCAAGACAGAGAAGGAAAGCTCCGTTGCTCCAGTCGCCTTCCACCTTGAAACTGCCTTGGGGAGCCTTGATGCCGTAAGCCGGATGCGTCGTAAAGAGATCCTCTTCGGATCCGGTCTTAAGGCCGTATTTATCCAGAACATCCAAAGTAAGGTCTATATATCTTCGGGATTTGATCCCTCCAATAACCTTGACTGTTGAATCACTGTCGAAAAGTGGCAAAGCCATCAGAAGTCCTGAGATATATTGAGACGATACGCTCCCGTCGATGACATATTCACCCGGAGTCATTAAACCCGTGACGATTATCCTGCGGGATTCAGAATCTTTACTGATCTTTATTCCATGGGGAGCCAGTGCTTCTTCCAGTTCCTTAAGGGGCCTTTCAAAGAGCCTCCCCTTCGTCTCGAAAATGAGTCTTTCGGCTTTGGGATCTTTCACGTTAAGAAGATATGCCGATGCGACCGGGATCATGAACCTTAAGGTCGACCCGCTCTCATTGCAGGGCAGGACAACTTCACGCCCGCCCTTTTTAAGTGCAAGAAGACAAGCCTTGGTAGCCCTGATATCATCGTTGTCTCCTTCCCCGGGATTAAGATCGTCAGAAGCACCCAAACAGAACCTTACGATCAGTTCCCTGTGGAAGATCGATTTGGAAGGCGGTGCCTCTACAGTAAAATCAAGCTTACGATCCTTACAAGATATGATCATCGGGCCAGTCCCTTCTTAAGAAATGCAAGATATTCTTCGCTAGTCATCTTAACGATCGAAGCTTTCCCTATCTCATTTACAACTATAAGCGACAGAGTATCTCCTCTCTTTTTCTTATCGTTCATGGCGCCTTCTGCTGCATCTTCAGCGCTTATATCATCTGACGAAGGGAGTCCGTATCTTTCGATCAGATCTTTCATCTTCGAAGCTTCATCAATATCACATGTCCCTGCTTTAACGGCAGCATCGGTCACTATACCCATTCCTTTGGCAACGCAGACCCCGTGAGCCAGTGAGAAATCACTTCTTGCCTCAATGACATGACCTACGGTGTGACCGAAATTCAGGATCTGCCGCAGGCCCGTATCGAACTCATCGTTAGCTATGACATAGGCCTTGTCGGCAACACAGGCCTTTATCACCGAAGTCAGGTTATCAGTATCAGCGGAGAGTTCTTCTGCCTTGCCTTCGTCTGCGATCTTTTTAAGAAGATCATAGAGGGGAAGATCCATTATGAAAGCGTACTTTATGACTTCACCCATTCCTTCGGTAAAAAGATCCGGACTCAAAGTCTTAAGACAATCCGTATCTTCGATAACGGCAGCCGGCTGATGGAAAGCTCCGACCTGGTTCTTTGCGACAGGCAGATCTATTCCGGTCTTGCCGCCTATGGATGAATCCACCATGGCAAGGAGCGAAGTGGGTATCTGTATAACTTTTATCCCGCGCAGGAAGGTTGCAGCAGCAAAGCCGCCCATGTCACCTGCGACTCCGCCACCCAAAGCGGCAACCGCATCGGTCCTGGTAAAGCCTTCCTTGGCCATAAGATCCCACATGCCTGCAACAGTCTCTATCTTCTTGGATCTCTCGCCTGCTTCAAAAACAAATTCAAATGCACTGATACCGGCTTCCTCGATAGAAGTCTTTACCTTGTCCATGTAAAGTGGCGCAACATTCGTATCGCTCACGATCAGGATCTTCGTTGCCTTGGGGAGCACGTCTCTTACTATGCTGCCGGTATCCTTAAGGATCCCCGAACCTATGATGACATCGTAATCTTCTGATGCCGTAACATGAATCTTATCTGCCAATGTCAAGACCCTCCCGTCTTCTGCTGCCTTCGGCCAGGAGCTTTGTCAGTTCCTCTTCATCCCCCGCCTCGATGGCGGCCTTATACTTGCCTAACTGTTCGATCTCGTTGTCGATATCTTCCAGAAGATAATCCTTATTATTCATGAACAGCTCCGTCCACATGGAAGGATTAAGGAAGGCAACTCTCGTCATGTCCTGGAAACTGCCTCCGGTAAATCCCGGGACAAATTCACACTTGTCGTTCTTTACGATGCTGTTAGCCATGACATGCATCATCTGCGAAGTATAAGCGATCATGCGGTCATGATGCTCGGGATCCGTAATGACGAACATGCCGAACTTCAAAGGAGCAAGGAGTTCTTTTGCCCTGGATATAAGTTCTCCGTCTTCCGGGTCTTCGGGAACCAATATCATCGATGCTCCCTCATAAAGGTCATCAAGTGAATTGTCGTATCCCGACTTCTCGGTTCCTGCCATCGGATGACCGCCTATAAACCTGAATCTGTTCCTGCTGTTCTTTGCAAGTTCAAATCCTTCACGGCAGATCCTTCTCTTGATGCCGCATGCATCAACAACGATCGTTGACCCTGCGATAAGATCTGCATGGGATTTAAGCCAGTTGACCGCAGCGTCAGTAAAGAGGCTGATGACTATGATGTCGCACAAAGGGATCGTGCTCTCATCCAAAACTGCATTTACAACACCTTCTTCTATGGCTTTATCCAAAACGGCTCTTGTCCTGTTTTCGGCATATATGGTGCAATCCGGGGCATTCCTGCGGTAAGTCTTTGCAAAAGATCCTCCGATCAAACCGAGTCCGACTATTCCTACTTTCATATATTCTCCTAAAATTACAAGTCTTTTATCAAAATAATATTTTATAGGATACTGCGAACTTTTGCGACTGCTTCGGCAACATCAGTGAACTGATCGAAAGTCAGGGACTGGGCGCCGTCAGACAGAGCCTTGGAAGGGTTGGGGTGGACTTCGATCTCAAGTCCTGCAGCGCCTGCAGCTGTTGCGGCCATAGCCATGGGCTTGATGAGGCTTGCCTTGCCCGTTGCGTGTGAAGGATCTGCCACGACAGGAAGATGCGTAAGTTCCTTTAGCATGGGGATCGCAGACAGATCGAAAGTATTTCTAGTATAGGTCTCATAAGTCCTGATTCCTCTTTCGCAGAGGATGATGTTCTCATTGCCTTCGCTCATGATGTACTCGGCACTCATCAGGAGTTCTTTAAGAGTTGCAGACAGACCGCGCTTTAGAAGGATAGGCTTTTTTGTCTTGCCGAGTTCCTTCAACAGCTCAAAGTTCTGCATGTTACGCGCGCCAACCTGGATAACGTCAACGTCTTCGAAAAGAGGAAGATGATCCGGATTCATGATCTCGGTTACGATGGGAAGTCCTGTCTCCTTCTTGGCTTCAACGAGGAGCTTGATGCCTTCTTCCTTCATTCCCTGGAAGTCGTAAGGTGAAGTCCTGGGCTTGAAGGCGCCGCCGCGCAGAAGCGTTGCACCGGCTGCCTTAACAGCCTTAGCCGTCTCGATTATCTGCTCACGTGATTCAACGGAACAGGGACCTGCCATTATCGCGAAATGTCCTCCTCCGATCTTGACCCCGCCGCAGTCAACGACTGTGTCTTCCGGATGGAACTTCCTGTTGGCCATCTTGAAAGGTTCAGAGATACGGGTTACGCTCTCGACGATATCGAGTCCCCTTAACATCTCGATGTCGACCCTGGTCGTATCTCCCACGAGACCCAATACCGTGCAAAATTCACCGTGGCTCTCGTTTACCCTGAGGCCTGTGCTCTCGAACCAGTTGATAAGTCCTTTTATCTGGTCCTCTGTTGCGCTGTTCTTCAATACTGCGATCATGTTTATATCCTCCTAAAATTTTATAAGCTCTGCATGGGAAACAAAAACGCCGCCCGGTGCGATCCGTGCGGCGTATATAGTTCCTAAATCAAGTCTTATTTATTCACGCACAAATCGCTTCAGTCCTTCGGGCTAAAGTAATAAAAGCTATATGCGTAATAATAAGAATCGTGTCTCATCAAAGATTCTCCTTGTCAAAACTGCGCTTATTAAATCACAAGCAGTTTAAGGATGTCAAGTGGGAAAAACAGGACATTATCTATCAATAACAATAATGAATGCTTTATTGTATTTCTTGTCTATAGAGTAACGTGCCAGATCCTGGGACTGAACGAGCCTTAATTTATATTCGTGCATGTCGCAGATCTTGCGCGATATGAAAAGACCGAGTCCTGTTCCGCCTGATGTGCCTCTGGACTTATCACCGGTTACGAAAGGTTCAAAGAGGCTGTCAGCCTTGTCCTTATCAATGGGCTTGCCGGAATCTGCCACGAGCACTCTCGTCTCATCTCCGTCGCGCCTTATGAAGATACCTATATCCGTGCCCCCGGGATTATGTTTTATGGCATTGGTTATGAGGTTGTTTATGACTCTGCCCAGCTGCATCCTGTCGGCTTCGATACTGATCTTGTCATCGGGGATATCTATCTCAGGTTCACACCCTGCATCCTCCATATCAGTATAGTGGTCCGCCACGCATTCCCTTAAGAGTTCGCAAAGGTCTATATCGGACTTCGTTATCTTATAACCCTGGCTGTCAAGTTTTACGTAATCGAAGAGAAGAGTTACTATCTCGTTCATCCTCCCGGTCTTGGCGGTAATGGCATCCAGATATTCCTGTCTGGATTCGTCGGCGACCATACCATCCGACAAGGCCTGGGCATAACCTGAAACCGTCGTCATGGGGGTCTTAAGATCGTGGACTATATCGGAGATCATGAGGTAGCGCTTACGTTCTTCTTCCTTCTGCTCTTCTTCCCTCTCCTTCTCGAGTTCCCTGAATCTTTTGACAACAGATGTTGAGAAGATAGTAACTCCCGCTACATAAGGGGCAACCAGCATGATGATGATAAGAAGGATCACGAGGAAGAGGAGAGCAACATTCCAGACGCTGATCTTCTCGGAAAGCGTCTTTATAGTGTCACCGCCAATATTTAATCTGTCTGCGCCGAGCGATGTGAGACGCCCTGCGGCAAACTGCAGAATACCGTCCGCTATATAAGGGAAGAAAAATCTCAACACGTTTGATATCAGGAGACCTGCCAGTATAATGAGCAGCAACAGAATATTTCCTATACTGTCGAGCCTGATGCCTTCGATCTGCGGCATGAAGGTGTTGACCGCCCACGGCAGGAGCAGCCAGTTGATTATGCTGATCGCGGCAAATTCGACCACACCGACTATCAGAAGCGTCGATATGAATCTCTTGATTATGAACTTACGTAAAGCTACCTCCGGTGTCATCTCTGGCATTTACCTTGCTTCGAATCTGTAGCCTAAGCCACGGAGTGTCTTTATGTATTTGGAAGGGTCGTCATCGAGTTTTGATCTTAACTTGCTTATGGCGACCATGATGTTATTGTCTGCGATGATAAAATCCTCGCCCCAGGCATATTCATAGATCTGCTGTTTTGTGAAAACGCGGTTTGGATTCTTCATAAGAAGTTCCATTATCTTAAATTCAACAGATGTAAGTTCTATGGGCTCGCCTGCCTTCGAAAGATAGCACTTGCCGACGTCCAGTTGGAGGTCGCCTATTTCTATCAGTTCTTCCTTGCTTTCGTTTGAGGGACTATCGGATACTCTTCTTAATGCAGCCTTGACTCTTGCTGCAACTTCAAGGGGATTAAAAGGCTTTGTGACGTAATCGTCAGCTCCAAGGTTAAGGCCCAAGATCCTCTCCGCATCAGCGGTCCTTGCAGAGATTATTATGACCGGGATATTGCTCACATCTCTTATGTCCTGTAAGACATGAAGTCCGTCCTTGCCGGGCATCATGATATCGAGAAGACAGATATCAGGATGCTCGATCTTAAGAGCATCACTGACCTTATCTCCCGAAGAGACCTCACATACCTCATAACCGTCGTTTTCAAGATAGAGCCTTAGGAGATTCCTTATCTCAAACTCATCATCAGCGATCAAAACTTTCTTTTTCATGACTTCTTCCTTTGTCTTAAAAGTCGGGTGACCGGCAAGATCTTCCTGCCGGTCCCCACTACTATATCATATCCATTATTCAATCTTGATCTTTTCGCTTATCAGACTGCTGCTTCAACTACAGGAGCGCTCTGATTGCCGTATCTGATCGCCTCATAGAGAGCTGCATCAGAGGAATTCTTGTAAGGATTTACATAGAAGATCCCAAAGACACCCAGTGTAAGAGCTGAGAGGAGTCCCCATCCTATGAAGGAAAGATCATATACGAATGCTCTCCACTTATTGCCCTTCATGAGCCTTGCACTCTCGTCCAGAGCCTGTCTCCAGTTCATCTCGGGATTCTCACCGATGATGTAAGGTGCAAGTCTGTAAGAATAAGACTTGATGATACCCGGTACGATGAAGAGAAGTGTCCACAGCGTGATGAAGAGGTTGTAGAAGAATGCGAGCTTAACTACATTCTTATAGTGTGATCTGAATGCGAAGACGATGTTGGACAGCTTCGCGGGTTCCTCAAGGTTCTTTCTGAAGAATCTCTTGCATCCGAACTCGATCGGTTTGATCAGGAATACATCCATGATAAATCCTATGACGGAGATGATCAGGCAGATGAAGAACACGATGAGAGCTATAACAAAGACTGCAATGGCAGCAGCCCTGCCTGCTTCTTTATCGACCTCTTTGATGTCGATCGGCTTTGCGCCGTGATCTTCAAGGAAATCATTCAGGTCGTCAAGACTGTCAATGTCCTTGAAATCCTTAGCATCGAGGCTTACTCCGTTTATCATAACGGAGGAAGATGCTGTATCGTTTACCGCATCCTTGATGTCACCCAGATCATCGATCTTGTCTATATCGAACTTGGGGACCCCGTCAAAATCTATATCCAGATCATCCAGATCGACCTTGACCGTATTCAGGTCATCACTGCTCGAGAAATTATTCATTCCGCCGTAGTATCCGCCACCGGCTCCGGCTCCGCCGCCGATGATGCCGATGATCAGGGCTACCAGGACTGCCTTCCAGTATGATCTCTTAAAACCGGCCTTACCCTTGGCCTTAACTTCTTTTCTGCTCCACATGACTTTTTCCTCCTTTATTCCCGGAAAAGATCTTTACGGCCTTACGGTACTGCCTTATTCCCTTTTCAGCCCCGTAAGGCCGTTTTTGATCTTATGGTTAGGATTCTAACGATGGAACCTTAAGGGAAAAATAGACAAACCTTAACTTATCCTTAACTTCGGGAATTAAAGCGGCGGACCGGAATGTACTTATATACGGTACTGATATATTCTCTATAAAGAGGATACTTTTCCTGCGATATCTTTTCGGCAAGATTAGAGCTTGCCAAAAACAGAAGGATCAGGAGCAAAGGACCTGTCATCGACCAGTGGAAGATGCCGCAGCTTGTTACGCCTGCACCGATACACACTAGATAAAGGCTCATCCAGATACCCTGCTCTCCAAGATAATTCGGATGCCTCATATATCCCCATGGACCGGTCGTGTTAAAGCCCAAGTCATATGGCTTGGCGATCTTTGAAAGATCTCCTTCTTTAGCAAGAAGCTCTTTCTTTTTGGAATGGAATCTCCACTGATATTCATCCGCAACGGTCTCTAATGTGAGGAATGCCAACGCAAGAACGAAAGATACTATATCCCATATACCGATAGGCAATTGAGATTCCATAGAAGCCAGAGCCGGAAAACAGATCGCCAGCACCAGAAGGTTCTGGTAGGTGCTTATGAAAAACAGATTAAAGCAGGACCAGGCGATCTTTGACTTAAAGACGGGAGAAGCATGAACTATCGACCAGCGGTAGTCTTCAACTCCTTCCCAGAATCTGATGCTGTATGCGCCCTTCCTTGCGAAATTGATCGTAAGTCTTATGCCCCATGCAGTTACTATCAGGGCATAGATCACGATCCTTAGATTCATGCCGCTCCTTACTGCGATTATCCAGCTGTAGATGACCGGGAGGATGCTCCAGAGCTTATCCATCTGTGAGTAGTTCTTAACTATCTCTCCGGTTATAAAACAGTAAAGGATACTTACGATACAGACGGCAAGGATCACCTTCATGGTATCCATTTGCACTTGTGATAAGAAACTGTCAGATAACACGATCCCCAAAACGATAAGGACCGCAACGGCCAGAGCCACTACGACAGTAGTAACGGTCTGCCCTATATTTTCCCTGTCCTTCATAAAACACCCCTCTTATATGTCTTATTGACATAGTATTTATATCACTACCTGATTGTTTTTTACAAGAAGGGGTTCATAGTTTGAAAAACAAAAAGCGGGGCTGCCTCATTGAAGTGAAACCCTTTTATTTCCTGACAAAATATAATGAATATATAGGATGGGGAATTCTAAAAAGGTCGTGATGTTATGGGTTTTATTATCAACATGCAGTCCGTATATATTACCGATCTGGTCGGGGTTGGGATCCTTGTGATCATATTGGCCACAAAAGGATGGATCCTTCCCGCGCGCAGGGACGAGAGCCGCATCATGGTCATAATGCTGATCCTGTCGGTCATAAACTGCCTTGTGGACATCCTGGCATTCTGGTGTGACGGCAAGGCCGGAGCCATGTACCACGCCTTCCTGATGATAGCGAATACTTATCTTTACCTTTATAACATGGTCATCGGTATAGGGATCATCTACATGGTCATCATGCATATCGACCACAAGACATCAGGACTTCACATGGTGTTCTTCTGGCTCCTGTGCGTTATAGAGGCGACGTTGCTCATCATCAATCTCTTCCATCCGATCGTTTTCGTGATAGACGAACATAACACTTATCACAGGAGCACCTACTACATCCTGTTCATCATGATCGGGTTCATACTCCTTCTGTACGGGTATTTCTACTATCTCATCAACAAGATAAGGAACCCTGCTCTGCGGTATTTCCCGGTAATAGAGTTCCTGTCCCCGATACTCATAGGCATAATCGTCCAGACCAAGATCTACGGGATATCGCTCCTGCCTGTATGTTTTGCCCTGGCATTTGTGGGGATCGTCATAGCACTCCAGAACGAATGCATCTACATTGATAAGCTCACCGGGGTCTATAACAGGTATGAGCTCGACAAGTACCTCAAACAGCGTCATTACAGGCGCGGTGAGAAGATAGCGGCGCTGATGCTCGATCTCAACGACTTCAAATCGATCAACGACAAGTATTCACATGAAGAAGGCGATGTCGCGCTCGTGGCTTTCGCTGATATCCTCGTGGGTGTGATCGGCGTAGAGGGTAACGTTATAAGGTTTGCGGGAGATGAGTTCATAATCATCATGAGCAAGTTCGAAGACATTGACATAAAAGACATCAGGAAGAAGATCCTTGATGCGATAGACTCATACAACGCCTCATCCGGCAAGCCCTATAAGCTCTCCGCAGCAGTGGGAGGAAGGGTCTTCGATACGAAGACTGATGACATGGCAGACCTCATAAACCAGATCGACAGTCTCATGTATCAGGATAAGGACCGGTTCTATGAACTGAGCGGACGAAAAAGATAACCATCCGGCAGTCGGATTGTAAATGCCTCCTTCCTTATGGTAGAGTAATCTCAACCGAAGTAAGGAGGCTTTACTATGCCGCACATAGATATCAAGTGTTATCCCGGAAGGACAGAGGAACAGAAGAAGCTTTGTGCCGAGAAGGTCACGCAGGACATAGTCGAGACATTGGGGTGCGATCCTGCACACGTGTCCGTCGCGATAAAGGAAGTTGCCAAAGAAGACTGGGAAGAGAAGATGGTAAAAGGTATCATCGCGCAGGACGAGCCATATCTTTATAAGCGTACAAGATAAGAGCAAGACCTTCATATCTCATAAACAATCCATCCATCCTCCACACTAAATTCAAAAAAGGGTTATATAATCGTATTCATGAAGAAGATCCTTGTGGTAGAAGACGAGCCGGATATCAGGCAGCTGTTGGCAAGTTACCTTGTAAGTGACGGTTATAAGGTGACGGAGGCCGAAGACGGCGTAAGCGCGATCGAACAGTTCTCCAAAGACAAGTTCGATCTCGTTATACTCGATATCCTTATTCCCAAGATAGACGGTTACGGCGTATGTGAAGTCGTCAAGAAACAGTCGGATGTTCCGGTCATATTCCTGTCGGCATTGGGTGACGAGAATTCGATGGTCAAAGGATACGACTCCATGGCCGATGACTACGTAACAAAACCCTTCTCCATGCCGGTGTTCCTCAAGAAGGTAAAGGCGGTCTTAAGACGCAACGAGAAGATATCTTCTGAAGAACAAACGAAGGTCTGCTACGGGAACATAACCATGGTTCCTGACACGATGGAAGTTACGGTCGGAGACAGCAAAGTAGAACTTACTTCCAGGGAATTTGATATCCTTCTTACTCTCATAAAGAATCCCGGCAGGATCTATACCAGGGAGATACTCCTTGAGATGCTCTGGGATTACAATTCGCTTGTCGATGAACGCATAGTCGACAGTCACGTTAAGAACCTCCGCCACAAGGTCGGCGAAGGCGTAATAGAGACCGTAAGGGGCCGGGGGTACCGCGTTGCGCAAAAGGATAACTGACAGATTATCGTTCAAGGTATTCATCATCACATTTGTCGTTCAGATAGTGTTCGGCGCGCTGATATGTGTCATCCTTTACAATGCGACTCCTTCAAGCTGGAACGCTCTGAGACGCCAGGAGATGGAGAAGAAGTTTGATTCTTTTATCCAACGGCTTTACGGAGTTAAGTTTATAGATTCGGGGGAAGTGATAGACAGGTTTATCACGGAGAACCGCTGCGATATCGCAGTATATAAAGGAGATAGGTTTACGTGGGATGCTTATCCGGTCGTGATCGCAGGATCTAAATATGCTCTTGATACCAGGGCGAAAGTCCTCGACAAGATAAATAATGATGACGGACGGGTGAGCCTTTACTATTCCGGAAATGTTATTTTCAAATATAATTCAGATCCCGGTTATACCGTGGTATGCCTCTGGTCACAAGAGAACGAGAACGTGCTTTGGGAGGCACTCAAGAACACGATGCCGTTCATAATCGCGGCGATAGTCGCGATATCACTTATCTGTTCGTTTATTTATGCGTATCTCTTCGCAAGACCTGTGCGTAAGCTCTCGGAACTTTCCGGCAAGATGGCGGATATGGATTTTACCGTCAGGAGCGGATCCAAGAGACGTGATGAGATCGGAGATCTCGGGCGGGATCTTGACAACCTCTCATCGAATCTCGATGAGACGATAACAAGCCTCAATAAGAGGACGGAAGAACTCGAACGTGAGATAGAACGCGTTAATGAACTCGAGAGGCAGAAGGATGTATTTTTCGCGGCGGCATCACATGAACTCAAGACACCCATTACCATTGCCCAGGGCCAGGTCCGGGGAATGATCGACGGAGTGGAGCCCTATAACGATATCGATGTTTATCTGCCGAAGACCTTGTCCGCATTGAAGCGTATGGAATCCCTGATTAACGAGATCCTTACGGCTTCCCGTATGCAGGCAGGCAATGAGATAGATCTGAGGAAAGAAGACCTGGGGTCGGTATTGAGGACAAAGATCGATGAGATAAGAGATCTTCTTGAGGTAAGGGGAATAGGGATCGAGAGTAAGATCGAAGATGATCTCATCTTTGAAGGCAGCTCCGAACTTACTTCCATGGCGATCGGCTCCTTCCTGTCGAATGCCGTATTCTACTCTTCGGAAGGATCGGCAGTGTTGGTTACGGCCTGTAAAGAAGACGGAAAGATCGTAACGAAGATACGCAACACAAACGCGCATATAGATGATGCAGATCTGCCTCATCTGTTTGAAGCATTCTACAGGACCGACGGATCCCGCAACAGAAGGAGCGGCGGATCGGGTCTCGGACTTTACCTGGGAAAGCTCATAATCGAGCGTCAGAACGGAACAGTAAGCCTTGATAATGACGGAAGCGATGTTGTCGCAACCGTCATCCTTCCTGCTTCCGAATAAAAAACCTATGGGGGATAAAACAATATGAGAAAACCGATCACAATGATCCTTATAATGTCAATGATGCTGCCTCTTGCGGCATGTAAACAGGGCGAGACAACAGTCGAGACAACAGTAGAGACAACGACTGAGGTGACGCAGGAGACGTCTGTATCAACTTCTGAAGTAGAGACGACAACTACTGCTCCGGATACAGCGTCCTACTGTGAATCAGGTCTACTCAAAGGATTGAGGATCGAGGAGAATAATACTTTCGTAAACACCGATGAGAAATACAGCGAACTCATAAGTCAGGTAAACGAGGCTGTTGCAAAATACGGTTTTGAGGGATCAATGCTTATCGCGACGGACGATGAGATAATCATGTATTCAGGTCCCAAGGCATTATCGGTTACAGGAGATCCTGTCGATCCTTACACCACATACGATATAGCATCCTGCTCGAAAACGATCACGGCAACGGCGATATTCCAACTGATCGAAGATGGCAAGATATCATTGGATGATACTCTCGATAAATACTTCCCTGATTATGAGAAAGGCAAGGATATCACCTTGTTTAATGTTCTTCACATGACATCCGGGATCGTCGATTATTATGATTCCCGCAGGTTCTGGGCGAAGGTGGACGGAAAGGACCTTGATGAAGTTGTCAGGAAATCTGAACGAGATGAGATTTCCGATGAGGAATTCCTGGATAACCTCTATGCTGCTCCCCTTAACTTTACACCAGGTACAAGTCAGGACTACAGCAATACCAATTACGTGCTTCTCGCCCTTATCGTCGAACAGGTGACCGGAATGAGATTCTGCGATTACGTCAAGGAAAACATCTTTGATGTCTGCGGAATGGAACACACAACGTCAATGGTTCAAGGTAATGAGACCTGTGTGCCTCAGTCATTTGACAGTGAATATGAGGCGGGATTTGTTGACGAGACCGGACGCTACATGGCAGTAAACCGGGAGCGCGGGTGTGGTGGTATCCACACCGGGGTTGCAGATCTTCTGGCATTCGACAGGGCACTGGTCAGCGGCAAACTCGTAAGTAAGGAATCCTTAGATGACATGACGACATGGAGTTTTACTAACAAGATGGGTTACGGTTGCGGTCTTTTCCCGTACGCTGACAACGCTTTCGGTCACTCGGGTTACAATGCATGCTGCATCACCCAGAATATCATCATCGACTCAAAAGAATTCGGCAGGGTCTACTTCATAGGATCCGTCTCTTCAACGAAGCTCGGTGAAGCATTATCACAAGTGTACCTGCAGTGTCTTCGTACCCTGTAACGCTTCACATTAAATCCATATTGCTTTCATATTGGATACAAACTGCCCTGATAAGATGAACACGGTAAAGTGGCATTTTCTATCCGTAAGGGAGGTCAGATATGAAGAGAACGGTAAGGCTTGCAGCATATGTTCTGATAGGGACTATGGTTTTCGCGTTCGTTCCGAAGACTGCGTGGGCGAAGGCTCCGGAACCTTCGAAAGATAATAACAACACATGCCTTGGAACAGGCGGCATATCAAATCCTCAAAAGCCGGAAGATAAGGATTCGCCTTGGACGGGAGATTATGTCTACTTTGGCGGCTATGACGGAAAGCCGATTAAGTTCCGTGTCCTCCAGAAGGACTGTACGGCATATACAGAGCAAAAAGCTCTGTTCTTAGACAGTGACGAATCACTTTTTAAAGATCAGTTCAATATTGCTGCTCCCTTTTCCAATATGTGGGACGGAAGCCATATTCAGGAAGTCTTAAACACGGACTTTTATAACGGCTTCGATAAGTGTGAACAGGATGCGGTTGCGGTAAGTACGGGATTCGGCGGCCCCGAATTCTATGAACCCGGCATAGCATTATCCTCGTTCGGATCTCCCGTATCCGTAAACGACAAGATTATCCTTTTGGATGCACGGGATGTGATCAATGAAGACTACGGTTACTCAGCTTTAACGGGGATGAATGAAAACCTTGACTGGTTTATAGTTGAGAACCATATCAAGGGGGGTGCCTTCGGCATGTGGTATCTCCGCTCCACCCATATAGAAGCCAACAATAACCATATGGCTGCCGTACATTTTCACGGTGAAGTCTTGAACACGGCCAACTGCTACGAACGGGGTGACGGCAATATAGGTGTCGCGCCCGCACTCAATGTGGATCAGGGGGCGGTCATTTTTGCAACTGCCGTAGGGAAGACAAAGAACGAATTTAAGCTCACACTATCTGATGCAGATCTTACGGTTGCGATCCCTGACGGCGAAGCTGTGTCTGTGAACGGAACGAAGGTAACGGTTCCTTACGAGATCGGAGGCGCGGATTCAGAAAATGCAACAAGAGTATCTGTATTGATCCTCGATAAAGAATATCTCGCAGGAACAAGCAACGATGCCAACATCATAAGTTACGGGTCGTTGGGTACGGTTAAAGATAAGAGCGGGACATTTACGATCCCTGAAGGATACGATATCGAAGGATGGGGCAAAGACTTTTTTGTGTATATCCTCGCAGAAGACATAAACGATACTTATGAGACGGATTACGCAAGCGTCCCTGTAACGGTAAATGTTCCGGGAAGCACGCCGTCTTCGTCACCCGCCAACACTCCTTCCCCGACACCCGTGGCCAGGCATGAAGTGATCAAGGATATGAATAACACCACGCTCGGCATATCAGCGATCTCAGATCCGGTCAAGCCCGCTGATCCTGATGCGGAATGGACAGGAGATAGGGTCTTTTTCGGAACCTATAATGACAAGCCCATTAAGTTTCGTGTCCTTGCAAAAGATTCCATATCTTATACTTCTGATAAGGCCTTGTTCCTCGATAGTGAAGATGTCCTGTTCAACGATTACTACGATAACACGGAGCCCCTTTCTCATTCATGGGAAGACAGTGATATAAGAGCGGTTCTTAACGGTAGATTCCTGGATGGATTTACATCCGTTGAGAAGGATTCTATAACTGTAAGTTCAGGTGACGGGAAACGCGCATACGATAACATGCTGACCTTTCACTTCGGAAATCCTGTCAGTGTGGAAGACAAGGTATTCCTCCTGGATGCTGCAGATGTGACGAACGAAGAATACGGTTATTCTTCTGACAGCGGAAGGACTGTGATCATGGAATACGAGTTTGTGTTGAACCATAAGAAAAACGGATCGTTCAACTACTGGTGGCTCCGTTCGGGTTCCGCGGAAGATAAGAGTCACTACTGGTGGAGGAACCGCAAGTCTAAGACAGATGCCGGAGAGGTCTATCCTGACGGATCATTGGCAAGCTACAGTGTCAATACTCTCTTAGGAGTGTCGCCGGCTCTGAATATAGATCAGAAGTCCATATTATTCGCTTCATCGATCGGCGATTCGAAAGATCAATTCAAGCTTACCTTATTGGATAAAGATCTGTCTGCGGCAATCACGGAAGGCAAAGAAATAAAAGCAAATGGTGCTCTTATAACCGTTCCGTATGAGATATCTTCCGATGCGGACAGGGCATCTTTCCTTATTCTCGATAAGGAATATTCGGAAGGAAATACTAATGGTGCAAAGATCTTGCATTACGGTTCTTTAGGTGACTCCTACACTGCTGAAGGAACATTTGAGATTCCCGCAGGAAATAGTCTTGAAGGATGGGGAACAGAATACTTTGTTTATATCCTGTCCGAAAAGATAACCGGCATGTACAAGACAGACTATGCAAGTACTCCGCTTATGCTCGAGTCTCCTTTTGCAAAGGACCCGGCTCCGACGGTAACTCCTGCATCAGATGAAGCACCGGCCGATGATGACAACGCTGCAAATACTGCGGTCATTGTCTCGATCGCAGCATGCGTCGTTGCGGCAGGATCTGCGGCAGTTGCTGTTCCTGCAAAGAGAAAGAAAGATAAAGGTAAAGAAAAGCCGGAATAAAAATCCATAGAAAATCCATATTGCTTTCATAGGCATTCCATTTAGCCTTGATAAACTCCTTTCGTAGGGTACGGAATTGTATCACTACGAAAGGAGTTTATTATGAAGAAAACTATCGCTTTGCTGCTTGGCTTATCAATGCTGATGCCTCTTGCGGCATGCAGCCCGAACGCTGAGCCTGCCGTAACATCGGAGACTTCCGGAGAAGTTACTCCCGGTACGACTTCGACGCAAGAGAGTAACGCGGAAACAGGATATAAATATCAGAAGTATGCGTCCATGACTCCGGAGGAGATCGTAGCGGATCTTACGATCGAACAGAAAGCATCCCAGATGGTAATGCCTCTTCTCGAGAATGTCAGCAGTGAAGAGATGGCAGCACACTCATACGGATCTATCTACGCGGATGATGACATTAAGACTTCCTCCCAGTGGCGAAGGATGGTTGACAGTCCTCAGCAGGCCGCGATAGAGATGGGGGACGGGATCCCTTACCTCATTGCACAGGATGATGTTCATGGAGTAGGGTACTGTATAAATGCTGTATATTTCCCTCATAATATAGGTGTTGGTGCAGCCAACGATCCGGACCTTGCATATCAGATGGGAAAGATCACTGCGGATGAAGCCCTGATCTGCCATATGCGCTGGAACCTCTACCCTTGTGTTGCCCAGTCCAACGATCCGAGATGGGGAAGGAATTATGAATGTTATTCTTCAGATCTTGAGATCATAAAGAATATGTCTTCGGCATATACCAAAGGCCTGATCGACGGAGGAGCCGTTGCATGTGCCAAGCACTTCTTCGGTGACGGCAATGTCCTGTACGGAACAGGAGAGAAGAGCGATTACGACCGCATCATCGACCGCGGTGATTCCAGGCTTACTCAGGATCAGATCGATGATCTCATCAAGGTCTATAAGGAACAGATAGATGCCGGCGTTCAGACCATCATGGTAAGTTATTCTGCACTGAACGGGAAGAAGATGCACGAGAACAAAGAATACATAATGAAGCTCAAAGATGAGATGGGTTTCGAGGGATTCATCGTAAGCGACAGCATGGCGATCAGGAACACATCACTTCCCACATACGAAGAGCAGGTTATAAGCGCGGTCAACTGCGGTATCGATGCGCTCATGGAAGGTGAGAGATACGATGAAGCAAGACAGATCATAATCGATGCGGCAGGCGCCGGAAAGATATCCGAAGACCGGATCAACGATGCTGTTACAAGGATCATAAAAGTTAAGAAAGATGCGGGCGTATTTGACGACCCCTTCTGTGAGAACCTTACGACTGTTCAGGAAAATGTCGGATCTTTGGAATACCGTAAAGTTGCAGAGCAACTGGTACAGAAGAGCCTTGTTCTTTTAAAGAACGATAAGAACACATTACCCATTAAACCGGGGACCAAGATCTATATCACGGGTCCTGCAGCAGATGACGGAGCTGCTCAGTGCGGCGGCTGGACTTTGGCCTGGGACGGAAGTCCCACCTCTGACATGGACGGTGTAGTGACCATAAAGAAAGCTTTCGAGAAATATGCTCAAGATTACGGTATAGAAATTATCACGGATCCTGCCGGGGCGAAGGATGCGGATGCAGTGATCTTATGTGTAGGTGAGAAGGCATATTCGGAGTGGTTCGGTGATACTGAAGATATGGAGCTTTGCGGCAAGATGGGACTCGAAGGCAACCGTGATGCCATCAATGAAGCAGCAAGACTCGGGAAACCTACGGTTGCATGCATCATTGCCGGAAGACAGGTGATATTGGATCAGAATGATATGGCAAACTGGGACAGTGTTGTCATGTGCTATCTGCCGGGTTCAGAAGGCAAAGGAATAACAGATGTTCTCTGCGGGTGCAATGATTTCACCGGAAGACTTCCTGAACCATGGTACGGATCGGTCAATCAGATCAGAACAGATAAGCATGTATGGGATATAGGATACGGTTTATCCTATGGCGCAGGTTTTACACCCCGCACTGAACCTCAAACAGTCGTGGAAGTTCCTGATACTGTTGATGACAATAATGCAGAAGCAACTGATCCCATGGCAGGAACTAACTACACCAGGGGTGTTGTCGAAAATTATGTTTACAGCAATGAATACGCCAAGATCGATCTTGCTATATCACCGGATCTCATGCAGATGTCCGATGAGGAGATAGCGGAGAATAATGCCGGAGCTCAGGGTGACCTTAACGACAAGGACGGACTCAGGCAGGCGGCAACGGTAACGGATGCAAGCTTCATGAGCGATTGGCGTGAACACGGTGACACGGATTATGTCGATATATCTTTTGTTAATACGACTCTGGGAATGCCCGATGTTCCGGACTGCTCCGAGAATGATTATCTTGATGCTGAGCAGGACTTCATGATGCGTACTCTTGAGAAGCAAGGTTTTAAGGCAGAATTCAAGGACCGTACGACCGTAACTTTGGGCGGCAACGATTATGTGAGAGCCACATATGACCTGGATCTCGGAGAAATGGGATCGGGAATCCAGACAGTACATACATATGTGAGGAAGATCGATAATGACCTCATGATAGTCATCACGGTAAGCGGTATTCTTCCTGTTGCCGATTACGATGCAATGTTCAAATAACAGTTGACGATTAATTAATTTCTTACTACAGTTCTTGTTTGTGCGATGACTGCCGTGCCTGACTTATGCAGGTTCGGCAGTCTTGCTGTCCGGGCCTTTCCTTTTTGACGGTAAGAAGATAAGAAGCGCTATGACCAGAAGCTGGACACAGGATACCATAAGGCCTCCTTCGAATCCGAAGGATCCCCCGTTGATTATCTGATTGCCGGAGTCATTGAATATAAAGATCGAGACCGGACTCGGAAGTCCGCTGACATAGGTGCCGAGGATATGTCCCTGGAAGAAATTCCATGCCGTGTGGGCAGCCCAGCAGATCCAGATGTTGTCGAATCTTATGAACAATACCGCAAAGAATACGCCTGCACCGAAAAGATTAAGAACGGATAAGATGGTCATGCCGGGATTGAGTCCGTGGAGCATTGCAAAGATATAAGAAGATATGAGGACTGCCCAAACATTCCTGAGCTTGTTGTTCCGGAAGGAGTTCCTGAGGGATACCATAAGGAATCCTCTGTTCATTATCTCTTCTGCGCCGCCCTGGATCAGAAATCCTGCAAAGTAGACGATCAATAGCGGAAAATTGACGGATGAACCGAGTTCGAAAGAACCGTTCCCTGATATCATGCACATCAGTCCTGCCGCCGTTATCATGGCACCGCACGATCACGAGTAAAAAGATCCTATTCGGAAATAATAAAGAAAGCTGTCTCAAGATACATAATGAGACAGATTTTTTATAGCTTTATCGAGAATACATTGAGTCCGAGGAGGGAATGATATTCCATCTCCTTGCACACTTTGCGGACTATGCGGAGTCCTATATTGTGCGCGGGATCTTCAGGGTTAAAGATCGTGTCGCATTCTTCGGGATTGAATGACCTGCAGTTATCCTTGAACTTGATGATCAGGTCTTCTCCCGTCCATGTGACGCTTATGTCGACCACGTTATTGTGCTTGCCGGTAAAACCGTGCTTTACGATGTTGACGGTTAGTTCTTCAACGCAAAGACCGGCTCTCGTTGCCGTAAGCTGGTCTATGCCGTGTTCCTGACAGAACGTTATGACGTTCACTGAGATGTTGATCGCTTCCTCAAGGTTATGCACCGACAGGTTGAGACGGTTGTCTTCGCTGACTGCAAACCCCTCGGGATAAAGACAGAGGACGGATACGTTCGAAGGGAACTTCTTGCCAATGATCCAGACCATTATGAGCATTACGAATACGAGGATGACTCCGTTTCCGACCTGGGCGATCCACGCGCCGTTCATGCCGAGAGGCCTTACCAGAAGATAAGAAAGTCCTGCAACAAGGACGAAGCCGTCCAATATGGTCACGATGTGTACCGCGATATGATGTTCCATGCAGCGCCAGATATCACGGAGTCCGATGAAGAAAGTGCTCAAAGGTGACGACATAGGGAACACTATGAATCCCATCATCGTCATGCCGAATACTGCGGCATTGGGATCGTGGAAGAATATGTTCGTCAAAGGATAGGCCAGGCAGGAGAGTACGACCGAAACGGCTGCAACCAGCGGGACTGCCTTGCGGAGATAAATCCTCATAAGGAGGTCTATCGCGCTCTTGTCCTTCTCGCCCGTATAGATCGAAGCGAGTGTTATGAGAGCTGATGTCATGCCGGCAGGGACTGCCCAGTAGACATAGCCGAAAGAGTTTACTGCTGAGAATGCGGACATGCCGTCGTTGCCAACGTAATTAATGATGATCGCATTAAGAGTGAAGTGAACCCCAGAAGTTGAACAAAAACTTCTGGGGTTCACTTCACATATGAGACAGCCCCTATTATGGTCTTGTATCGACTGGGGACTTTATGTCCCCTTATGCATTAATACTTGGGCTCCAGGAGTCCGTATCCGCCTTCCTTCCTCTTATATAAAACACATACAGAATCGAGTTCAGCATCCAGATATACAAAGAAGTCGTGACCTAACATCTCGAGCTGGAGAACAGCATCCTCGCTCGTCATCGGACGGAGAGTGAACTCCTTGCGTCTTGTGATCTTGGATTCGACATCGGAATCCAGGTCATAATCAGCACCGCCGTCATCTTCGATGTAACTTACGATCTGAGGATAATCCTTACGCTTCTTTAAGAACTTGGTCTTGTTCCTTCTGATCTGGGATTCGAGCTTGTCCACTGTGCGGTCTACTGCAGAGAGTATCTCTTCATCAGCGGCCTCGGCTCTGTAGATCTTGTTGTCGATCTTCATCGTGATCTCGACAGACATACGATTGCCTTCGGGTCTTATACGGACATTCATCGTGCCTTCGTCACCGAAGTATTTATCGAACTTGCTCATCTTGGATTCGATCTTGCCTTCGAGTCTTGTGCCGATCTTGATACCGTTTCCCTGTGTAGTGATCTTCATAAAATCACCCCTTCCGTTGTGGTCTGACAAAAGGGAAGGTTCCCTTTTAAATATTATATGATAACCGCAAGTTTTTTTGTATGAAATATAAATGAACTTCTATTTAATGAGCGATTCCACAACGAGCATGATACCTTCTGACATAGTGACCTTTACCCTGTCCTCTTTCCAGTAGTTGCTGAGTCCCAAAGGGAAGGAATTAGTCATTGTCATCCCGCTGATGTCGTAAGCGGATCCGGTGATGGATACGTTATCGCACGCATCCGTTATCGAATAAAGGGATAAGGAGAAGCCTTCCTTCTTAGGAAGGATCATCTCCCCTCCCGTAAATGTTCTTAAGTACTCATTTTCGCTGATGATCTCACAAAGGGCGCCGTTCCTGGCGGCATATGCCATCCCCTGAATGTTTGCTATCGTATGATCCAGCCTGCCGCCCAGAGCGCAGCAGATGATCAGGTGATCGTACCCTTTATCCAGCGCATGCTTTATTGCAAGCATCGTGTCGCTGTCGTCTTTCCTCACGGGGAACTCGAGAAGAGGAATGTCGTAAGAGAATTCGTCTTTATCAAGCGAATCAAAATCCGAGACCATGATGTCAGGCCTTATGCCCATCTTCAGGGCATATTCATAGCCGAGATCGCATGCGATGACATAGTCATACGTTATAGCATCTCCTATGGGAGAATAATCACCGCCCGATATGATAAGACATCTTCCCATCAGATTTCCCCTTCCTGCCCGGAATAAGAGATCATTATTTCTTTCCGCTTGTTTTCTTAGATATAACGAAAAGGACACCAGCGATCAGTGCAGCTGCCAAAGTTACGATCCCTATCAGCATCCAGTTTACACTTGCAAAGCCCGTGGCGTCAAACTCACCGCTGTCGGCATTCTGAAGGTGCATGAAGATGTTGACTGCATCAAAGATCACTGCAACGACTATAACGAGTCCGGCGATCCATTTGAGGACCGGGATACGCTTGTCACCCTTGACGGAGAGGCTCTTGATCTTGTCGCCCCTGAAATCGAGAACGGAACCTATGTAGTAAGCTGCCGCGCAGGTTACGATCGTCTCGGGGATCATGTAGGTCGCATTGTAGCCGACAGAATAGATGAGTGCCGCATTCGTGGGAATGGAGAGGCCGGCCCAGACTGTAGCTCCCGAGATAACATGGCATAAGAATCTCAAAGCGCACACGATGGCCGTAGCTGCCATGAGTCCGGCTGCCTGGGAAGCCATCTTTCTCGTAAGACCTGCGAAGCCTAATACCATAAAGGCTACAACGTAGTCGAGGAGGATGACTGCAACGATCGACTGCCATGTCGTAACATAAGACAGGGTGTTAAGTCCCAGAAGCTGCTGGAAGATACCGAAGACAAGACCTATGAGAAGGCCGAACTTGACCCCGTGTCTGTAGGCGATAATGATGACAGGCAGCATACATGCGACCGTGACCGAACCGCCAAAAGGCAGTTCCAGGATCTTTACTAAAGACAGCACTGTCGCAAGCGCCAGCATTATGGCTGCCTCAGTAAGCATCCTCGTTTTAGAAATGTTTGTGTTTGACATAAAAAATACCTCCGATCCGGATATAAGAACTGAAGGCATGTACGTATAAAAAATGTGTTGGACATTCTCCCTACGCCGGCATTATCCGTCAGGTTCATCGGGTCGGCCTTTAAGCCCTCTCAGCCGTCACTTTCACAAGTTCAAGCTCCCCGTATCCGTTATTGTCAAGCGAGATGATACTACAAGCGTCCGATTTTTACAAGACGTACCATGCAGGTCTCTATGAATTTTCTTATCTCCTGCTCATAGAGGGACGGAGCCTTGTTATAACACTCTATGTGATCCGCATCATCTATTACGACCATCCTCTTCTCACATCTTAAGTTATCGAAAATGTGTCTTGTCTGAACGGGCCTGGTTATCTCGTCGCTGCCGCCCTGGAAGATCAGGACCGGGACCTTGATCCTGCCCGCATGAACGGAACAGTCACACCTGTTGATATCGAATCCGTATCTCTTCTCGGTAAGGCGTCTGACACCGGACATATAACGGGTAACATTTCTCTTCTTCTTTGCCTGTGTCCATGAGACCACGAGATCTGTCAGGGTCTCTCCGGGGCTGTCGACTATGATGCCTGCAACATTCTCGGAGAAGCCCTCCTGCTGGGCAGCAAGAAGAGCCGTCAGGGCGCCTGTCGATCTTCCCATGATGTAGATATTGCAGTTACTGCCCATCCTCTTCTTAAGAAAATCAAACCAGGCATCAAGATCAACACTCTCCATCAAGCCATAAGTGAAGATCTTGCCTTCGCTCATGAGGTGGGCGCGCTGGTGGATGATGAGGACGCTGCACTGCATCTGCTTCATTATAAGCCTTGCATAGGCCGCCATCTTCGAAGGGTGTTCATCGTAACCGTGTATAAGGATTACAGCATTACGGCAGCCCCTCTCCGAGGAAGGCCTGTAGTATCCTGCAAGATGTGCTCCGTCAAAGGAAGTAACACCCACATTCAGGAACTGCATCCTGTTGGCATAGAACCAGTTGCGGCCCCTGCCTATTACGGTCTCCCTCTCTATCTTCTTGGGAGAGCGGTCGACCTGGGGCATGGGACGCGGCCTTATAAAAACCTTATCGACTATGCTCTTGACGGTCGCCTTATACCAGATGACAACAAGACCCGCGACAAGGATAACGACCGCAGCCGCTACTATCGATATCAGTAAAGTCAGATTGATCTCAAGACTTATCAGATACAAATATATCCCTCCCCGATATCATCCTTGCCTGATGACAGATAACAGCATCCTTCTCCGGTTACAAGAACATCATCTTCGATCCTGAAGCCGACCTTCCATTCGGGAATATAGATCCCGGGTTCTACTGCCAGTGTCATGCCTTCTTCAAACATAAGGTCCTTAGATCCCACATCGTGCACATTAAGCCCCAGAAAGTGGGATGTGTTGTGCCAGTAGTATCTCTTTACGGCTTTTGCCTGATCCTCGTCTTCCGCTATAAGCTCCAATTCCGTTAAGCGCTTTACCGTGATCTCGTGCATCCTGGCATTGAGCCCCGCAAAAGTCACTCCCGGCTTTATGAAGTCCATAGCCTCTTTCCTTAACTCTTTTATGATACCATGCAGGACATACCTTTTATCGGATTTATCTTCATCCGGGGAATTCCCGCCCGTAAATATTACGCGGGATATATCCGCACTGTAGCCTTCATGCCTTGCGCCGCAGTCTATCTGGATATAGCCGCCCTTAGTGACTTTCACATCCCGGTCGGCCCTGCTGTGGTGAAGATAGAAGGAGTTTTCATTGCAGGCTACGATAGTAGCAAAAGAGAATATGGGGCAGCTCCTTCTTGCGAGTTCATAATCGAGACGCATGGCAAGCTCGTACTCGGTCATGCCCTCTTTTATATAGTCTTTAAGAGAATCAACCGCCTCTTCCGTAATGCGGGCAGCTTCCTTTATGCAGGATATCTCATAGGGGTCCTTAATGATCCTCATGTCGGTTAAGATACGGGATATATCTTCGACACCCTCACCCAAAGATCCTTTTTCGGGAGCGACGGATGTAAGATCCGTAACTATCTTTATCCCGTCTTCAGACATCGTATCGACGAGCCAGGCCTTGAAGTCGTCATATGCCATGACCTTATCTATCCCTGTTATATCTCTTATCTCATCGTCTGACAGTCTCTTGCCGTGCCAGCGCTCCTGCAATGAGTCTTTCTCAGGCGCAAAGATCATCTCCTGGGCAAGCCCCTCTTTTTTGCGGACAACATAGATCATGTCTTCACGGTCGAGTCCTGTCAGATAGCGGAAATTCAGATCTGCAAAGAACCGGTATTCATCATCGCTCGTAACCTGCTTGGGGCTGCCTGAGAAGATCACGCAAACAGAAGACTCCGGAAGGAGGCTTATAAACTTTTCGCGTGTCCTGATCCTGAATTCTCTTCCCGTCACCATTGCCTTACTCCGTCCGAGCGAACGTTGTACTCGTCGAAGAGGATGGTGTTGTTGATGTAATTGAGAGTTGCTCCCGGAGATCTTCTGATGAGACCCGGGTTCCCTATAACTATTGATCCGTCCGGAACGTCAAAGTTGACATAAGCGCCCGGAGCGATAAGTACATTGTTGCCGATATTGATATTGCCGACTATTATGGCATTCGCGCCGATCCAGACATAGTTGCCTATGTGCGGAGACCCCTTGCGCTTGCCCCTGAACTGGGTTCCGATAACGACTCCCGTTGATACATTGACGTTGTGGCCGATGACGCTCTTCGGGTGGATGATGACCCTGCCGAAGTGGGCAAGATAGAAGCCCTTGCCGATATCCGTGTCGTAGGGGATCTGGAAATGATACTTGCGCGACAGCCTGTCAAGCCTGAAGTTCATGAAGCGGAACTTGAGCTTATAGAGTTTCTTAATGAAGCCGTCGTGCTTGGCGATCTGATCAAAGTAGTATCTGGTTCGCCTCATGGTGCTGATATAACTGAACTCGGGGCTCGACATGCGCTCTTCAAGATAGCAGGCATAGATATTCTTGTACCTGCGGGTGTTGCCCGTATATCTGAAAAGATCAGCATAAACTATGTCTTTGAGTTCGTCGGTCATTAAGATCCCCGTTAAATATAGTCTGTACAAAAATTTTATTACTTTTATTAGAATAACTCAACAAGAAAATAAGCTTATCGACTTGCCCGCGCTTTAATAGTAAACTTGGTGTATAAGCCTTGATTCGTAAGGAGGATTAGACCATGCAAAAGTACGTATGTCAGATCTGCGGTTATGTTTATGACCCTGAGGCAGGCGATCCCGACAGCGGCATCGCACCCGGAACAGCATTCGAAGATATCCCTGAGGATTGGGTCTGCCCCATCTGCGGCGTAGGCAAGGACAGCTTCGCACCCGAAGCCTGATCCTGACTTCTATTTAGCCGGAGGGAAACTGAAATATACCTGACCGGGCTCTGTCCCGCCACGGAGAAGCGATATCTCCTCTATTGTGACGAGCTGATATCCGCGGCCGATGAGCTCGGGAACTATTTCTTTGACGGCTTCAGCCGTTGATTTCATCCTGTCATGCATGAGCACGATGGATCCGTCTTTCGTGCTCTTTTTTACTTCCCTTAAAGTCTTGCCGGCATTGTCGTGAGACCAGTCTTTCGTGTCGACAGACCAGTTGATTATGGGCTTATTAACAGTCGACTTGACTTTCTCGTCAACAGAACCTCCCGGGGGCCTTAGGTACTTTGTCCTTGTCCCGACAAGATCATAGACGATATCGTCCGTTAAGTCTAACTGTTCATTAATGTCCTTTTTGGAAAGCTTCGTTAAGACCTTATGGTTCTGGGTGTGGTTCCCGATAAGGAAGCCCTCGTTATATTCACGGATAATGGCATTCTTGTGGTCGTCTACATCTTCGCCGTTAATGAAGAAAGTCGCCTTCTGATTATATTCGTTAAACACATCCAGGATCTTCTCAGTGTATTTTGATGGCCCGTCATCGAAAGTCAGGGCGACCATGGGCTTGTCACCGTATACAGCCCTTGTGATGAGGCCGTCTTCAGCCAGATAGTAGATATTATTGTCTATCAGCTGCCGTCCTTCGCCTGCGGGTTTGCCGTCCTTGATAAGATACTGCTTGCCGTCATTTTCACCGATTCCGTCCGTCACGACATTTCCGTCGCTTCCTATGAAGACGTTTTTTCCGTCTCTTATCTGCCAGCCGTATGAAGAACTGTCGGAAGAGGAACTTAAAGATGTCTCCTTGGTTGCTGTCGTCAGAGATGAACTGTTCGAGGTTATGAGAACACCCGAATCCGATGAAGGCGTGGCATCTTTACGGGCACTGTCTACACCCTTTTTTATCACGATGGCACCGATCCCTGACAAGAGGACCAAAATGATCGCCAATGCGCTGACAACACTGCCTTTGAGCCTTTTCATATTTGCACCCTTATTCTGTGGAGATACTAACTATTTTAGGAGGCAAAATCCAAATATCAACGACGATAATGTTACAAATAATTACAAGCGAATTACATAGTTCATGTAATCCGCTTGCCAAGGTCTTTTTATCCGATAAGAAATCTTATTTCTGCTTTTTGCGGTTAAGAAGGAAGAGGACAAATCCCGTGATAAGAAGGCCGACTGCGATCCCTGCAAGAAGAGCAATGAGGAAGGTCAGTGTGTGTCCGTTATCGATGTTGGTGAAGCCATAAGGATAGTACTGACTCCACTGATCCTCGGGGATCGCTCCGCCTATGGAATTCCTGTAGGATAAGAATCTCGTTATAACAGCGGTCCAGTAGATGATGGGAGCTGCCAGCGCCGCAAAGACAAAATAAATTTTATAGGAGTTTCTCTTGTCGCAAAGGATGCCGTCTGCGATGAAGAGAACCGGCAGAAGGAAATGCTTGAATGTTCCGCCCGGTGTCCAGAAAGACCCTGTCCAGAGTTTCTCGGGCAACACGAAGGACGATACCACGAATGTCGCAAAAATCATGACAGCTGCACAGAACTTCAGAAGAAGGACCGCCTTGTTATCCAGCAGGGAATCATCGCCTTTAAACCTGGACATCAAAGTCCCTATGAAAGTTATAAAAGTCATGGCAACAGCAAACCAGACTGACCAGTTCGTAAAATAGAGCATGATGGGTTTGTTCCCCAAGAATGAAAAGACCAGTGCTCCAATTGCAACGGCTGTAAGGACCACGCGGTAGATAAGTCTTGCATTTGTGTTCTCGTGTAATTTACTCATATAAAACCATACCTCCTCGTCAATAACGATTAATGATTATACAACTTGCAAGAAAGACTGGCGAGATGTTTGTTATATAGGCGGATAAAAGATCAGACACCTCTTAGTTTATAATTTAAAACAGAATATCGGTGGCGATGCTCACGCCATCGGAAAGGCGGTAAATTATGAGTAGAACCCTGGAGGATATCCTTGCCATGATCAAGGATAACGGCATTGAGATGATCGATTTCAAGCTGACCGACATCGACGGCAGATGGAGACATTTATCCATCCCCGCAGACAGACTTTCAGAGAAGACGATGACGGCAGGTATTGGATTCGACGGATCAAATTACGGCTATGCGCCTGTTGAGAATTCCGATATGGTATTTGTTCCCGTGTTGGATTCGGCTGTCATCGACAAGTATGCGGAGATCCCCATGCTGTCCATGATCGGTGATGTTAAGGTCATCGAGATCCCGGAGAACAAACCTTTCGACCAGTATCCGAGGAACGTCGCCAAGCGCGCTCTCGAATACATGAAGGAGACAGGCATCGCCGACACCATGATCATAGGACCAGAATATGAGTTCTACATTTTCGATGAGATCGGATACGAAGTCACATCCGAGAACCTGTCCGTAAACATCTTCTCGAGACAGGCTCACTGGGCATCCAATTCCGAAGACAACAACTTCGGTTATCAGATCTTCAAGGGCGCCGGATACCATGCATCGCTCCCTATGGATATATGTAACGACCTAAGATCCCGCATGTGTCTTGCAATGGCTGACTGGGGCATCAACGTAAAGTACCACCATCCCGAAGTCGGTGGCTGCGGCCAGAACGAGATCGAAGTCGAATTGGGCGAGATGTTAAAGCTCGCTGACGATACAATGGCAGCAAAATACGTAATCAAGAACGAAGCCGTTCTGGACGGCAGGACAGCGACCCTCATGCCTAAGCCCCTTGCAGGCGAAGCAGGCAACGGAATGCATGTTCACATGCTCCTGACAAAAGACGGCCAGCCCGTATTCTACGATCCCGATAACTACGGCCAGTTATCTGACGAAGCACTCTGGTTCATTGGCGGTCTCCTGACTCACGCAAGATCTCTTTGCGCGATAACCAATCCTTCCACGAACTCCTACAAGAGGCTCGTTCCCGGATTTGAAGCTCCCGTCACCATCGGCTATGCAATGGCTAACCGCTCTGCTGTCGTCAGGATCCCCGCTTATGCGAAGACTCCCGACACAAAGAGATTCGAGCTCCGTAACCCTGATGCTACATGCAATCCTTACTATGCATATGCAGCCATCCTTATGGCAGGTCTCGACGGTATCGCAAACAAGATCGATCCGCACGAGAAGGGCTGGGGTCCTTACGACTTCAACCTCTTCGACCTGTCCGAAGAAGAGAAGTCCAAGATCGAAGGTCTTCCTTCCTCCCTCGAAGAAGCGATCGAAGCTCTTGAAGCAGATCACGATTACCTCACAAAGGGCGGTGTCTTCCCTGAAAGACTCCTTAACCAGCTCACGGCACGCCTCAAGAAGACCAATGCTGAACTTAGCAAGATCCCGCATCCGGCTGAGTTCTCAATGTACTACGATCTCTGATCTTAAATAAGCATTTTAAAAGGGGATGTCTTAATGAAAAGACATCCCCTTATCTATTTTTGCTTCTTCTATCTTACCAGTTCTTCCAGGATGTCAACACACTTGTCGACTCCCAGGACTCCGCTGTTAAGACAGATGTCATAGTTGGGCGCATACCCCCACTCAAGATCAGTGAAGAACTTGTGGTTCAAAGCGCGCCTCTTATCCTTGTCGAGGATCCTCTTCTCGGGCTTAACGTCAGTCTCTCCGTATAGTTCAACAAGTCTCTTCTTGCGGAATTCCAGATCGGCACAGATGAATGCATTAAAGACACCGTCGTATTCCCTCAGGATAAAGTCGGCACTCCTTCCAACGATAATACAGGGCTTGCCTGATTCGGCGATCTGTCTTATGAACTTGCTCTGCTCAGACCAGATATAGTCGTTGGCAGACATACCGTACATCACACCGGGCATCATGGAACCGGAATCAAAACCATAGGAGAAGATCGTCCTCCCGGGAGACCTCTCACCCTTCTCTGCAATAAACTGCTTGGAGAATCCCGTTTTCTCGGCAACGGATTCTATAATCTCTTTGTCGTAGTAATCGTATTCCAATCTCTTGGCAAGTTCCTTGGCGATGGTTCTTCCGCCGGAACAGAACTGTCTTGATATAGTAATGATCTTCTTAGACATAAGGATCACCTCCTGACCGGATACCCCAAATAGTTAAGGGATATGTGATTAACTACATTATACTACGACAATCTACCTCCACTCAAAGTTGATTTCTGCTATCTTTCCGTCCTTGATGATAATAGGGTATAAGAATGCCCCGCCGCTTACATACCCGTTGCTCTCACTTGCGAATTCATTGCAGAAAGTGTTGCCGATATAGTAGTCTGAATCAAGGAAAGCATTGCCCGTTTTTTTGTAATTCTTGGAATATTCTTCGATCGAATCCCCATAGAGGAACTTAAAGGTGTCAGACATCTTAACATCCTCAGGGATCGGCAGGAGAGCGATCTTTATATTGCCGTATACAGGATTATCGCTGGCTGAGGAAAGCATGTAATAAGAACCCTTCATATCATCAGGAAGATATATCTCATCCAGCCAGTAGCTATCCTCATCGAAAGTCGCATCAACTCCGCTCGTGCCCTCGTCGACCATAAAAGTCTCTCCTGACCCTTCGAAAGCAACCCGATCCCCGGCCTTCAGTTTCTCGGCATCTTCCTTCTTGATATAGCAAGCCTTACCATAGCGGAATAGAAGATACTTTCCGTCTTTAGTGTAAGCGATATCATCGCCGAAATAATAACCGTCAGGAACATTGGATTCGATCTTGAAGTCACCCTCGGTGATCTCAAGGATCAACGGCAGGCTCCTTACCGTCTCATAGTCGAGCATCTTTTCCGGAACTATAGTACGGGACTTAAAGTCCATCGTAGTGCTTCCGTCTGCACAGTAGCAACCCTTGCCGTACTCGGCATTGCTGGTAACGAGTGCCCAGCACAGACCGTCGATTTCTTTCACATATTCCTGAACAAACCCGTATGTAGTTCCGGGATAATCTCTTTCGATCTCGTCTATCTTTGTCATGAAAGCATAATAGAGATCATTATCCTTAAGATCAGTCCTGTCAGGAATCCCGTCAGAAGGAAGGTTCTTGCTTACCAAAGGCTCAAAGCCGGTAGCGGTATCTTTGGCGGAGCTTTCCGTCGTCTCTTCGGTTGTAGTTGTTGCTTCGGCAGTTGTCTCGGTCGTTGTTGCTTCAGTAGTTGTTTCCGCAGTCGTAGTCGTAGTGATCTCTTCGCTGCTCTCTGTAGCTGTAACCACAGAACTTTCGGTTGTCACTTCCGGTTCTGTCACGATCCTGCAGCCCGGGAAGGCCACGATCGAAAACACCAATAATGAAGTTATTATCTTTTTAAGATCTTTCATACTTATACCCCCAAATAAGTTTTCGAAAAGGACCTCTATCTGATCCCCGGTATATCTTACTCCCTAAAAACAGTTGAGTCCATATATATATATATGTAATATAATCATATCATAATGTGTCCCAAAGCCCCGAATTCATTGGATTTGTGCATTTTTGACATAGGGAATATCCGGCCGGATTTATGGGATTATTCAACCTGTGAATTCGGCAATTGAAGGATACGATTTTTCTTGATTGGGGGCGGGGAACATATATAATTATCTCAGAGGGTTGAAAGGAGGGCAAGAAAATGCCGACAAACATCAATTTAATACTAATCGCAGGAATCGTGGTTGCAGTGATCTTCGTGATCATAATCATTGCAACAAGCTACGTAAAGGCACCGCCGAACAAGGCTTACATCATCACCGGTCTTAAGAGAAAACCGAAGATCCTGATCGGTAAAGCAGGATTGAAGCTTCCCTTCCTTGAGAGACGTGACGAGCTCCTCATCGAGCAGCTGTCTATCGACATCAAGACCGGAGACTTCGTTCCTACAGCAGACTTCATCGGTGTTAACATCGACGCAGTAGCCAAGGTCCAGATCAGGACAGATGACGAAGGTATCAAGCTGGCAATGAAGAACTTCCTTAACATGAACAGCCAGCAGATCAACCAGCAGCTTGTTGACTCCTTACAGGGTAACATGCGTGAGATCATCGGAACCATCACATTGAAGGAGCTCTGCAACGACAGAAAGTCATTCGGTGACCAGGTTCAGGAAAAGGCTCAGGTTGACATGAACAACCTTGGTATCCAGATCATCTCCTGCAACATCCAGCATGTTGAAGATAAGAACGATCTTATCAATGCTTTGGGTCAGGACAACATGGCAGCGATCCAGAAGAACGCTTCCATCGCAAAGGCAAATGCTGAAAGAGACGTTGCAATAGCTCAGGCTGAGGCAGCAAAGGAAGCAAACGATGCAAGAGTCGCAGCTGACACGGAGATCGCTATCAAGCAGAACGATCTTGCTATCAAGAAGAGTGAACTCCAGGTCATCCAGGATTCCAAGAAGGCTGAAGCAGATGCTGCATACAGGATCCAGGAGCAGGCACAGCGTAAGTCGATCGAGGTTGCTGATACCGAGGCTGACATCGCTAAGCAGGAGAAGGCTATCGAGCTCAAGATGAAGGAAGCTCAGGTTCGTGAGCAGGCTCTCGATGCCGAGATCAAGAAGCAGGCAGATGCCGAGAAGTATCGTCAGCAGCAGATGGCAGACGTCGAGCTCTATAAGAGACAGAAGGAAGCCGAAGCTAAGAAGTTCGAGATCGCTCAGCAGGCAGAAGCTAAGAAGCTCCAGGCAGAAGCTGACATGATCGCAATGCAGAGAGAAGCTGAAGGTATCCGTGCAAGAGGTGAAGCTGAAGCTGACGCCATCAGGGCAAAGGCAGAGGCTGAGGCAGCCGGTATCGACAAGAAAGCTGAAGCTATGCAGAAGTACGGCGAAGCAGCCATCATCGAGATGCTCTGCAAGATGTACCCTCTGGTAGCCGAGTCCATAGCAAAGCCTCTCGCAAATATCGACTCCATCACCATGTATGGTGAAGGCAACACAGCTAAGATGACAGAGGACATCACAAAGTCATTCAAGCAGACGATCGACGGTATTGGCGACAGCTTAGGGATCGACCTGTCCAGCGTCATCGGAAGCTTCGCAGGAACAAGGCTCGCAGGCACGGGCATGTTAAAAGCAAAGAACAACACAGCCGCACCGGAAGTTACAGAGGAATAATACGGAATAAGGGAATCTTCATACGCGGCATAGTCAAATCAAGCGGCAGGACAGCTTATCAAAGCGGCCCTGCCGTATTCTTTTGCTTTGTTTGGAAGATCTTAATAATCCCTGTTATTTATCTTCAATACAAATGTATTTAAAGCCTTATCTTAGTTCCTTCTCCTGCCTCTTATGGAAAGGAGTCTCAATAGCGTAAGTGCCGAACTTGCGAGGGCTACCGCATAAGTATCACCTGCCGCCCAGAGGACTTTCTTTGCATATGGAAGCTGGTCTTCAGATACCCAGCCCAACTCCTTCATTGCTTTAAGTCCTCTCCTGCTCGCGTTGCGTTCTACTGGAAGAGTAACGAGATAGAACAGGAAGACGACCGCATAAAGTAAAACTCCTATGGTGCTGACATTATATCCGATATTGCTCACTTCAAGATTGTCAGCTGCATACATGATGATGACTCCCAGGATGACGACCCAGACGCTCAATTTGGAAGTGATCCCGGCTGCAGGTGCGATGAACTGACGTACCCTGTACATGAACATTCCCGAATGAGCCTGACATGCATGTCCGCATTCATGGGCGGCGATCGCAACGGCAGTGATCGAATTCTGCCCGTAAGACGTGTCGGAAAGGTTTATCGAATCGGTTTTCGGATTATAGTGGTCCGTCATAGATCCGTCGGTATGCTCGATATCGATACCGTCGATACCGTTTGCCTGAAGCATCTCCCTGACACAGGTATTTGCATCCTTGCCGCTTACTACCCTGACATTGCTGAACTTGCTTACAAGTCTTCTAAGCCTTGCCTGAACGATAAGGCTCCATACCATAACACCAATTGCGAAAACATAGTAGAGCACTTTTTATACCTCCGGGATCAGCTGTCTTTTTCAAGTGCCTGGTCGATGGCAATGGCAAGCTGGTCAGCGCATGATGTGCCTCTGCCGCCGCAGTCGTTACCCCTCAGAAGATCTGCAACTTCCTTGGCATCCTTTCCTTCGATGAGCTTGCCGATCGCAAGAAGGTTGCCGGGGCACCCTCCGAAAAACTGGACATCGTGAAGCTTACCATCCTCGATGCCGAAAGATATTATGCGGGAGCAGGTCCCTCTTGTCTGATATGAATAGTTTTCCATTGTATTTCCTCCTTAACTTGCGGTCTTCCAATAATTCACAATATATCAGATAATCCCGGACTTTACTTGTAATCATCCACATCGAATTTCCTGTCCTTGTAATAGTAGTCGCGGTCTTCTTCCGTTATCTCTCTTACGACTTTACAGGGATTCCCGACTGCTATCACATTGTCCGGGATGTCCTTAGTAACAACGCTTCCGGCTCCAATAACAACATTGTTGCCTATATTAACACCCGGCATTATGCAGACATTGCCTCCGATCCAGACATTGTCTCCGATCGTGACATCGATCCCGTATTCGTAACCTGAATTACGTGATTCAGGATGAATGGGATGTCCTGCCGTATAGATGGCAACATTAGGTCCAAGCATGACATCGTTGCCGATGCGGACCTTGCCGACATCCAGTACGATGAAGTTATAATTTGCGAAAAAGTTTGTTCCGACCTCTATGTTATATCCGTAGTCACAGTGAAAAGGTGATTCGATATTAAGATAGCCTTCACAGGTCTTCCCCAAGATCTCCCTTATGAGCTTGTCTCTTTCCTCCTCTGCATCAGGAGGCAGGTTGTTATAACGGAAGATCTTTTTCTTATTCTCTATGCTTTCTTCCTTAAGACCGTCCATCCATGACTTATAGGGAAGATTTGCAAGCATTCTTTCTTTGTGATTCATGGAACTTTCCTCCTCTTACAAGATAATACCCCTCATCTGTTCCATTCCCTCCGGATAACCTATTTTATCACAGCGCGGTTATCAGGTATCAAATGGTTCATTTCCCGTAACGAATACGAGCCTCATTAGAAGTCTCTAATATATTAATAAGAATTAATCGTGTTATAATGTTCCTTAATCTGGGTTTATAGCCTCAGGTTACAAATATCATCAAAGATCTGGCAAGTCAGATCGATCTTACGGAGATGAAATATGAAAGAATTAATGCTTGGAAACAAGGCGATCGCCAGAGGCCTTTATGAGGCAGGCGTTGCGGTCGCAAGTTCGTACCCCGGCACTCCCAGTACTGAGACAACTGAAGAAGCAGCCAAGTACGAAGAGATCTATTGTGAATGGGCACCCAACGAGAAGGTCGCTATGGAAACTGCTTTCGGTGCCTCCAGAGCCGGCAAGAGATCCTACTGCGCTATGAAGCACGTCGGACTCAACGTCGCAGCTGACCCCCTCTTTACCATGAGCTATACCGGTGTCAATGCCGGAATGGTAATCCTGGTCGCAGACGACCCCGGAATGCACTCCTCTCAGAATGAGCAGGATTCAAGGCACTATGCGATCGCAGCCAAGATGCCTATGCTGGAGCCCGCTGATTCCCAGGAAGCCAAGGACTTCGTTATCGCCGCCTACGATATTTCCGAGCAGTACGATACACCCGTCCTCATCAAGATGTGCACGAGAGTCGCTCACTCCCAGTCTGTTGTTGAGACAGGAGAAAGAGCTGAAGTAGCCGTCAAGCCTTACGTCAAGGATGCAGGCAAGTACGTTATGGTCCCTGCAAATGCCAAGAGACGTCACCCCATCGTTGAGGAAAGAACCCAGAAGCTCATCGCTCTGGCAGAGGAATCTGACCTTAACCGCGTTGAAGATGGTTCCGATACATCAATGGGTATCATCACTTCTTCCACTTCATATCAGTACGTTAAGGAAGTTTTCGGAGATAAGCACCCCGTTCTTAAGATCGGTCTTATCAATCCTCTTCCCGTCAAGAAGATCAAGGACTTCGCAGCTAAGGTAGATAAGCTCGTAGTAGTAGAAGAGCTTGATCCCATCATCGAGACCCACTGCAAGACTTTAGGCCTTGATGTTACCGGCAAGGACATCTTCCCTCTTATCGACGAGTTTTCCCAGGGCCTTATCGCAACAAAGCTGGGTCTCCCTGAGAAGCCCGCATGCAAGCCCATCGAAGGACTTCCCGGCAGACCCCCCGCAATGTGCGCAGGCTGCCCTCACAGAGGAATGTTCTATGTTCTTTCCAAGCTTAAGCTCACTGTCATGGGCGACATCGGATGCTACACATTAGGTGCAACTCCCCCGCTCTGCGCTATCGATACGACAGAGTGCATGGGCGCATCCATCAGCTCCCTCCACGGCTTCAATACGGCTTTGGGCGCTGAAGCTGAGAAGAACACGGTAGCTGTCATCGGCGATTCCACATTCATGCATTCCGGTATGACAGGTCTTGCCAATATCGCATATAACCAGACAAATTCAACCGTCATCATCCTTGATAACTCCATCACGGGTATGACAGGTCACCAGCAGAATCCCACGACAGGTTATAACCTCCGTGGCGACCCGGCAGGTAAGATCAACCTCGAAGCCTTGGTCCGTGCAATGGGCATCAACCGTGTAAGAGTCGTGGATCCTTATAACCTCGCAGAGGCTGAAGCCGCAGTCAAGGAAGAACTTGCTGCAGAAGAGCCTTCGGTCATCATCTCCAGAAGACCCTGCGCACTCCTCAAGAAGGTAAAGCGCGGCGAGCCCATCCAGGTCAACCCCGACAAGTGCAAGTCCTGCAAGGCCTGCATGAAGTTAGGGTGCCCGGCTATCTCCTTTAAGGACGGACACGCACACGTTGACACAACGCAGTGCTTCGGCTGCAAAGTCTGCAGCGAGCTCTGCAAGTTCAACGCTTTCGAGACTTTGAACGGGGAGGCAGTAACATGGTAACAAGCATAATGATAGTAGGTGTGGGCGGACAGGGTTCCCTCCTCGCAAGTAAGTTGTTGGGCAGAGCTGCAATGGACAAGGGCTACGACGTAAAGGTATCCGAGGTCCACGGCATGAGCCAGAGAGGCGGAAGCGTTGTAACTTATGTTAAGTTCGGCGACAAGGTCAACTCCCCCATCATCGACAAGGGTGAAGCTGACTACATCATATCCTTCGAGCTGCTCGAAGCTGCAAGATATGTAGAATTCTTAAAGCCCGGCGGACAGATCGTAACAAACTCCCAGCAGATCGATCCGATGCCCGTTATTGCAGGCACGGCTGAATATCCCACGGAACTCATCTCCAAGATGGAAGAAGCCGGCGCCAAGGTAGATGCGATCGACGCTCTTGCTCTCGCTGAACAGGCAGGTTCATCCAAGGCTACGAACATCGTGCTCATGGGTGTCTTCTCCAAGTACATCTCTGAGATCAGCAAGGAAGAGTGGGTCAAGGCTGTTGAGGCTTCTGTTCCCGCCAAGTTCCTTGAGCTCAACATGAAAGCTTTCGAGATGGGACTTTCTGCCAATGGTTGATCTTGAAGCGGTAAGAAAGTTTTTCGAAGGCGATAAATACGCCACGGAAGCTACAGGAATTGTAATAGAAAAAGCCGAGAAAGGACACAGCACAGTATCCCTCGAACCCGACGGAAGGCATCTTAATGCAGTCGGCGGTCTGATGGGCGCAGTCTATTACACGATGGCGGATTTCGCTTTCGCAGTCGCAGAGAACTGTGATCTTGAATCAGATACGATCACGGTAACACAGGCGACGCAGATGAATTTCTTAAGGTCCTGGCACGGCGGCAAGATCACCTGCAACGCAGACATAGTTAAAGACGGCAGATCCATCTGCCTCTATGAGGTCAAGGCATACGACAAGGACGGCCGCGATCTCGCTCTGATAATCATCAACGGTTTTAAGACCGTGAAGAAATAACTACCCCGCTTAAGGAGGGCAACATTTATGATCTGGAACGAAGCAAAGGAGTGCATGTCGCGTGACGAGATCGAAGCGCTGCAGAGCGCAAGACTTGTCAAGGTAGTAAACCGCGTCTATCACAACGTCGAGTACTACCGCAAGAAGATGCAGGAAGTGGGCCTGGAGCCCGGAGACATCAAGGGCATCGAAGATCTGGATAAACTTCCTTATACGACCTACGCAGATCTGAGAGATACCTACCCCTTCGGACTGGCTGCTGTTCCCAGATCAGAGATGGTCCGTGTTCACGCATCCTCAGGTACGACAGGTAAGCCCAAGATCGCAGTCTATACAAGACGCGATATCGACATCTGGGCAGAGTGCGTCGCAAGATGTCTTGCCATGGCAGGCATCACGAGAGACGACATCATCCAGGTAGGTTACGGATACGGCCTGTTCACAGGCGGCTTAGGAGCTCACTACGGCGCTGAATACTTAGGCGCACTGGTCCTCCCTATGTCTACCGGCAACACACAGAAACTGATCGACATGATGATCGACTGCGATGTAACTTCCATCGCCTGCACGCCCTCCTATCTCCTGCACGTTGCAGAAGACTTGGAGAAGGCAGGTCTCGTTGATAAGATCAAATTAAAGTCCGCTATCTGCGGCGCTGAGCCCTGGACAAACGAGATGCGCGATCAGATGGAAGAAAGGCTCCACATCAAGGCATACGATATCTACGGCCTTACAGAGATGATGGGCCCGGGTGTCGCATGCGACTGTGAGCATCACAAGGGTCTGCATATCTGGGAAGATCACTTCCTCCCCGAGATCATCGACCCCGTAACACAGAAGCAGCTTCCCAAGGGTTCCGACGGCGAGCTCGTCATCACCAACCTCACCAAGGAAGGTATGCCTCTCATCCGTTACAGGACCAAGGACTTAACATCCATCGAATACGATAAGTGCGAATGCGGACGTACTATGGCAAGGATCCAGCGCTTCAGAGGAAGATCCGACGACATGCTCATCATCCGCGGCGTCAACGTCTTCCCTTCTCAGGTCGAGGCAGCTCTCCTCACAGTAGAAGGAACGACACCTCACTACATGCTCGTAGTCGACCGTGTAGACAACAACGATACTCTCGAAGTTCAGGTCGAGGTCGCAGAGAACGCTTTCACAGACGAGATCTCCAGTTTGGAGAAGCTCTCCAAGGAGATCCACGCAAAGCTCAAGCAGGCTATAGGCCTCAACGCAAAGGTCAAGCTCGTTGAACCCAACGGTCTTGAGCACTTCGACGGCAAGAGCAAGCACGTTACAGACAAGCGTAAGCTTTATCAATAATCTTTAGGGAGGTACCACTATGTTCGTAAAGCAGATTTCAGTTTTCCTGGAAAACACTGAAGGCAGACTTGATGAGGTATTAAAGATCCTCGCACAGGGCGGTATCGACCTGCTCTCCGCAAGCCTTGCTGACACAACGGAATTCGGAGTTCTCCGTCTCCTTTCGAAGGACCCTGATAAGGCTAAGCAGATCCTGAAAGAAGCAGGCTTTGCAGCTCGTATCGATGAGGTCATCGCAGTAGTCGTTCCTGATGCAGTAGGGAGCCTGGCCAAAGTAATAGCCATGATCCATGAAGCAGACATCAACATCAGCTACATCTATGGCCTTTCTATCGACGGAGAGGGCGCTCCTATCGCCATCAAGACAAGCGACAATGCCAAGACTGAAGAGATCCTCAACGCCGCAGGAGTCAAGACTCTCGGCATGGAAGATCTGCAGTAAGGTCTTTATAATCTGTTTTAAAGGACTGCCGGCCGGGCCGGCAGTCTTTTTTTGCAATTTTTAATTCTTTTTCATGATCCCTGTCATATCCGCTTTCTTTTGTTGTCTATATGGGTATAAAGGCTGATCGCAAGATACAAAAAGCGAAGCAAGACCAAGAAAACAACCAAATGGAGGATATGACCATGAAAAGGAAAGCTATTACATTATTACTGGCAGGACTGATCGCCGTAAGCGGAACTGCATGTTCAAGTTATAGTCCCACGAGTACGACAAATGAATACCGTGAGACTTACTCGACCACAGCCGCAGAATACACTGCTGAATGCACAACTACAGCGGGCGAATATTATTCCGGGGCATCCGAAGATGCCTGTTATGAGACAGAGATGGGCTACACTGAGCCTTACCAGGAATTCAACACGGAAGAGTACAACACCATCAAAGAAAACGGCTTTGTGGATGTTGCAAGTTCTCCTCTTTCGACTTTCGCGGCTGACGTTGATACAGCTTCCTACTGTAACCTGAGAAGACTTATAAGGAACGGCTGGGATCTTGATAATGTCGCATCAGCGATAAGGACTGAAGAGATGGTCAACTATTTCGATTATAAAGTCAATGATACTGATAAGGTGTTCAGCGTTCAGTATTCAGTAGGTAGCTGCCCCTGGAACGAAAACAACAAGCTCCTCGTTCTCACGATGCAGGCAAATTCCGAGATCAATGTTCCCTACAGAGGCAGCAACTTCGTATTCCTGATCGATTCGTCCGGATCCATGGAAAGCACCGATAAGCTTGACCTCGTAAAGAAGAGTTTCAAGCTCCTGGCAGGAACATTAGGCCCCAAGGACAGAGTATCCATCGTAACCTATTCCGGAAGTTCCGAGACACTGCTGACAGGATCCAACAACTACGATGAGATCGTAAGGGTCCTTGATTCTATCGAACCCTGGGGCGGAACGAACGGTTCAGGCGGTATCAATGCAGCATATGACTGTGCAGAAAGAAACTTTATCGAAGACGGCAACAACCGCGTCATCATCGCATCCGACGGTGACATGAACCTCGGAATCACCAGCCAGAGCGGACTTACTGATCTTATCAAAGAAAAGAAGGAATCCGGTGTCTTCCTTACCGTATTGGGATACGGTCAGGGCAATTACAGCGATGCAAATATGGAATCCATCGCCGATGCAGGTAACGGAAACTACTTCTACATCGATTCGATAGAAGAAGCAGAGAGAGTCCTCTGTGAGAAATTGAAGCAGACCACGGTCACAGTAGCCAAGGACGTTAAGTTCCAGCTTGAATTCAATCCAGCCGAAGTCGAATCATACAGACAGATCGGCTACGAGAACAGACAGATGTCCGCAAGAGACTTCTCGGACGACAGCAAGGACGGCGGTGAGATCGGCGCAGGCGCACAGGTAACCGTATGCTATGAGATCGTTCCCGTCAATTCAGGATCAGGATCTGACAAGGGACTTAAGTATCAGGATCTTAACCTCAGCGACAAGTCCAAGTCAGGCGAGCTCTGCACGGTATCAGTAAGATATAAGGCTCCCGATTCAGATACGAGCTCCCTCATTGAATATCCTCTCGTTGATAATGGAATAAGCAACCGTGAAGATTTCAGTTTCATCTGTGGTGTAATCGAAGCATCGATGGTATTAAGGAACAGCGAATACAAGGGCAATGCCACATTTAGTTCTGCCATGGATCTTGCAAGAAACGGAATAAGCAACAACAAGTACAGAGCAGACTTCCTGGATCTCATTAAAGTGCTCGAAACTAACCAATATGGGACTAACTGGTAACTTCCCGCGAGGAAAACCTTTACCAAAAAAGAGATAACAAAAAGGCTTCCCCACTATATGGGGAAGCCTTTAGTGATTGATAATCCTATTATTATCTCTTCTCCGGCGGATCTTGAGTAGATCCACTATGTTCATGGATAACAGTCATAAGGGAAAATCTTTTCGGACAGAGTTCATTTCAAGTTTGATTTAAAGTTCGCTTTAAAATAAACTTGAAGTTTTTGTTGAAAATGATATAATTAGTTTAAATTAAAACCGACTTTAAATTGAACTTAGAGGAATACTTTATGGAATATATCGAAAGAGAACTAGAAAGAAAGTTTTTGGCTATGAATTCTGTTTTCAAAGCAGTTATGGTCACGGGAGCCAGGCAGGTCGGTAAATCCACTATGCTTAAAAAGTTGGCTGATAGTGAGAAAAGGACTTATGTCAATCTGGATAATTCAAGAGATCGTGAACTGGCAAAGAGCGATCCTGGTCTTTTTTTTCAATTATACAATCCTCCGATCTTGATCGATGAGGCTCAGAAGGCACCTGAACTGTTTGAGTATATAAAGATCATATGTGATAAGTCAGATAAGACTGGTCTGTTTTGGCTCACCGGCTCTGAGAGCAAAAAACTTTTAAAAGAAGCACGTGATTCTCTAGCAGGACGGATCTGCATATTAAAAATGTTCAGTTTGTCCCAGCGGGAAATAAAGGGAAAGATCGATCTGGGTGAGATGGATTTTTCATTAAAGAAGTTATCAGAACGAGCAAATAACTTTCCGGATAACAATTTACTGGATATTTATACTCATATCTGGAAAGGTGGCATGCCCGGGACTGTGGAAATGACCGATGAACAACGCATGGAGTATTATGAATCCTATATCGAGACATATCTGATAAGAGATGCCGTAGACGATAACGGCATAAGCGATACTGAAGGATTTAGAAAAGTGCTTCGGGCATGCGCTGCATTTGCCGGAAATCTTGTTAATTACTCTGACATAGCTCAAGCAGGAAATGTTTCTGTGCCAACTGCTAAAGAATGGGTAAAGATCTTACAATCCATGGGTATATTGTTTCTTGTTGAGCCGTTTTCAAATAATGAATTAAAAAGGTTGATAAAGACACCCAAACTGTACTTCTGTGATACAGGTCTCCTTGCATACCTATCAATGTGGACAAGCAAAGAAACCTTGATGAATGGAGCTGCCAGCGGGCGTTTTTTTGAAAACTATGTTGTCTCTGAATTCCTGAGAATGTATTCATACTCCAAAAGTAAAGTCTTGATTACTTTTTACAGGGATACCAATCAAAAAGAGATTGATATCGTTATAGAAGAAAACGGGATTCTTCATCCGTTGGAAATCAAAAAGAGCAGCAATCCCGAAAAGAAGATTATCAACTCGTTTTCTCTGCTTGAAAAGAGTTCCCTTGAAGTCGGAGAAGGCGGAATTATCTGCATGATCGAAAAACCCTTTCCCCTGGATTCCAAAAACAGTTTAATCCCCTGTAACATCATATAGGAAATCGGCGGAACCGCCATGTCTATAATAAAGTTCCGCCAACCTTATCCTGAGTGAGTTTAAGCCATACCCATATATACAGAACCCAAAGTTTCTAATAGTTTTCCTTTACATAGATTGCTTTTTCTCACGAGTCAAAAAGTTATAACTTCTGGTTGTCCCTCAAAGTACAAAACTATCCTCGGCCTCATCATATGCTCATTTATAGTTTATGCAGCAAAATCGTCCTTGAACATTTATCCGCAACTTCTCTATCATGCGTAACTATAACAGTTGTCGTTCCTGTCTCCTGATTGAGTTTTGTGATCAATTCAACGATCTCTGCCTCTGTCTCGTAATCCAATGCGCCGGTCGGTTCATCTGCCAGAAGGACCATCGGTTTGCATACCATTGCCCTTCCGATAGCAACACGTTGCTTCTCTCCACCGGACAGCTGGTTGGGATACTTATTCTTAAGATCCATAATCCCCAAAGAATCGAGCATTTCCAAAGTCCTTTTCTTCATCTCGGATCTTGATACACCGGATTCCCATAAACCTATCTCGACATTCTCATATACCGTATAATCGTTGATCAATGCAAAGTGCTGAAGGATGATACCGATCCGGTTGCGTCTGAACTTAACACCTTCAGAAGCCGTCCTGATATCAACTTTCGAGTTATCGAAGTAGTATTCTCCACTATCGTAAGTATCAATTCCGGCTATGATGTTAAGGATGGTAGTTTTTCCGCAACCGCTCTTTCCCATGATAGCAACAAGTTCACCTTTCTCTACCGAAAGGTCAAGGTTATCACAGACAACCGTTTTCTTGTCACCGCTGCCATAACTCTTGCATAATTTCTTAAACTCTATCAGTGCCATTTGCTACTCCCCTCATATGATCTTATCCCGGATTAACATATCCAGATTATTATCTTTATTTAACCTAAAGACCGGCATCAGAGATATGAATACTATCACTCCCGAGAACAGCAATATCTGCCATACCGGAACCATCAATCCGCCATATTCTATAATCGACAATGCAAGTGTAGGGAAAAATGAGATCATCAGATACAAGATCATCTCCAATGTTATCGAACAGTTGATCTTCCAAAGCGGTGTTCCGCAACATAAATGGATACAGTAAACAGAACGGTCCTGAATAGTGCGGTTATGCAGGACCGAACCAAGTGAGCAAGTGCATATGATACATGCTATCAAAGCAAGCAGGCCTACCAAAACAACATTCTTGGAAGATACATCCTTAGTCTCGCTGATCTCGATGCCGTCGATCGGCTGAACTTCATATGTATAGTACCCGTTCTCGGCGGTTATCCTGTTGATCTCTTTTTGAACATCGACAGATTCATCATCACAATAAACATATTGATATATCAGTAATTTCTGATAATCGTAGTCTTCTATACCTGCATCAAAAGATCTCGGGATCGTAGGGCAAAGCGTAAGAATCATATTATCAAGATATTCTACGGCTCCCCACCCGTTCATATACATGTTATCTTCCAGAATCCCTATCACGACAAGCCTGTCACCGTCCAACTCAATAATATCTCCTATATCGAAAGATTCCGCAAAATCATTGCCGAGAACAACGGGAACAGGAATATCAGGATCATTAGTGTTCTGATCTTCCTCACCCAGGAATCGCCCTTTTAATATTCTCAGTTTAAACACATCATCGCAATTCTCGGAGACGGTCAAAATATTCATGAATGAATACTCGGATTCTTCTCCAATCCTCTCCAAATATCTCTTAAGGTCTTCATCAACATAAGCGTATTTTTCAATATTCTCTCTTTCTGTAAATGAACTCAATGGCACCTGTAAATATGTGTAATAATATAATTCCAGGTGAGGAGTATTCATTATATCTTTCTCGACGTCTTTCCCTACATAATACATAGGTGAACGGTTCAACAGATCTGATCTCATTGCCTTATTGTCTTCTTCGCTCATAACGATCGAATAATGCCGGGCCACCTGATCGCTACCGTAGACAAGATCAAAATGCTCCTTTAGAAAGTAATAGTTCTGAAGAAGAACAAAAACCGTCATTGTACAAAGGATCATATTCAGGAGAATAATGATATTTTCCCTCGGATGACCTTTGACAGATCTGATAATGTTCTTAAACAATATCTTCATATCTTCCGTATTACCTCTTTAGGATTCAAAATGCATTCAAAAACATAGACAGTAACCATCCATATAAGAATCATTAATATGCCTGCGACCAGCAAAACTATACAATAGCGGATCATCCATTCTACAGGCAGAGCAAAATTACCGGACAAGATAAGCCAGATGTCGCAGAGCATACCGCACAGCAAGCCTGTAATTGATGCGATCAGGTATTTTGAGTTTGTCCTGAGAAAGATCGTTTTCTGCCTGATACCCTGAATCTTCATTACTGCGATCTCCACCAATTTTCCCCTCAACGATTGGATCAGAACATTAAGGAACGCAAAGACTCCGAGAAAGATCATTAAAAGCTTCAGATATGATTTCATATACATCCCGCCGGAAATAACATCAACAAATGCCTTGGGAGTCTCACGCAATTTAAGCCCGCAACCGAAAAGATTCTCTGATCTGTTGAGCATATCATTATATATTGACTCATTGTTGCTTCCATTGTCGATGTAAAACATTCCGTCCAACTGTTCTTCGTTCGAAAGACTTCCCAGATTAACAAATATAATATCATCTATCGGTGACACGGCACTTAACCCGACCATACCTATCACTTCATATTCTCTGCCATTGAAAACAATAAACCGTTTACCGTCATGCTCTGTAATCTGTTCTTCATAGTTTCTTCCTATCACAGCAAGGGATTTGTCAGACAGGCACTCTTCTTCGGAAATAAAACGGCCGGATACAAGCGGAGGCAGGTTTGTCCTTCCTTTATAGAACACACCACGCAACACACCTTTATGAAGAGATGCCATATAATCACCATTTGAAGATGACAACAAAGACTCTACTGCAGTCAATCCGTTATCCATCGTTTTGTTCTCCAGAACAAAAGAAGCATCCCTGGCTTCTTTGGGACTTGTATCTATTACGATTGGTTCATCCGATACTTCATCCAGAGACATTACCATACTCATGTAAAACGCTTCTTTATAGGACAAATCATCTATATCAAAAAAAATGGCATTCTGTGAGATAAATCCCCTTGCTATCTGCTGGTTGTATTTATACTCCGCATCAGTGACTTTAAAAACAAACCCGACTAAAACAACAGACAAAAAGATAAAAGCTACTCTTATCACGTCTGCCATTTTTGTGTTGTTTTGATCTATATTATCAGGAGATGTTTTTCTCACACGAACCACCACGATTTTGTATTTGACAGGGGAGAGTATACCTCCCCTGCCTTTCATGTATTATGAACCTGTATCAATCATGATTCTTGCACTGCTGTTAACTGAAATTATACATAACCGTAGTATTCATATAATCATGATCCACATAACCTGACTTTGCCTGACGAGTACCGGTACCACTTACTGTCGAAGTACGAGCACCACGATTTACACCGCCAAAGCCTCTCAAGGAAACAGTTACGGTTGTTGTTCCTTGATTACTGAAACTAACGAATCCTTGGTCAACTTTATTACCTCCCTGATATGTAGTTTCTATCCAATCATTAATATTGCTGACAGGGCCGGCAGCTACAGGAAGCGCAAGACATCCGATTATTGTTACTATAGACATCACTAATATAATTGTTCTTCTCATAAGTTATTTCCTCCAAATTTATATTGTTCTAAACCATCAAATATTCATCCACATGGGTCTGCACCTCCGTTTTCAGACTAAGCAGGTTTTGTTGCTTGTACTGATCAGAGATGCTATACTTCCTATAATAAAGCATCTGATCAGAAAAAAACTGCTCAATGTTTTGTTTTAACTTTAAGTTGCCCGGTGGTCGCCAAACTTTTCGGGCAACTTTTTTCTGTACAAAAAGACCTTTCAATCAATAACTGCTGAAGTTTCCAGAATCATCACATGTCAGTGTAAGTGAATATGATGTACTGTTTGATCCGCTTGTAGCAGTCCCTGATATTCTTGCATAGGCCTTACTTGTATTAATGTGCCCAGAAGAGATTGTTGGTGTACTAGTCCATGTGCTCAAGAATGCTCTGGTAAACGAGCCGCTTGCTGAAGTCGTATTGCAAGATCCTGATGAGTAGCTGAATGTTCCATTTACTTTTATAGTAAAAATCTTGAATCCGCTATTTGAGTAATATGACTTAGATGCGGAATTACTTGCAACATGCGATCTGTCGTATGATGCTTCTCTCATTGTCAGTACAGAAACGATCATATTATCATAATCAATATCAATACTGAAAAACGAAATATCATTCGGATCTTCATCCTCTTCATCTACTGATTCCGGCGAGACAGACTCAATTACATCCAGAAAATCTTCGTAACTGTTTATCTCATGCGTCTCAAGATAATCGATAAGGCTGAAGCCAATTTCGTCAGCTTGCAACGGAGGATTAATCCACCCCCCCATAACAAACAGCACTGAAATTGTCAATAGTGTTACTAATGTTTTTTTCATTGTTAGTGCCTCCTTTTTATTATTGTTTTATTTTCCATCATCGACTTCAGAATACGATGGTGTTCCCATTTCAATAGGTCCTTCTTTGAGGCCGTCATTCAACCAATATATCCATGTGAATATAGCAATAATAAGAATGATAAGACATGTTATTACCACAGCTATTGTTCTTATCCTCTTATGTCGTAATTCAGATTTGCTGGTATCCAATGCTTTTTCATATGTTTGAATCCTTGACATCAGATCCACATTCTGACTTTTCAGTTCACTTATCAATTCATCCTGTCTTTGAATATATATGTCCCTGTTTGATGAGAGAGATTCATTTATAGTTTCCTGCCCGGTTACAAGGTTATTCACATTTTCCGAGATCCTGTCAAGAACAGTTATTTTGTCATCTGTTGTGATAAATTCTTCACCACTATCTGTATCTGAAAGAAGATCCTCTGCTGTAACGCCTATTATGGCTGCTATTCTTTCTGCTTCCTCGGGATTGGGCTTGGTCTCGTTCTGCTCCCACCTCACGATAGTACGGGTACTTACCCCCACGATACTGGCAAACTGCTTCTGGGAATAGCATTTTTCCGTCCTGTACTTTTTGATCCTTAAGCCTGACAAAACTTTTGTCCTCCGTGTTGATAACTGATTCAAGTGTAGGACAGCATTTTGCAGTTTTCAAGTGACAGATTACCTGTCACATATATGACAGCATTAAACAGGAAATGCAATAAATACAGTGCTTTGAGAAATGTTTTTAATGTGACACCCCATTGGGGATCTGAAAAAAAAATTCGCTATTTATCAATACATTTCTCGAGTTAACTATACTTTTTCCCTCTTTTATCCATGCTCGTTAATGAATAAATCAGACTATGCATGGCGATGAAAAAGGCTTCCCCACTATATGGGGAAGCCTTTAGTTTTTGAATTATACTAAATCTTACTCTTCTCCGGCAGGAGCGTTCTCGGGAAGAGAATATCTCTTCTCGATCGTGACAGTCTCATCGTAGCATGAGAAGATACCGTCAACCTTGTCCTTGGCAAGCTTGGGTGTGATAAGGCTTACTATGGGTACGATAACAAGACCTGCAAGCATCGTAACTGCACCGGCGTTGATAGGTGATGCGATGAACTTGAAGAGCATGTTTGCAACCGTGAAGCCTACACCGAAGATGAAGCATACCCATACGGAGATCTTCGTTGTCCTCTTCCAGTAGAGACCCCAGAGGAAAGGTGCAAGGAAGGCACCTGCAAGAGCACCCCAGGAATAACCCATGAGCTGAGCGATGAAGGTCGGCGGGTTGAGGGAGAGGAATACGGATACTGCGATGAAGAAGATGAGGAGGAGACGCATGGTGATGAGCTGGGTCTTCTCTTTCTTCTTTTTGTCTTCGTTTGCCTTGGGCTTGATCTGCTCGATGAGGTCCAGTGTAACTGTCGAGCTCGATGTAAGAACGAGGGATGACAGTGTGGACATTGAAGCAGAAAGAACGAGTACGATAACTACACCAACGAGTATGTCGGGAAGATTCTGCAGCATGGTAGGGATGATGGAGTCGAAAAGAACGCTTCCGTCTTCCTTGTAGATAGCGGGATTGCCGCTGTAAAGTCTTGCGAAGCCGCCCAGGAAGTAGCAGCCGCCTGCAACGACAAATGCGAATATAGTTGAGATGATGGTACCTGCCTTAACGGACTTCTCATCCTTGATCGCATAGAACTTACCGACCATCTGGGGCAGACCCCATGTACCGAGTGATGTAAGTACGATAACGCCCAAAAGGTTAAGAGGGTCAGGTCCGAAGAAGGACGTGAAGGCACCCTGCATGCCTTCTGTTACAGGCAGATCTGAAGGTGTCTGTGAAAGAGTCGTAAGGGCTCCTATGAAACCGCCGTTGTTGTTAAGAACGGAGAAGACGACTGCCGTGATACCGAAGAGCATGATGATGCCCTGTACGAAGTCGTTGACAACAGTTGCCATGTAACCGCCCAGGATAACATAGACACAGGTAAGGGCTGCCATTACGATGATGCAGACCTTGTAGTCGATGTTAAAAGCCATATTGAAGAGTCTCGAAAGACCATTATATACGGAAGAGGTATAAGGGATCAGGAAGATGAAAGAGATCAGGGCAGCTGCGATGCGGAGAGCCTTGCTGTCGAATCTCTTGCCGAAGAACTCAGGCATTGTCTTGGAGTTCAAATGCTTTGTCATGACTCTTGTTCTTCTGCCCAATACGATCCATGCGAGCAAAGAACCGATGACTGCGTTTCCGATACCGATCCATGTGGAAGCAACACCGTATTTCCAACCGAACTGTCCTGCGTATCCGATGAATACAACAGCCGAGAAATAAGATGTTCCGTAACCGAAAGCCGTGAGCCAGGGGCCGGCGGTCCTTCCGCCCAATACGAAGCCCTCAACGCTGTTTGCCTTCTTACGGGTCATTACACCGATGATGATCATCACTGCGAAAAATACTACCAGGAAGATGATCTTGATTGCTAAAGATTTAGCGTCCATAAGTTTTTGTCCTCACTTCTATCTCCCTCCTTACAGGGAGAATTATTTATTCAAAACATAGCTTCGCCCCCGGCTCAACGGGGGCAAGGCTGATATTTTAAGACTGGTTTTCCTGTTCTACAAGTCTTTCGGCACCGTACCTCTTACGCAATACGGGCTTCTCGATCTTACCTGTAGCATTTCTCGGAACGTCTGCCAGGATGATCTGCTTCGGTCTCTTGTAACGGGGAAGCTGATTGCAGAACTTTTCGAGCTCCTCGACAGTACAGTCACTGCCGGGCTCGATCTCAACGATGGCACCGGTGATCTCGCCCAATCTCTTGTCGGGAAGACCGATTACTGCAACGTCCTTGACCTTGGGATATTCCTGGAGGAAGTTCTCGATCTCAACGGGGTAGATATTCTCACCGCCGCTTACGATAACGTCCTTCTTACGGTCAACGAGGAAGTAGAAACCGTCGTCGTCCTGACGTGCCATATCACCTGTAAAGAGCCATCCGTCTCTTAAGGTTTCAGCGGTAGCCTCGGGGTTGCGGTAGTATTCGAGCATGACTCCGGGACCCTTTACGCAGAGCTCACCGACCTCACCCTGGGGAACTGTATTGCCTTCTTCGTCAACGATCTTACATTCCCAACGGTAGCCGGGAACACCGATGGCGCCGACCTTATTGGTATTCTCAAGTCCAAGATGGACACAGCCGGGGCCGGTGGATTCGGACAGACCGTAGTTTGTATCGTACTGGTGATCCGGGAAGTAATCCTTCCAGTGGCGGATCAGCGAAGGAGGTACGGGCTGTGCGCCGATATGCATAAGTCTCCACTGATCGAGCTTATAGTCTTCGAGTTTAAGATCTCCCCGATCCAGTGCATCCAGGATGTCCTGTGCCCACGGTACCAAGAGCCATACGATCGTGCACTGTTCGTCAGATGCTGCCTTCAGGATGATCTCAGGCTTGGTGCCCTTTAAGAGGACAGCCCTGCTGCATGTCCATAAGGAACCCATCCAGTGGAACTTTGCACCCGTGTGGTAAAGGGGCGGGATGCAAAGGAAGCAGTCGTCCTTGCCTGTCTTATGGTGAATGGCTTCCATCTCGGCAGCCTGGGTAAGGCTTCTGTGAGGATGGAGTATAGCCTTGGGGAATCCTGTCGTACCGGAAGAGAAATAGATAGCTGCAAGATCTTCTTCAGTCAGCTCGATCATGGGATCCGTGCTGGGATAATCTGCAACCCTGCTCCAGTAATTCTCGGCGAAATCAGGACGCTGGGATCCTCCGACATAGATAAGGATCCTTCCAGCCGTAAGTTCTTCCGCATTGATCGTAAGTCTGTCAACAAACTCGGGGCCGAAAAACATAACTGATACTTCAGCCAGGTCCGCACAGTAAGAGATCTCATTTGCCGTATATCTGAAATTGAAAGGGACTGCAATGGCACCTGTCTTCAGGATACCGAAATAGATGGGGAGCCACTCTAAGCAGTTGAACATAAGGATAGCAACCTTGTCGCCCTTCTTGATTCCCATATCCAGGAGCATGTTGGCAACGCGGTTCGACTTCTCATCGAAAACCTGCCATGTGATCTGTCTTCTGTAGTGCTTGCTCTCCTTTGTCTGCTGGACAAGATCGAACTCCTTGAATGAATACTTTCTCGTATCCTCGGTCGTAGGATTAAGCTCGATCAGAGCAACTTCATCGCCGTGTTCCCTGGCGTTTCTTCTCAATAGATCTGTAACGGGCACCTTTTGTTCCTCCCTTTTATATATATAAATAAAATAAAGAGCCAAGGACAATAATAACACCCTAAGCGGAACTCGTCAAAAGATAATGCGAAAAAATGTATAATATATTTGTTTTGAAAGGGGATAGAACGATGAAAAACTTAAGAAATGCATTAGCAATATTGATGCTGATACCGGTATTTGCCCTGTCAGGCTGCAGCGATCTGATAGAAGTGATCAACATATTCACCGGTCCTTCTGTCCGTGAACTGCGGGAAGAAGCCGTAAAGATGTCAACTGATGCTTTCGATGCGATAAAGAACAGGGATGATTCCGCTCTCTCAAAGCTCTTCTGCCCCAACACCCTTGATAAGGACCAGATAAAAGGGCTCTTAAACTGTATCGAGGGTGATATTGAAGAGTGCTCCGAGCCGGTCGAATACAACCTCCCGATACATTTTGTCTATGACAGCAGAGACTATACGATCGTAAGATGCGATATAGAAGATGTAAGGACCAAAGACGGCAAAAATTACCTGATGCGTTTTATCTCCTGCAGCAACTCCGTTTTCGATAAGGGCGACAAAGGAGTCCAGTCGGTCGCAGTCTACGAAGGTGATCACCTTGTATGTTCGGCTGGAAAGGTACTCGAAAGATACGATAAGAAAGCCATCCCGGATAAGCCCATAGACGTTGATATCAACCAGTTCAGCGCGCAGCAGGCCCAGACGGAATACTGTGAGAATATCCTCTGTTATCTGGCAACAGGCGATAAAGAGGCTTTTGTCTCAATGTTTAACGGGAATATCAAAAGCCGGGCTGAAAATTCTTTCGACGACATCATGAGCCTCACGGGCGGAGATATAAAAGCATATTCCAGGATGGATACTCCGGGTAATGGGGGCAGCTGGGCAAAAGATCACTGGGAAAGGATGAGCGGTCCGGTCACGGTATACGATATAAACAACAGTAAAGATGAGATCTTCGAGATCGAGATGGATATTGTCTTCGTTAATTTAGATCAGCCGTCAAATGAAGGGATTACGTCTTTCGAGATAAGAAAGGTTGATCCCGTGATCTCCGATACTTTCGATCACGCCCCGCTGGATAAAGTGAATATCTCTTAAAGGATCATTCCGGAAGGAACTCCATTATCTCCCCATCACCCGATGAGGCTCCCTCTATCCCGTCAGCGTCAGGACCGGTCTTTTCCTGAGGGATCAATGAGCAGATCGAACTGATCACTTCCCGGTATCTCCGCATCATGTCATCGTGGCTTGCGCGGATAGTCTCCTCATCTTGGGAATCTGCAGCAGCCTCGAGCTTTGCCGCCTGCAACGAAAGCTGCTCGGCGCCTATCATCTTCGAAGTGCTCTTTAAGGCGTGAACATATATTGCGTAATCGTGCCAGTTCCCGTCTTCTACACTCCTGTTCAAATTCAGCGTTTTCTCATTATGGCCGCGGGCGTATTCGGCAAGAAGCGAACGGTAGAAATCCCTGTCATTCTGGCAGTATTTAAGTCCTGTCGCAGGATCTATCCCGGCTTTAACAAGTCCTTCAAAGTCCTTCGTCAGATCCTCCTCTTCCTTCGGGTTCTCATTGTCGTTAAGGACCCGTTCAACCTTTGATTGAGGAAGGAACTTTACGAGCATCTTCTCCAGGGCATAACTGTCGATCGGCTTCGTAAGATATCCCGAGAAACCTTCCGCCAGATATCTTTCTTTGGCACCCACTACGGCATCTGCAGTAAGACAGATGACAGGGGTCATCCTGCAGACTCCTTTTTCGGAAGAACGTATGATGTGCAGAGCTTCGGTCCCCTCCATCTCAGGCATGCGCTGGTCCATAAGGATCACGTCGTAGAAAGTCTTCTCTGCCATAGCTACAGCTTCAGCTCCTGATGTGGCCGTATCGATCTTCATGCCGGTATTCTTAAGGAGATTCACGGCGACCGCAAGATTGATCTTTGTGTCGTCAACGATAAGGATCCTGGCATCCGGGGCACGGAATGTCTCCTTGTAGTTCCCCGAATCTGACATGGTCTTCTCAAAATGCTTCTGGAAATCTCCCATGGGGATTTGAGACACTATCTTCTGGGGTATCTTTACGGTAAATACGGAACCCTTGCCGTATTCACTCTCAACATCGATACTGCCGCCCATCATATCAAGCAGGCGCTTCGTGATTATAAGGCCTAAGCCGGTCCCTTCAACGGTGCTGTTGCGCTCCATGTCAAGACGCTGGAAACGGGTAAAGAGCTTGTCTATATCTTCCGCCTTGATGCCTATGCCGGTATCCTCTACCCTGAAATCGAGAATGATCTTGTCCCCTTCACCCCTCTCACCGCGGAGGGTCATCTTGACGCTTCCCTTCTCGGTATACTTGACCGCATTATTAAGGATGTTCGTCAGGATCTGACGGACGCGGACCTCATCACCGCTGAGTTCATCGGGAAGGGATCTGTCAACGTCGATAACAAATTCCAGTTCCTTATCCTGTGCCTTGTAGAGACTCATATTGGAAAGATCGTTGATGACCGAGCTTAACTGGTATGGTGAATCCATGAGATCCATCCTGCCGGCTTCTATCTTGGAGAAATCCAGGATATCATTTACTATCGCAAGGAGATTGTGTCCTGCGTTCTCAACATCACCTGCATAGACACGGATATTCTTAACTGATTCCTTGACTGCCTTAGCATCATCATCAGGAAGATCCTGCGCCTTGCGGCCTTCTCTTAGGATCATCTCATTCATGCCAAGGACCGCATTGATAGGCGTCCTTATCTCGTGTGACATATTGGCAAGGAAATCGCTCTTTGCCTGGTTCGCGCTCTCGGCCCTTACCTTCTCTTCCAGGAGCCTTCCCTGCGCTCTTACGAAGGGCCTTACGATAAAGAAAGACAGGAGCGCCGCAACAAGAAGCGATATGAGAAGGATGATGACATAACTTATGATGGTCGACCTCATCTGGGATGTGAGCTGATCCTCGAACCATTGTGCAGAAAAGTCGACGGCTATGATACCCGCCACTTTATGTGAAGAATCAAAGACCGGACTGTAGGCGCTGTAAAATCTGCCCCACTGGTCCGAATACGGAACTTCATCCACTGCTGCGATCCCTCTGCCTGCACTGGCAAGAGCCTCGGTATATTTAACGCTGTCACCGTAACTTGCGGGACTTACCTGATCCAGGTCCATCGTGAAGATAAAGTTGCCTTCACTCTCTTCTTTGATGCTGTAAACATATTCCAGTTCAACATTATCCCTGAAGACTGCGAGCGTGTTATAGACATCATTATATTCTGCGCTGTCGACATCGTCTTTTGTAAGGGACTTCAGAACATCACCGTTGACTGAACCCGAAGCGCAGTTTGCGATATCCAGCATTCTCTGCTGGATAGCCTTGCGGATATCCGATCTTGCCCTGTAGACCGAGACCGTGCAAAAAAGGATGCTGGAGATCAGTATTATGATCTCAACCATCATGATTATCTTGGTCGAAAGTTTATTTCCGGACGCCACGCAGATGTCTCCCTTTTTCTCGAAGATAAAGTCGCATTACACCCCAAACCGATACCTTTGCAATACCTTTTAATAGTACAGTAAAGAGCAGGGCTTATCAAGAAGCGCGGAAAGAGCCTTGCACCCTTATTTCCCCGATTCCGTCATCTGCTCGTAAGTGATCCCGTATTTTTGAGCGATATTGCGCGCATAGGAAGTCGAATCGGGTTCGGCTCTCTTCAGGATGAAGGTGTTCTGATCGTCCTTGCGCTCCATAACAACACTTACGATATCTCCGGGGCCGCCCCATTCATTCATCGATGATGTATCTCTTGCAAGATCATGGAGGTGAGTATTGAAGATCACATAAGAACCCTTCTCTTTTAAGACATGGATAAGATCCCTGGAAAGGAACAATCCGTCTGAAGCAGAGGTTGTCGAATAGGTCTCATTAAAGAGGATGAGCGTATTGCCTGTGCTTGATGCTACGATGTCCTTGATCCTTACGGCTTCCTCGCCCAGACGCCCGTAATTGATCGTAAGGTTCTCATCTATCGGGAAGTGGGTAAGTATATTTCCGAAAGGCATTCCCCTGAAAGATGACGCCGTTACGAAAAGACCTGAAGCCGCCATAAAAGACGCTATCCCTATTCCCTGCTCCAAGATAGTCTTGCCGCCCCTGTTAGGTCCCGTCAGGATGAAGATCCTCTCGTCTTCAGTAAACGCGAAATCATTCTTTACGATATTCTCTTCACCTTCAATTGCAAGTCTTATGTTGTAGAGATCTTTTATGCAAAATCTCTCATCGTCAGAATAATCCGGGAATGAGATCTCATAACCTTTCTCCCTGAGTCCTCTTCCGAATCTTGCCATCGCAACAAGGAAAGTCAGGCCTTCATACATCTCGGTTATCTGACTGGTATTGTAGTTCGTATATTTGACCAGGGCTTTCTTAAGATCAGCATAGTGTTTCTTCAGATGTTTCTGAAGGTAAGGAGCCATCGATGCAAGAAGAGGATCCGTAACTCTTGCAGCTCTTGAATAAGGGTTTTGCGCAGATACAAGACGTGGTGCGACAAGCCTTTCGACGATCCCGTATTTTGCGACTATGTGATGAGGTACAAACTCGATCGCAGTTACTGCCTGGATATCAAGATCAGGAGTAAAATCTACACAGATATATGCACCCTTGCAACCTGATATATCCAGGACCATCTGATCTATGTCTTTTTTGAGATCGGCAAAATCTTCAGAAAGTACTGTCTTATCAAGTTCTTCGCGGAGAGCAATAAGTCCCGGCGCCTTTATCTCATATTCATGCAGACAGTAAGCCAGTTTCTCAGATACATGAACATATACCGACAGTTCGCGGAGGTCATCCAGCAGATTATAGAGATTCGTTTCCGCACCGCGGAGAAGTTTATAACTACCACCGTAAGTCCTTAAGAGGAAGATCTCATTTGCGCATTCGCCTATCTTGTCGCAGAGGTCTTTGTTTTCCATCATATCCCGGACGATCTCGCTCCTAAAGATCATATCCTTCCTGTCAGTCGGCATCCTGGATAAGATCTTCATTACAAGATCACGTTCTTCCTTTACCTGGCAGGCTCTGTCGACCAGCTCGCCAAGAGCCAGGTCTTTTATCGTCTCCTTTGAAAGATCTTTTGTATTCTTATCCGATCCCTGAGCAAAAAGCATGTCCATGTCAAACACCCCCATAGAGATTATTATACAACATCTTTTCTTTCATTAGACAGAGCAGGCAAGAGTGATATACTTACAAAAGTGTCTTTTGACATGAACAAGATCAGGAGGGAGACAAATCTAATGAAAAAAGTCATTATCGTCGGAGCGGGAATCTCCGGAATGACAGCAGGCATAATCCTGCAAAACTCAGGTTTTGAGACAGAGATCTATGAGAAGAATGCCGTAGCAGGCGGAGAACTCACCGGATGGAAAAGGGACGGGGTCTATATCGATAACTGCATCGACTATCTCATGTGCAGCAAAAAAGGCAGCGCCATGAACGAGCTCTGGCACGAGATCGGGATGCTCAAAGAAGGTCTTACGATGCATAGCAAGGATTACTTCTTCAAGTACTCCGGACACGGCGGACAGATCACTTTCTGGAGAGATAAGGAAAGAACAAAGAAAGAGATGCTGGACATCTCTCCTGACGATAAGGAAGTCATAGAGAAGTTTTTCGAGAACGTTGTAAGAGCAGAGAGCATGATCATGCCCATCGATAAACCTATGGATAAGATGGGTCCCCGTGACTTCATGAAGCTGGGTGATTTTGTAAAGAACGTTCCCGCTGCCCAGAAGGCCTACAAGGGTGTCAGCGTCAAGGATCTTTCCGACAGTTTCAAGAGCCCCGTATTGAGGAGCGCAGTCAAGCTCATGCACCCCGAGATGACGCAGGCATATTCTTTCATAATGTCCTATGCGATGGTCACATCGGGAAGCGGAGACATCCCCGAGGGAGGATCTCTTGCAGCAGCTTTGAGAATATCAGACAGATATAAGGAACTCGGTGGAAAACTCCACCTTAATTCTCCCGTTAAGAACGTTTTGCTCGACGGCAAGATCGCAAAAGGCATAGTACTTGAAGACGGTACGGAAGTAACTGCTGACTATGTTATCCTTGCATCTGATGCGAACCACACATTCACAAAACTCCTTCCCGCAAGATACATGCCGAAGAAGCTTAAGAAATGCTACGACGATAAGGATCATTTCTCCGTATTCAGCAAATATCACGCAGCATTCCTCGTCGACTGCAAGACAACTATCCCTGCCGACACTTCTTTCTGGGAATGCGAAGGCTTCAAGGTCTGGGGCAAGGAGATCCCCGATGTCGGTGTTATCTGCTACGACTACGACCCGACCATAAGTCCCGAAGGCAAGACGATATTGCAGATGAAGATCTTCCAGTATGCTGACGATGTCGACAAGTGGTTCGACATAGCAAAAGATCCCGAGAAGTACGAAGCCAAGAAGAAAGAGATCGCCCTTGCAATGCAGGAACTGATCGAAAAGCAGTTCCCCGAGACAGCAGGCAAGATCCATCTTCTCGATACCTGGACTCCTGTCACATATGCAAAGAGATTCAATGCTTATAGAGGAGCTTACATGGCATTCGTTGCAGATAAGGATACAAAGACCGTTACGACACCCGGTGTCGTAAAAGGCCTTAAGAATGTCTTCCTCGCAGGACAGTGGCTCATGGGTTCGGGCGGACTTCCCCCGGCAACGGCCCAGGGCAAATACGCTGCCTGGAGGATCTGCAAAAAAGAAGGCGTTGAGTGTAAATAAAGATCCAAAATCGAGTAGGGGGAATTTAATCCCCCTCTCACACCACCGTACGTGCCGTTCGGCATACGGCGGTTCAACTTAACTTCAAAGCGTGACGCTCATTGTAGTAATCAAGGCAACTGATAAGACCTGCCCTGCCAAGCACTT
>JAGAAI010000084.1 GCA_017615325.1 Clostridiales bacterium | reverse complement strand
TTTCACGGCGGAGAGACGAGTTCAACTCTCGTACGGGTCACCATGGTACCATAGCCAAGCGGTAAGGCCAGGGTCTGCAAAACCCTTATGCCCCGGTTCAAATCCGGGTGGTACCTCCAAGATAACGAGGGCTGTCTCATGAGTGAGGCAGCCTTTGCTTTTCAGGCACACTGTTTCTTTGTGTGCGGAGGAATTGTTATGGACGACAGAGTTAAGGAAATACTTAGAAGATACGATGAACTTGAAGCTCTTATCTTAGAGCAGAAGATAGATGAGTTTTCTGACAGGCTTGATGAAGTTCCGCCTGATGCGGACAGCGTTACTTACGATCAGTACATAAGCCTTCTGGCAGAAGACGAGACCAAGACTGCGACCCATGAACTGGAGAATACGCCTGATGAGAGACTGGGCGGTATATCCCTTCACGATTATTTCCGTAAGATGGAATTTGAAGATCTGGCCGAGTGCCTTGAGTATTGCGCCCTGGAACTGGACAGAGGAGTTCCCGAGTCCCTTATCGCAAGCCTTGCAGAGTTCCCTGATTCGGACCGTGTATCGTCATATTGCTCTTCCGTTATCGGAAACTGCGCATGGACTGAAGAAGAGATGGAGACAGAAGACTCCATTTTCGAGATAGAATTTGCCAAGGTCAAGGCATGCTTCGAGGTCCTAATAAACAAGGGTGATGCTTCTTTCGTGAAGGCCGTCCTGGATAAGTTCATGAGCTATCCCGTTACGCGTGAGTTCGTAGCTGAAGCAGTTGCCGAATATGTCGAGGCTTTCCCTGAAGTATCTGTTCCTTTCGTGATAGATCTTATGGAGGCAAACTTTGATTCCGGCATGAATGGCCCTGCGGAAGACCTTGTGATAATGCTGACGGCTATGGGGCAGAAGAATGCAACTGAAGAGATCTGGCAGGCATTACGCCATTCCTTCAGATACATGGACAACAAGATATATGCGGTAATCTGCCTTGCTGACTACGGCGACAAGCGTGCCGTGGACATGTTCAAGAATTACATAAACCGTAACCAGAAGACGATCAGCCGTGACCTCTTCTATGAGATGATGTCCGGCATCCAGAAGCTGGGCGGAGACATATCGGATGTTGATGATCCCTTCGGTGATTTCACTAACAAGGGAAAGAGCGGAAATTGATCTAAAAGCTATGAAGTACAAAAGATCAGACGAGGCCCTGGCGCTTCTCGGGGTCTTAAATGAATATTCGAAGTCCGATAAGATAATGTTCGGACATCAGAATGCGGGCCACATAGGAGTCGGCATCAGTAAGCGCGACGGGACCGAATCTGATGTTAAGAATATCTGCGGCCGCCAGCCTGCCGTTGTAGGTGTCGACACCCTGAGTTTCCTGGGTTACGAAGGCAATATGACAGATCTCATCAAGACCGTAAAGAATCTCCACAGACAGGGATGCATCATCACCTTGTCATCTCATATGCCGAACTTCGCTCTGGGCGGCGACGGTTTCTACGATTACTCTCCCAATATAACCGAGGGCGATTGTGCTCACAGGATCATGGAAGGCGGAGACCTTAATGCCAAGTACTTAAGGTTCCTGGATATGATCGCGGACTTTGTATCCAAGTGTGTCGATATCGAAGGCAACCCTATCCCCATGATCTTCAGGCCCTTCCATGAGAGCAACGGATCATGGTTCTGGTGGGGAGAAGAATACCTTGCTGACAGGCACTATATTGAACTCTTCCGCTATACAACGGACTACCTTATGGAGAAGAAGAACCTGGATAATCTCCTTATCTGCTATTCTCCCAACGGGAAGATAGACAGTAAGGATCAGTATATGGAAAGATATCCGGGTGACGATGTGGTCGACATAATGGGCGTTGATTACTACCACGACCATCCCCATAAGGGAGACGGCTTTGCATCAAGCTTTACGAAGACGCTGGATAATGTTGCAGCCTGCGCAAAGGAGCATTCCAAGCTTTGTGCATTGACCGAGACCGGCTACAGGACATTTGACGATTCGGGCAGTTATTATGAGGGTCTGGCTCCTGAGGGCAACCTCATAAAGACCTGGTTTACCGATATGCTCAATGTCATTATGTCTTCCGCGGGAGGCAGATCCATGGCTTATATGCTCTGCTGGGCTAATTTTTCTGATGTTCAGTTTTGGGTCCCGTATGTTAAGGACGGCTTCCGCCATGAGATGACGGATGACTTTGAGGCCTTCATAAATGATGACCGGGTTGTGACGGCACCTGTGTTTATGCGGACAACAGATGTTTGACAAATCCGCTTCTAACCTTTATATTTTTACCTATGCGGGTTTAACTCAGTTGGTAGAGTGTCAGCTTCCCAAGCTGAATGTCGCGAGTTCGAGCCTCGTAACCCGCTCCATTTATTTTCGATTAAAGCGAAAAGCATATTGACAAAAAATAGGCTCGCTCATATAATATTCAAGCGCGCGGGATTAACTCAGTGGTAGAGTGTCACCTTGCCAAGGTGAAAGTCGCGAGTTCGAATCTCGTATCCCGCTCCAGGATAAAGCCTCTTCTGTGAACAACAGGAGAGGTTTTTTATTGCTCGTGATATAATTACGGCAGTTAATTCATCGGGGGTTCGTTTTGCTTGAGATATAAGTCTTCAGACATTAAGGATATTATCTTAAGGTTCACATTGCTCTTTGCTCTGTGTTCCGTTGTCATCTGGCTCCCCTTCATTATCCAGGGCAAGACTTTCGTATGGAATGTTGACGGTATCTCCCAGCATATTCCGGCCCTGATCTTTTTCCGCAAATGGCTCCTTCAGATAGTAGGAAGCATATTCAACGGGAATCCGGATATCCCCATGTGGAGTTATTCTTTGGGAGAGGGGTCGGACGTAATAGATACCCTTCATTACTACTGCATAGGAGATCCCTTGTGTCTGATCGTATTGCTCTTCCCCGAAAAGTTAATGGGAACATGCTATACCTTATTGTCAGTTATCAGGATGTATCTTGCAGGTATCGCTTTCATATCCTTTGCAAGGGAGATAAGACCTAAGGCTTCTGCTGTGGCATTTATCTGCGGCGGACTCGTCTACTCTCTTTCCAACTGGGCATTGTATTGCGCGGTAAGACACTCGTTCTTCTTAAATCCTTTGATCCTTCTTCCTCTCATGCTCTTGGGGATAGAGAAGATCGGGAAGGGAAGGAAACCATATCTTTTTATCGTAATGACGGCTTTATCTGCCGTAACGAGCGTTTATTTCTTCTACATGATCGTGATCATGAGCATCATCTATGCGGTCATTAGATATCCTAAGATCAAAAAGCTTCTCGTCATGCTGGCATCGGGTATCGCTGGGTGCCTTATCGGGGCAGTGATCCTTTTGCCTCAGGCATTATTCCTCATGAACGACGGAAGATCGGGTGATAAGGGAGGTGCTGTCTTATTCTATGACATCATGCACTATCTTAAGATCCCCGGAGGATTTGCGGCAGGCTCTTCTTCGGAATATCTCCTCATGGGATTCGGAGCTTTTGGAGTTATCGCAGTTATCAGTCTTTTGATAAGACCAAAGAACAGGAAGCTTAAGTTATTTCTTGGGCTTACGATGTTCTTCATGATATTCCCCGTTTTGGGAAGCATTATGAACGGATTCTCATATGCCACGAACAGATGGTCCTTTGCCCTGACCCTTCTCGTGTCGCTAATGGTATTCGCTGTTTGGGATCCTTTCATAGACGAGATCAAAGATAAGTTCATGAAGACCATGGTCATATTCTCCATATACAGCATAGTGGTCCTTGTGATATCTATCGCAACAGCTGACGCAAGTCTTGTTACAGTTCAGATCGTTATGGGCTATCTCCTGCTGCTGCTCGCAAAAAAGACCGCAGGAACCGTCGTGTTTGGAGACGGAAAACTTGCAGCCCTGATAGTCATGATCAATCTTGTGATCAACGGCCTCATTCCCAATACAGTCTTGGGAGGTGACAGGACAAAAGATTTCTTAAGTAATGACCTTATCAATTTGGCGATGGAGACATCGGATTCAGCTGCAATAGCAAAACTTGACAAGGCTGACAGTTCCTATCCCCTAAGATACACGGGTCCTTATCTTATCGAGAATACTTCAGCTGTATTTGATGTTCATTCCACCCAGTATTACTGGTCACAGACCAACGGGGCGGTAACTTCTGCAAGACGCGCCCTTATGATCCCCGAATACAGGGACTACTACTACACGGGCTACGATTCCAGGGCAGGGCTGTCCTATCTTGCAGGAGTTAAATATTTTGTTGTCCCCGAAGAGAATAAAGATGTCATTAAAGCACCGGCAGGTTACAAGGATCCTGTCACAAAGGACGGCTATGTGATCTACACTACGGATAATGCTGCTCCATTTGCATCCTTCTTCACTGAACCTTTATCGGAGGAAAGATGGAATGAACTTAGCATTACCCAAAGGCAGGATGTCCTGATGACAAATATCATCCTGGATCATGAAAATCTTGGGAATAATATCAGGTCGGATGCTGTGAAACTGAAGAAAGATACAGTTGATCTTAATTCGGACGGCAAAACGGTATTGCCTCTTGATGTTGACTGCCCTTGTGACGGTGAACTCTATGTCGTGATGAAGGGCTTTGAATATGAAGGGGACCAATCCCGTGCTGATATTTCCGTATCCGGCAAGGGAGTCTCCTATTACACGAAGGACTTCAATTGGTACAACGGCAAGAGCGATTTTGCCGTATGTCTTGGAACGGTCGGATCAGGTCTCAGAAAACCCAAGATCACATTTACCACTCCCGGAACTTACAGGATAAGTGAAGTCACTGTCGAACTGATCCCTGAATCTGCGATCACGGACAAGGCCCAAACACTCATAGAGAGGTCCTCCTGCATAACTGATGTCAAGGTCAGGGGTGACAGAGTGTCATTCAATATATCTTCGGATAAGGACGGATATGTTCTTTTGCAGATCCCGTATTCTGCCGGTTGGAAGGCAACCTGTGACGGTGCCGCATGCGATGTCTTGAAGGCGGATGTCATGTATACGGGATTGAAGGTTGCACAAGGCAGCCATAAGATCGAATTAAGATACCGGACTCCGGGTTTCCTTGCAGGGGCTGTCGTTTCACTTATATCTGTTGTTTTACTTATCGCGGTTGCCATAGTGGACAGGAAATTGTCTTCCCAAAAGAAGAGGGAGAGCAGGGCAGATTCAGATGCTAAGATCATGATAGCGGTCGCTTCCCACAAGCCCTACGACATGCCTGAGGGCGACATCTATCAGCCTGTCCTGGCGGGAGCATCCGTCTCAGAGGTCTTCCTGCCCGAAGGCTGGAGGGCTGACAACACCGGAGATAATATCTCCAAACTTAACCCTTACTATTGTGAACTCACGGCATATTACTGGGCTGTCCGTAATGCGGCCCCGGACGTTTCCTATATCGGTCTGGTCCACTACAGGAGGCTTTTCGGAAAGAAGAAAACAGGTCCCGTTACGGAAGAAGAACTAAAGTCCTGTCTTCCGGATGCGAAGATCTTCGTTCCCCGTCCGAGAAATTACTTCATAGATGATCTGGGATCACACTATGCCCACACATTGGATGGAAGTCACCTTGAAGCGGTAAGGTCAGCCTTAAGGAAGGTAAGCCCTGACTATGTTTCCTTCTGGGATAAGATCTTAAAGGATAAGGATGGCTACATGTTCAACATGAACATCATGGAAAGGTCTTATGCAACGGAATACCTGGACTGGCTCATGAAGGTCCTTGAAGAGGTATGTAAGAAGATCGCCCCATCAGGATTAAGTGAATTTGAAAGAAGGTTCCCCGGGAGGCTCTCCGAGCTCCTCTTCAACTGCTGGCTCGAGCGCGAGGTTGCGATCGGCAAGATCGGGCCTGACAGCATAGTCGAACTGGATTACTATTCCCCCGAGAAGGTGGATTGGCCCAAGAAGATCAAAGCATTCCTTGAAGCCAGGTTTTTGGGCAAAAAATACCACAAAAGCTTTTGATTTAGGCGATTTTTCGAACAAATATGGTAAAATCTCGGCAAGGCTTGAAATAAAAGGCGTTTTAGTATAAAGTTCGTTTGTTATGGGACAGATAAAGAAATCAGTACAGGGTACAATCAGCAGGCTCAAGGGGAACGGCTTCCTTTTCGAGCAGCTTGTTAAGCGCGATTTTACCCACAAATATAAGAGAACGATCTTAGGTATGGCCTGGAGCGTCTTGTTGCCGCTCTTACAGCTCTTCATCATGAAGATCGTCTTCACGGAACTTCTGGGAAGAAATATCCCTCACTTTACGATCTACCTCCTTGCAGGTAACATCGTAATGAGCTACTACAGGGAAGCCACGACCGGAGGCATGACCTCGCTCCTTTCTAATGCGAGCATCATCTCCAAGATAAATGTTCCCAAGTACCTCTTCCTTTTGTCAAAGAACGTATCAGCTCTTATGAACTTCGGTCTTACCCTGATCGTGTTCTTTGTTTTCTGTATCATCGATAAGATCCAGTTCGGATGGCATTTCTTCGCTATCCTTTATCCCGTCGCCTGTCTCATACTCCTGAATATCGGAGCGGGTATGATCTTATCAGCACTTTATGTATTCTTCAGGGACATGACATATCTTTACAGCGTATTCCTCATGCTCCTTACATATGTATCCGCTATCTTCTATTCCATAGACAGATTTACCCCCGAACAGCAGAGGCTCTTCCTCTTCAATCCTGTCTATGTCGTGATCAAGTATATAAGGACCGTGGTAATAGACGGCATGATCCCTTCATTCAACTATCATGTGCTCTGTGCCCTCTATCCTATTGTATTCATTATCATCGGGGCCATCATCTATAAACTCAACAATAACAAGTTCATTTATTATTTCTAAAGGGTATCGTAAATGAAGACTTCGATAGAGTGTAAAAACGTCAGCATAAAGTATGTAACGGGTGACCTTAAAGCCATAGGCCTTAAAGAATATGTCGTCCGTCATCTTACAGGCAAATATCATGTCGAGGAATTTTGGGCCGATAAGAATGTTACCTTCAATATTAATGAAGGCGACATGTTAGGTATCATCGGAACGAACGGCGCAGGCAAGAGTACCCTGCTCAAAGCCATATCCGGAATAATGAAGCCCGGTGAGGGAACTATCCACACCCACGGCAGGATAGCTGCCATCCTGGAGCTTACTTCAGGTTTTGACGGCGACATGACCGTAAGGGAGAATACCTTCCTCCGTGGCGCCATGCTGGGTTACACCAAGGATTTCATGATCGAAAAATACAATGAGATCATCGAGTTCGCCGAACTTGAGGAATTCCAGGAATATAACTTCAACCAGCTGTCGAGCGGTATGAAGAGCAGACTTGCATTTGCTATCGCATGTCTCGTTAACCCGGACATCCTGATCCTTGACGAAGTCCTCTCCGTAGGTGACGGTTCATTCAGGGTCAAGAGTGGTGAAAAGATGAGAGAGATCCTGGATACCGGTGTTACCGGGATCCTTGTATCCCATTCGGTTCCCCAGGTCAGGGAACTCTGCAACAAGATCCTCTGGCTCGATCACGGTAAGCAGATAACCTTCAGCGATGACGTTACCAAGACCTGTAATGCATATGAAGGATTCCTCATGGGCAATCCCCTTCCTGCAAACGAAGAAGATATCAATGCCCTTGCAGAGATATATGAGCGCAAACTTGATGCCGAGAGGCTTGAGAGGATAAAGCAGAGGACAAAGAAACTCGAGAACCTTCTCGAGAAGGGAACGAACATTTCCCCTGTATCTGCGGCTATCAATGTCGTGGCAAAACACAATCCCGAGCTGCTCAATATGGATGCCGTAAGAGGTTCTCAATTTGCACCTTCCGTTGATTTCGGACTTACCGAAGCCGAGATCGAAGCAGAGACAAAAGAAGGAGATCCCGAGCCCGCAAAAGATGGCGGAAATCCTTAAGACTTATGGGCTTTTGTGATACCATATAGATACCGCTTTGTTAATGGAAGGACGATAAAAATGAAAATCTTGAATTTGCACGGTGTCGGAGACATCAGACTCGAGGAACGTGAGATCGGGGAAATGGCACCGGGAGAAGTCCTTCTTAAGATCGGTGCATGCGGTATATGCTCCTCTGATGAAGCAAGGATATTCGAGACTGGTACATATCATTTTCCCACTGTTCCGGGACATGAATTCGCAGGCACTATCGTAGATGCAGCTGATGATGAAGGTAAAAAGCTGATCGGCCGCAAGGCTTCGGTCTTCCCCATGCTTCCCTGCATGGAATGTGACTCCTGCAAGAAGCGTCAGTATGAGACCTGTTCAAATTATAAATACTTTGGTTCCCGTAACGACGGCGCATTCGCTGAATACCTGTCTGTACCCGTATGGAACCTTAACCTCATAGAAGATAATGTTGATATTAGAGTTGCGGCTCTCTCAGAACCTGCCGCAGTATCTCTTCATGCAACCAAGAAGGGAAGGATCAAATCCGGTGACGATGTTGCCGTTATCGGAACGGGCGCCATCGGTCTTATGATCGCATGCTTTGCCCGCAATATGGGAGGCAATGTCACGGTCTTCGGCAGAAGGGAATCCAGTCTGGCTCCTGCCAGGGATCTGGGATTTGCTACAGGCGATTCTTCCTCATTGGAGCAGGGAGATCCTTCTTTTGATTGTGTTTTCGAAGCGGTCGGAACGAATCAGGCAATGACACAGGCTATCCTTGCAACCCGCGCAGGCGGAACGATCGTAGCGGTAGGCAACCCGCACGGGGACTTTGCACTCAGCAAGGATGTTTACTGGAAGATCTTAAGAAGACAGCTTGATATGGTCGGAACCTGGAATTCATCTTTCAAGGGAGAGACTGAAGACGACTGGAAGGATGTTGCAGTCCTTATGGCAGAAGGAGATATTCCTTTCGATAAACTCATAACAAAGACATTTAGTCTTGATGAATATAAGGAAGCATTTGATTTCTTGAGAGATAAGTCGGTATCAAAGTCGCGCGGCATGTTCGTGATGGATGATCCCGCTTGCTGAAAGGATGTAACCCCATGGCTGAGATAAAAAAGAGAAAAGGCATGATTTCCGCATCCATGATGTGTGCAGGACTCGATAAGGTCTTCTACTATATGAGTGAGTTCAAGGCTGCTAATATTGAATACCTGCATCTGGACATTATGGACGGCGAGTTCGTTCCGAATTTTGCCTTGGGAACGGATTATGTTAAGAGCCTCCGGAGGATAAGTGACATTCCCTTCGATTATCACTTCCTCGTATGTGAGCCCGTTGAGAAGATGAGCTGGTTCGACATAAGGGAAGGTGATAACGTATCTTTCCATTTAGAGCGCAATGAACACGTTGCCGAGTGTATCCAGGCAGCAAAGAGGCTTGGAGCTACATCTTTCATTGCCATCAATCCCGAGACTCCCGTTGATCTTTGCGAGCCCTATCTTAATGATATAGACGGTATCCTCTTCATGACCGTAAAGCCCGGCTTTGCAGGCAAGAAACTCGTCAAGTCCACTCTTGATAAAGTCAAGAACGCAAGAGAGTATTTTGATTCGATAGGGAAGAGCGATCTTAAGATCGAAGTCGACGGAAATATATCGATCGAGAATGCTGCCAAGTTCTACGAGAGAGGGGCTGATATCTATGTATCAGGTTCTTCATCCCTTTTCCGTAAGTGTGAGCTCGATGTAACGGAGATAATAAGACAGAAGCGTTTGGCTATAGGCTGGACTGAGTCGGAGGTGACCAAGTGAATTACGCCGCTATACTTGCAGGTGGCATAGGATCGAGGATGGTCCGTGCGGACAGACCCAAGCAGTTCCTGCTCCTTAAGGGAACTCCGATAATAATCCATACCATAAGGAGAGTTACGGAAGGCAAGTTCTTCGATGTTCTCTATATTGCTATCCATCCCGATTGGAGTGACTATCTCAAGGATCTCCTGACAAAGTACGGTCTGACCGGCAGTTCGATAAGAGTCATAGACGGCGGCAAGGAAAGACTTGACACCATAACCAATGTAATCAACGCGATAGATAATGACTTCGGCATCAAAGACGATGATAAGATCTTTATACACGACGCAGTAAGACCTTTTGTAACAGATCAGATAATCAAAGATTCCCTGGATGCTCTGGACAGATCTGATGCTGTCGTGGCAGCAGACCCTGTTGTGGATACCATGCTCTGGATAGAGGATGATCATACGGATGTAACAGACATGCCCGCAAGAAAGAACCTCTATCACGGTCAGGCCCCCGACAGCTTTAAGCTCAAGGTCCTTAAGGAGTCTCTTGATTCTTTGACCGATGAAGACAGGAAGGTGATAACCGGTACGGCCCAGATCTGCATGTTAAAGGGCATCAGGATCGATACCGTTCCGGGTGACAGGTCCAACATCAAGGTTACGACAGATGTTGACATGGCGATCGCAGCGGCGATCTACGACTATAACAACAAGATCAAGATGGAGGGGGAACCCTATACTCCCAGCGCCGAAGATGATGAATATCAGAACCGGTTGACAGGTGCAGTCCTCACGTCTGTCTTATTCCGCAGAGTCATCCTTAACATCGAGGGCTATATCTCTGACAAGATCGAGGGCGATATCATGAATGCCAAGATCTCCCTTAAGGGTGACGGCATAGAAGGACTTCCCCAGCATATCAATATCAACGAAAGACACAGGACGTTCGAAGCCATGTTCCATGTGACGGATATTTACGAGAGAGGTCCGCTCCCGACAGGATCATATAAGCTGATCCTGACAGTTGATGGTAAGGAATACGGATGTTTCCTGGATGCAAGGCTGTCACACGCATATTTCGAAGAAGTAGCGAAAATGAGTTTCCGTCACTTAAGACGTACGGTCAAGCACGGTGACGAGCAGTATGAACTGACAAGGACAATAGCAGAAGACGGGACCATCGGCTGGGATTCACTCTTTATCCCTCAGAGAGACAATCCTACTTTTGGCGAACAGATGGCAGACCTGGGCAAGGGTTTCAGCGCTTTGGGAAGGGCTTTTGTCAGAGTCATAAAGGACTGGCTCCTGCCCTTAAGAGATGCTTCCCTTGTAAGGCTCTTCAACCGTACGAGCAGGAAATACATGTCTACCCCGCATGAGAAGAAGACGATCCTCTTTGCATCGGATTCCAGAGCTGAGCTCGGAGGCAACGAGGAGTTCGTATATAACCGCATGATGGAACGCGGTATGCAGGATGACTTTATCTACAAGTTCAATTTTGCCAGATCCATTACCAAGAAGCGTTCCTGGATCGGTGTCAGAAAATACACGAAGATGCTGGCATCCTGCGATATCTTAATAATCGACGACTATCTTCCTTTCGTTTATAAGTTCGACTACCCCGAGAGCGTAAAGATAGTTCAGGCCTGGCATGCCTGCGGCGCCTTCAAGTCCCTGGGATTTGAGAGAATCGGGAAGAAGGGTGCACCCAAGATCGATACGAGAGTACATAAGTGCTATACGCACATGCCTGTAACTTCAAAGCATTCCGCTCTTCACCATGCTGAAGGATTCGGACTTCCTGAAGAAGTATTCCTTCCCATCGGTGTACCGAGAACGGATATCTTCTTCGATGAAGAGTATAAGAAGAATGTAACAGAAGAACTCTATGAGCTCTATCCTGTCTTAAAGGAGCGTAAGAAGGTCTATCTTTATGCTCCTACCTTCAGGGGCCAGAATGCTCTCAATGCCACGTTCCCTTATCACAGGATCGACTTTATGACCTGGGGTGAATTCCTCAAGAAGGAGAATTCCATCCTCATCATAAAGATGCACCCCTTCGTTGAAGAACCTGTTCCGATCCCTGAAGAGTATGTTGATTACATGCTGGATCTGTCCGAATACCGCGAGGTCAACAACATCCTCTTCATATCGGATGTTCTCATCACGGACTATTCGTCCGTTATGTATGAATTCTCGCTGTTAAGGAGACCCATGTACTTCTTTGCATTCGACCTCGTGCCTTATACTAGATCAAGATCTTTCTATGAATCTTATACTGATACGGTTCCCGGGTATATCTGCAGATCGTTTGCTTCCTTGATGAGAAGTCTTTTCGAGACGCCCGACTACGACATGAACGTCATCGATGCCTTCGTTAAGAAGAACTTCACCTATACTGACGGCAGGGCAACAGACAGGTTCATCGATGAGATCATCCTGGACGGGGCAAGAATAGAGTCAGGTTCTGCGGCCGGCGCCATTGACCAGGATTCCTTAGGTGATGAATCCATGAATGAATTCGAGATGGATGAGACTTCCACAGAAGACGATTCCGGTGAGGGAGACGGTAACTGATAACATTTATAATGAATGTCACAGGATACCTGTTTAGAGCAAATGAAAAGGACGGTCAGCTGACCGTCCTTTTAGTTTGCAGTATATAAGATCACTTATAGACCTTGACCGTTGTTCCTACGGGAACGTTGAAGTAGACATACTTGGCGAAGTCTGTATTAAGCCTTACGCAGCCGTGAGACAGGTGCATGCCGAGTCTTCCGTCCTGGAGTGATCCGTTCTTGTTGTAGAGGATGCTGTGCATGCCGTAATTGCCGTGGAAGAATGAGGCATAGTGGCACCAGGATCTGCCGGATACGAAAGTCCTGACCTTGCTGTAGATCTTAAAGTTGCCTATGACAGTAGGTGTTGATGCTTTTCCGGGCGAGCACTTAACGTAGTCCTGGAGGACCCAGTGACCTTTGGACCCCTTGTAAAGGCCAAGGCGGCAATGGGTATAGTCGACCATGACGAGGAAAGATGTGGAGCTGGACTGGCTCTGAGCCTTCTCTGTCATCTTGTACTTAACTTCATCGGCGACACCGTTGCCGTCGAGACAATACTTGTCGATGTTGCAGTTGCGGGCCATGGAGCCTCTCGGATGACCTTTTGTAAGTTCCTTGTAGAAGAAGAACTTATTGCCGTTTATAGTCTGCCATCCGGTTGCCATTGATCCCTTAACATGGGCTTCACCGCCATCGGTTGCATCGGATGCGAAGAAATAGTATTTCTCGCCGTCTAATGTCTGCCAGCCTGTTGCCATGGCATATTTGGAGTGGGCTGCACCTGAATCTGTTGCTGAAGACTTATAGAAATAGTGCTTCTTGCCGTCGATGGTAAGCCAGCCCTTGGCTGCGGTTCCCTTGACGTGACCGTCTTTATTGGATTTGTAGAAGTAGTAGGATTCATCTCCGACTGCCGTAAGTCCTTTAGCGTACTGCCCCTTGATGTGGTTATCGTCTGTCTCTTCGTAGAAATAGTAGAGACCGTCCTTTAAGGTTACAAGGCCCAAAGCCATCTGGCCCTTACCCAGATCGCACTGCTTCTTCTCGCAGTAGTAGCGTCTAGCTCCTTCCGTGGTAAGCCAGCCTGTAGCCATAGCGCCCTTCTTGTGGCCGTCATTGTTTGACTTATAGAAATAGTAGTCAGCTCCGTCTACGGTCAAGGCTCCCAAAGCCATCTGGCCTTTAAGGATGTCTCCGTTGTTCTTCTTGTGGAAGTAGTATCTCGAACCTTCGTATGAAAGCCAGCCTGTAGCCATCTGACCTTTCTTGTGTTCATCGTTGGTCGACTTATAGAAATAGTATCTTGCTCCGTTGATGGACTGGAAGCCGGTTGCCATCTGACCCTTGCCGTGATCGGAATTGGTGGATCTATAGAAGAAATACCTGATGCCGTCGATGGACTGGAAGCCGGTTGCCATCTGGCCCTTGCCGTGATCGGAATTGGTGGATCTATAGAAGAAGTATCTGGATCCGTTGATCGACTGGAAGCCTGTTGCCATCTGACCCTTGCCGTGTTCTGAATTCGTGGACCTATAGAAGAAGTACCTTTCTCCGTTTATTGACTGGAAGTCCGTTGCCATCGCTCCCATCATGTGATCGTCAGAATCAGTCTCGTGAAGATAGTATCTGTATCCTCCGTCGGACAGGAAGCCTGTTGCCATCTGGCCTTTTTTGTGTTCATCGTTAGTGGTCCTGTAAAAATAGAACCTGTCTCCGTCTATCTCCTTCCATCCTGTGACTTTCCTGTCGTCTTCGTAGTAGTAGGTGATGCCGGAATCCGTTACCCAGCCGTTAAGATCTTCGGACGTATCCTGTTCATTGGCCCTTACTGCATTACCGACGAGAAGAACGGCAGATGCGATGATGAATGCGGCTGATGCTAAGCTTGCCGTAAGTCTGATATTTGAAAAGCAGGTCTTCATAGAGAAACCTCCAAATATAATTTTCCTCTATTAATATACACTATATAATTTTTATATACTCTGACAAATTAGTTAAAAATTCTGTATCATTATAAGTGGTTCGGAGGTAATTTATGAAAAGATCCAGGATAAATGCGGCATTATCTGAGATGGAAAGCTTCATCAACGAGATGAAGATATCCCTGCCGCCCTTCTGCTACTTTACCCCTGAAGAATGGGAAGACAAGGGCCACGACTACGATGAGATCCGGGACAATATGCTTGGATGGGACATCACTGACTATGGTCTGGGGGACTTCGATAAAGTCGGCTTCTCGCTCATAACGCTCCGTAACGGCAACGTAAAGGATCCGGAGAAATACCCCAAAACTTATGCGGAGAAACTGATCTACCAGAAGGAAGGCCAGTACTCGCCGAACCATTTCCACTGGAAGAAGATGGAAGACATCATAAACAGGGGAGGAGGGACGCTTCTTATCAGGGTCTATAATTCAAATGAAGACGAGAGCATAGATAAGGTATCTGATGTAACAGTCCAGTTAGACGGAGTAACGACTACAGTTCCTGCCGGAAGCCAGATCGTCTTAAAGCCCGGTGAGAGCATATCCATCCCGCCCCGCCTCTATCATGATTTTGAAGTTGCTGAAGGAACAGGCCCCGTGCTCCTGGGTGAAGTATCCCAGTGTAACGACGATAACATAGACAACAGGTTTGAGCCTCCCGTCGGGAGGTTCCCCGAGATAGAAGAAGACTGTGAGCCTTTAAGGCTTCTATGCAACGAATACCCTCCATTTAGAGGGACAGATGAAGGGAGATAAAGATGAACTTAAGATCAGCTAAGACCCGGAGCATATTGGTAGACATCGTTCTCATATTGCTGGGCGCGGTATTTATCGTATTTAACCAATTCATAGCCTCCATGTTCGTACAGGTCATCGGAGGTGTCATGATCCTTTTGGGTGTCATCGGCATAATCGTATTCTTTGTAAGGAAAGAGAAAACGATAGGTTCCGGCTTTATGGTGGCAGGCGCTGTGGCTGGGATCCTGATCGGCCTCTTTTTCCTCTTAAGGTCTGATGTGGTCGTATCGGCATTCAATTATATCTTCGGATCGATAATGATCATGGCAGGACTCGTGGTACTTATAACTTCCATCGGCAATGCCAGACGCGTGGGACGCGGCTGGTGGATAACGTCGCTCTTCGGACTTGCTGCAGCGATCCTCGGCGGAATCGTCCTCTTTGCAGAAGTCGGGGATAATGTCATATCGATCCTGACGGGCATCGCTCTGATCCTCTGCGGTATAGCCGGGATCATAGAGACAATAAGACTTGCCAAAGCTTTGGACCAGATGTCCAAGAGGGATTTTACTCCCCCTCCGGGAGATAGGGTCGGTCCTGTCTGATAGACGGAAAAAGAAGATGTTTTTCGTTAATAAAGTCAAATAATCATATCAGGGCAGTTGTGCTAAAATTGTTTTCGAAAAGATCAGATTGTGAGGACTTGAAGGATGTATAAAGTCGGTTTTGATAATGATAAGTATGTAGAACTCCAGAGCAAGAACATCAGAGACAGGATAGAGAAGTTCGGCGGTAAGCTCTACCTGGAATTCGGCGGCAAGCTCTTCGACGATTATCATGCATCCAGAGTCCTCCCGGGTTTTGCTCCCGACAGTAAGATCCGTATGTTAAAGGCCCTCTCCGAAGACTGTGAGATCGTAATAGCGATCAACGCTGATGCCATAGAGAAGAGCAAGAAGCGCGGTGATATCGGCATCACATACGACCAGGAAGTCTTAAGACTGATCGACGCTTTCACCGAGTTCGGTCTCTTTGTAGGCAGTGTATGCATCACCCAGTTTACGGGCCAGAGCCTTGCCGAGTCTTTCGAGACCAGGCTCCGCCAGCTGGGCGTCAAGGTCTACAGGCACTATCCCATCGAAGGCTATCCTTCGAATATTCCCCTGATCGTAAGCGAAGACGGCTACGGCCGCAACGATTATATAGAGACATCGAGGAAGCTCGTTGTCGTAACGGCTCCGGGCCCGGGATCCGGAAAGATGGCTACGTGCCTGTCGCAGCTCTACCACGAGAACAAGCGCGGCATCAAGGCCGGATACGCCAAGTTCGAGACATTCCCCATCTGGAGTATTCCTTTGCAGCACCCTGTTAATCTTGCTTATGAAGCAGCAACGGCTGATCTGGCTGACGTCAACATGATCGACCCCTTCCACCTGGAAGCATATGGTGAGACGACAGTAAACTACAACCGCGACGTAGAGATCTTCCCTGTAGTCAATGCGATCTTCGAAGAGATCTTCGGCCAGTCCCCTTACAAGAGCCCTACGGACATGGGCGTTAACATGGCGGGCTTTGCGATCGTTGACGATGAGGCATGCTGTGATGCAGCCAAGCAGGAGATAATAAGAAGATATTATAAGGCGAAGTGCATGACCAAGCAGGGCACTTCCGACGGAACGGATGCTGCCAAGATCGAACTTCTGATGAAGAAGGGCGGCATAGACATCTCTGACAGGAGAGTAATCAGCTCGGCTTTGGTAAGAGCAGAATCCACGGGCGGTCCTGCTGTTGCCATAGAACTTCCTGACGGGACCATGGTCACGGGTAAGACTTCCGACCTCCTCGGAGCTTCTGCAGCAGCTCTCCTTAATGCCCTGAAGGCACTGGCAGGCATATCCCATGATATCCCTCTCATATCGCCAATCGTAATAGAGCCCATCCAGGATCTTAAGATCAACCACATGGGCAACCGTAACCCGAGGCTTCATATGGATGAGGTCCTGATCGCCCTGTCGATCTCCGCTGCGACCAACCCTGTCGCAAAGCTTGCCGTTGAGCAGTTGGGGAACCTCCGCAACTCTGATGCGCATGCTACGACGATCCTGTCATCGGTCGATGCGAACATGTTCAGGCGTCTGGGGATCAACTTCACCTGCGAGCCTGTCTATCAGACCAAGAAACTCTACCATAAATAAGGCTTTCTGAGGTCTTTGGAACTTTTTTTGAAACTGCTGAATTTCCTGTTGAAAAACAAAAAGATTCTGCTATAATTTTTTAGCATGCGCTTTTTGGCGCTAGTTTTGTGTTGAAAAAAACAAAGGCAGGAGGTTCTAACATGAAAGTCAGACCGTCAGTCAAACCGATGTGCGAGAAGTGTAAGGTCATACGTCGCCACGGTAAGGTAATGGTTATCTGCTCCGATCCCTAGCATAAGCAGAAGCAGGGATAAGCGAAGATAACGGATCAGACGCGTCCGGATTTAGCCCCGGCCGCCGGATCAAAAGGAAAACACGCGGAACTGCTCTAACCGCAAAACAACACTTTATTGGAATTAGATATTACATCGGTGCCGTAAGGGCGGCTGCTTCCCTAACCCGGAAGTTCCTTACAATCCATTGTTGTATATAAAACCAAATAAATACCATTAATTGGAGGTACACCAAATGGCTCGTATAGCCGGCGTAGATTTGCCCAATGATAAGAGAGTTGAGATAGCTCTTACTTACATTTACGGCATCGGAAGAACAAGCGCTTCTAAGATCATCTCTGACACAGGCATCAACCCTGATACAAGAGTTAAGGATCTCACAGAGGCAGAAGTCGCGAAGATCCGTGACAGCATCGAGAACGATTACAAGGTCGAAGGTGATCTTAAGAGAGAGGTCCAGAGCAATATCAAGAGATTGACTGATATCGGCTGCTACCGTGGCCGCCGCCACAGAATGGGACTCCCCGTAAGAGGCCAGCGTACAAAGACAAACGCCCGTACCCGCAAGGGACCTAAGCGTACTGTCGCAGGCAAGAAGAAGTAAGGGAGGCACACGATATGGCTAAAGCAGCAAAAAAGGCGATCAGACCTAAGAGACGTGAGCGTAAGAACGTCATCGACGGACAGGCTCACATCCACGCAACATTTAACAATACTATCATTACTATCACAGATAAGCAGGGCAATGCCATCTCATGGGCATCAGCCGGTGAGCAGGGCATGAAGGGTTCCCGTAAGGGTACTTCCTATGCTGCTCAGGTTGCTTCCGAGGAAGCTGCCAGGAAGGCTGTTGATCATGGCATGAAGACTGTTGAGGTTTTCGTTAAGGGCCCGGGTTCCGGAAGAGAATCCGCAGTAAGAGCTCTTGCAACAGCAGGTCTTCAGGTAACAATGATCAAGGACGTAACCCCCGTTCCTCATAACGGCTGCCGTCCGCCCAAGCGTCGTAGAGTCTGATCCTTATTGGATTTGATAACGACGTTTAATATCTAGATAAAGAGAGGAATATCGACATGGCTAGAGATATGACACCGGTCCTTAAGAGATGCAGAGCACTGGGTATTGAGCCTGCTGAATTAGGATACGATAAAAGATCAAAGAGAAAGGGCAAGCAGACCCGCGGCAAGATGAGCGAGTACGGGATGCAGCTCAAAGAGAAGCAGAAGGCAAAGTTTATTTACGGCGTTCTTGAGAAGCCTTTCAGAAACTACTTCACAAAGGCTCAGAAGCTCAAGTACGGTACAACGGGTGAGAATCTCATGATCCTCCTCGAACTCCGCCTGGACAACGTTCTTTTCAGAATGGGTCTGGCACGTACAAGAGACGAAGCAAGACAGCTCGTAAGCCACAAGAATGTACAGGTTAACGGTAAGACGGTAAACATCCCTTCTTACAGTGTTAAGGTCGGCGACGAGATCGCTATCAAAGAGAACTGCAAGGGTTCCCAGAGATATAAGGATATCGTTGAGGTAACAGGTTCCAGAGGAATCCCCGAGTGGCTCGATTCCGACAGAGAGAACCTCGCAGGAAAGATAACGGCAATTCCCACAAGAGAGCAGATCACTGTTCCCGTCAACGAAGTTGCCATCGTCGAGCTTTATTCCAAATAATAAAGACGACCCGACTAAGAATACTTCAAGGAGGATAAATCATGATGGACGTATGCGAACCCACCGTAAAGTGCATAGAGACCAACGAAGACAAATCATACGGCAAGTATACTATCGGGCCGCTTGAAAGAGGCTTCGGCATTACTCTCGGCAATTCGATGCGCAGAGTACTCCTGTCGTCACTCCCCGGTGCTGCCATCACGGCAATAAAGGTTGACAAGGTAAAGCATGAGTTCGATACCGTTCCCGGTATCATCGAAGATATGACAGAGATCATCCTTAACGTTAAGGGCGTAAGAGCAAAGCTCCATTCGGAGTCTTCTATCGTCAGCGTAAGCGTTGCAAAGGGCAAGTCCGGCGAGCTTACAGCAGGTGATATCGTTCACGGTCCCGATGTTGAGATCATGAACCCTGAGCATGTTATTGCTCACCTTAACGGTGCATCCGATGTTTTCATCGAATTCACGATCGAGCAGGGCAGAGGCTACAATACAGCTGAGCAGAACAAGCCCTCAAGACAGGAGAACGGATTGATCCCGATCGATTCCATCTTCACACCTATCAAGAAAGCTAATTATTCAGTAGAGAATACCCGTGTAGGTGATCGTTACGATTACGATTCCTTAAATCTCGAGGTATGGACAGACGGTACGATCGAAGTTGACGAGTCCCTGTCTTCTGCTGCTAACTGGCTCATCGATCACTTAAGATTCTTCACAGGCCTTGCTGAGACAGAGCCTGCGATCAGCTTCAAGAGCCCTGAGCAGAAGGGTGAGACAGATACAAAGCTCACTCAGCCCGTTGAGGATCTTGACTTTACGGTACGTACATACAACTGTCTCAAGAGAGCACAGATCAATACCGTAGGTGATCTTGTAGGACATACCAAGGAAGAGATGATCAAGGTCAGAAACCTTGGTAAGAAGTCCCTGGATGAGATCGAAGACAAACTCGAAGAACTCGGTCTTTCACTGAAGGACCAGGATTAATATCAGGAGGATAAAGTAATGCCTAACAGAAAAATGGGCCGTGCGTCAGATCAGCGTACCGCCATTCTGAGAAACCTGGTTACTGCCATGGTTATAAACGGTAAGGTTGAGACCACCGTTGCAAGAGCAAAGGAAGTATCCGCTATTGTTGAGAAGCTTGTAGCTTCTGCAGTCAAGGAGCAGGATAACTACACCACAAAGGATGTTACAGTATCTGCTGCAAAGCTCGACGGTAAGGGCAAGAAGGTCCTTAAGACAAAGACATCCAAGAACGGCAACAAGTATGAGGTCGTAGACCGTGAAGTTAAGACAGTTTCCGTTCAGGTTGACTCACCTTCACGTCTTGCTGCACGTAAGCAGATGAGCTACTGGCTCCGCAAGAGCCATGACGAGGAAGGCAATGTTGTTAACCCCGTCAACAAGATGTTCTCTGACATCGCACCCAGATACGCAGGCCGTAATGGCGGTTACACAAGGATCGTCCGCATTGGCACACGCCGCGGTGACGGTTCCGAGATGGCTATCCTGGAATTCGTCTGATCCCCGGGATAAGTAATTGTAAATCAAAGAGACGGAGGGAGTTTACAATTCCCTCCGTTCTTTTTATAATAACTTCGCTATGCCAGAGACAACTGATGACAGAAGGATAATAGTCGATAAGGTTACTTTCTCCTATAAATCTGATGATGAGGAGAAGGTCCCCCAAAAGAAAGCTTTGGACGGGATCTCCCTTAAGATAGAGAAAGGATCTTACACTGCAATAACGGGACCCAACGGTTCCGGTAAATCCACGCTTGCAAAGCTCATCGACATATTAGAGATGCCTGATGACGGCAAGATCATAGTCTTCGGCAAGGATACCAAAGATGATCCTTCTTTCTGGGATATAAGGAGCAAGTGCTCGATAATATTCCAGAATCCCGACAACCAGATAGTCGGTACGACCGTGGAAGAAGACGTTGCATTCGGCCCCGAAAATCTGGGTGTTCCGATGCCGGAGCTCCGCGAGAGAGTGGATAAAGCCCTAAAGGATGTGGGACTTTACGAATACCGGACCCGTCCGTCCTCGGCCCTGTCCGGAGGACAGAAGCAGAAACTTGCCATAGCGGGAGCCCTGGCCATGCATCCTGATGTCCTTATCATGGATGAATCGACGGCGATGTTGGATCCCCATTCCAGAGCTGAGGTCCTGGATATAGTCGAGGCCATGAGGATAAGGGATAAGATAACCCTGATAACCATAACCCACGATATGACCGAGGCCGCAAGATGCGATAAGGTCATGGTAATAAAGAAGGGCCGGCTCGTCATGGAAGGAACTCCGGCAGAAGTCTTCTCCCAAAAGGATGCCATCCTCGACATGTCCCTTGTGCTTCCCGTCGAATATTCATTCGCTTACTCTTTAGCGGAAATGTCCCAAGGCAAGCTTGCATTGGAAGACCTTAAGGACAGAGACTCTCTTAAGGCTGCCTGCGTGAGGGAACTTAAGAAGATTACAAAGGACCGGATACCTCCCGCGGCGTCAAAAGAAAAACCCAACAAGGACGAAGTCATCATGTCGGTAAAGGACCTGTCCTATTCCTACGATGAGGGCAAGACTTTTGCGATAGACTCGATCGACCTGGATGTATATAAGGGTGAGATACTTGTTCTGGCAGGGAGGACCGGCTGCGGCAAGACGACCCTGATAACGCACCTTAATGGTATATTGAAGCCCGCAAAAGGTCAGGTCATCGTATCAGGTCTTGATACATCCGACAAGAAGAGCGTCATGAAGATAAGGCAGAAAGTCGGACTCGTCTTCCAGTATCCGGAATATCAGCTTTTCGATGAGACTGTCTATAAGGATATCTGCTACGGTCTCAAAAGGTGGGGCGTTCCCGAAGAAGAACATGAGAAGCGTGTATATAAAGCCTGCGAGATGACGGGATTCCGGACGGAATCCCTGGGGAAAAGCCCTTTCGACCTGTCGGGAGGTCAGCAGAGGAGAGCCGCAATAGCGGGAGTCCTCGTAATGGAACCTGACATCCTTGTCATGGATGAGCCCGGTGCAGGCCTTGATCCTACGGGAAGGAAAGCCATGTTCGACATGATCTCCAATCTCCGTGATTCGGGAGTTACGGTAATAATCGTATCCCATAACATGGATGATTCGGCTATCGTTGCCGACAGGGTCTGCTACATGAGGGACGGCAAGATCGTGAAAGTTGCAGAACCATCCGAGATATTCGGCAGTCAGGACAACGAATACAATATCCCGAGACCTTATATAACCGAATTTGTTCACGGGGTTACAGACCTTGCGGGAATAGAAGATTACAGATCCCAAGGGGATTTTACTCCTGAGGGCGAGGCGGAAGCCCTGGCCCGCTACTATGCCGGAGGTGGAGTCCGATGATAGGTGACATGACCTTAGGCAGGTATTGTAATACAGACTCTGTTCTCCACCGGACGGACCCCAGGGTCAAGCTTATCCTCTATGTGATATATCTGGTGGCGATCTTCATGGTGACGGACCCCATAGCTCTCCTTATGCTGCTCCTTATCACGATCGTTCTGATCTTCATGAGCAACACGGGTCTTAAGATGATCTGGCTTACCATAAAACCCGTTTTGCCGCTGGCAATATTCATCGTATTGATCAATCTTTTTACGATAAGGACAGGGACTAAACTTTTCAGTTGGAGATTCATTACGATCACTGATGAGGGAGCGTCAAGAGCGATCCTTATGGGTGCAAGGCTCATATTCCTGATCATTATAACCAGTATCTTCCTAACTCTGACAACGACGCCGCTTAAGATCTCGGATTCTTTGGAGAGCCTTTTCTCCTGGATGAAGGTCCTCCGTGTTCCCGTGCATGAGATGGCCATGATGATGTCCATAGCCTTAAGGTTCATCCCGACCCTTTCGGATGAGACCAGGAAGATTATGAATGCCCAGATGTCGAGGGGTGCCGATTACGATACCGGCGGATTCATGAAGCGCATCAAGGGATATGTTACGGTCCTGGTACCTCTCTTTGTATCCAGTTTCAACCGTGCCGAGGACCTGGCCTGCGCCATGGATGCAAGATGCTACAGGGGCGGTGTCGGCAGGACCAAGCTTAATCCTCTGAGGATCCGGAAGGCCGATATCGCAGTCGGGATAGTCTTTACTCTTCTGGCGGCATGCCTTGTCCTGGCGGACCGTTTCTTAGGGCAAATCGTAGTTCAATTAACTTCTGTCCTGTGATAAAATCACCTTGTTCTATTATGCTCTTGCGAAAGGAATAACATTATGGCTTATTATGTCGGAATAGATCTTGGCGGTACCAATATCAAAGCAGGTGTCTGCGACAGTGAAGGCAACCTTCTCAACAAACTCAGCATCAAGACACGTGCCGAGAGGACTGAAGAAGAGATAATCCATGATATGGGCAAGCTTGCTTTAGATGTCATAAAGGACTGCGGCAAGGAAGTGTCCGATATAGAAGCTATCGGTATCGGATCCCCCGGAACCCCTGACAATGAGGAAGGACTTCTTGTTTATTCCGCAAACCTTCCTTTCAACAATTCTCCCATGAGAAAACTGATCCGCGATGTTGTGGATCTTCCTGTATATATAGACAACGATGCCAACTGTGCCGGAATGGCCGAGGCTGTTGCAGGCGCTGCCAAGGGCACGAAGGATTCCGTTACGATAACTCTCGGAACGGGTGTCGGTGCCGGTGTCATCATCAACGGCAGGATCTATTCCGGTTTTAACCAGGCCGGATCCGAATTTGGTCACACAGTATTAGTTTCCGGAGGCCTGCAGTGTAAGTGCGGAAGACGTGGCTGCTTTGAGCAGTATGCTTCCGCTTCGGCATTGGCAAGGATGACAGAGGAAGAAGCCGCATCTCACCCCGATTCGATCCTGGGTGATGTCATCAAGGAAGAGGGCGGCTCCAATGCCATGATCGCCTTTATCGCCATGAGAAGAGGCGATAAGGTCGCAAAGGATCTTGTTGAAAGATATCTGGATTACTTATCCGACGGACTTGCAAACGTCATCAATACCTTCATGCCCGAGATACTTGTTGTCGGCGGAGGCGTCTGCAACGAGGGAGATCCTCTCCTGATACCTCTTAAAGAGAAGACAATGAGCAAACCCTATTTCGGGCCCGGCGTTAAGAAGACCGAGATCAGACTTGCCGAGATGGGCAATGACGCAGGTATCGTAGGAGCCGCCATGATGGGCAAGGCCTGCATGGACGACGGCAAGAACGGCAAATAAAACAAGGCAATGAGACTCGCCATCATAACAGAATACGACGGCACCGGCTTTGTCGGATTTCAATCACAGACGAACGGCAGAGCGGTTGCTGACGTTCTGGCTAAGGCGGCGGGCGAACTTTATAAACAAGAGATCAAGATAACCGGGTGCTCGAGAACGGATGCCGGTGTCCACGCAAGAGGACACTTAAGTCATATGGATGTTCCCTTTGAGATCCCCGAAGATAAGATCCCCCTGGCGATGAATGCGCTCCTTCCGGAAGACGTGTCTGTAGTCAGGGCTTTTTATGTTGATGATGATTTCTCCGCAAGGTTTTCAAATCACGGCAAGAGATATATCTACAGAGTCTATTACGGCAGGGTAAGGCATCCAATATATTCAAGATATGCTTACTTTGATTCGTACGATCTTGATGTTGATAAGATGAAGAAGGCGGCGGCTTTCTTTGCGGGCGAGCATGACTTCGAGGCTTTCTGCGCTGCGGGCAGCACGGCGGAAAACTTTATAAGACGCCTTTACAGCGTGAGAGTCACAGAACATATGCCGGGTTATCTCGAGATCGAAGTTTCCGGCGAAGCCTTCCTCTACAACATGGTAAGGATAATAGCAGGTACACTCGTTGAAGTCGGAGAAGGCAAGATCTTGCCGGATGACATCCCTTCTATCATTGATTCACGTGACCGTAAGAGGGCCGGAAGGACCCTTCCTCCTCAAGGTCTTACTTTGGAAGAGGTTTTCCTTCAAAAACCTTTTACCGTTTGTTAATTGCTTTTCGATATATATCAAGATACGATAATTTAATGTAAGGTCTTGAACCATTCCTTTTTGCGAGGTGTCTTATGAAGCATAATGTCAGTTTAAAGATCGTATCTTCTCTTATTACCATGGCCGTGACATTAACGGCTCTGCCTTTTATAGTCAGTGCGGGGCAGGTACCGATAGACTACAGGGAATACTCTCTTAACAGTGAGGATCATACGATATACAGCTGGGGGAAAACCGCTTATGAATATACTCGCCTGTCTTCTGTTGACGACGAAGATGGCGTGACGCTGACGGATGGCTTTTATTTTGTTGGTAATGATAACGATGTGACATTTAATAACCGTATTACCGTATCCGGAGATGTTAAGCTTATCCTGTCCGGCAAGAAGCTCTATGCCAATAAAGGAATATATGTCAGTTCCGGAAGTACACTGAACATATATGGCGGTAACTACAGCTATCTTGTTGCGAAAGGCGAATCGGGCAATGCAGGCATAGGTGGAAATAGAAATGCCATGGCAGGAACGATCAATATCAAGGGCGGAGATATCGAAGTCTATGGCGGCGAAGATGCTGCCGGCATAGGCGGCGGAGGCGGAAAAGATAGCGGATATAAGAGTATCTTCATTTATGAAGGCATCATAAAATCCTACGGCGGTGACGGAGGTGCAGGCGTAGGAAGCGGCGAAGATAATGATGTCAACAAGATTGGCGATATAAACATCAATTCCCAGGATCTGGATGCTTATGCAGGAAATGACGCTGCTGCTATCGGCGGCGGTAATGAATGTGCGGCGGAGACCATAAATATCTATGGTGGCAACATCTTAGCCGACGCATGTTATAAAAATCATGACAATGGTGCAGGTATCGGAGGAGGCGACAACGGAGAAGGCGGTGTCGTAACCATCTATGGAGGTACGGTAAGAGCAGAAGGGTCCCTTGACGGAGCCGGCATAGGCGGCGGAGACAACGGAGACGGAGGATGGCTTTATGTATATGGAGGATCCCTCTACGTTAGCAGCTGTGGCGGAGGTGCCGGAATCGGCGGCGGAAATGGCGGCGACGGAGGCTTTGTATATATTTATGGAGGAAGTACTCTTGCGAGCTGCGGCCGTCAGGACGATTCCGGAGCAGGTATCGGCGGAGGTAACAAAGGCAACGGCGGAGAAGTATATATATCCGGCGGATATGTTAAAGCCTTGGGCGGCGGCGAAGGTGCCGGTATAGGCGGAGGCTGCGATAAGGACGGACACATTATTGAGATATCCGGAGGAACCGTCATTGCCCTGGGCGGCACCGGCGGCGGAGCCGGTATCGGCGGCGGCTGGGCAGGCAACGGCTACAATAATGCAAATTCCAGGATCATCATAAGCGGAGGAAATGTTGAAGCCACCGGACAGGGCGGCGGAGCCGGTATCGGAGGAGGCAAGGAGAGCTTTTGGACTTCTGACGGCGGCAAAGGTGGCCCTGTTGAGATAAAGGGCGGAACTGTCTATGCTTTTGGCGATTACGATGCAAGACCAATAGGCAGCGGCAGTGACGACGGAACTAACGGTCCTCTGGGAATAGATGACGGCTTGAAGGTTTCTTCCGGTGTATATAATGATGAGACAGTCACGGTCCAAAAGTATGCTGACAGAGTGGGTGCATGCCAAAACAAGAAAAATCAGTGGGTAAGGGTTGAACCCTGCAATACTCACGATGCGGTCTATGAGGAGAAAGACCTTGATAACCATAACATTACCTGCACAATATGCGGATACAAGGGTGTAGAAAAGCACGAACTTGTAAACGATAAGTGCAGCAAGTGTAATGCCGTCCGTTATACTGAGATTTTCGATCCTGATAACGGCAAGGACGAACCTGTCGTAACATTACATGATACAGAAAATTATACAGTGCATATGATGGACAAACCGGATGCTCCCAAGGGCAAGATCTTCTATAAGTGGGTTAAGTCAGATGATCCTTCTATAAGCTTCGATGCGGGCAATGAGATCACATATGATGCGACAGGATCAGTTACATTCAAGGCAGTATGGTATAACGGCCTGACAGTAACATACGATCCCAACAATGGTATCGACAGACCATATCAGGTCCTGGTCAAACCTTATCTCGATGATCATGGTAATCCTACCGGAGGCGCGACTTTCTCACTGGACCGTGCGCCTGAACATCATCAGGAAGGCCAGGAATTTACAGGCTGGAAGGTTGAAGGCATAGATGATCTGCAAGATCCGAATGCAACTGTATCCGTGTCAGGCGATGTGACAGTTACCGCCCAGTGGCAGGGAAATCCGATCGTTACTTTCCTTGCCTGTGACAGTGACGGGATAAGAGATGACTTCGATCCTGTGGTCATTAATAATTTCCCTTCTGATACGAAGATAGGCGATCTCTTTATTGCTAATAAGGATGCTATAAGAAGTCAATTAGTACTGCCCGATGGGTATTCATTTAACGATACCTATATGGTAATACCGGAACCTATTAACAGCTACTCTGCAATGGAATACGTTCCGACCATGGCTACGAACGACTGGTGGTACAATACCGGGATCGGCACGGGCAATCTTACGGTCTATGTTCCGATCTTCAGGCTCCTCAATAACATCGACCTTACCATAGATCTGCCGGTATGCGGTGAAGAGTCCTGGACCGGGCGGTCTGGAAAATACTTTGATTATTCAACACAGACCAACTGCCCGAAGATCAGGATAGCAGAGGATTCCGGTTTTAATGTTTCCGAAGAAGGATTTGAAGGAATATGGAACCTTTACGATCTGGAATCAACTACGGAGGGCCCTTATACCTTAAGATTTATAGGTGATGAATCTTATATTGTCAGTTTAGGACTGGATCCTAAGATCGGTTGTGCCATAGACGGCGACAATGATGATTCGAGCAACGTTACCGTGACAGTAAACGGAGAAACTGCGGTCGAACTTGCCCGGAGAGTATCTCCAATGGGGATCTCATTAGATATCCTGGTCAAAGCAGAACATGATATGTCAGACTGGGCAGAAGATACACCGGGTACTTGCTGCGCGAAAAGTGTTGAGAAGAGGTCCTGTACGGGATGTGAATTCTTTGAGACCCGGGAGGGAGATCTTGATCCTGATAACCACGATTGGGGTGATCCTGTTGTAGAGGAAGCCACATGCACAAATTTGGGCCGCATTATCAGGACCTGTAAGAATGATCCCGCCCATATCGATATGGAGATGACCGAAGCATTGGGTCATGTATTTGATTCGGTCGAATATAGTTGGGCGGAAGATAAATCAACCTGTACGGCGACTGCAGCCTGCAGCAGGTGTAATGAAGAAGTAACTGAGACAGAGCCCGCTAAGATCATCGAATCGGTAGAATCTACATGTGAAGAAGGCGAGAAGATCACATATGAAGTCATGTTCAAGACAGAAGGCTTTGCGGAGCAGACAGATACAGTCGATCTGGATCTTTTAGAGCACAACTGGGACGAAGGTGAGGTTACCCGTGAAGCAACTTGTACTGAAGCAGGTGAAAAGACCTTTACCTGTACTGACTGCGGAGCAACAAAGACAGAAGAGATCCCGGTAAAGGAACACACACCTCTTGCAGTTGATGAAGTTCCTGCTACTTGTATAGCAACCGGAACAACAGCGGGTCACATCTGCAGTGTATGCAAGGCGATCCTTGACGGCTGTGAAGAGATCCCGGTCGATCCTGATGCACATAAACCCGTCGATGTGGAAGAAACTCCCGCTACATGTACTGATGAAGGATGCACGGCAGGGACGAAGTGTGAATTGTGCGGTAATGTCTTAACCGGATGCGAGACTATAGATCCTCTTGGTCACGATTATGTTGATGTCGAAGGTACAGAGCAGGCAGCAACCTGCACTGAGGCCGGAAAGGAGGCAGATAAGGTCTGCTCAAGATGTGGTGACAGGATCACCGGTGCTGTTATAGATGCAAAAGGACATAACTGGGATACCACGATCCGGAAGGCATCATTTACTGAACCCGGATCTGTCACTAAGATCTGCTCAGTCTGCGGTGCTGAAGAAACAGAAGTTATTGCTCAGGTTACAAAAGTATCGCTTGGTGCTGCATCTTATACCTATACCGGTGAAGCTATAGAGCCGGAGGTAACGGTAGCCAGTGATAGTGAAACTTTGCCAGCAGACTGTTATACGCTTGAATATTCAAACAACATTGAGGTCGGAACGGGCTTAGTCAAGGTTATATTGAAGGGCGATTACTACGGAGGCAGTAAGACAGTTTCTTTCCAGATCAAGGCTAAACCTGCTCTACCTACTCCTACAGCTACTGCAACCCCTACGGCTTCACCTACACCTACGAAGGTGCCTGCAAAGCCTACGGCAACAGTTACGCCTACCAAGGCACCGGCAAAGCCTACGGCGACAGCAACTGCAACACCTACCCCTACGAAGAAGCCTGCTAAGCCTACGGCAACTCCTACTGCTACGGCAACTCCTAAGCCCGATAAGAATTCCATTAAGAGGGCTAAGGTAGAGTTCCAGTATTCAGATTACGAATACAGGGAAGGCACGGAGCAGATCAAGCCTGCTATCAAGGTCTTTATCGATGGCACAAGGCTTAAGAGTAAGACAGACTTCACAGGTGACCTTAAGAACAACGACAGGCCGGGCACGGCATCCATTACTCTGACAGGTCAGGGTAAGTATAAAGACTCGGTAACTTATGACTTTAATATCTCTGCAGTTGTTAGCTGCGGTAAGACCTTGGATCTTTCCGCTATCAAGTCCTGGAAGGGAGCAACATTCAAGCTTTCGGACAAGACCATTGCATCGATCGATAAGTCAGGTAAGATAACCGGCAAGCAGGCTGGAACAGCAACAGTAACTGTTACATTGAAGGATGGCAAGAAGGAGAAGTTCAACTTGAGAGTTCTCTATAAGGATGTAACGGACATCAACGATTTCTGGTACGAGCCTACAAATGCACTTACGGCAAAGGGCATCGTCAAGGGTTACGACAAGCAGACGAACTTCAAGCCCGCCAACGAGTGTTCCAGAGCTCAGATGGTAACCTTCCTCTGGAGACTTGCAGGTGAACCTGCGCCTAACACCAAGACGACTTCGTTCAAGGACATCAAGAGTTCCGACTACTTCTATAAGCCGGTGCTCTGGGCTGTAGAGAAGGGGATCACGACAGGTGTATCCAAAGAGAAGTTCGATCCTCAGGGGATCTGTACGAGAGCACAGACAGTTACCTTCCTCTGGAGAATGGCAGGAAAGCCTGCTCCTAAATCAAACAAGAGCAAGTTCTCCGACATCAAGGAAAAGGACTACTTCTACAAGGCAACCATCTGGGCTTCCGAGAAGAAGATCGTTGCAGGTTATGACGACGGCACATTCAAGCCTCAGGGCAAGTGCCTGAGACGCCAGATGGTAACCTTCCTCTATAAGTACGATAAGCAAGTCAACGGGAAGGGATAACGATCTTTAATAATATACTGTTGAGGGGGCTGTCCTTTGAAGGGCAGCCCCTTCTGCTTTTTCGCTTTGTGTAAGAGACCGGAATACGATTTTTATATACAGCAAAACCCAATCTTGATATAATCATCTCTAGAGGGCCTTTTGGGGCTCTCTTATGGAATTAGGGAGAAAGGAGGAAGGGATCATGTTTAATATTCCAATGTGGATAATCTGGCTCATCCTGCTCGTGATATCGCTGATCATAGAAGCTGCGACAATGGGTCTTACCACAGTCTGGTGCGCAGTCGGCTGTCTTGTGGCCATGATCATGGATCTTTGTCATGCTGACGTCGTGGCCCAGATAATAGTCATGGTCATTGTTACTGTTATCAGTTTTATTATCTGCATCATCTGGATCAAGCCTATTGTCGATGCCAGACGGATGGGCAAGATCCAGCCGACCAATGCCGACCGTGTCATAGGTCATGAAGGCGTCGTGATCGTAGCGATCGACCCGGTGGCAGGAAAAGGTCAGGTTAAGGTAGACGGACAGATCTGGAGCGCAAAGTGCGGTGAGTCCGTAGAGGAGGGGGCTAAAGTAAAGATATTGGCCCTTGAAGGTGTTAAGGCGGTCGTAGAACCCGTCAGATAAAGGAGGAATAATATGAAAATGTCATTGTTTATCGTAGCTGCTGCCAGCCCGATCGTACCCATCGCGATAATCGCGATAATCATCTTGCTCGTATTCATCATCGCATGCATCAAGATCGTGCCTCAGGCAACAACATTCATTATCGAGAGATTCGGTGCTTATAAGACAACATGGGAGACCGGCATCCACTTCAAGTGGCCCTTCATCGACCGTGTTGCAAAGAAGATATCACTTAAGGAGAAGGTTGCGGACTTCGCTCCCCAGGCAGTTATCACAAAGGATAACGTTACCATGCAGATCGATACGGTCCTCTTCTATCAGGTAATCGACCCCAAGCTCTATACATACGGTATCGAGCGTCCGATCACCGCTATCGAGAACCTGTCTGCAACGACTCTGCGTAACATCATCGGTGACCTGGAACTCGACCAGACCCTTACATCAAGAGACATCATCAACACAAGGATGCGCGAGATATTGGACGAGGCAACAGACCCCTGGGGAATCAAGGTTAACCGTGTAGAGCTCAAGAACATCATCCCGCCAAAGGAGATCCAGGCTGCGATGGAGAAGCAGATGAAGGCTGAGCGTGAGAAGAGAGAACAGATCCTCATAGCAGAAGGTCAGAAGGAATCCGCTATCCGTGTCGCAGAAGGTGAGAAGGAAGCAGCGATCTTAAGAGCCGAGGCTAAAAAGCAGGCTGCCATCCGTGAGGCTGAAGGTCAGGCTCAGGCTATCCTCGAGATCCAGGAAGCCAAGGCAAGAGGTCTCCAGATGATAAAGGACGTAGGAGCTGACGATTCCGTTATCTCCCTCCGCGGTCTTGAAGCACTTGAGAAGCTGGGTGAAGGTCCTGCAACAAAGATCATCATCCCGTCAGATCTCCAGGGCGCTGCAAGCCTTGCAACCAGCATCAAGGAAATAGTCAAGGACAAATAATTAAATAACGAGGTGAACCTTATGTCACAGAGTGCCTGGTCCGACAAGACCAACATGAGTCTTCTTACAGACTTCTATGAACTTACGATGGCTAACGGCTATCTTGATAACGATGCCGGCAATGTCATTACCTACTTCGATATGTTCTTCAGGGATGTCCCGGAACAGGGCGGATTTGCTATCGCCGCAGGACTTGAGCAGGTCATCGATTATCTTTCGAACCTGCATTTCACCGAGGAAGACCTGGAATATCTCCAGACGAGATACGGCTTCAACGACAGGTTCATCGACTACTTAAGGAATTTTGAATTTACCTGTGATGTATGGGCTGTTCCCGAAGGAACCGTAGTGTTCCCGAGGGAACCCCTTATCAAGGTAAGAGGCACCGCGATCCAGGCCCAGCTCCTGGAGACCGCACTCCTCTGTACTATCAACCACCAGAGCCTTATCGCAACCAAGACTGCAAGGATCGTAAAGGCTGCAGAAGGCCGCCCCATCATGGAGTTCGGCGCAAGACGTGCCCAGGGCTTCGATGCTTCCGTATTGGGCGCAAGAGCTGCTTATATCGCCGGCGTTGCCGGAACCTCGAACACCATCTGCGGCCAGCAGTTCGACATTCCTCTGTCAGGCACGATGGCTCATTCCTGGGTCATGCTCTTCGACAGCGAGTATGAGGCTTTCGCTGCATACGCGAAAACATATCCCGAGGGAACGGTCCTCTTAGTCGATACATACGATGTATTAAGACAGGGAATCCCCAACGCCATCAAGTGCGCCAAGGAAGTCTTGGAGCCCGCAGGTCACCGCCTCAAAGGCATCAGGATCGACAGCGGCGACCTTACCTACATGACGCAGCAGGCTAGGAAGATGCTCGACGAGGCAGGTCTTACCGACTGTAAGATCACCGTATCCAACGCTCTTGACGAGTACATCATCAGGGACCTCATCAGCCAGGGCGCCTGCATAGACTCTTTCGGCGTAGGCGAGAGGCTCATCACTTCCAAGGCAGAACCTGTCTTCGGAGGCGTCTATAAGATCTCCGCTGTGGAAGACAAGGACGGCAACATCATCCCGAAGATGAAGATCTCCGAGAATGCCGCCAAGGTCACGAACCCCTGCAGCAAGAAGATCGTCAGATTCTACGACAATAATACGGGCAAGGCTTTGGCTGACCTCATCATGTGTGAAGACGAGGAGATCCCGAACGGTGAGCCCTATGAGATATTCGATCCTATCGAGACATGGAACTCCAAGGTAGTCGTCGACTACTATGTAAAGGAGATCATGGTCAGGATCTTCGACGGAGGTAAGCTCGTTTACGACAAGCCTTCCATTGCCGAGATCCGCGAATACTGCGCAAAGGAAGTGGATTCACTCTGGGATTCCGTCAAGAGATTCGAGAATCCTCACAAGTACTATGTTGACCTGTCCCAGAAACTCTGGGATATCAAGAATGACATTCTGCATTCTTACAAGAAGAAAGCATAAGAGGAGGAATAACAATGTCTAACCCCATCGTAACGATCACAATGAAGGACGGCGGCGTCATCAAGGCTGAACTTTACCCTGATATCGCTCCTATCTCAGTTGAGAATTTTATCAAGCTCGCAGGCAACGGCTTCTATAACGGCCTCATCTTCCACAGGGTAATCCCCGGATTCATGATCCAGGGCGGCTGCCCCGAGGGAACCGGAATGGGAGGCCCGGGCTACACCATCAAGGGCGAGTTTGCAAGCAATGGTGTTAAGAACGACCTTAAGCACGAAAGAGGAGTCCTTTCCATGGCAAGAGCAATGAATCCCGATTCCGCAGGATCACAGTTCTTCATCATGCACGAGACATCTCCTCACCTTGACGGTGATTATGCCGCTTTCGGCAAGGTCATCGAGGGCATGGATGTCGTAGATAAGATCGCATCTGTTGCGACAGATTACAACGACAGGCCCCTTGAGCCCCAGGTCATCGAACTCATGACCGTACAGCTCTAAGCCTTGTTATATAACGATTAACTTGATATAGTTAGAATACACTTTGACTTGGGAGGTCAGCATTATGAGCAGATATTCAGGAACACAGACAGAGAAGAACCTTCAGGCAGCTTTCGCAGGCGAGTCTCAGGCTAGAAATAAGTATACATATTTTGCATCTGTAGCTAAGAAGGAAGGATTTGAGCAGATCGCAGCTATCTTCCTCCATACAGCTGAAAACGAGAAAGAGCACGCTAAGATGTGGTTCAAGGAACTCGAGGGCATCGGCGACACAAAGGCTAACCTTGCAGCAGCTGCTGACGGCGAGAACTTCGAGTGGACAGATATGTACGAAGGCTTTGCTAAGACAGCTGAAGAAGAAGGCTTCAAGGATCTTGCTATCAAGTTCAGACTTGTTGCAGCTATCGAGAAGCAGCACGAAGAGAGATACAGAGCTCTCCTTAACAACGTTGAGACAGCAGCTGTTTTCGAGAAGAGCGAAGTCAAGATCTGGGAATGCCGTAACTGCGGTCATATCGTAGTCGGAACAAAGGCTCCCCAGATCTGCCCGGTATGTGCTCATCCCCAGAGCTTCTTCGAAGTAAAGGCTGAGAACTACTGATATCAGATTAGATCAATTATCTCATGGGCTGTCTCAAAGATCTCATTTGAGGCAGCCCTGATTTTGCGTTTGAGTGAATATTTAAGTGCATGGAAGAATTATATATAACTCATTACTTCTATCCGGGAACGGATCCCTGGAAAAACATCATGAATCTCCCGGAACAGGAGGCTTTCCGTGTTGCAGCAGAACTTGCTGATAAGCACAAGGATACGACCAGTTTCGGAAGGTTTTCGGATTTTGCAAATTACTATCCCGACAGGAAAAGGGCCGATGAATATGTTCGTGAAGAATTTATAAAGCTCGGAGGCAGACCCGAACTTAAGCATCCGTATTCTTTTGTACTGGGAGAATGTGAATACTTGAGAAATTGGTTTGATACAAACGATAAGATAGTATTAGCTCTTTCGGATATTCCTGACGAGCAGATCAGTTTTACGCTTGGTGACAGCTGCGCACTTTTGATCCATGGAGAGGAACCAGTCGTTCTAACCAAAGCAATGCTCCTGGATGAGATCAGTGCATGTGATGGTTCAGTTGAAGAGTATTGCAAAAAGTCGTTAGGCAGATATGCTTATATCGAAGTTCAGTTATGGGCAGATCGCAGTATATACCGGAGGGAAAAGATGGATTACAGAACAGATAAGCTGATCCTTCATTATGTTACTGAAGAAGACCTGGCCGAAGTCATGAGGACCTGGCCTTCTGATCACAGTCCTCTCTCCGAAGAGGAGGCAGAGGGCGTGATCTCCTATCTGCAAAGCAATTGCGCGAAAAACATCGCAGGCTCGATCTTCCATCTGTGCCTTGCTGTTTGTGCTGCAGAGGATCCTGATACCATCATGGGCTGGTGTGGTCTGGACGGAAGCAGAAGTCACACGGAACCTGAAATATTCATCCTGCTTGATGAAGAATACAGGAACAAGGGCTACGGGACGGAATGCGTAAAGGAACTGCTTAGGATCGCAGTTGAGGACTTCTCACTTCAAAGCGTTCACGGCGGGTGCGCCAAAGACAATATCGCTTCATATAAGGCCATGGAAAAAGGCGGTATGGTCTGCTACGGTACCGAAGAAAACGGTGATCCGTTGTTCAGGTATACTGTAAAGGGAGAAGATGGTTCGCGCGAATAATTAAATGAACCAAGGTGATACCGGTCATTCGGAGAATTTAAGAAGCTGTTTTCAAAAAACTGTTGACAATCGAAAAAGAGGTGATAAAATAACTTCATAAACATAAAACCTACCAATCCGATAGGAATGGTGGAAATTACAAGAAAGAAGGATAATACTATGGCAATTTATGAATCTATCACAGAGTTAGTAGGCAAGACACCTATAGTAAAACCTGTAAACTACAACAAGAAGAATGCTCCCAATGCGAATATCTTCGTAAAGCTCGAGTACTTGAATCCCGCAGGATCCGTCAAGGACAGGATCGCTAAGGCGATGATCGAGGATGCAGAGGCCAAGGGCCTGCTCAAGGAAGGATCTGTCATAATAGAGCCCACCAGCGGCAACACCGGTATCGGACTTTCTGCTATCGCAGCTGCCAAGGGTTACAGGATCATCATCACGATGCCTGAGACGATGAGCGTCGAGAGAAGGAACCTCATGAAGGCATACGGCGCCGAACTCGTACTTACTGACGGAACCAAGGGCATGAAGGGTGCTATCGCAAAAGCTGACGAGCTCGCAGCTGAGATCCCGGATTCCTTTATCCCCGGCCAGTTTGTTAACCCTGCCAATCCTGCAGCCCACAAGGCAACGACAGGCCCCGAGATCTGGGAAGACCTGGAAGGCAAGGTTGATATCTTTGTGGCAGGCGTAGGTACAGGCGGAACGATAACAGGTGTCGGCGAGTACTTAAAGTCAAAGAATCCTGACGTCAAGGTCGTTGCAGTTGAGCCTGCAGGTTCTCCTGTCCTTTCCAAGGGTCAGTCAGGTGCGCATAAGATCCAGGGTATCGGCGCAGGATTCGTACCGGATACTCTTAACACCGGAGTATATGATGAGATCATCCCGGTCGAGAATGAGGATGCCTTCAAGACAGGCAAGGCTATCGCAAGAACAGACGGGATCCTTGTCGGTATCTCATCGGGTGCAGCACTCTGGGCGGCAACCCAGCTTGCGGCAAGGCCTGAGAATGAGGGCAAGAACATAGTAGTCCTGCTTCCTGATACAGGCGACAGATATCTGTCCACTCCTCTTTTCGCTGAGTAAAAAACAGTAAGATCAGTAGATCACATAAGCCAAAGGGATGTCCTTAAAAGAAGAGGACATCCCTTTTTGATACAGACCATATTATAATAAAGGATAGCAAATTTTCGTAAAAGTAATATAATAGTAAAATCGCAATTTAGGCGGACTATACTGACAGGGGGAACTTAAGTTGGATCGCAAGCCGAGTTCAAGGATAAAGCACATCGATTTCATCATAATCGACCTTTTGGCCTTGGAATTGTCATTTATCACCTCCTACCTTCTGAGGTTCTCGAGGGATTTTGACACACCGGCTAACTATACCCAGCTCAATATCTATGCCCTGCTCATATATATCGTTCTTATCTTTATCATACCTTTCCACAGCGGGATACTGAAGAGAGGGCATTTCGCAGAGTTCTATATGGTCCTCTTCCAGGATATAGCGGAGTTTGCAGCCATCATCTTGCTCCTCTTTGCCCTGCAGACGATCCAGATCCACTCCCGTATCTTTGTGGGAACCTTCTTCCTTTTGAATCTCTTCCTTCAGTTCCTGGCAAGGGTCTTCTGGAAGAAGTTTGTCATAAGGAGGATGAGCAAATCCGGCAATAAGATCCATGTCATCATCGTAACCTACAGGGAGAGCGCCCAGTTTATGGTAGATAAGCTTACCGCAGGCAAACTTGATATCTACCAGATAGACCGTATCATGCTCCTTGATAAGGATAACAGGTACGAACCTATCAACGGTATCAAGGTAGTTTACCGTAACGATATTGCAGAACTCCTGCGTACCCATATCGTAGACGAGGTCTTCATAGGGTCAAAGACCCGTGAGATAAAAGATACGGGCCGTCTTATCAGCTGGTTCCTTTCGATGGGTATAGCGGTACACGTTATGAGTGATATCTTTATAAACGATGTTCCCAACATGTCGGTCGACAAGATCGGCAACATGACTTTTATCAGCTCCACGATGACCCCCATCACGCCTGAGCAGAAGGCCATGAAGAGAGTAGCTGATATATTCGTATCTATAATAGGGCTTATCCTGACCGGGATATTCTTTATCATATTCGCACCCATTATCTTGATCCAGTCTCCGGGCCCCATTTTCTTCAAGCAGACCAGAGTCGGACTCAACGGACGCAAGTTTACGCTCTATAAGTTCAGGTCCATGGAAAAGGGCGCTGATGAGAAGAAGGCTGAACTTTTGAAGGATAACGAGGTCAAAGGACAGATGTTCAAGATCACCGACGACCCCAGGATCATTCCCATAGGAAAGTTTTTGCGCAAGACCAGTATCGACGAGTTCCCCCAGTTCCTGAATATCCTTAAGGGTGACATGAGCCTTGTCGGAACGAGGCCCCCGACGCTTGACGAATTTGAACATTACAGACCCGACCATATGTCGAGACTTGCCATGAAGCCCGGACTTACCGGCATGTGGCAGATATCCGGAAGATCGGAGATCAAGGATTTTGAGGAAGTCTGCGAACTCGACAGATACTATATCTCCAATTTCAGCATCCCTTTGGATATGGAGATAATCTTAAAGACGATAAAAGTAGTGCTGACCCGTAAGGGTGTATAAGATCAGATAACGTAATCATCTCCGGCTTCGGAGGAATGATTGATTATGTCTGTTATCGAGATCCCTTCAAGGTAATCGTTTATGACTTTGGAAAGGCCGCGCCATACGGGAAGCGTCGGGCAGTCCTGTGAGCGGCTGCATATGAATTCAGGATCAGTGCTGTCAAGACAGGCAACAGGTTCAAGGCTGCCTTCAGTAAGTCTTAAAATATCCGCTACGCTTATATCATCAGGGCTCTTGGCCAGGCGGTAGCCGCCGCCGAATCCGCGCTCGGTTATGAGGATCCCGCCCTTATTAAGAAGAGGAACGATCTGTTCCAGGTATTTTTTTGATATGTCCTGTCTCTCGGCAAGGGTCTTAAGTGTTGTAAGTCCGTCCTGATCATGTCTTGCCAGATCTACTATGATCCGTAATGCATAACGTCCTTTTGTTGAGATCTTCATGGAACTTCCCCCGTTTATTGGATAATCTTATCTCACTTGATTATAATATAAAACATGAAAGAAATGGCATCACTAAATGAGAAGAATAGGGTCAATCCCCTGAAAGGCAATGTGACGGTAAGTTACAGGGTCCTGGCATCATCTGCCCTGATCTGGCTCCTTTTGCCGGTAGTTCTCTTCTGCGCTTCTTACCTTAAGATCTTCCCGGGCATTATATTGACCCTGCTGTTCATGGTGATCACATTTCTTGCGATAAGGAACTTTGATGACAGGAAGTTTGAGATCCCCGTTAAGTATATTATCGCTTTTGCTTTCCTTGCGGTCGCAATAGCTGTCTTATCCGGCGTCGGTGAATATATCTTCTCCCTGCAGGACCACTCCTACAGGAGGGCGATCCTTAACGACCTTATAAACTATAAGTGGCCTGTTATCTACGATATGTCCACTCAGACAAATCCCGATGTAATACCCTATACCGGAAATAGCGGAAGTTATGCTTTCTGCTATTATTTTGTCTACTGGATGCCTGCCGCACTGGCAGGGAAGCTTACAGGCGGCAGCATAGCCGTTGCCAATGCGGTCCTTTTGATCTGGACAGCCCTGGGGATCTTTATAACATTCGTTGCAATGTCCGTTTATTCCGGAAGGGCATCCCTGTTCTCGGCATTCTTCTATCTGCTCTTTGGCGGATTGGATATAATCCCTTTCTTTATTCACGAACTGACGGGTTATTCTGACTGGCTCTGGCTTGAGGGCTGGGTGCCGCACATGAGCTATATCTGCAACTTCGTTAATATCGGAAATGTCTTCCATCAGGCAGTGCCCTGTTATCTCGTTTGTGCTATGCTCCTGATCAGTAAGAGACCCAATAATCTGGGCTTAGGATGCGGACTTCTTTTCTGCTATTCTCCATGGGCCGTTATCGGCATACTGCCTGTTACCATCGCAAAGATGTTCGATAAGTATAATATGGACCGTGGTATCAAGAAGATTATGAAGGATATTTTTTCTCCTGTAAACTTAGCTTCCGTAGTCCTGCTCCTTTTCGTGTTCGCGCCCTTTTATCTGTCATCTTCAGGGGCTGCATCCGAGAAGGGGTTCACAGCATCTTTCTACGGGAATATAGGTCAGTTTATCTTGTCTTATCTGGCTCTTATCCTCCTGGAGGTTGCGCCTGCCGCCCTGATCGTTTTTTCGATGAGAAAGAAAGACATTATCTATATCGTTACAGTTGCAACCCTCGTTCTGATCCCTTTATATAAGGTCACATATCAGAATGACTTTGCGATGAGAGCATCCATGCCGGGACTGTTTATACTTGCGCTGATGCTCTGTGATGCCTGCGTTAAGGCGGTGGATAAGGACAAGGAAAACAACGCTGCCGGGATCAAGGCATCTCCCAAGGACATGATCAGGATCGCTGTTGCAACGCTTCTCATTATCGCCATGTCGTTCCCGGGGGCTTTTGAGATCTTTGTCGTAACCGGCTCCCAGCTTACGGGTGACAAGGGTCCCGAAGAAGTCATTGGGTCATTCGGCAACATAAGAGCGCCGGAACTTGCCGGTTCGATCAAAGAACAGTTCTATGTGGCTGATTACGAAGACAAGTTCTTCTTTAAGTATCTTGCCTGATATTATCTTCTGACTTGATATAGATCGGACGGGCCTTTGTCTCGACATAGATCCTGCCGATGTATTCTCCTATGAGGCCCAAGGCCATCAGTACGAGTCCGCCGATGAAGAGGATGAAGCAGAGGAGGGAAGGGTAACCTGCATTTGTGGTCCAGATCTTCATGATGATGGCTCTTATGAAATAGTAGAGCAGATATCCGAAAGCTCCGGCTGCAAGCGCCATACCGGTATAAGTTGCGATCCTCAAAGGTGCCGTTGTAAATGCTACTATTCCGTCAACGGCATACTTAAATAGTTTCCAGAAACTCCACTTGGTCTCGCCCGCGACTCTCTCGACATTCTCATGTTCGATCCAGCGGGTCCTGAAACCTACCCAGGCAAAGATACCCTTGGAGAAACGCTGTTTCTCGCCCATGGAGAGGATGGCGTCGACAACGGGACGCGTCATGAGCCTGAAATCCCTTGCGCCGTCAGCGATCTCAACGTCGCACATCTTGTTGATTATCTTATAGAACATCCTTGCAAAGAAGGATCTGATCTTGGGTTCGCCCTTGCGGGTAACTCTTCTTGCGGCAACAATATCGCATTCGCCGCTGTCCAGAGATTTGATCATGTCAGGGATAAGTGACGGTGGATCCTGCATATCGGCGTCCAGTATGGCAACGTATTCGCCTTTTGCTGCTTCCATGCCCGCATACATAGCAGCTTCCTTGCCGAAATTGCGGGAGAAGAAAACATACTTTACGTCTTTGTCGGAAGAAGCCAGACCTCGTATGACTTCAGCGGTCTTATCACGGCTCCCGTCGTTCACGAAAATGAATTCAAATGTCCTGCCGGAATCTTTTACGGAATCTCTTACCTCACAAAGGGCCTGATACAATATCGGTAGAGCCGCTTCTTCGTTATAACACGGTACAACCAGACTTATGAGCATATGTAACAAGACCCCCTCCGTAGATTGAAAGATATGCGATAATTAATTATAATCAAAAAACTATCGGAATGGTACTTAAAAACTTTAAGAGGGGACCTGTCAATAATGAAAGAAGTAGGAAGCCTGTCTAACAGACCCGGACGCAAGATCAGGACCGCACCCTTTATAGCGGGGGGGCTTTCGCTTGTTTGCTACATTTTCCTCTCCCTTATCTGCGAAGTGTTCCCCTTCGGCAAGTTCCTTTTCTCCCTGAGCGACATGACTGCGCAGTATGTGCCTTTCCTGGCTCTTTTCCATAACAAGATGCATTCGCTGGATATGGAAAGGATCCTGTCAAACCTTACATATTCATCACAGGCGGGATTAGGCAAGAACTTCATGTCCACATTCGGATACTACCTTGCAAGCCCTTTTAATCTCATATATCTTTTCCTGGATTCGTCTGCCGTTGAAGGTTTTGTTGTGGTTGCGACGATATTAAAGTTCGCATTGTCTTCAGTCTTCATGTGCCTCTTCCTTGAGGAGAGGTCCGAGGACCCCAAATCCAGGATGCCGATCCTCCTGTCGCTGATCTATGCTTTCTCATCTTATGCAGTCGCATACGGATTCCAGATCATGTGGCTCGACGGATACATGCTCCTGCCGCTCCTTCTCTACTTTACGGAGAAGTTCATGAAGAAGGGCAGGTATATTGGACTTACGATCACCCTGCTGGTCCTCTTCGTATCAAATTACTACATAGCTTACATGGCAGGTCTCATGAGCTTCGTATATCTTCTGGCCCGCCTTTATACGGAGAAATATCAGGTTAAGGATTCTCTTAAGATCATAGGAAAGTTCATACTCCATGCCGTATTGAGCGCCATGATCGTATGCGCTGTTCTGCTCCCGACGGGACTTGATACCCTGATGTCTGCAGACAAGACGAACTATGTCCAGTCCAACGACTATATAAGGACGGACATTGTTCAGTTCCTGGGCCAGTTCTTCCTGGGCGAGACGGGCGACTTCGGTGATGTCATGCCCTATAATCTCCCATGGCTCTTCCTGTCTTTGCTCGTAACATCGCTTATCGTGGTCTATATCGTAAGTCCTGTCTACAAGGGCAGGATCAGAAGGGTCCACATAGCAGGTCTTATATTCATGTTCCTGTCGGTTGCGGTCTCTTTCCTCGACATCGCATGGCAGGCATTCGATGAACCCAACTGGTTCTCCCACAGACATGCCTTCGTATTCTTCCCCCTGATGCTCCTTATCGCGCAGAGGACTATCCATTCGATAAAGGAAGTATCCCGCAAGCACCTTGCCATATCCTACGGTATCGTTGCCGCCATCCTTTTCCTGGTTGGCGCTTTGGGCGACCTTAAGAAATACGATGAGGTCTTCCTCTATAATCTTGTTTTTATATCCATCTACTTCCTGATCTTCTTCCTTATGGGGAAGAAGGAGTGGGGATCTCAGTTTGCGGACATGCCGAGGATCCTTCCTTTCCTGATGGCCCTCTTTGTCTGTTTTGAATCCGTATACCTTGAACCGATGTTATCGTCAGACCTCGCATCCTTCACTGTCTACGAGGGAGTCGCAGCTGATTACAATGCTTCGATCCTTGCAATGAGCGAGGTCGGGGATGTAGCAAGGCTTGTAGGAGATCAGACATCCGCCAGACGTGCCGACAACGAGAGAGTTGCCATGTATTCGTCACACTTCATTGTGAACGAGGGCGAGGCGATGTTCGGCAATTTCCACGGCATGTCATTCTTTAACTCCAGTTCCAACAAGAATCTGCACAGATACTTAAAGCAGTTAGGTTATACGGTCAATTTCAACTACTTCGCAGCTACATATAATTTTGCCGCTCCTTCGACTGACGCGTTCCTTTCGATCGGCGCCGTATCTTCCTTAAGGGATTATAAGCTCGCAGGCAAGGCCGGAACTGATGCTTACGGGTGCGGCTACAACTACTATGTCAACAACAACGCACTGGATCTTGGCTTTGCCGTAGATCCCAAGGCGTATGATTTCGACTACTACCGCCTGGAGTCTGCAACAGATGACAAGAACTACTTTGACTTCCAGAACGACTGGTACCGTTCGCTCTTCCCTGATGAATTCAAGGATGACTTCTTCATAAGCCTTCCTGATGAGGATATAGGGGACGCAAAGGTCACGAATGCCATGACCTACGATGAGAGCCAGTATAAGACTCATGCCGAGATAGAGGAGAAGAAGGAGATAGAAGAAGGAACCCGCGACAAGGGGCAGACGGATACTTCCTTCGATTCCGATCCTCTTGGCCGCGAAAACACCGTGTCGGAGAAGGCCCTGGCCAATTCGGATATCTATTACAGACAGTCGGAGAAGCTCCCGATAGTGATCGAGTACGAATTTATTGCCCCCAACACAAGGGAACTCTATCTTAATCTGTCAGTCCCTTCGACCTTGAACGACTGCACGATATACTGCAACGGAATAGAACTGTCCTTTGCGACAGAAGGAACATTCTATTCCCAGATCTTAAGGCTCGGTGCTTTCGAAGAAGGGGAGAAGGTAAAGGTATCGATCCTGGCTGACTGCAATAAGTTCATTCTCCAGGATATCAATGTCGCTTATTTTGACTATACTGTTTTCGATGAGCAGTTCGATAAGATAGATAAGTCTCAGGTAAGCCTTAAGTCCTTTGAGGACGGATTCGTCTCATTCGACTGCAACGTGAAGGCAGGCAAGAAAGTCGTAACGACGATCCCCTATGAGAAGGGCTGGACCCTGAAGATAGACGGCAAAGAGGCCCAGATCAAGCCTTATCAGGATGCCCTGATAGGATTTGACGTTCCTGAAGGTAATCATGTGGCTGAACTGACATTCGTAGCACCCGGAACGGTTCCCGGGATCATGGTCTCCTGTCTGGGCGTTGTATTGCTTTTAGCATATGCCGCCGCTGATAACCTTATGAGAAAGAAAGCAGATCAAAAGCAGAAGTCACCCAAGGCTTCGGCTGCAGATGATAAAGTAATTAAATCACCGGAGAACGGAGGGAATTAATATGGGTTTTATTGAGTTATACGATCTTTGGGCGCAAGATCCTTTCTTTGATCAGGAGACAAGAGATGAGCTCCAGGCGATCAGGGAAGACAAGGCTGAGATAGAGGACAGGTTCTATAAGGATCTTGACTTCGGTACAGCGGGTCTTAGAGGCGTCATCGGAGCAGGAACCAACAGGATGAACCGCTACACTGTAGCAAAGGCAACGACAGGCCTTGCCAAATACATCCTGGACTTGGGTCCCGAGAACGTTAAGAAGGGTGTCGTCATCTCTTACGATTCCCGTAATTTCTCACCCGAGTTTGCTGAGGTTACGGCTACTACTCTTGCAGCATACGGGATCCCGAGCTACCTTTCCGACGAACTGCGTCCCGTTCCCGTGGAGAGCTTTTCCGTAAGGTATTTCGGTGCCATCGCGGGCGTCATGATCACGGCTTCCCATAACCCTGCAAAATACAACGGTTATAAGGTCTACGGCGAAGACGGCGGTCAGGTTCCCCCTGAGGCAGCCGGCAAGATCATGGAATATATTGAAGCAATAGACGATATAAGAACGATGAAGTCGATCTCCATGGAAGAAGCAAGGGCAAAAGGTCTTGTCAAAGACTTCGGTCCCGAGATAGACGAAGCTTATAACAAGATGCTGACAGGGCTCGTTATCGACAGCGATTCCATCAAGCGCAATGCGGATATGAGCATTGTTTACACACCTCTTCACGGTTCGGGCAACAAGCCCGTAAGAAGGATCCTGGAATCCGTAGGCTTTACCAATATCCATGTAGTAAAAGAGCAGGAACTTCCCGACGGGAACTTCCCTACCGTAAAACTTCCAAATCCTGAGGACCCTGCAGCCCTGGAAATGGCTATCGAACTTGCAAAGAAGACGGATGCATCGCTGGTATTCGGTACTGACCCCGACTCCGACAGGATCGGTGTTGCTGCCCGCTGTGTAGTTGACGGTGAAGTTACCTATAAGTGCTTCACGGGCAACCAGATGGGCCTGATGCTCCTTGACTATGTCTTATCCTCCAAGAAGCGACTGGGAACTCTTCCTGACAAGTCGTTTGCCGTTACGACTGTCGTATCGACAAAGCTTGCAGGAGCCGTATGCGCCGCATTCGGTGTTGAACTCCAGGAGACACTGACCGGCTTTAAGTTCATAGGTGAGAGGATCAAGGATGACGATGAGTTCGGTGACAAGCACTTCCAGTTCGGCTTCGAAGAGAGCTACGGGTATCTTTCCGGCCGCGACGTCCGCGACAAGGATGCCGTTGTCGCTGCAATGCTTATCTGCGGTATGGCCGCCCAGTCTTTCGATGAGGGCAAGACGCTTGCCGACAGGCTTGAAGATGTCTATGCCAAGTACGGATTCGGTGCGGAGAAGACATTGAGCTTTACTCTTGAGGGTAAAGAGGGTATCGAGAAGATAGCAAACTGCATGAAGGACATGAGATCCGCCCTTGAAGAGTGCGGGAATTCAGAGGATGCAAAGAAGCTCCTGCCCGGCCGTGACGTAATAGCCGTAAGGGATTACGATACATCCGTAAGATATGAATTCACGGCTGATGGTGTTAATAAGACTCCCATCACTCTTCCCAAGTCCAATGTGCTCCTTTACGAGTTAGGAGGCGCCAAGGGCATCGACTGGGCCTGTGCAAGACCTTCCGGTACTGAGCCCAAGCTCAAGGTCTACATGGGTATCTACGATTCCGACAGGGATCTGGCCATGGATAATCTTGGGAAGGCTGAAAAGGATATAGTTTCTTTCGTGGAGGAAGAACTCAGATAAGGCCTTTGACCTTGGGGATCACAAAATTATATACGGCATCCGCAAAGCCCATTTCTTCACAGGATAAGGCGATGTAGGATGCCTTTTCCTTTATGTTATCGTCCGCGTTGCCCATGGCGATGCCGAAGCCGGCCGCTTCGATCATGGAAAGATCGTTCTCCGAATCCCCGATGGCAAAAGTCATATCTCTTGGAATGCCGAGGTGATCGGCAAGTATCATGAGGGTTTTGCCCTTGGTAGTGTCCTTTGTCATGATGTCAAGGAGCGACGGGCCCGAGAAGCACACTTCGAGGTCGGGATCATTTACGAGCAGATTAGTCATGGCAGGATCCGGGTTCTGGAGCAGGAACTTGTTCACGGGCGGGATGGGATCAGTCGTCTTATCTATGGTGAAAAGAGGGGCCTTCTTATCTTCGGGGACACCCTCGTTATAGCGCTCGCAGAACCACCTTCTGTCCGAATCCGGCGTAAAGAATATCCCTTCAGTGCTGTAAAGGGTCGCATCGGCATGTTCATCAAGCATCAATTCCAGCATGCTGCGGGTCTTGTCTGCCGCAAAATCGGCGGAGAATATGTGTTTTCTCGTCTTATGATCGAAAAGGGCTCCTCCGTTGCCCGTGATAAGGGGAACGTCGATCATGGCGGCATCAGCGAACTTGGATACCAGGTAAGATGACCTTCCGGTCCCCAGGGTCAGTGCTACGCCGGCTTCCTTCAGGGCAAGGCAGGCCTTAAGGTTTTCTTCCGGGATATCCTCTCCCGGCATCAGGAGAGTGTAATCCATATCTGCTGCAAATAAACTGTTATATCTCATGGCAATATGATATTTGATAAGGTCCGTATTGACAAGGAGGACGATTTTTACCATCTGATATGACAAATACCTCAAAATTTTAAACATTTTGTGGGATAACTTGCGTTGAAATAAAAGCCAAACATGAGTATTATATGTGAGGATTAATGACTATCCTCCGGAAAGTGGGTATTTTTATATATGAAAAAGAGTGGAATGCAGGGCAGCGGGGCGCCTTCTGGAGCACGTCAGCCCAGGGGTAATGTAAGAAGCGTAAACAACACCGGCCGTTCATACGGCAGCAGCGGCGCAGGCAGCAGATCAGCGTCTTCGGGCCGCACTCCTCAGAAAACGGCTGCAAGATCCACATCTTCCTCAAGATCAAAGAAAAAGAAGAAGTCCGGTGGCGGCGCAGCAGCTGCCGTCATCGTTTTCCTGCTCCTTGCAGCAGGTGTTACGGCTGCAGTCCTCTGGTTCAACGGCACAATCTCTGACTGGATGGCCGAGAAGGTCGATGTAGTCATGGCTGACGGAACAACAGATACCCTGAAGATGACGGATGCTTATGATGCTATAAACCTCAACACATTCGCTCCCGGCATAGTTATCGATAACATTGCCGTAGGCGGAATGACTCTTGAGCAGGGTAAGGCAGCTGTTGCAGCAGCCCAGCCCGAGCGTCCTATCGACATCGACATCAAGCTCGACCTTGACGGTGAGACGATCCCTCTGGATCTTGCCTCCCTGGGACTCGAGTCCAATATGGATGAGATCGTCAACGAGGCATATGCTTACCTTAAGCCCGCTCCCGGCGATGAGGAGAATCCGGAAGAGATCGTTGCAAAATACAATGCGCTTCAGATCCTTCAGAACAACCCTAAGACATATAACACGGCTTATACTGTTAATTCCGAGGGAATAAACGGCATCGTGTCTTCGGTCCTCTCTCCCCGTGTAGTGGAGATGAAAAATGCCGAGATCACCGGTTTCAACATGGACAGCCGCAAGTTCGAATATACTCAGGCCAATAAGGGCTACTCCATCGATATCGATAAGGCAGCAGCCGATGTCAAGGAGATGCTCGACTCTGCCAAATACCAGGGCGTTGTACCCGTAAATGCCCAGGTTACAGAACCTACGCTTACAGGGGAATATATCGAGGCTAACTTTGGCCTGAGGTCATCGGCTTATTCGACGACTTCTGCCAATACCAACCGCAACAAGAACATCAACAGAGCATGCCAGCTCATCAACGGCAAGATCCTCCAGCCCGGAGAGCAGTTCTCATATAACGGGACTGTCGGTCGGAGAACAAAGGAAAACGGCTTCTTCGAAGCAACAGTCATCCTCGGCGGTCAGTATGAGAAGGGTTACGGCGGAGGGATCTGCCAGACCAGCACGATGCTTTACGATGCTTGTCTAAAGGGTGACCTCAAGATCATAAGCAGACATACACACGCATGGCCTTCAGACTATGTCAAGGTTGGTCTTGATGCTACTGTTGACTACGGCAATCTGGATCTGGTATTCGAAAACAATACCGGTTATCCCCTTGTTATCGTTGCTTATTGGAAGTCTAATGACAGCACCTGCCATATGGAGATCTACGGCAACAAGCTTCCCGACGGACAGACGATCAAGCTCGACCCCAAGATCACATCCAGGACAGAGCCTTCCGGAACCGAATATGTTGCTAACAACGACATGCCTGCCGGCTCCACCAATACGCTCCGTAACGCACATACTGGCTACACGGCTGTTACATATCAGGTATGGTACGATGCAAACGGCAACGAGATCGACCGTAAGGAAGTTGCAAAGTCCAGCTACGGCGCTCACAAGAGAAAGGTTGAAGTCGGCACCAAGTATGCTGACGGAGTTATAGGCAAGGTCGATCCTGCCACAGGTAAGGTCACGAGACCTGACGGATCAGAAGGTCCTACGGATACATCCGATACATCAGATACATCCAACAGCTCTGATACATCCGCAACATCCGATACCAAGGCTACGGATACCTCCGCAACCAGCTCGGATCAGACCAAGGCGACATCAGATGACACCAAGGCGACATCTGATGATACAAAGGCAACGTCCGATGATACGAAGGCAACAGACGATACAAAAGCTTCATCCAAGGACACCAAGCCGTCTGATGATACAAAGGCTTCCTCCAAGGATACCAAGCCTTCCGAAGATACAAAGGCATCGTCCAAGGATACCAAGGCACCCGATGACACCAAGGCGCCTGACGATACACAGCCTGCAGAGTAATCTTAATAATTAAATTGATCCTGACGGACTGACTTGAGAAAGTCGGTCCGTTTTCTTTTTCGCTAAAGAGATAAACGGCATATGTCGGTTAAAACAAAATTTTTCCGCAAACATTAGCCTGCAAGAGGATAAAGTCGCCCGCTATTATTATTATATGGTGCTATAATATTTTAGTTAAAAAAGCAGTTACGACTGACTATTCACAAAATTCATGAAGAAGGAGAAAAATCTATGGCACGTGAACTTAAGAAAATGACCATGGACGGTAACACGGCTGCTGCTTATACCTCGTATGCATTTACCGAGAACGCAGCGATCTACCCGATCACGCCGTCGTCACCAATGGCTGATTACACGGATCAGTGGGCCCAGGAGGGCAGAAAGAACATCTTCGGACAGACAGTAAATGTCGTCGAGATGCAGTCTGAAGGAGGTGCAGCCGGTGCGGTTCACGGATCATTGGCTACGGGTGCTCTTACTACAACATATACGGCATCCCAGGGCTTGCTCCTCATGATCCCTAATATGTACAAGATCGCAGGTGAGCTTCTCCCTTGCGTATTCCATGTATCTGCAAGAGCTCTTGCAGCTCATGCTCTCAACATCTTCGGTGACCATGCAGACGTCATGGCTTGCCGTCAGACAGGTTTTGCAATGCTCTGCTCCAACTCCGTTCAGGAAGTTGCAGACTTGGCAGCTGTTGCACACCTCGCAACAATCAAGAGCAGAGTTCCTTTCCTGCACTTCTTCGATGGTTTCCGTACATCTCACGAGATCCAGAAGATCGAGCTTATGGACTATGCTGATCTTGCTGAGCTCGTAGACTACGAGGCAGTTGCAGATTTCAGAAAGAGATCTTTGTCTCCTAACCATCCTACACTCCGTGGTACAGCTCAGAACCCTGATATCTACTTCCAGGGCAGAGAGGCTTCCAACCCCTTCTATGAGAAGATCCCTGAGATCGTTGAGTACTACATGGGTAAGATCAACGAGATCCGCGGCACAGATTACAAGCTTTACAACTACTACGGTGCTCCCGATGCTGAGCGTGTCATCATCGCTATGGGTTCCGTTGACGAGACTATCGAAGAGACTATCGACTACCTGACAGCTAAGGGTGAGAAGGTCGGACTGGTTAAGGTTCACCTATACCGTCCTTTCGCAACAGAGAAGTTCCTCGAGGCTATCCCTTCCACAGCAAAGGCTATCGCAGTCCTCGACAGAACAAAGGAGCCCGGTTCCTTGGGCGAGCCTCTCTACCTCGACGTTTGCGCAGCATTCGCAGGCAAGAAGGATGCTCCTGTCATCATCGGCGGCCGTTACGGTATGGGTTCAAAGGATACAGTCCCGAACCACATCTACGCTGTATATAAGGAGCTCGCTAAGGCAGATCCTAAGCCCAGATTCACTCTGGCTATCAACGATGACGTTACCTATCTCTCACTCGACGCTTCCGAAGCTATCGACGTTGCTAACGAGGGTACGGTTTCCGCTCGTTTCTGGGGTCTCGGTGCAGACGGTACAGTCGGCGCTAACAAGAACTCCATCAAGATCATCGGTGACCATACAGACATGTATGCTCAGGCATACTTCTCTTATGACTCCAAGAAGTCCGGTGGTATCACGATCTCTGACTTGAGATTCGGTAAGACACCTATCCGTTCCACATACCTCGTTAACATGGCTGACTTCGTTGCATGCCACAACCAGTCCTATGTTTACAAGTATGATATGCTCTCCACTCTGAAGCCCAACGGCACATTCCTTCTGAACACACAGTGGACAGCAGAAGAGATCGACGCTAACCTCCCCGGCGAGATGAAGCGTTACATCGCTAACAACAACATCCAGTTCTACACGATCGACGCTGTTGCAAAGGCTAAGGAGATCGGTCTTGGCGGACGTATCAACACGATCTGCCAGTCTGCATTCTTCAAGCTCTCCAACATCATCCCTGTAGAGCAGGCTGTAGAGTACATGAAGGCTGCTGCTAAGAAGTCCTACGGCAAGAAGGGTGACGATATCGTTAACATGAACTATGCTGCTATCGACGCAGGTGTTGATGCAGTTGTTAAGTACGACGTACCCGAGTCCTGGAAGACAGCACCTGACACAGAGCCCGCTAAGAGAGACGTTCCTGATTTCATCAAGAACATCGTTGACGTAATGAATGCACAGAAGGGTGACACTCTCCCCGTATCCGCATTCAAGGGCATCGAAGACGGTACTTTCCCTCAGGGCACAGCTCAGTATGAGAAGCGCGGCACGGCAGTTGATATCCCTGTATGGGATGCAACAAAGTGTATCCAGTGCAACCAGTGCTCCCTCGTTTGTCCTCACGCTGCTATCCGTCCCTTCCTCCTCAACGAAGAAGAGGCAGCAGGCGCAACATTCGCAGTTGCAGATACAAAGCCTAAGGCATCTGAGAACAAGTTCCGTATGCAGGTTTCTGCTCTCGACTGCTTGGGCTGCGGCGTCTGCGTAACTGTATGTCCTGAGAAGGTTCAGGCGATCTCCATGGCTCCTCTCAAGGACAATATGGTCGAAGCCGAGAACTGGGAATACTGCATGGGTCTGTCCTACAAGGAGAACACACAGCCTAAGAACACAGTCAAGGGCAGCCAGATGGAGCAGCCTCTCCTCGAATTCTCCGGCGCTTGCGCAGGATGCGGAGAGACACCTTATGCTAAGCTCATCACACAGCTCTTCGG
>JAGAAI010000083.1 GCA_017615325.1 Clostridiales bacterium | reverse complement strand
ATGGAGGCAGCTGATAAGGCTCAGAAGATCATCAACGGCATCATTTCCGATCCTGAAGTAGGCGAGGAGTTTGATGGTGTTGTTACAAGACTTATGGACTTCGGTGCATTCGTAGAGTTCCTGCCCGGTAAGGAAGGTCTCGTACACATCTCCAAGATGGCATGGAACAGAGTAGAGAAGGTTGAAGATGTCCTTCATGAGGGCGATAAGGTTCACGTTAAGCTTATCGAGATCGATTCACAGGGCAGACTTAATCTCTCCATTCGTGACTGCCTCCCCAAGCCGGAAGGCTTCGTAGAGGAAGAGCCCAGAAGAAGAGAGGGCAGACCTAATCGTGAGAGAAGAGGCGGTTTTGCCGGCAGAAACGGCGGCAGAAAGAACTTCGGCGAGGATGAAGGCGAGCAGGCTCCCGAGAATCCCAAGGGCAGAAGAAGAGAATTCTGATAAAAACTATATAAAGGGGTGAACACCATGGCAGAAAACACAGAAGAGCAGGTTGATATAATCACTGCGGGACAAACCGAAGACGTAACAGACAAGAAGTGTCCGAACTGCGGAGCGACAGTAGTTTACGATCCTGAAACTCTTTCCATGACTTGTCCTTTCTGCGGCTATTCAAGGACGCTGCCCAAGCCTGAGGACAACGGACAGGATGTAGAGGAACTTGATTTTGCTTCTGCCAAGAACCGTGAGAGCCTTGACTGGGGTAAGGAGAAGAAATCGTTAGTCTGCAAGAACTGCGGCGCGGAAACGATCATGGATTCTGCCGATACTGCCCAGTGCTGTCCTTACTGCGGATCCACACAGGTAATGCCTGTCGATAACGATGAGGATGTTGTTGCTCCCGGCGGTGTTGTTCCTTTCGAGATCACGAAGGAGAAGGCTGCACAGCTCTTCAAGAGCTGGATGAAGGGTAAGCTCTTTGCCCCCAAGGAAGCTAAGCAGAGCTGTGAAGCAAAGAACTTTAACGGTGTATATCTTCCTTATTGGACATACGATTCACAGACAACATCTCCTTATGAGATAAAGCTGGGATTCAACAGCAAGGATAAGGACGGCAACACAGTCACGACGTACAGAACATACCGTGGTATCTACGAGCGTTTCATCGATGACGAGACCGTATATGCCAGCAAGAAGACTACAAACCGCTTTATCAAGCAGGCATCAGTTTTCGATTTCTCCAAGCTCCGCAAGTACTCTCCTGAGTTCATTGCCGGTTTCCTTGCAGAACGCTACACTGTAGGACTTGATGAGGGTTGGGATATTGCTAAGGGCCAGATCAAAGATAAGCTCAAGAGTGAGATTTCCAGCATGGAGAAAAAGAAGAGAAAGGCTGACAGCGTATCAAAGATCACTTTCAATACTGCTTATTCCAAGGTTACTTATAAGTATGTTCTTGCTCCTATCTGGATCGCTAACTTCAAGTTCAAGGAGAAGATCTATAATATCGTAATCAATGGTCAGACAGGTCAGATCAAGGGCGAAGCTCCGGTATCTCCTCTCAAGGTTGCTATCGCAATTGCCATTGCTATTGCAGTGCTCATCATTCTTGCACTTATTTTCAACAATTAAGTAAATTTTTGATCATTAAGAAGCATAAGGCTGTTTCGCAGGTTTCGCGGAACAGCCTTTTTGATGACATATTTGTGTTGTTTTGTTCAAATTTGTTAGATTCTATTGAATTTTTTACAATTTGTTCATAGAATTACTCTGTTAAATTATTTTTATTTTTTAGGAGTGTCTATGTTCAAATTTGCAAAAAGAGTAACCTCAGCAGTTGTGGCAGGCGCAGTAGTACTTGGTACATTGGCAGTATATCCGTTCGGAGATAAAGCCAAAGTAAATGCAGCCACGCTGTATGATTCGGCAAGCGCGATAAACTATGCCACCATCCTTGGCGGTGCCGTGGACTACGGTATCGTTTCCAATGTTCTTGAACAAGACAATCACTCCGAGACAACATTTGCCACAAATGAGTTTATTCATACATCGGGCAATAACGATGTTGACTATATTGATACAACGGCACTCTTCCTGGTAGGTGAGAAGTTTACCAGCAAAGGTACAGGTAACGATGCATATATCAGATTAGGTAAGACAACAGCTTCTGCCGTATATTTTGAAGCGCCTTCAAAAGTATTCGGTCCCGGACCCGATGGAAATGAATTTGATCCTTCTGTTGAAGCAAAATCTGACGTAAGAAACGGAAACTTTAATTTTGAGCGTGAATACGGAACCGCACCGTTCATTCAGGCTGTTAATCCGAATGCCAATGTTAACGTCGGACGTCTGATCAACAGACTTTGTGAGAACGGCCCTGTTGAAGATGCTGAGCTCGGATGGGCTTATTTCCTCCAGGAGAGAGCTCACAATGACAGTTATGTTCTTAATCCGAATGGTGATACCTGTGATGCTCCTGCCAGCATTACTTTCAATCCCGGCCGCGATAAGGTTACGATCGATATCACCGATTCGTTCTATGATGGAAAAGTAGTGTACGTAAACATTACCCCTGATATGTACAGATGTCTTTCCAACAATGGGCACTTTATCATTAAAAAGAATACATCTTCAGTAATTGTATTTAATATTGATGAGTCAGTAACAAATAATGCCACATTACAGCTCAGCAAGCCGATAGTTGAGTGTGACGGGAAAGAATATGTCGGTACTACAGCTCAAAACGGTGACAGGAATAATGATCATTATGACATCATGAAAGGTGTTGTCGCTGCAGATGTTCAGAAAGTTTTTAATGAAACTGTTATTTGGAATGTAATGACAAAGAAGACAGTTGATATTGACAGCATGGGCGGTGCTATGCTGTTCCCTGAGGCTGCACAGGTTAATGTTCGTTACGGAAATTCAAGCGGTTGGATTGTTGCCAAGAACAGGGTCTATATGACTACTGAGTTCCATTTCCTTTACGGCGGTTCCAGTTCTGACGGTTTAGGCCAGATGCATTTCGCTCTCACAAAGGCATTTACTAAGAATTATGCAGCTCACGGTACTGTCAAGCAGGATACATCTGTTGATATTCCGAACGACAGCACATACACTTTCAATTTCCAGGAATTCAGCCGTCCCGGTCCGTTTAGCGGAGAATTCCAGTCGCCTTATATGTGGGGTGTCAATCAGGATGTTTCCGTAAAGACTGACGGAACTGTTACATTCCCGATCCTGACATTTACCTGTCTGGGTAACAACAGCCATTATGATATCCCCAAGGGTCAGGAAAGAATGTTCTATTTCAGGATTACCGAGAAGGGTGCCAATACTACTCATCCTGTTTCCGCAAAAGACATTCGTACCGTTTCCAATTCAGACGGCTGCATTGATATCAGACTGAAAGTTGCAGTAGATGATACAGGTCACTTTACATATTTTGTAGATTATAAGTCCGTAACCGGTGACGGAGTGGTTTTCAGAGAATATCAGGAAGACTACACAGACTTTATTAAGATGTCAGGCGTTCAGTTCGACCTTGGCGCATTCTACAACAAGGTAACAGAACAGGATCAGGTTTATATTGATATTACAAAGACATTCGGCGGCGGAGTAACTGCTGCTGATCTTGAGTATCTTACTTTTAATATCTACGAGGTTGATAACAGTGGTGCTTCTTCAACTTCAAAGGTTGTTGCAAGTTACCAGTTTGGCAGAGATTTTGAGGAGACAGGCACTCCCGGTGTATATGCCCTCAAGAATAAGTTCGCTGCAGAAACCGGCAAGACATACTATGTTGAAGAGTGCAATTACGACCTTTCGATATGCAAGGATGTCGTAGTTACTTACACTCTTCCTAACGGCAAAGAAACCGATGCCACTAAAGACGGAAAGACTTCCGAATTTACTGTTGATTCAACAAACAATGCGAATAATCCTTATGTCGTTTCATTCAAGAACGACTATACTTTGTGCTCAGGAAAGATCGTATTGACTAAGACGATCGAGGGTCCTGTAACAGATAAGGATATAGAAGGATTAGTATTTGAGGTTTATAAGGAAGGATCAACAACACCTGTATGGACAGGATCTCTTGGCGATACAACAGGTTCTGCTCCTAAGTTCACAGTTGACTCAAAGGGTGTATATACATCCGAGGAGATCGGTGTTGATATCGGAAATTATTATGTAGTTGAAAAACTTACTACAGAAGCAGGAACTGTTGAAGTTACTTATAAGATCAATAATACTGACGGGAAACCGGTTGCCGACTACGATAACAAGGAAGTAAAGACTACCGTATTCAGTGTCGGTAACAATGAGACTGCAAAGCTTGATTTTAAGAATACATATAAAGGCGGCAGCCTCCAGCTGTATAAAGAAGTAGAAGGTAAGATCCTTTCAGGCGTTACCGAATTCCCTGTAGTCATCAAGGGTGTTGATGACGGAAAATATTATGACGCAATGGGCACTGCATATGACGCTGAAAAGCTTGTCATGGTTCCTATTGACGGTTCCGGCATTACTATTACCGGCCTTCCTGTTCAGGATTATCTGGTATATGAAAAGGATCCCGGCTCTTATGCGGCACTCGGTTATAAGTTGAATATCAATTCGACACAGAGTTTCTATGTTACGGTAAAAGCCGGTGAAACAGTGAAGAAAACGCTTAAGAATATTTATGACGAAGTCCCGATCGTCGGAAGCCTCTCTATAACCAAAGAACAGGCTGCAGGAAGTGCTGCGATCGGTGCTAATGAGACATTTGACATTGAAGTAGAATTTGATGGAGATATCACCGGAGCTGTAAGCAGTGTCGGCAGT
>JAGAAI010000082.1 GCA_017615325.1 Clostridiales bacterium | reverse complement strand
GAGACTGCTGTCAAACTCGAATCAGGAGACAAGATCATCGTATTCAGCAATCACTAAAGATAAAGCCTTACCAAGCATATTTCTCTTCCGGGTTGACATGACCTCCTTGTCGGGTTATTATCAACGGGCAAATCAGAGCAAAGGAGGAAACGTCATGGAATTTGATGACTCATCATATCGAAGTACCCAGAGTAAAGATCAGCATGGCGTTTCCCTTAGAGGCATCTGACCTTTAATCTTTACGCATGTTGTTCTTTCCTGTTGGGATAGATCATTCCAAAGGAGAAATAATATGGCGATGCACGATGTAACGATCGAGAAGACGATCATGGCTCTTCTCGAGGAGAAAAAATACCAGACACTCAAGGATATTTTGGTCACCATGGAACCGTCGGATATCGTATCGGTATTCGAGGAACTCAAAGAAGACCGCATGCCTTTGCTGTTCAGGCTCCTGCCCAAGGAGACTGCCGCAGAAGTATTCGCGGAGCTTGATCACGACTGGCAGGCGCTCCTGATAAAGGGCTTCTCTGATACTGAGCTCCGTGAAGTCGTTAACGAGCTCTACGTCGACGACGCGGCCGACCTGGTCGATGAGATGCCTGCCAATGTTGTAAAGAGGATCCTGGCCCAGGCAGATCCCCAGATGCGTAAAGAGATCAACCAGATCTTAAGTTTCCCCGAAAACTCCGCAGGCTCGGTCATGACCACCGAGTATGTATCCTTACGACCCATGATGACTGTCGCCGAAGCTATCGTCCGCATCAGAAGGACCGGTATCGACAAGGAGACCATCTATACCTGTTATGTCACCGAGGAAAGAAAACTGCTGGGCGTTGTGTCCGTCAAGGACCTCCTCCTGGCTTCCAACGACGACACACCCGTGTCGGAAATAATGGATGAGAACGTCATATCGGTCAACACCCTGACCGACCAGGAGGAAGTTGCCCGGATGTTCAGCAAATACGACTTCCTCGCACTCCCCGTCGTTGACAGGGGCGGCAGGATGGTAGGTATCGTAACCTTCGACGACGCTATGGACATCCTGCAGGAAGAGACCACGGAGGATATCGAAAAGATGGCAGGTATGCTCCCTTCCGAGAAGACCTATCTCAAGTCCTCCTCATTCGAACTCTTCCGCAACAGGATCCCCTGGCTGGCCCTCCTCATGGTCTCGGCGACTTTCACCGGCATAATAATCACAGGCTTTGAGAACGCCCTGGCAGCACAGGTAGTACTGACCGCCTTCATTCCCATGTTAATGGACACAGGCGGAAACTCCGGCTCACAGGCCTCGGTCACCATAATCCGTGCATTAAGTCTGGGCGAACTTGAGTTCAAAGACATGCCCAAGGTCATCTGGAAAGAGATAAAGACATCTGTGCTCTGCGGAGTAAGTCTGGCATCACTTTGTTTCCTGAAGATAATGTTCTTCGACCGGCTCGTTCTGGGCAACACGGGAATAGATCTGCCAACGGCTGCAGTCGTATGCGTGACGATGGCAGTAACAGTCCTGATGGCAAAGCTCGTCGGCTGTTCCCTTCCGATGATCGCCAAGAAGATCGGCTTTGATCCGGCGGTAATGGCAAGCCCCTTCATCACGACGATCGTGGACGCATTGTCACTCCTTGTCTACTTCAAGATAGCAACAGCCTTCCTGTTCTGACACCGGTTTTAAATACTCAATAAGATCACTGCATTGACGGCTACGATAAGCCCTTTGATATCTGAGATAAGGCCTTGACATAGATACCGGTTGCCAATATAATCAAGGCAGATATTATATCGGAAGCCGATATAACGGCAACCGATAGTTGACCATCACGGATCACAGGATATTAAAGGGGGGATAAAAATGGATAACGAGAATCAGATCAGACCTGAAGAGGCAGCTGAGATAAGACCAGCCAAACCTAAGAAGAATAAACTGAAGATATTCCTGTTCAGTATCCTTGAGGGGATCATCGTTGCGGCTATGGTCCTTATAGCAACGGGACCAATCGATGATTACTGCAACTCCATGTTTATCGAATACGAGGGAAAGACTTCTTTCGATCACGCGGTAACAGATTACGACGGAACGGAATATCCTGCCGGGACTGAGTTTGAGATAGAATTCCTTTCACGCTACGGGGAAATGTGGCTTATCGATCCTGCAACAGGCAGATCACTGACAACGCATTTCAGGACAGACGAGACCGTTGACAAAGACGAACTTAAGACCTACATAAAAGAGTACACCACTAATGCCAGGAACATGGCTTATCTTAAGGCCGCAATAACTTTCGCAGCGGTCGTCCTCGCCGCATCAGGGATCTTCTTTGCAATAAACTTCAATCTCAAGACGTGCGGACAGGTCATCGTGCTGATCGTAACCGCAGTCATATGTGCCATTCTTGCATTTTTCTGGAACAGCTATTCTGCGAGAGCCAAGGCCCCTGTCGTTTATCTTTATCCGGAAGAAGATACCGAAGTCAACGTAAGGCTTCTTATAGACGGCGAACTTAATGCGACATACCCCTTCTACGATGAAGAACTCGGCTGGAACGTTACCGCTGCTCCTGACGGCACTCTGACAGATGCAGAAGGACGCGAATATCCTTACCTCTTCTGGGAAGGCGATCTTAAGATAGATCCCGATCTTAGCCTGGGCTTCTGCGTAAAGGGCGAAGACACGGTCCCCTTCCTCGAGAAGTCTCTTAAGGACCTGGGGCTTAACGACAAGGAAGCGGCAGCCTTTATAAGCTTCTGGCTTCCCTACATGAAAGACAGCAACTACAATGTCATAACCTTCCAGACCTACGCATATGAAGACGCTGCATCGATGGATATAAGTCCTGTGCCTGACACTGTCATCAGGGTAAATATGCTCTGGTACCCTTCCGATTCATTCGTCGAAATGAAAGAGCCGGACCTTAAGAGCATGAACCCTGCGGAAAGATCCGGCTTCACGGTCGTTGAATGGGGCGGCGAAAAATATGAGAGAGGGATCTTATCAACTCTTTTCCGCTGATACTGATCCGCTCTCTTCATTCCTTAAATCTTAATTGTCATCAGGTTTTGCAGGAGGTTCTTTGCCGTCTCCTTGCGGGGCACCGTCAGGCGGAAGTTCCGGCCTGTCGCCTGATCCGTCGGGACCTCCCTGGCCGTCGGGCGGAAGTTCAGGTCTGTCAGATCCTGATCCGCCGGGAGGATCACCCGGCATACCGTCCGGAGCAGTTCCTCCGTTTGACCCCGTTGCCATCTCGATCGCTTCTCCTTCCGACTTTGTCCCGGCGCTGTATTCCACACCGTTAACATAGAGTTTATGTCCGTTAAGATCTATGGAGTCACCGTCACAAGTCAGTGATCTGATGTAGGAATCTCCTGTCAGGACCCACTTGGAACCCGACTCTATCTCAACATAGACTTCACCTTCGTTGCTGCTGTTTACAGCACCTTTGTAAACAGAACCCGAATCAAGATAGAGATTAAGAGAAGATATCTCATCAACTATCATGTCACCGTCGCAGGACTCGTTCTTAAGGTAAAGGTTAACCTTCCCGCCATTAGAACCCGATGAACCCCATCCTGCAGCTTGAGCCCTTAAAAGGACTCCGTCACTGTCGTTATTTACGATCTTTACGTTTTCGAGAGTGATGGTGGTTACGGTGTTATTTACGAAAAAGATATCGCCTTTGGCATTCGTTAAGGAACCGTCCTTCATGGTGAATGTTGCGAGTCCTTCGGCGGCATCGCCGGACATTGACTGGTAGATCATGACCGCCTGATAGCAATCGGATTTATCGGAATTCTGTGTATTGTTGTCTGCAGTCAGTTCGACATTGTTGAGAGTCACCGAATTCTTTCCTTCAACGACTACTCCCTGTGAAGCCGTGGACTCAAGGCTTGCATTAGTTACCGTTATGTCTGCCGTCGAATAGATGGCAGGAGACCCAGTCCCGTCCGTCGTGTAGGTTCCGCCGTCTACCGTGACAGTACCGCCGCCTCTGTCAGACCTTATCGCCGCAGAAGAATTACCGGTCGTATGGATGGTAAGATCATTGGCATTCATAGTGCCTCCGCCAGTCGTCATGATACCTCCGGAACAGTTGCCCGAGGTAGTTATCACGGAATCGCTTATATTGACCGTGGTCCCTTCGCCGTATGAGAATACCGCATTGGCATGCGTGCCGTTGGTGTCGACAACGATATTCTTCAAAGTCAGGGTCGCACCGTTCGTTGCAAACACCGCTGAATTATCGCCGTAGAAATCCGCCTCATCGCCCGAGGCGGAATCACCTGTCTTGGTCACTTTAAGATTTGAATACTGTGCGCCCTTCCCGTCCGCTTCAATGGCGTGTCCGCCGTCAGAACTGTTTGTGATATCCTCGTTGATCTCAATATCATAAGATCCTGTCCCCGCCTCTGATGATGCGGGCTGATCCGTCCCTTCATTCCCTACTGAACAGGAAGCAAAAGTCAGGGCCAGAGCTAACGCAGTCACAAGAGACATCGTTTTTAAATGATTTCTTTTCAACATGGTCCTATCCTCCTTTCGTTTCTTGCCCTGATCTTACGGGGGAAACCTGAAACGAAACCAAAAATACTGTATCCGGATCTGATATGCCACACAGTTGCCACAAAAACAAGCGATGTTGCCAAAGTTGTATTATAATATGCTTTGCATCGTAAAAGATCGCCCAAATAGAAGACAGGTGATCTTACGTAAAAAGGAGAGCAACATGATCAACAGAAGAGCCATACCCGGAGAGCGTCCGGTATTTCCTAAGAGAGCGATTATCACGGCTGGAATGCCTTACGGAAATAAGAAACTTCATTTCGGCCACGTCGGCGGGATGTTCGTACATGCGGACACATTCGCCAGGTTCATGAGAGACCGCATAGGATCCGAGAACGTTATCTTCGTCTCCGGAACCGACTGCTACGGCTCACCTATCGATGAGGCCTATAAGAAGCTCGTAGACGAGGGCTTCACGGGCACGATCGAAGATTATGTTATGGGCAACCACCTGACGCAGAAGCAGACTCTGGCCGATTACGAGATCGAGCCTAACCTCTTCGCGGCTTCAGCTTTCGGCGAGGGCGGCGAGGAACATAAAAAGGTCAGCGCCTGGGTATTTGAGACCCTCTACAGGAACGGCTGGCTCGAGAAGCTCTCCACTCCCCAGTTCTTCGATACAGAGAAAGGCGTCTTCCTTAACGGCCGTCAGGTCATAGGAAAGTGTCCCATAGAAGGCTGCCAGAGCGAACACGGCTATGCCGACGAATGTTCTCTCGGACACCAGTATATGCCATCGGACCTCATCAACCCCATAAGCACTCTTTCGGGCAAGAAGCCTGAGATCAGATATGTCTCCAACTGGTATTTCAAACTGGACGAATGCCGCGACCTTATGCAGAAGATGGTGGATTTCCTGCGCGCCAACACCAACACCAGGAAGAACCAGCTCAACACAATAGAAGAATTCTTAAAACCGCCCTGCATCTATGTCCAGAAGAAGCTCGTAAGCGATATGGATGCATTGCGCGCGAGATTCCCCGAACACGAGACGGTCGATCTCGAGGAAGAGAAAAAACAGTCCGTTACGTTCGTATTCAAAGACCTTGCAGACCGTGATGCCGCAAGGAAAGTCCTGGACGAGTTGACTATCAACTACAGAACGGGCAAGACCCTCGTTCCATTCAGGCTCTCAGGCAACGCATCCTGGGGCGTTCCCGTACCGGATAAGGAAGACATGACAGGCTTTACTTTCTGGGTATGGCCTGAATCCCTCTGGGCTCCTATCTCATTCTCCAAGACCTACATGAAGCAGAACGGCATCGGCGGCGAGGATGAATGGAAGCGCTGGTGGGACGATGAGGACGCCAAGGTCTACCAGTTCATCGGAGAAGACAACATCTACTTCTACGGCATCGCCGAGATGGCGATGGCAGTGGGCCTCAAGTACAGACCTGAAGAAGTTCCTGAGGATATCTCGAACTTTAACTTCCCCCACCTCGTGGCTAACTGCCATATACTTTTCGGTGATAAGAAGGCAAGTTCGTCAGGATCCGTAAAGCCCCCTATGGCTGAAGACCTCCTGAGCCTTTATTCTGCAGAGCAGCTCCGCATGCATTTCCTCTCATTGGGTCTTGCATCCAAGAGTGTCGGCTTTAAGCCCAAGCCGCTCCTTCCCGAGCTCAAGGATGCGCCCGGCAAGGACATGGTCCTGAAGGAAGGCAATCTCCTGACGAACGTATTCAACAGGATCGTAAGAAGCTGCTTCTATGCACTCCAGAAATACTACGACGGCAATCTCCCCGAAAGGGAGCTTTCTGATAAGATCCGTGAGCTGGCTGAGAATGCCGTGATCGAATACGAGAGACTCATGTATAACCACGAGTTCCATAAGGTTACATACACCCTGGACAGCTTCATTAGAGAAGTAAACAAGTACTGGGTCGGCAATATCAGGGAAGCTGACAGCAACGATGACGATGCCTTAAGATCCCAGGTCCTCTGGGACTGCTTCTACTGCGTGAAGGTCATCACGACTCTCCTCCACCCCTTTGCGCCAGTAGGCTGCGAGATGGTAAGAGAGTATCTTGGTGCTGATGACAGGCTCTGGAGCTGGGACTACATATTAGAGCCCCTGTCAGCTGTCTCAAACGGTCAGGGATTCAAGTTCTTAGAGCCCCGCATCGACTTCTTCAAGAAGCCCGAATGGCAGCTCGCCAATGACGATCAGTAAGCGGTATATCAGATATACTCAACACCGATCTTAGTTAACTTAACCCTCATCTTCCGGACCTTGGCTTCGGGGAATCTTCTGCCGATCGCATCTTTTAACATGAATGTCTTCATGCCGGCCTTGACCGCCCCTTTTGCAGTCGCGCCGACACAGCCGCATTCGTCAAGTCCGCAGAGAACGACTTCCTTATATCCTTCCTTCTCCATGTGAATACGGAAAGGCTTGGATGTATATGTGTTGGAAAAATACTTATCGAAAACAAGATCTGACACAAGATCAAGATCTTTATAGATCTCTGCGCCGGGAGTTCCCTCTATCGTAAACCCGATGAACTTTCTGTTCGTTACGATGTTCTGGAAGACCT
>JAGAAI010000081.1 GCA_017615325.1 Clostridiales bacterium | reverse complement strand
CGGCTGATTATGAAAGCCGCCAGCAGAAGAAATACTATATTGAAGAAGAGGATCGCAAGAAGGACGATCTGTCCCGGATTCTTTGCAAGCCTTATACTGAACCACTCACGAAATCTTTGCATGTCCTTACCCTCCTGACAATTCATTATACCCCCTGTATAGATGAGTGTAAAACAAGGGCTTCTTGACAAGCCGGCTGTCCGGGATTATTATATAAACGCGTTTATATAAATACATTTATGTTATGAGGAGGTCTTATGGCACGGAAGGTTACCATAACCAAAGAACTGATACTCGATACGGCCCTTGCAATGCTTATAAGGGACGGTTATTCATCCGTTAACGTCAAGACTCTGGCAAAGGAGATCGGCTGTTCGACCCAGCCCATAGTATGGCATTTCGAGAACATGGAGGGGCTGAGGATGGCGCTCTCTGAATATGCGAGGGACTATGCCGCAAAGAAAGCCGTAAAGGACATGAAAGATAAGATCGAAGGATTTGAATATCTCGGCAGGTCCTATGTCAGGATGGCCATCAAAGAACCGAACCTCTTCAGGTTCCTCTATCTGGGAGAGAGTCCGATGGGCAAGCCCTATGACCTTAAGGCTATCGCAAGGGATAAGAAGAACAAGCCGATGATAAGTGCGATATCTATTCAGACAGGTCTTAATGAAGAACAGGTTATACGTTTTATAAGGAACACGGTCATCTACTCACACGGGATAGCGACGATGGTCGCGACAGGCGTGTTCAAAGGATCGGAGAAAGAGATGATGGCGATGATAAACGATGCTGCGGATTCTTTCATCGCGATGGAAGGGATAGACCCGGAGAAGATCTCAGGGAAGGAGAAGAAAAGATGATATCTATAGTCGGTGCAGTGTTGCTCCTGATAGTTGCAGTAATGGAAGTTCTTTTGATAATAGGGCTCCCCCTGGGAGAATTTACCATGGGCGGAAGGTATAAGGTCCTGCCTCCTGCGTTAAGGCTTGCGGCAGCTTCGTCGATCCTTCTCCAGCTCTTTGGCGCAGCCATGCTCCTTCAGGGAGCAGGCTTCATGGACCGCTGGTTTTCAGGCGGCGTGATAAAGATCATATGCTTTGTCTTTGCAGGATTCTTTCTGGTCAACACTGTCATGAACTTCTTCTCGGCAAGCAGGAAAGAGAAATTTGTTATGACTCCCCTTGCCGCAGTCGAGGCGATCTGCTTTGCAGTTACGGCTTTTACCATGAACTGACGATACAACGGACTGTTGAGCGGAAGGACACGATGCGTTGGGCCCGGGGTGATTGTTTTCTGTCCCTTGTTAATGATATCCTTGACTTGTCCCCCACAGGAGGACATGGGAGGGAAAATATGAAGAGACGGATTCTTGATAACATTGTATCTTTTCTGGCGGTTACGGTCGTATTTTCGATGCTTATGACCACAGCCTGCAGCAAGGCAGAACCTCTTGTGACGGAAGACTGTTCTGCTGCTTTTTCGGCAACACCTGCGACCGAGACTTCCGCACCTGCTGAAGAGACAACAACGGAAACTGCTGCCACAACTGAAGAGACGGAGAAAGATCCTTCCGCCGGCACACCCGAGACTACTTCCGAGCCCTTTACAAGTACGGACAATATCTTCGGCGCAGGCGATAAGGAATTCTTCGTGCCTTTCTCAGATCCCGAACACAGCTACTGTCTGATAAATGAAGGTGTATCGACTCCCGTAAGGGAGCAGGGCTGGGGCGGATGCTATGCCTATTCAGCCGTAACGAGCATGCAGTCGGAATACCTTAAGGAACATGGTGATCTGATAGATATCAACCCCGTTGACATCATCGACAGGATCTACGAAGGCCCCGATCTTTTTACGGGCGAAGAACCCGAACATGATGAAGAGAAATACTATATCTCTTCAGGCCTTAATACGGATCTCGGGGGCGACATCTTCAGAGTTACGGCAGCTCTCTGTGCAAGCCCTTTGAACGGATATCTTGTTGAGGGGACGGATATCCTGGGAAGTTATAAATGTGAGATGCCGTTAACAAACAAGATAAGTGAGGAAGATATCAAGGCTTATATCCGCGAAAAGGGAGCCGTAAGTTTTGTTACGAACTACAAGAAAGAATGCAAGATGGTTAACGGTTACTATAGCCAGAACTATTCTGAGAATGCGACGGATAACGACCATCTGGCAACGATAATAGGATGGGATGACAACTATCCCAAGGACGGATTCAAGACGCCCGCCAAGAGGGACGGCGCATGGCTCGTACAGAACTCCTTTGGAGAGTTCTGGGGCAACTGCGGATTCTATTGGGTTTCCTATGACATGCCTATCCCTGAACTCAACAGCTGTCATGTTACGAAGGACTATTCTTCTGCTGTTTCCTACGGGCGTTTCGTCGACTGTAACGTCCTGTCAGATGATTTGGTTAAGAAAGCCGGCAAGGAATTGGATCCCGATAAACTTTCCATCAAGAAGATCTTAAAGGCTGATGAGGTCTGTGCTGCGACTGTTTTCGATATCCCGGGAAAGATCGCCGCGATCGGGATCTGGACGCCGGTTCCTGATCAGCCATACACGATCGAGATATTGGATAATGAATTCGGAGATGTCCTTGCAACTGTTACCGGAACGGCAGAATACATGGGTTACCATACCGTAAAGCTTCCCGGGACGGTCGAAGCTGACAAGTATACTGTTGTCGTGAAAATGCCCGGTGCTCAGGTCTTCGAAGGATCGTCTCAAGATATCAATGTATATACGGTCTTCCAGAAGATCCCTGCCCGCTATGAAGTCATGACGGAACCCGGAAGGTCCTTCATTAAGATAGGGGGAGAATGGGTAGATGTCACGACCCCTGATATCAAGACTCTCTTAGGCTTTGACGGCATCCTCTATT